>NZ_JAQZSG010000021.1 GCF_028745515.1 Paenibacillus thermotolerans | reverse complement strand
GTATCCCGACTTCAAGTAGCTTTACATTGGATCGCTCAGGGCTATCCTGTTTCGACGGTGTGCCGTATCTGTGAAGTACCGCGTTCCTCATATTACTACCATAAGAAGCACCCAGAGCGGCAACAGCCCGTTGGCAAAGGACGACCGATCCCTGGCTTCTCTAAAGACAAGAGTGGAAATATTGTCAAGGACGCCCGGATTAAAGGGTATCTGAGACGTTTGGTCCAGGGTCCCAACGCAGCGTTTGGCTACCGAAAACTGACGGTGTTGCTGCGCCGAACATACAACTTAATCATAAACAAAAAGAAGGTTTATCGCCTTTGTAAAGAACTCGGAATTCTCGATCCACAACGTGAAATCACGAATCCAGTACCTAAGCGGGTTGCGAATAATCGTGTTGTGACCGGCCCTAATCAATTGTGGCAGTTAGACATTAAGTACGGTTATGTAGCTGGGAAACGCCGTCATTTCTACCTAGCAAGCATTATTGATGTATTTGATCGAAACATTGTAGCGTACCACAAAGGCAAATCCTGCAATACAAATGATATCATGAGGACAGTACAGAAAGCGCTCCTAAAGCGCAAAGTACATACCCAAACACAACAGCTTGTTATTCGCACGGATAACGGTCCACAGTTCGTCAGTAAGGCATTCCACGCCTTCTGTGAACAGATGAGTGTGGAACATGAACGGATTCCGAATCACTCGCCAAACAAAAACGCGTACATTGAATCATTCCACAGCATTCTTGAGAGGGAGTGCTACCTCCGCAATTGCTTTGAAGATTACGAAGAAGCATTTGCAGAGGTAGATCGATTTATCCGTTATTACAACAACGTACGAATTCACGGTAGTCTTCAGGATTGGCCGCCTAAGACTTACTTAGAAATGGTGATGTCAGGCAAGATCAATCCGAAAAAAATTGCGCTTTGATGTGAATGCGGAAGAATGGACGTGGAAAGTGTCCAAACTTAGGGGGTTGACCCGTTCGTTTCCGTTAGTATTCGAACGGAGTTCCTTAACCTCTATATCGTTAATGAAGGGAGCTGCCGCAAAGGCTGCTCCCTTCATTATGACTACGATCCCAAAACCTTCTTGCCGCGCGGCTCGCTCCCGTTCGCATCGGGCTCGAGCGTTATTCCCAATCTGTCGAAGCCGATCGACTTCCCGAGCGGATACGTTAGGACGCCGAATCCGTCTTCCTCAACGTGAAACGTCCCGGCATTGGTACGGATTCCGTCACGCAGAAGCCATACCTGATAAGCCTGGTCCCCTTCCGTACGAGGCAGCCCGTAGCTGTAAACGATCAGCTCCCGCTTCCCGCTCCGTTCGACAATGCAAGCGACACCGTACCCGTCAAAGGATACGCCGGTTCCGCTTGCGGTCAACCGGAACAACTCGATTACCTTTGCCGGTTCATTGAGCGCAGCAGGCGCGGTTTGTCTTGTTTCGTAGAAAAAATAACCGTTGATCGACGTAATCAACAAGAGGACGACGGCGGCGGGAATCCAAAATAACCGTTTGGAATAACGCCGCCTCGCTATTGACTGAGAACGTGTCCGCCCCGGTTCGAATATAGAGCTCAGTACATCCCCTTTTAATGAAGCCGGGAGTTCGAGCTCCTCTTGCGCCAAGTACAAATGATCCCATATGTCCCTTAAGCCCGCATATTCATCGGAACAGGAAGGGCAAGCGTCCAGATGAGCCGTAAACTGCTCTCGCTGCGACGGCGTGCATTGTCCGCTGACGACATCGATCAGCAGCTCACAAGCCGGATGCCGGTGTTGCGGCATGGCGCCCCCCTCCTTCCCGATCGTCCAGAAATGCGCGCATCGATTTCAGCGCCTCGTGAAGCCTGCTCTTCAAAGTACCGATCGGCTCGCCGAAATCGTCCGCAATTTCCTTCAGCGTGCGGCCCTTCCAATACATTTGCTCGAGCAGCAGCCGCTGCTTCTCCGAAAGCCGCGCGAACGCTTCGCGCACCGCCTCCCGATTCGCCAGCAGCTCGTCGAAGCCTTCGTCGTCAGGCAAATGCTCTTCGCTCAGCGGCGTAGGCACCTCGCGCCGTTCCGGCTTGCGGAGCATATCGATTGCGATCCGTCTCGTCAGCGTGATCAGCCAGTTTACGAATTGTCCTTTATCGGCATCGTAACGGGCGGCGGAGGTCCAAAGACGTTCGAATACTTGCTGCACGATATCTTTGGACGCCTGCTCGCTGTTTGTCGCTTTATAGGCATACGAATAGACGAGGCGTACATATCGGTCGTACAGTTCTTCCAGTGCGGGCTTCGATTTGTTGCAAATCAACGCAACGAGTTCGGCATCGCTTTTCGGCTGCATGACGGCACCTCTGGTTTGATGCGTAGTCGGATGCCCGTCTCGGATGAAAGAATCTGCCGCTATCATACCATTGCTCATATTTATTCCACAATGATTTTCATCTTCATCATCGGATGCGGCTTGCAGTAAATGTCATACTCGCCCGCTTCCTTTAACGTCACCTCGAAGGAGTCCCCATCGGCCAACAAGCCGCTGTCAAAATGTCCGTCCGACGTAGCGGTATGCTTAACGTCGTCCCGGTTCGTAAACTTTACGGTGTCGCCTTTTTTAACCGTCAGCGTTTCGGGAGCAAAAGCGTAATCCGAAATCGTCACTTCATGCACGGCCGGTTTTACGGACGTTGCTTGCCCGCCTCCGCTTGCTTTCGTCTCGAAGCGTATGACCCGCTTGACCTCCGGCATCACCGGCTTATGATCGTTCCCGACCAGCTGCACCGTCAGCGTATGCTTTCCGGGCTTTACGTCAAAGCTTACCGGATCGCCGGAGACGACCTTCGTGGCGATTTTGGCGTCGGACACGTCTTGATCAAGCCAAATATGAATATGCCCTTGCCCCTTCTTCGGCTCGGTAACCTTGCGGAAATCGGCAAGCTCATGGTTTACGGCTACGACGGACACCGTTACTTTATCGGCCGTGTATACGGCGCCTTCCGCAACGCCTGCCACCATAACGGAAGGCTCCGTCTGTTTGGCGAGCTTCACGGTCTTTTGCTTTTGATCGTAATTTACATTCAAGCCGAACAGCTCGGATACGAATCGAATCGGCACGTACGTCGTTCCGTTTTTAACATAGGCGGCAGCCGGAAGATCAAGGTCCGCCCCGTTCACTTTCGCCGTATGGCTGCCGACGGGCAGAACGATCGTATTGCCGTCCTTCTTCAACGTAACCGTTTGCGAACGCTGATCCCATGCGACAGTCGCCCCGAGCCGGCCGGAAACGACCCGAATTGGAACGGTCAGCGAGTTGTTTACCGTGTACATCGGCAAGCCTGCGTCGATTTTTTTCCCGTCAACATAAAGCGCAAGAGATGACTTCACTGCGGCTTCCGCCTCCGAATGGGCGGATACCGGCAATGCCGTACCGATCGCGAGCAACAATACAAGAACAAACATAAAGCGCGTCTTCATCCGTTAACTCCTCCTTAAGTGGAAAAGATGGTCTCTTTCAGACCTCACTCAAGGTAACGAATGAAATGACGCGCCGGTTTGACTAACCCGTAAATAATTATGTTTGCCGCCCTTTATGCGGTTTCCAAGTTTTTAAATTGGTGAATGAACATACGGTAGTACGCTCCTTCTCGCTCGAACAGCTCGTCATGCGTGCCCATTTCGGCAATTTCGCCGCGATCGATAACCATAATCGTATCCGCGCCGCGAATCGTATTTAACCGGTGTGCGATGATGAAGCTTGTGCGGCCCTCCATGAGCTGAAGCAGCGCGTTCTGGATGTGCTGCTCCGTCCGGGTGTCGATGCTGCTCGTCGCTTCGTCGAGAATGAGTATCGACGGCTTCGCCAAAATGACCCGGGCGATCGCAAGCAGCTGCCGCTCGCCTTGGCTTAGATTGCCCCCGTTCTCGGACAACTGCGTTTCATATCGCAGCGGAAGGCGCTGAATAAAGCCGTCGGCGTTCGCGAGCTTGGCCGCCGACTTTACTTCCTCGTCGGTAGCGTCCGGCTTGCCGTACTTTATATTTTCGAGAATCGTTCCCGAAAATAAATACGTGTCCTGCAGGACGATGCCGAACGTTTGGCGCAGGCTGCTGCGCGTATATTCGCGAATATCCCGTCCGTCGATCGTAATGGTTCCTTCCGTCACGTCGTAAAAACGCGTCAATAAATTGACGATCGTCGTCTTGCCCGCTCCCGTCGGCCCGACGAGCGCCGAGCTGCTTCCTTCCTCCGCTTCGAAGCTGACGTGCTTTAAAATCGGCGCATCCGGCCGGTAGCCGAAGCTGACGTCATGGAACTCGACATGGCCTCGCGGATGAACAAGGTCCACGGCACCCGGCGGGTCGTCCGGCTCTTCCTTCTCGTCAAGCACCTCGAAGGCGCGTTCCGCGCCCGCCACGCCCGATTGCAATATGTTGTACATATTCGCAAGCTCGTTCAACGGTCTGACGAATTGGCGGGAATAGCTCAGAAAGCTCGCAATGACACCGACCGTAATGTGGCCGTTCACGGCCAAAATCCCTCCGACGATCGCCACCGCCGCAAAGCCCAAGTTATTAATGACGCTAAGCAGCGGCATCAGGAAGCCCGACCATATTTGCGCCTTTAAGCTCGCTTCGTATAATTTTCCGTTCACCGCTTCAAACTGTTCAATCGACTGTTCCTCCTGATTGAACGCTTTGACCATTTCCAAGCCCGAGATCGTCTCTTCGATGTGGCCGTTCAGCATCCCGAGCTGCGCCTGCTGCTCTTTAAACAGCAGCTTCGTTCGCTTCGTCACGGTGCGCGCCAGAAAGTAAACGAGCGGGACCGTAATCAGCGTCGCCGCCGTAAGAATCGGGCTTAACACGAGCATCATCACCAATGAGCCTGCGATTGCAATGGAGCCGGACATGAGCTGTACCGTCGTTTGCGACACCGTATTGCTCACATTGTCGACGTCGTTGGACACGCGGCTCATCACTTCGCCGGTCGGTCTCGAATCGAAAAATGCGAGGGGCAGTGTTTGAAGCTTTTGAAACATCGCGCCGCGGAGTCTCATGACCATCCGCTGCGAAATGCCGGCCATCATCCAGCTTTGCGTCAAGGAGAACGAAGCGTCGGTAATGTAGGCGGCCGCGAGCGCCAGCACCGCCAATTGCAGCAAGCCGAAGTTTACCGCCCCGCTGCCTTCGGCCATGGCGTCGATCGCCACACCGATCAAATAAGGGCCGACCAACGTAAGCGCCGAGCTGCACAATATCAAGAAGAAGATGAACGCAAGCCGTTTTTTCTCCCCGCTCAAAAACAGCCACAGCCGCTTGATCGTCGCTCTGAAATTTTTCGGCTTGACCACGGGGCCTCTGTGATGTCCGCCGAAACCGCCGCCCGGCCCAGGACGTCCGGGGCCAGGTCCGGGGCCAGGTCCGGGACCGCGCATCGGCTGAACCGGCCGTTCACCAGCTTCTCTAGGACGCTGCTCCGCCACCTGCCCTCACCTCCTTGCCTACTTGCGAATCGTAAATCTCTTTGTATACCTGGCAATGCTGAAGAAGCTCCGAATGCGTGCCGGTTCCGACAATTTCCCCTTCATCAAGCACGATGATGCTGTCGGCGTCCATGACGGACGTAATCCGCTGCGCGATCATGACGCAAGTAAGATTTTTCGCGGCCCGTTTCAAACCTTCCTTAATTCTCGCTTCCGTCGCTATGTCGACCGCGCTGGTGCAATCGTCCAGAATGAGAATATCCGGCTGGCGAACGAGCGCTCTGGCGATCGAGATACGCTGCTTCTGGCCTCCCGAAAGGTTTACCCCTCTTTGCCCCAAGATCGTATCGTAGCCCTCCGGGAGCGAACGGATGAAATCGTGCGCCTCCGCCAATCTTGCAGCTTCCTCAATCTCCTCCATGGAAGCGTTCTCCTTGCCCCATCGAATATTATCGATAATACTTCCGGAAAACAGGATCGATTTTTGCGGAACGATTGCGATTTTTTCGCGAAGCTTTTGAGGATCCGTCGTCTTCACGTCGACCCCCGCCACCTTCACTGCGCCGGAAACACAATCGTAAAAGCGCGGGATGAGCGATACCAAGCTTGTCTTTCCGGAGCCCGTCGAACCGATAATGCCTACCGTCGTGCCGCTCTTGCAGGTAAAGCTTATATTTTTCAACACCGGCGTTCCCCCGCCGGCTTGGTATGAGAACGTTACGTTGTCGAATTCGATTAATCCTTTTACATCCTCATCTTCTTTCGGCAAAATGCCCTCGTTCCATGTCATGCTTAACTTTTCCGCAAACACTTCGCCGATCCGCGACGCCGAGGCTCTCGCTCTGACGAACATAACGAACACCATGGAAATCATCATGAGCGAAAACAAAACTTGGGTCATATAGTTAATGAACGCGACGATGACGCCGACCTGCAGCCTGCCTTCGTTCACCCAAAGCCCGCCGATCCAAATGACCGCGATAATGCCGAAATTGACCGTTAACATAATGGCGGGATTGAAGATGGACATTAAGCGCATCACTTGGATGGACTGTTTCTGAAACGCTTTGTTCGTTCCATTGAATTTATCCACTTCGTAGTCAAACCGGTTGAACGCTTTCACGACCCGAACGCCGGACAAATATTCCCGTATTACCCGGTTCACGCGGTCGAGCGCTTCCTGCACCTTCATAAAGCGCGGAAAGCCGATGTGCAGATTGATTGCGATCAGCGCAGCCACAATCGGTACGGCTACCGCAAGGATCGACGCCAACCCCAAATTCAGCCGCACCGCCATAATCAAGCTGCCGACGGCAAGAATCGGCGCCTTGGCGAAAATCCGCATCATTCCGTTCACAAAGTTCTGAACCTGGCTTACATCGTTCGTCAAGCGAGTGATTAAGGAAGCCCTTTCAAATTTATCTAAGTTTTGAAAGGACAGGCTCTGAATTTTTCGGAACAAGTCGGACCTCAGCTCCGCTCCGAACTGCTGGGACACGCGGCTTGCAATAATATTTCGAACGCACGCCCCAAGCGCGCCCGCAGCCGTAATGAGCAGCATAACGCCGCCAAGGCGCAGCACGACATCCATCCGCTTTACGGCGACGCCTTCGTCGATAATGTTGGCGAGAATCGTCGGAAGCAGCAAATCGGCGGCCGCTTCCAGCGTCAAAAATACAATCGCAACGAAAAACAGCTTCCAGTATTTTCGTATATATTTGCCGAAAAAAGCCATTCGCTCTCCTCCCCGTTATATTGTCGTAAAACAAAGATACTCCTATCCGAAAAGAAAGTCACGCCAATTGCAGGAAATTCCTTTTTCAGATAGAAGTTCTTGTCTATCGTCAGTAGACGGTACATACACTCTTAGAGAGTAGAGGGAGGCTGATTAACAATGGAAAAAGTAAGAGTCGGTTTTATCGGAACAGGCGGCATTTCGAACTGGCACGGAAGGCAGATGCTGGAGCTGGAGGACGCGCAAATCGTCGCGATCTGCGATACCAGCGAAGCAAGCAGGCAAAAATTTGTGGAAAATCTCCAGCTGGACGGAGTAGCTCAATACGAGCAGTACCAAGATATGCTGGAAAAAGAAAACATGGACGCGGTTGTCATCTGCTCTCCGCATACGCTCCACTTCCGGCAAGCGACGGATGTGCTGAACAGCGGCCGGCATGTGCTGATCGAGAAGCCGATGACTTGCTCGTCGACGGAAGCGGCGGAGCTGATCGAAACCGCCAAACGAAATGGCAAGCTGCTTCAAGTTTCGTATCAGCGCCATTTCCAGCCTGAATTTTTATTTATAAAAGAAGCGATCCAGTCGGGAGTCATCGGAAAGCTCACTTCTGTAACCGCTTCATTGTACCAGGAGTGGGCACAAGGCACGAAAGGGCTCTGGAGGCAAGATCCGAAGCTGTCGGGCGGCGGCATGCTGATGGATTCCGGCAGCCACATTATCGACGTGCTGCTGTGGACGACCGGCTTAACGCCGGTAGAGGTCCAATCGACACTGCACAATCAAAATACGCCGGTCGAAATCGACTCGTTCACTTCGATCCGATTCGCCGAAGGGGCGGTCGCCGGCGTCAATATTGTCGGACATGCGCCTTGCTGGCACGAGACGTACGTATTTTGCGGCGAAACGGGGGGCATCTTCTTCGACAACGGCAAAATCAGCATCCGCCGCTTGAGAGAGCCCGCGGAATACCCCGAGCTTCCGAAGCAAACGACCAATCAGGACAAAAGCTTTATCGATGCGATTCAAGGGCGGCACGAGGTGCTCGTTCCCGGCGAATTCGCGCTCAAGGTCGTTCAATTGACGGAGTCGATTTACCGTGCAGGCGGCTATGATCCGCTCGGGAAGGAGAATTAAACGATGAGCTTTCGGATCGGAATGAGAATTCCGCCCAAGATCGGGTCGGAAGGCATCGAAGCGACGGCGCGCTGGGCGGCGGAGGCCGGCCTTGACGTGCTCGACGTGCCCTATTTGAACCAAGAAGTGCTGCAAGCGTGCTCCCAAGCCGGGATCGGCATTGGCTCCGTAGACGCGTCGAGCACCGCACAGCTGCTGAGCAAGGATGAGCAGCGGCGGGCGGATGCGCTCAAAGCCGTTACCGGCCAGATGGACGTCATGAAGGAGCTGGGCGCTTCCGTCCTGTTCATGTGCCTCGTGCCGGAGGACCGCAGCCAGTCCCGCAAGGATACGTTTGCCATCTGGAAAGAAACGTTCCCCGAGGTCGTCCGCCATGCCGAGCAGACGGGCGTATACATTGCGATTGAAGGCTGGCCGGGACCGGCGCCGGAGTACCCGACGATCGGCTGCACTCCCGAAATGTGGCGGGCCATGTTTGACGCGATCCCGTCCAAGCATTTCGGCTTGAATTACGATCCCTCCCACCTCGTCCGGCTCGGCATCGATTACATCCGGGCGCTGTCCGAGTTCGGCGAGCGGGTCAATCATTGCCACGGCAAAGACACGGAAATATTGACGGACGAATTGTACGAATGCGGCGTACTGCCCGCTACGTTCGGCGCCAAGTACGGCTTTTCCGAAGGCTCCTGGCGGTATACGATTCCGGGTGACGGCGAGGTCGACTGGACGAAGGTGGCGATCCGGCTGGAGAGGCTCGGGTACAAGGGCGCGGTCTGCATCGAGCTCGAGGATCACCGCTATTGGGGGTCGCTGGAGAAGGAACGCAAAGGCATCCTGAAGTCCGCGGAATTCCTAAGAAGCGTATTGTCGTAAAACAAAATAGCAACACCTCATGTTGCTATCGGGCGATTTAATGGGCATGTCCCGAAAATAGCAACACGTCAAGTTGCTATTGGTGCGAAATGATGGGTTTGGGGCCCGTTTTGTCACCGATAGCAACTCCTAGTGATGCTAAATTCCAAGATCGCTTATAAATCGGCCTGATAGCAACTTGTAGTGTTGCTAGTTCCAACGGTGTGCCTATTGGCATGCCGTTTTTATTTTTGGGCGAGAATGGGTTGTGTAGACGGCCGCAAATAAGGAGGAACATCATATCAAAATTTTCATGCACTACTTTTTCCTGCATTCTATTTTCGGATTGTGCATCATGTACTCGAGGGTAAGCTTCGATCGATGTTCAGCAATTTCAGTACTTCGGATATTGCGAGGGCGGTCATCGTACTGATGATTATACTGTCTTATTTTTGGCTGACATCCGATGGTTTTCTAAACATAACCGAAGACATGACGACGCGAAGACGATTACTTTGGATGAAAATCGTCTCTTTCTTTGCATCTCTGATTACGGTCGGTTTTCTTCTCAGCGTGTTTTTCGAGACGAGTGCCGATATTTAAAATCTTAAACAAGATCTCCTTGCGATTTCACATGCCGCATTCATTGCCCGGCAACCTGTGGTGTTACTGTTTCAACTCTCGTCGCCTGTGAACGATAACCCCCGATACATCAACAAAAAAATGGCGTGCCAAAAGGCATGCCATTTTACGTGTCAATTTGTTTATTTAATACGGCTGTACAATACCGGGAAAGGCTCCCCTTGAAAAATGTCTCCGTCGCTCCCGTTCAACAGCTGCACGTTCATATGCCCCTCCGAACGGCTTCCCTTCCGATACCTCGTATCGCCCGTCATCAGATGGACGGCCATCGACCGGCGCGGCTGATCGGTCATATTGGCGCCGCTGCCGTGAACCGTGAGCGCGTGGTGAAAGCTGACCTGACCGGCCTTCATGATGAGCGGCTGCGTCACGAACGCTTCTCCGTCCGGCAAGTCCATCTCCCGCTGCTGCTTCTCCAAATCCTGCTCGAAAAAATCGCTGATGCGGCGCAGTCCCCACCGATGGCTTCTCGGGATGACCTGCATGCAGCCGTTGGTCAAATCGACGTCCGTAAACGCGACCCAAGCGGTGACTAAAGACGGCTCCGCCGCGCATTGCCAGTACGAGTAATCCTGATGCCATCCGACATTGGCCGTTTCCTTGCCGGGACCTCTGCCCGGTTTGTACAACAACTGGTCATGCCACAGCCGGATGCAGTCCGTTTCCATTAATCGCGCGGCGATTTCTCCGATGACCGGGTCGGTCGCAACGCCCATCAGCACGTTGTCGGCCCAATGGGAGTTGTCCGTTTTTCTGAGCGCCCGCGGATTGTCCCCTCTGGTCCAACCGGACCAAGGAGCTCTTCCTCTTTCGTAAATGCCGTCATACACCTTTTCCGAATGCTCGATAATTTCAGCAAGCCTTTCGTCGCTAATGATTTTGGGCGACACCCAATACCCTTGCTCTTTAAAAAAAGCCACGTCCTTCTCGCTTGGCAATACTTGATCCATGAATGCAGCCTCCTCGACATTACCCAAAATCTCTTTCTGCAATCATCGTAAACAAAGCAAAACGCGAAGTCTTTTAACAAAGACATCGCGTTTTTAAACGATTGTATCATTTGGACGCTCTTTTGTCCGAGGCCGTACTCCTGCCGTATGCTTGCGGTATTCCTGCGGAGCATAGCCGGTATGCCGTTTAAAATAAATGCTGAAGGAATGGATGGAGGAAAAGTTCAGTTTCTCCGAAATCGATTGAATCGAATCCGACGTTTCGCGGAGGCTGATTTTCGCTTTGTCGATGCATAGGGAGCGAATGTACTCGCCGACCGACTGCCCCAACCGCTGCTTGAATTCCCTGGCCAGATGCGAACGGCTCACATGCGCCGCTTGAGCGATCTCCTCCGCCCTAAGGTCGTATCTCAAGCGGGAATGGACGTAATCGAGCACTCGGGTCATCATCGGATTGAGTCCGTCATGCCGCTCCACATCCTCCACCGGACCCGCCCGGTTTTCGGCGTAAATGCGAACGACGGCGACAAGCAATTGCAGCAGCAAGCCTTGCACCATGTCTTGGCGATGTTTGCGGCTGTTTTGGATTTCATCCAGGATGTCGTTGAAATAACGAATCGTAACCCGGCCGGTATCCCTGCCCACTCGCTGCATGCCGAGCCGGTACAGCTCCAGCTCCAAGCTTCGCATATGCGTCAAGCGGAAGCCGACATAATACAGCCGAAACGGCTGTCCGGCCAAGGCGCCGCCCCAGTGGCGCTCGCCCGGCTTCGTAATGAACAAATCGCCTTCGTGCGCTTCATAGAACACGTCGTCGATCGCGAACCATCCGCTGCCTTCGCAAACGCAGCAAAGCTCGAAATGCTCATGGTAATGCCCCGATACGCTCCAATCGGCGCGGCACACTTCACCGATATAAAGCAGGCTTTCCAAGCCGGCATCGAACGGAAGCTCATATCGGATCTCCCTTTCGGTTAACAGTCGCTTCGGGGCGGTCGGGGTATCGTTTTTAATGAAGCTTCGATTATTTTCCATGGTCGTGATACTGGCGGATCATGTCCATCTTCAGCTTCCACACCTTCTCGCTCAAATCTACCGGATACACCTCCGGATTCAGCTTGCGGAGATACTCCGGCCAGAACAAGCCGATTTGCTTGCGATGGTATTCTCTCGTCTCTTCCAAGGGCGGCAGCTCGTATACCAGTTGCCCTTGATCGAAGATCGGCTCAAGCAGCGGAGGCGCGTCGTAATGCTCGATATATTTCTGAATATACGGATGTACGGGATCGAACAGCTTGATCCGCTTTCCGCTGCGAATATCGTCCTCCTCGGGAAACGCGATGTAATCCGCCTCCGCCTTCCCCGTTTCCCGGTTAACGATTCGATAAACGTCTTTCTTTCCGGGAGTCGACACTTTCTCCGGATTTCCCGAAATTTTGATAACCGGCTTGAGCATCCCGTCCGATTCCCAAGCCACGAGTTTATACACTCCGCCCAACGCGGCTTGGCTGCCGCCGGTAATGAGCTGCGTGCCGACTCCCCAGCTGTCGATCTGCGCTCCCTGCGCCTTCAGGTTAAAAATAATATTTTCATCCAAATCGTTAGAGGCGACGATCTTCACGTAAGGAAGGCCCGCCTGATCCAGCATGGCACGCGCTTGCTTGGACAAATACGCCAAATCGCCGCTGTCGAGCCGGATCGATTTCATCCGCTTTCCTTTACTTTCCAGCACCTTCGCAACGCGAATGGCGTTCGGCACCCCGTATTTTAACGTGTCGTACGTATCTACGAGCAACGTGACTTGATCCGGCATCGCCTCGGCGTAAGCAAGGAACGCCTCCTCCTCGCTGTCATGCCCCTGCACCCAGGAGTGCGCATGCGTCCCTGCCGTCGGAATGCCGAACAACATCCCTGCGCGAAGGTTGGAGGTCGCATGGAATCCGGCGATGTAAGCCGCTCTGGCTCCCCAAACCGCCGCATCGGCTTCCTGCGCCCGGCGCGAGCCGAACTCCATAAGTATATCGTCCCCTGCCGCTTGCTTAACCCGGGCCGCTTTGGTCGCGATAAGCGTCTGGTAGTTCACGAAATTAAGGATGGCCGTCTCCAGCAGCTGCGCTTCAAACACTCTTCCTTCCACGCGCAGCAGCGGCTCGTTCGGAAACACGATCGTTCCTTCCGGAACGGAATGCAGCTTTCCCGTAAACCGGAAGCTCCGTAGCTCCTCAAGAAACGCTTCTTGATATTGCTCCTCCTGCTCCCGCAAATATTGGATTTCTTCGTCTCCGAATTTGATGTTTTGTATGTATTCAACGACTCGCTGCAGCCCTGCGAAAACCGCGTATCCGTTGCCGAAGGGCGGCTTGCGGAAATACACTTCGAAGATGGCATTATTGTTGAGCGTTCCATGAATCCAGTGAGCGTACATCATATTTATTTCGTATTTATCCGTGTGCAGCGCCATTTGATATGTAGACATTGTGATCCTCCCATTGCGCCGTTTTGTTATCATCATTGGCCGAATCGCCGAAGTTCAAAACCGCCGTCTAAGGAAAAAAGCAATACACCTGCCGATTGCGGCTCGCGTATTGCTTTTCATCATATTCCAAAATGTCGTCAATATCAATTTGGTTTCGGCTGCTTTACGCTGCGGATTGCGTCCTCCATCGTCTCCAGCGTCATCGCTCCCGGTATGGTTTTGCGGATGACGCCTTCGCCGTCGATGACGAAGGTCGTAGGATATACTCTGACGTTATACAATGCCGCGGCCTCGTGCGCAGGGTCCAGCAAGACGGGAAACGAATAACCGTTATTTCCTAGAAACGCATTGACGTTCTCCGCGCTTTTCTCCGTTGAGGTCAGGTTAACCGTAATCACGACGGCATCGGAGTCATCCCCAGCCGCTTCAAGCGCATCGTGCAATTGCTGCAGATGCGGCATTTCGGCCCGGCAAGGAGGACACCACGACGCCCAGAAGTTCAGTAGCACCGTCTTCCCGCGATAGTCCGAAAGCTTGACGCTCCCGCCGCCGCCGGCCGCCTCCAGTACAAGCTCCGGAGCGCCCTCACCAGCACGCAGGCTATGGGATTCGTATGCCGTGAACAAGCCCCAAAACAACATTCCCGCAACGATAACGACGGCTCCGCTGCCGAAATATTCTCTTCGCAGCGTCGTACGCTTCCATGCATTCCAGCCGATGATTGCCAGGAACAATGCCGTGCCGAGCCATATGCCGGCTTTGCCTCCGTCAAAGTAAAGCAGCGATAGCGGATTCGCGATTGTTTCCTGCGGATAAAACAATACATAGCTGAATTTCCACAGCAGCACGCCGGCGACCGACGCCGTGAAAACACGGTCCAGCACCTCCCCGCGGCCGGGATGATGCCGCAGCCGCAGACGGTTAACCGCATGCGCAGCCAGAGCGGTTGCAGCGAATAAAAGCAATGAAATTGGGACGGCAAAGGAACCGATCTGCATATTATTTTCCGGTTTGGAGCGGGAGCCACTCAAGCACGCGTTGAATTTTCATATCCCAATAGCCCCATTCGTGCTCGCCGGGCTCTTCCTCGTAGGTCAATTCCAAGCCCAGCTTGCGGGCGTGGTCCAAAAATTTCAAATTATCGTCGTACAAGAAGTCCTCGGTGCCGCAGCATTGGAACAGCTTGATATCGCTGCTCTTTGCAGCCGCTTGCTCCGCGAGATGGAACAGGTCGTTCGGGCCGCCCTTCATCTCTTCCGGACTGCCGAAAACAAATTCATATTCGCGCGTATCGAAGATGCGTCCCGCCATATCGAGCGCCCCCGATAAGCTGGCGGCTGCGGCGAACCGGTCCGGCAAGCTTAAGCCTAGTTTGAATGCGCCGTAGCCGCCCATGGACAGCCCCGCCACAAAGTTGTCCTCCCTCCGGTCCGAGAGCGGGAAGAACGTTCTGGCAATCGCCGGCAGCTCTTCGCTGACGAACGACCAATATTTGTTCCCGTACTTCATGTCGGTGTACCAGCTGCGGTCGATCGCCGGCATGACGACAGCCAAGCCTTTGGATGCGGCGTACCGTTCGATCGACGTGCGCCGCAGCCAGATCGTATGGTCGTCGGACAGCCCGTGCAGCAGGTACAGCGTCGGGTGCTTATCGGCGAACGATTTGCCCTCCATCCCGATTTGCGCCCGTGTCGCTTGCGGTAAAATGACATACATCGAGGTGGACAGTCCGAGCGATTCGGAAAAGAAATTGCAGTGTATTAGTGCCATTGGCGGTAAATCCCCTTTCAAGTGTATTCGCTAGTGTGTCTCGGCCCGGTCTTTGCCTTTGTCGGCTTCCGACGCATTTTTCGTCGCTTCCTCCCGGTTTTGCCGCATTTCCTCAACCGATTTTACTTTCAGGCGAGCGGCGCCCTCGTAGGATCGGGTCGGCAGCGGCGGACCGCCGGCCAGCCGCTCCTTCGCTTTCGCAACGGACGCTTGATATTGCGGCAGCCATTGCTCTTGGGCGGCCAGCATTTCGTCGACGAGCTGCCAAATTTCTTTCGGGTTGCAGACGGCGCCGACGAGCGGGTCCATCATGAACGCCTGACGGAGCAGCATGTCGTCGCCGTGCACCGCCGCTTCGACGGCAAGGCGCTGCACCGAAATGCTGACGTTGCATACCGCAGCCGGACCAAGCGGCAAATCGCCGACCTGCGGCATCGATATTCCGTTGCGGTCGACATATCCCGGAGCTTCGATAACGGCGTCCGGCGGAAGATTCGTAATGGTGCCTTTGTTGACCATGTTAAAGTGCCCTCTGTATACCCGCCCGGTTTCAAGCCCTTCCAATATATACGAGCCGTGCTCCTCGCTGCGCTTGTCGCTCGTATATTCATAAGCCGGAGCCTTCAGCCAGTTCGGGAAGTCGGTTTCAAACCAGTTGCGGCCTTCGGTGCAAACGCGCAAATACCCTCCCGTCTCGCCGTTGATCCAGCTGCCGAGGTCGATCCATTCTTTGATTTCATCGGGCCGTTTGCGGTACCAAGGCACGTACTCGCTCAAATGGCCGTTCGACTCCGTGCTGTAGTAGCCGAATCTGCGCAGCATATCGATTCGCACCTTCTCGGTGCGGCTGAAATCCGGATGGCGCTCGAACGCCTCCAGCAGCTTGCCCGTCAAATCCTCCCCTTGATGGCGGATTTGCACGTACCAGGTCTGATGATTGATGCCGGCGCAAACAATGTCCACTTCGCTCTTCTTCAATCCGAACGCTTCGGCGATTTGCCAGTGCCCGTGCTGCACGCCGTGGCACAAGCCGATCGTCCGCACCCCGCCGTACTTGTTGCACGCCCACGTCAGCATGGCCATCGGATTCGCGTAATTTAACAGCAGCGCGTCCTTCGCCGCAACCTCGCGAATATCGTTGCAGATGTCCAGCATAACGGGGATGCCGCGCTGCCCGTACATAATGCCGCCGGCGCACAGCGTATCGCCGACGCACTGGTCGATCCCGTACTTGAGCGGGATGTCGATATCCGTTGCAAACGCCTCCAAGCCTCCGACCCGAATCGTGCAAAATATGTACTTCGCGTCCCGCAGCGCTTCCCGCCGGTCCGTCGTGGCCTGAATATGAATCGGCACGCCGTTCTCCCGCAAATCCCGGCTGCAAAGCTCGGTCACCATCCGTAAATTGTGCTCGTTAATGTCGGTAAACGCAACTTCGATGTTATGAAATTCGGGGACTGTCATTAAGTCTCGAAGCAAACCTCTTGTAAACCCGATGCTTCCCGCTCCGATGAATGCAACCTTAAATGCCATGCTTCCTCCACCCCCATAAAATGATTGATGAAACCATCATATCACAATCTCCGGAACAGAAGTGAGCGCTTTCACTCTTATGCCTTTACCCGTTTCGCCGTTCTGGACGCAAGCTTCGATATGTGCGGAACGCCCTCTCCCGCGATGTAGCTTTCGATTTGATCGTGCAGCGGCTTGATCCACTTCTCAGGCAAGCTTGCGGCGCCGGCAATCGCCCCGATGACCGAGCCCGCGCTCGCTCCGTTGCAGTCGGTGTCGAGCCCCAGCATGACCGCGATCGTAATGGTGCGCTCCAAATCGCCTTCGCCGTAAAGCAGGGCGTGCGCTACAATGGCGGCGTTGTTTATCGTATGAACGCGGTGGTAGCAGCCGAACTTCTCGTGCAGCCGGTCGCCCGCTTTTTCCCAATCCGGCTCTTCCGCATGAACCATAAGCACCCATTCAATCGCTTCGTATAATCTGGAGCGCTTCGGAATGACGGACATGCCCGCCCGTATAATCGATCCGATATCGCTCTCGGTGAAGGCGGCCGCGTTCATCGCGGCGATAAACATGGCTCCGTACACCCCGTTGCCGGTATGGGACAACGCCGCGTCGCGATACGCCATTGCCGCAGCGGCGGCCGGATTGCCCGGATTGACGTATCCGTACAAATCCGTTCGGATTTGCGCGCCGATCCACTCGCGGTATGGATTCATATATACCGCAGCCTGAGGCACCCCGATGCCTGCGCACAAGTTGAGGTAGGCGGCCCGCTCCGCGGTATAGGTCATTAGCGGAGGCAAATTGTGCAGCCACATCGTGCCGACGTTCTCGGTCGTAAATTCGCCGCCGAACGTTTCCAGCGTCTTTAACGCCAAAATCGTATAGTCCATATCGTCATCGCGCGGCATCGCCTTGCACAGCTCGATCGCATTCTGTTCGTATTCCTCCGCCATCCAGTTCTCCACCCCGACAGGCTTATAACGGCCCGTGAAGTAATGAGTTAACGGGTAACCGCCGTTCTGCTGCAGCAAGCTCCGGATGTACTCCCTCGGCCAGCCCTCCACCGGCTTGCCCAGCAGGCAGCCGGCGGATCGGGCAAGCCACGCTCCGTATATTTTATCGTTTAACGTCTCGCCGGTCGGACCGCGCGCCGCCGCCGATTGCTCCCGCCCCGCGCTCTCCGCTTGAATCGATTCGAGATCGTTGGGCTCGATATAGCGGAAATCCGCCTTCCGCATCGGAGCATTTCCGCTTAGCATATTCTCGTAGTGCTTTACCGCAACACGTTTGGCCGCTTCCGGATCGGTCAAGGCACCCGCCTCCGCAATCATCTTCTCCAGCGCCTCGGTGTCTCTCCCCTCCTCCTTCAGCTGCACGAGCTCGTCTTGCAAAATACCCTGATAATCAATCAGATTCATTCCGGCACACTCCTCCTTAAGGAAACAGGCTGCCGAGATTGTCCTCGGCAGCCGCGTTACATGCAGTTACTATATTAATACTGCACTCGCTTGTTAAATTCCTCGTATTGCTTCAGCCATTCCGCTTTATATTCGTTCCACTTGCCCTTCTTCTCGAGCTCGTTCCGGTATGCGTTCCATACGTTCTCGAAGTCCGCCGGTTTGGCGATCAACATTTTCGCGCGATATTCCATTTCAATCGCATCGATGGCAGGCTTATACTTCTCTACGATTCCGCCTTGCAGCACCGGCACCGAGTCATAGTTATGGCCGTCGCGCTTCATCCCTTGCGCTGCGAGCAGCATGCCGTTCTTCTTCTGAAGCTTGTATTTCAGCTTCTTCACGTTCGTTTCGTTCGTGTCAACGTCAGGCGTGTTCGTGTTCGCAAGATACCACGGCTGCTGACCGTATTTCTGAAGCTTGTTCGCGTCGCCGCTCGTCAAGTCGTCGATAAACTCTTCGTGATAGTTCCAAACGACCTTCTGGTCGTCGACATAATCCCATACATGCTCGGGAGCCGGTCCGGGAGTTCCGAAGTTGACCGTCATAATGTTGTTGCCGAGCGTCCAATCCAAATATTTAAGCGATGCTTCCAGATTAGCGTCCTTCATAATGTAAGCGCCGGTCCACGGAAGCGGGTTATTCGCTTCGATGGCGCCGATGCTGCCGACTCCTTGCACCTTCGGGAACGGGATCGCCTCGAACTTGGTCGTTACGTCGTTCTCGTCCGCCGCTGGAGCCCATCCGGCTTCGGCAATATCGGACATGGAGCCGATGTATGCGGCCGCGCGGCCGGTAGTCAGCTTTTGCAAATAAAGCTCCTTCTTGTGCGTCGGCGCCTCTTTGTCAAGCAAGCCGCTGTTATACATCTTGTTGAGCCACTGCCAGGTCGCTTTATAGTTTTCATGATCGCGCGTCGCGATAAAGCCGCCTTGGCCGTCCGGGAACATGCCGCTCGCTTCGTTCACGGTTTCCACGCCGAACGATGCCGCAATCGAGCGCCATCCCTTAAAGTTGTCGCCCATGGTGAGCGGGATGATCGGATTGCCTTGGCCGTCTTTGATCTTTGCCGCCGCTGCAAGAAACGCCTCGAAGCCTTCGATCGTCGCCAAGTCGTCTTTCGTCATGCCCGTCTGCTCCAAGATATCGGAACGGACGAAGATGCCTTGTTGTCCCCAATACCAAAAGCCGTCCTTAATGTCCGTCTTTGTACCGCCTTCGATATTGATGAACAGCGGCAGGAAATACGTATGGCCGTCTTCCGCTTTCGAGTAGTCTTTTACGGCTTGCGGAATTTTGGCTAAGTTCGGATATTTGTCGGGCATATTCAAATAATCCTCGATCGGCTGCACGACGCCGGCGTTCAAGAAATCCGCTTGCGCCGGACCGTTCGGACCGTAGAATGCCCATACGTCGGGAAGATCGCCGCTCGTAAGTTTCAAACGGCGCCCGGTATCCTCGTTATCGCTTGTTTCATAGGTCCATTTGGTATACACGCCGGAAGCTTCGGCGCGCAATTTGTCGAACATGCCGTCATTTTGCACCGGCGGAATCCAGTTGATGCCGACATGCACCGTAATTTCTTCGATCTCCTTCTTTTCTTCAGCCGGCTTGTTATCGCTATCGCCGCCGCTGCCTGCCGCGGTTTCCGCAGATTCCGAAGACTCGGGTTCCTTCGCTTGGCCGGCGGACGATCCGCCGCCCGACGAGCAAGCCGCTAAGAAGACAAGGGCTGCTACTATAAACAATTGGAATATTCTCAGTTTTCTCAAACGCTTCAAACCCCTCTGCATTGTTTTTTGGTCGAGTAGCTTGTTGCATGTATGGTGAACCTGCCGAAGGACGGGCCCGTTCCTTGTACGGCGAGGCGCATACCGAAACGTTGGCAATTATTCCTTCACTCCGCCGATCAGCACGCCTTGCACGAAGAAGCGCTGAAGGAACGGATAAACAAGCAGAATCGGTATCGTGCCGAGCACGACGACCGCCATCCGAAGCGACATCGGCGTAACCGCTTTGCTGGCCGCGTCGCTGATCGCTTCCGCGTTGACGCCTTGCCGCAGGTTTTGCGCGGCTTCCGCGTTAATAAGCATCGTCTGCAGAAACGTCTGCAGCGGCTTCAGCTCCAGGCTGTTGACGAAAAAGGCGCCGTCGAACCAATAGTTCCAGTGGAATACCGCCGTGAATAACGTAATGGCGGCCAGCATCGGCATCGAGGTCGGAATGACGACCGACCAAAAGATGCGCAGCGTATTGGCGCCGTCGATCTCGGCGGCTTCAATAATCGCTTCCGGAATGTTCTCGAAAAAAGAGCGCATGACCAGTAAATTCCACACATTTAACAAATGCGGAATAATGTACACCCAGAAATTGTTCACGAGCCCTAAATCTCTTATCGTGATAAAGTAGGGAATTAAACCGCCGGAAAACAGCATCGGAATGAGAAAATAGATCGTCAGCCACTTTCTGCCGGGAATCGAACGAAACGACAGGCCGAAGGCGCAAATTCCGGTAACGAATACGCCCAATGCCGTACCGATCGCCGTACGCAGGATGGAAATCACGAACGCGTTCTGAACGAGCGGATTCGTAACGACCGTTGAAATATTTAACCATGTGAAGCTTCGAGGCAGCAAATAAATTCCGCCCTTCAGCGCATCCAATCCTTCGTTAAGCGCCAACGCGGTCATATAAAGGAAAGGGTACAAAGCCGATACGGCAAGCAGCGCAAGCAACATGCCGTTGCACCATAGAAACGTTCTTTCGCTTAGGGAAGCTCGCATTCGGGCACGCTCCCTCCTCTCTTAAAATAGCCGCGATCCGCCGAATTTTTTAGACAACCGGTTGGAGCCGTATACGAGCATGAACTGCACGACGGACATCGATAAGCCGATCGCCGCTGCGGGACCGAAGTAGCCAAGGTTGATGCCGGTTTTGACGACGTACGTATCGACGACTTCCGATATCGGCAGGTTCACCGGATTTTGCAGCGGAAATATTTGATCGAAGCCGACGTTCAGCAAATTCGGAATCGATAAAATCAACATAATCGAAATGGTAGGCATCATGCCGGGAAGCGTGACGTTCCGCATCATTCTCCATTTCCCCGCTCCGTCCACCTTGGCGGCGTCGTACAGCTGCGGGTCGATGCCTGCAATAGCGGCTAAGTAAATGATGGAGCTCCATCCGATTTCTTTCCAGATCGAACTTATGACGACGATTGGCCGGAACCAGGAAACCTCGCCCATGAAGTAGATTTTCTCGAACCCGGCTAACGCGATCAGATCGTTCACCAAGCCGTTGGAGTGAGAGAGGAATATCTCGAGAATGTACGCCACAATAATCCAGGAAACGAAATGCGGCATATAGGTGAGAGATTGAACGAATCTTTTGAACAAGGGGTTGCGTACCTCATTCAGCATAATTGCCAGCACAATCGGTGCCGGAAAGCCGAATGCGAACTTCAGCACGGTGATCCATATCGTGTTTTCGAAAACATGCCAAAACTCGGGATCGGTCAAAAAAGAAAAGTGCTCGAACCCGACCCACGGACTATCCCATAATCCGGCGAAAATATTGTAGTCGCGGAACGCGATCTGCACGCCGGCCATCGGCAAGTAACTGAACAAAAAAACTAGAATCAATCCAGGGAAAATCATGGCGTACTGCCATCGGTATTTCCAAACGGTCTTCCATCTTGCTGCTGTCACGGCTCTCACCTCTGGTATCGCTTACATGTAAACTATATCACCCGCGTCCGAGAGCGTTCTATAACGAGCCTGTTGCAAACATATCGGATTATTGACATGGCTCTTAGCCATTTCAACCGTTGATTTCCCGAAACCTGCCCGGGGTCATCCCCGTATACTCGCCGAATAGTTGCACGAAATGGCTCGGGCTGACGTACCCGACCTTTCTTGCGATTTCGTTAATTTTCTCGTTGCTGTCAAGGAGCAGCTTCTTTGCGGCGTTCATGCGGACGGTCGTGACGTACTCCGAGAACGAGACACCCATCTCCTGCCGGAACAAGCGGCTGAAGGAAGACGGATTCATCTGGACCACCTCTGCGATTTCGGTTAATGAGACGGCTGCGCTGAGATCCTCCCGAATTTTCTCGCAAGCCAATTTAACGGCATGGCGCCGCTTCGGATCACCGGCCGCATTATCCTCGGAACTTGCCTGTTGACGGCCCGCGGCCGCCGCTTGCTCCTCTCCCATTACCGCCAGCACGGCATGGATGATTTCCTTCTCGGAGCAAGGCTTCACCAAATAATCGGACGCGCCGAGCCGGAGCGCCTCTCTCGCGTATTCAAAGTCGCTGTAACCGGTAAGCAATATAAACTTTAGCTCCGGCATCTTTTCCTTCAGCGACTTCATCAATTCAAGCCCGCTCATCCGTGGCATTCGAATGTCGGTCAGCACCAGGTTCGGTTTCACCAGCAGCGCCATCTCGTAAGCCTCTTGCCCGTCGCAGGCGATACCTTCAATAGATATGCCGTACCGGCTCCAATGAAATTCCGCAAACATCGAACGAATGTATTGCTCGTCGTCCGCTATGACCACTCTCATTCCGTTATCCCCCGCTTCGGTAATTTGATCAGTACGGTTGTTCCTTTGGAAAGCTCGCTTTCGATATTAAAGGAAAACCTGCTGCCGTATTTCAATTCGAGACGTGTATAAATATTCCGCAACGCATAGCCCGAGCCTTGGAGCGGATCGGCTGCAACTTCTTTGATAGCCGGGGCCTCGTCCGATTCGGCAGCTGCGGACAGAGCTCCGCCCGTAATATGCGACCTCAGCGATTGCAGCGTCTCCTCGCCCATTCCTTTGCCGTTATCCATGACCATAAGGAGCAGATGCTCCTTCAGTTCCGTTACCGTGACCCGAATCGTGCCTTGCTCGGCAAGCAGCTCCAAGCCGTGCTTGACGGCATTTTCCACGAGAGGCTGAACGAGCAGCGCGGGAATGGAATAATGGTCCGCCCCCGGGTCTACATAAGCTTCCAGCCGATACTTTCCGTCATTGCGTATATTCATGAGCCGGATATAGAGCTCCGTAAGCTCCATGCTCTCTTTGACGGTAGTCATGTCCTTTCCTTGGTTTAAGCTGAGCCGGAAAAACCTGGATACGGAGAGGAGCGCTTCCGCCAATGTCGCATCCGATTTGCGGGCTAAAGAATATAACGCGCCTAACGTATTGTATAGAAAATGAGGATTGATTTGCGAGGTCAGGAAGGTCAGCTCCGCTTCCTTCTTGGCGATGCGCTCCTCATAAACGGATTTGATCAGCTGCTGCTGCGTTTCCGCCATCCGGTTAAAGCCTTCCGCGACAAGCCCGAATTCATCGCGTCCCTTATGCTCCATGCGCGCGCTCAGCTGTCCCGATTCAAGCTTCTTCATCCCGATCAACAGCGACCGAAGCGGCTTGTGTATGCTGCGGGTCAAAGCGCTGGAGGTGAGTACGGCCGCAATCAGTCCGGTGACGGTTAATGCGATCGTCAGCCAGTTCAACCTTCGAAAATCGGCCATATACCGATCCAGCGGCGCCAGCGATACGATTTCCCAGCCCGTCAGCTTCGACCGGGAAGCGTTGATCAGCCAGCCGTCCTTTATCGTGTAGCGCATCGCTCTTTCTTCCGCGTCGGGAAGCGAATTTTCGGCAAGAAAAGATTCCGCGTTCTCTCCCGCGCTAAGCACGCGGTACCCGTTGTGGTTTAACAGAACGAGCGACGTCTTCGTCTTGTTGGCGGCTTCGCTCAGCAAGTCTTGAAGGATGTATTCCAAATATCCGACGCCGACGATCACCGGATATCGCTCGCTTCCCATCCCCGGAATGGAGCGGATGAACGAAATATGATTGCCGGATTCCTTCGTTTGCGTAAAATCGTAAAGGCTGCCCGCATGCTTCAAAACCGAGTCGTCGGGATAAATCCATGAACGGATGTGAAGTCCCTTCTTTTGCGTCTGGAGCCAGTCAAGCGCTTGTCGGTCCGACGCGGAATAAATGCCGAAGCGGGTCGAAATAACCTCGTTCGTCTCCGGAAAGTAGATCCAAATCGAAGTGGCCCGAGAGTCCGAGGTCAGCACGTTTTCCAGCTTTTCCTGCACAAGCCTTAGATCCTCCGTCGATTCCTCGCTGAAGGGGCGGTCGATATGATCCAAAATAAACGTTCGCAGTACATAATCCGACTCCACGACGGCGGAAAGCCGGACGGCACCGCTGAGCACCTCGTCCAGCCACGAGGTGGACAGCTCTAACGACTCGTCGATGAGATGCCCCGCCTTCTCCTCCAGGATGCGCTGCGATTGAAACCAGAACAACGCCGAGAACATGATCACGGGCAGCAGCATGATCAGCGCGTACAAAATCAGCTTGTCCCTGACGGTAACGATAAACCGAAACTTAATGCTTTCCTTCCCCATCCTTCGATCGGCCCCCGGACGCAACAAAGGTCCGCGATAAGGCGGACCGCTTGATACGAAAAATAACTATCGTTATATGCTACGGCTTGACGAAATCCAGCCTGAATTCGCTTACATTCACAGGTCTGCCGCCGGCTAACCGGGAACGCTCCGCCGCGAACGCCATCAAATGGCTCTGTACGGATGCGCGGGCGCTCGTTTTCGTTTCGCCGCGCCCTTGCTTTCTGACCGCGCGAAGGAAGTCCCGAACGATGCCCTCATCGCCGCCGCCGTGTCCCGATACGGAGTTTTGGACCTTGTGCTCCGTCTGGCTTGCGGTCAAGAAGTCATAGACGGTAAACCGGCCCGATTCCATATAGCCTCTGATTTCGCCTTTCGTGCCCATAATCTGAATGCTTCTCGAGCAATCGTGCGTAAAGCCGCACATACTGAACGTCGCGGTCGCTCCGCCTTCGAATTCCATATTTACAACTTGATGGTCCACTACGTTGTTATCGCAGCGGTATACGCAGCGTCCGTACGGTCCGGTTCGCAGCGCTTCCAGGATCGATTCCCTGGACAAGTTTTCCGTAAAAAATTTCGCCCATTCTTTTCCTTCTCCCAAATAAAACCGTGGCGCGGAGTAAGCGCAGCCGGCTTCCGCCTCGCATCCGTCAAGACACCGCTTAGTCGAGCCCTCCGGCGCATTCTCCTCCCGGAAATGCATGAGCGAACCGAACGAAGAAACCCGAACGCATTCGCGATCCATCAGCCAGGAAATAATATCCATGTCGTGGCACGATTTCGCCAAGATCATCGGGCTCGACAAATCCGAATTCCGCCAGTTGCCTCTAACGAAGCTATGCGCCATGTGGAAAAATCCGACATTTTCGTTGAGCTGGATGGAGGCGATTTCCCCGATCTCCCCGTCGTCGATTACGGACTTCAGCGTTGACCAGAACGGCGTATAACGAAGCACGTGGCAAATGGTCAGCAGTTTGCCCGTTTCGTTCGCGGCTCTTTCCATCTCCAAACATTGTTCCGGATCGGGAGACATCGGCTTTTCAAGCAGCACGTCGTAACCAAGCTGCAGCGCCAGGATCGTAGGCTCGTAATGCATCTGATCCTGCGTGCATATAAACGCGGCGTCGGCGATTTTTCCTTCCTTCGGAAGCTCCTCCCACGTGGAAAAGCAGCGGTCCTTCGGAACGTTGAATCGTTGTTGAAATAAGACTCTTCTTTCCTCATTCGGTTCCGCGACGGCAACGAACTGCAGCTCATGCGGATACTTGGCGGCGTAAGGCGCGTAGGCAAATCCGCCTCTTGCACCCGCTCCTAAAAGAATAGCTTGTATTGGCTTCACGAGATCCCCTGCTTTCGAAATCGCTTTCACCAACACTATAGCATCTTCTATTTTCCTTACCTATATCGCGTTCATTGCAAATATAATTAATTCTTGAACGCCGTGGGCGGTCTGCGGCTAAAGCACGATGCCGAAATAAGTTTTCAGCGCCGTCCGGTATTGTTCCTCCGAATTCGGTTCGAATACGTTCACGCCATCGCCTGTAAATATGCGAAATTGTTTTCCCGCGACCGTATTGCGTCCTTCGCGCGTCCGCACCGCGATCATCGCATCCTGCGTAAAGATCGAATCCGGAGCGTTCTCGCACCAATAGGACGCCATCAAATAATCTCTCGGCAGCTGCGGCTCCTCTGTAAAGGAGTACAGTTTGCACCACTCGCCGTTCTTTTCCTCGCACAGCATCCAGCCGAAATAGCCGTCTTTCTCCATGCGATAGTTTTCGTCGCCTTGCCGCTGCGCAAGGCCCTCAATGAGCGCAATCGGCCTGCGCGGCACGATGCCTCCGACGCCGACGTCGCATAAGTAGAATGCGCCTTCGGCTTCTACCTTGAGGACGTGGTGGCGGCGCTTCGGCGGCGGGTTCGGCTCGTCGCGCCAAAAGCGCGCGAACAAATCCGTAACGGAGTATCCGAGCTCGCGCAGCAGCCAGCCGAACAGCGCATTCAGCTCGAAGCAATAGCCTCCCCGCCGGCGGACGACGATTTTCTCAAATAAATTGTCGATTTCCAGCGACAACGGAATGCGGCGCAAAATATCAAGGTTTTCGTACGGTACGGTATGCAGGTGACACTCTTGCAGGCGAGCCAGCGTTTCCGCGCCGCCGTCCAAAGATCCGTCATAGCCGATCCGCTCCAAATAAAGACGAATTCGTTCGTTCATTTCGCAGCTCCTTCGTCATGTGGTTAATACGATATTCAATATATTATTGAAAAATCCTCTCTAGTAGCAAAACAATGACGCTACCTCTGCTTGAAACGATAGACGCAAAAATTGAGCCTAACGTGGCGGGAACGGCGAAAAATCCGCGTTAAAGCAGGAGCATAAGCTCAAAATGTGAATCCAAGCGGACTCACACAGCGCCCGTTCACACAAAAAAGCTCAAAAAATGAGCCTACCCGTTAAGATAAGCTCATCTTTTGATCTTTATAGGTTACTCTCTCTCCCGGAACAAATCCGAGGACAAATACCGCTCCCCGTTATCCGGCGCAATGCAAAGCACACGCGCGGACGGCGGCAGCTTCTTGGCGATTTCGACCGCGAAAAACGCCGATGCGGCCGACGAGGCTCCGACCAAAATGCCTTCTTCTCTGCCTAACCTTCTCGCCATCGTCTGCGCGTCGTCATCTTGAATATGAAGAATCTCGTCAAACGATTCGCGGTTGAGTATCGAAGGTACGAACCCGGGGCCTGTGCCGGGAATTTTATGCGGCCCCGGCTTTCCTCCGGCCAGCACGGGCGAGCCCGCCGGTTCAACCACGTATATTTTGAGGCCGGGAATTTTTTTCTTGAGCTCTTCCCCGACGCCCGTCACCGTTCCGCCGGTGCCCGCAGTCAGCACCAGAGCATCCAGCTTTCCTTCGAAGGCTTCGTATATTTCAACCGCCGTCGTTTGACGGTGCGCGTCGGAGTTGGCCGGGTTGTCGAACTGCATCGGAATAAAGCTGTCCGGTACGCTCTCCGCCAGCTCTTTCGCCTTCCCGATGGCGCCGCGCATCCCTTGCGTCGCCGGTGTAAGGTGAACCGTCGCGCCGTACGCCTTCAGCACGTTGACCCGTTCCTTGGTGGCGTTCTCCGGCATCGTAATAATGCACGGGTATCCTTTGGCCGCGCAAACCATAGCGAGTCCGATTCCCGTATTGCCGGAGGTCGGCTCGATGATCGTCGAACGGCCGGGGACGATTTTACCTTCCTTCTCGGCCCGATCGATCATATTGTAGGCGGCGCGGTCTTTCACGCTTTTCCCCGGATTGAAATATTCCAGCTTCATATAAACGGAGGCGCCCGATGCATCCGCGACGCGGTTCAGCTTAACGATCGGCGTATTCCCGATCAAATCCACAATGGAAGCTACCATTTTCATCGTTGAATGTCCTTCCTTTCGTAACGCGAGTCACTCTTCAAGGCCGAGCAGCGACATAATTTCGTGGCGTAGCGCCACGAATTCCGCCCCGTTCCGGTTACGCGGACGAGGCAAAGTCAGGTCGATCGTACGGATCACTTGCCCCGGCCTTGCGCTCATAACGTAAATTTTATCGGCCAAATACAGCGCCTCGTCAATGTCGTGCGTAATGAGCAGCATCGTCTTGCCGGAGCCTTCCCACAGACGCAGCAGCTCATTCTGCATCGTTAACCGGGTCATGGCGTCCAGCGCTCCGTAAGGCTCATCGAGCAGCAGCACATCCGGGTCCATCACCAGCGCTCTAGCGATCGCTACGCGCTGCCTCATGCCTCCGGAAAGCTGGGATGGGTAGTACCGGTTAAAGCCGGCCAAGTTTACTTTCTCCAGCACTGCGTTGACCCGCTCGCTTCGCTCTTTCCTGCCGACCCCTGCCAGCTCCATGCCTAAGCCGACATTGTCCTCGACGGTCGACCACGGGTACAGCGCATGCTCCTGAAATATCATCATGCGCTCGGGCGCCGGCCCCGCGATCGGCTTGCCGTCCACGAGCACCTGGCCGTCGGACGCCGTTTCAAGGCCCGCAAACATGCGCAGCGCCGTGCTTTTCCCGCAGCCGGACGGGCCGACGATCGCCGCGAATTCGCCCTTTTCTACCTTGATATCAATATGTTTCAGAACCTGAAGGGATCCGAAGCTTTTGTTCACGTTTCGAAGCTCCAGCGTTTGCATTATTTGTCATCCCCTCCGGTGATATATCTCCAACGGAGCAATCTCCGCTTTAGCTGCTCCAGTACGAAGTGATCCAATATCGTTGCGATCGTGCCGATCACAATAATATACATGATCACGCCTTTCATATCGGCAACCTCCCCGGCGAAGCTGACGGACCGGCCCAGCCCCGAAACGGCGCTGCCCACCATCTCGCCCGCGACAAGGGAACGCCAAGCGTTGCCGAAGGCGACCTGCGCTCCGGTAATGAAGGACGGCAGCGTTTCCGGCAAATAAACTTTCCTGAGCAATTGTCCTTTATTCGCTCCGAGCACCTTCGCCACTTCGAGATGCGTCCGGCTTACCCCTTCCGTTCCGTTCATTACCGATAAAGCCATCGGGAAAAAGCTTGCGATAATAACAATCGTAATGATCGGCACATCGCCGAACCCGTAAATAATAACTAGGAACGGCAGCCATACAATCGGAGGAATGGACTGCATAATCGCGATCAAACGGCGCATATAAAGGGAAAAGCCCCTGAAGAGGCCTGCAAGCAAACCTAGCAGTCCTCCCAGGAAGCAAGCGATCGGATATCCGATAGACAGCCTGTAGAAACTGGAACCTACGGATTTCCAGAAATCAATGTCCGCCATATCGCGGAACAAGCGTTCAAATACGACCGGTACGGATGGGAAAATGATCGGATTTCTCAAGTTCCCGAATTGCAGCAGCACCAGAAGCGTGGCGGCAGCGGCCAGAAAGGGCCACAGCCGCCTCCATACTTTTATGAAATGTCGGCTCATTAGGCAGCACCTTTATTACTGATTTTGTTGTTGCCAGGAAAGATCCAATGCGGCGTTGACGTCGGGCTTTTTCTCCAAGATGCCTTGATCCACCATCATTTGCCCGACTTCGTCCATGCGCGCGATGTCTTGCTCGGTCAATTCCCAGTTGAATTCCTGCGATTCGATCGAAGCTTTGATGACTTCTTCCGCAGGTACCGTGGAACCGTCGGCCTTCGTTATCGTATCCTCGGTAATAAAGTCGTCCGTAATGAGCTTTGCCGCCTTAGCCGGATCGTTTTCGAGCATTTCGATCGCTTCTTTTTGCGCGTCAAGCATTTGGTACATAGCTTCCTTCTTATTGTTTACAAGATCGCCGGATGCAATCACAACCATGCAAGGAAACGGCCAATCTTTGCCGATTTCGTAAATTTCGTTGGCGTCATAAGACAATTTGGCAATGGAGCTGTAAGGCTCAAATACGAATGCGGCGTCCACCTTGCCCGCTGCCAGCGATTGAATGGCTACCGCCGGGGAAACATACTGCATCGTTACGTCTTGTTTCGTAAAGCCGGCTTTGCTCCAAACAACTCCGTTCAGAACGACATCCGCCGTGCTGCCTTCCTTTTGGGATGCGACGCTCTTGCCTTTCAACTGATCAAGGCTCGTTACTTCGCTGTCTTTGCCGACCAGCATGCTATGATAGCCGGTTTGCGCGGCACCGACAATTTTCAGGTCCGCGCCTTTATCAAGCCAAGAAAGTGCATTCGTGAAACCGAGCACACCGGCATCGATTTGCCCGCCGACGATCGCTTTGATGAGATCCGTGCCGCTGGTGAACATTTGCATTTCGGCGTCGATCCCGTGCTTCTTGTACAGGTCGGCACGATATGCGAGAATCGTCTGCGCATCGTCCATAACGTTCAAATAGCCTAAGCGAAGCTTGGTCGGCTCTTTGGTTGGCGTCTCTTGAGAGGCTTGGCCGTTTTGCGTGTTGTTTTCAGCGTTGTTGTTGGCGTTGCCGCATGCCGCTACCGTAAATGCCATTATGACGGCTGCGACGGCCGCTAAAGTTTTTCTCCACCGAAAAGATGTTGTTGTTTGCATGTTTTTCTCTCCCCCAGTAATTTTCTTGTTGTCTAGCGCTTCATCAAGTCTTATAATTCCTATTAAATAAGTGTGATTTCTCGGTTTATTTTATTTCCATTCGCCGTTCCCGTCAATATGTTCGGAAATATTTTTGCACAAGGAGGTTTGAAGACATCGATGACACGCAAGAAATGCGGCTACTACATCGCACTCGTGCTCTATTCAGGCTATATCGTTTATTTGTTGTCTTCCGCCCCGCTGCGCAGCGAGTTCACACACGGAACTCCGTCTGCATGGATATTTCTTTTCAGCTATTTGTGCGGAATCGGTCTCATCTCCTTCCTATTCGGAAGACGAACAGGAAGATCTCCTGCCGGTCGTGCCGCGAGCTTGTCCCTTCTGATCGTATTGTTAATGGGGACATTGTTCAGTTTGCCGCTGCCGGGAATAAAAACATACGTTTCCGCATCCCCGAGCGAATATAAGGGATCCGGCGTCAAAGGCAACATACTGGCTCCGAACGTGCTGGAGCGCCGGGCTTATCTCTTGGATTTATTCTCCGGCCGCACGTACGCATACGCGAAGCGCGCAGATCGATCGGTTCAACCGGTTTCGAAGCTTGCCGAAGCACAAGGTTTAGACGCACGGTTCGCAGATTTGCTGGAGCTCCCTTACGATGTTCCGAGGCAATTTTATCAAAGCGCGAAACAAGATGCTTCGGACCCGCACGGTCTGATGAAGCTGCTGGCGAAATGGACGATATATAGCGGAATCGACGCCACTCAAGGTCAACAAGTAATGGGAATCGGGAGCGTATCGGCAACGGGAGAAATTACGGCGGCGGGTCAAATGGAGGAATATGTGAGGTCTGCAGCGCAGGCATCGCCTGATATTTTATTCGTGCCTGTCGATAGTTATCAGCAAGCGAAAGTCATCGCTCCGGACCTGCTGATCGTGCCCGTCACCCGATTCGAAGAAGTGCTTTATTTATTGGAACAGCCGGTGGAATTTTGGCCCTTGGGCAATTTCGGACTGCTCTGTCACTAAAAAAGTTACTTTCCGCCTCATCGAGCTTTATCAAGGTCGTACCACCAGTAACCTTTTCGGAAATATGAATGGACTTTCAACGTAATATCATCTTTTTTATAAATGATGAGGCCGCCATTCGTTTCGATATATTCCCATCCTCGTTCCTTGAGAAATGCGGTGAGTTGTCGCTCGGTCGGACCTCGTCTCCCCACCATTTTACTGGCATTAGATGTCAGGGGGACTAAACGGGCTTTTCCGGTTTCAACGGTAAAGATTGCTTTAGGTACAGAGAAAGGGTATTCCTTTGCCTCCGTAAGTAAAATCAGAGCAATGATCAAGAGGAGTGCAAACACCGACCAAACAGCGATAATCAGTTTATTCTTCTTGCGAATTGCTTCACCGTTCATCGACGTCATCGCCACCCCACCTTTTACCGCGATTTTTTTCATATTACCATAAGTTTCGTTTATCTCCTTTAAAGAAGCCAAAAGAGGCGGCAGTATGCCACCCCTTCCCAAGTTACTCTTATTCTAAAGTCCTTTTCTCCCATTCCTCTTCCAAAATGCTCATTTCCCACATGCTCCAATACTCGTCTCCGTGTTTACAGTAATCCCGCAGCAGACCTTCTTTTTGAAAGCCCGCCTTCTCGTAACATGCTATTGCGGGAGCGTTGAAATCGAACACGCCGAGGCTGACCCGGTGCAATTGCAATTCGCCGAATGCGATCCGAAGCACCTCTTGAATCATCTGCCGGCCGATTCCTTTTCCCCTGACGTTCTTGTCGCCGACCAACACTTTTCCGATCCGGGCGGATTTGTTCGCTCGATTGATTCTCCCTAAAGAGATATGGCCGACGACCTCACCGCTGCCTTTATCCACAACTTTATAAATGAACGTATCGGAGTCCAAGCGATTGGCATGCTCCGTATATTTCTCCAACTGCTCCTCGGTCAACGGAAAATCGAAGGTCGGCCCCGCCCATTGAAGCATAAGCGACGGAGACTCGATCCATTCGATCAGCTGTTTGAAGTCCGAGCGTTCAAAATGCTCCAGTTCGATCATAGGTGCCCCCTTTTAAGCCTTATTACGATGGTTTGCGATTAAGTAAGGATTCTGTTCGACGATGCGCACCGTGCGCTTCGCAAGCTCCGAGATCGGAACAAGCCCGAAGCCGTCGACGCCGGAGCGGATCTTATCGTTCAGCGGCGCCGTCCACTTAACGGGCAAATCGTTCGCCCCGCGGATCATGCCGATTACCGACCCGACGGTCGCTCCGTTGCAATCCGTATCGAACGCCGCGCTGACGGCAATCCCGATCGATTTCTCGAAGTCGCCTTCTCCGAACAACAACCCGAGCGCAACGATCATCGCATTGGAATTCGTATGGCACCAGTGGTGGGCAAGATGTTCGTCATACCGGAGGTGAATCCGTTCGATTCCTTCCTCCCACGATATGCCCTCCTTCTTCCAATCCAGCACCAAACGAACGTCTGCGGCAAGCCTCGAAGCTTCCGGAATTTCTCCGAGCCCCGCCGTGACGATTTCCTCGAGGTCACTCGACACCGCAGCGGCGGCGAGCATTGCGGCCACCCACATTTCGCCGTAAATGCCGTTCTTCACATGCGAAATGGAAGCGTCCCTCCATGCCATCTCCGCAGCCTTCTCGGGATTGCCAGGATTGGCGTAGCCGAAAAAGTCGGCGCGAATTTGCGCACCGATCCATTCGCGGTACACGTTCCGGTAAGATGCGGACAGAGGAGGCTCGATCAGGTTGATCAGGTTTTTATAGGCTACGCGTTCGGCGGTGCACACGTGAAGGATCGGCAAATTCATCAGCCATGCTTCCGCTACGTCATCCGGCGAGAAATCGTAACCGTATTTCTCCAATATCGCAAGACCGATGATCGTATAATTCGTGTCGTCATCCTCTACCATGTGCTCCACATTATTAATCCAATTAATAAACTTGCTGCCGTATACTTGCCCTTCGTTTCGGATCTGGTACTTGTCGATCAAGTGCCGGGGCAGCTCGGAAGATAAATAATAGGATATCGGATAATTGCCGGACTCTTTCAAAAGTCCGACCAGATTTGCGCGCCTCCAGCCCTCCACCGGCTGACCCAACAAGCAGCCTGCACAGCGGCCTAACCATGCTCCGTAGAGCTTATCGTACAATTCCTTCCCCGTGCTGTGCGGCGCTGCAGCAAACTTGCGCGCCGGGCGGGAAGCTCGTATCGATTCAAGTGCAGACGGCTCGGCATAACGATACTCCTCCCGATCCGGAAGCGAGCTCGTTCGGTCGAGAAGGTCCCCCGCCAGCCGTTCCTTGTCGGGATCCCATTCGTTCATCGACTGAATGCGTTCGATTTGTTCCTTAAGCCCTGTAACGACTTTCCCTTCCTCTTCAGCCTGCAGCAATTCGATGTGCAGATCGGTCGCGAGTTTGAACCAGGCATGACTGCTAATTTTCATTGGTATCAGCTCCTAGTTTGGGCATGTGTTTTCCACCTATTACGAAGTATATTCCGTATGATGAACAGAGTCTATGGACCTATTTGATGTTGCCAAATGAGAAGGAATAATGACCGTTCCTGTCGAATTACACAAAAATACAAATATATAAAGGTGGAAAAAAGCATGAGGTTGCTGTATGTAGCACTGCTTGCCTGCGTTACTTTAACGGCTTGCGGAAGCGCCGCAAGTTCGGGAGCGTCCTCCGAACCGAAAGAGGAGTATAAGCCTACGCTTGACGTCGCTTTGGAGATTGACGGCAATGACGTGACGGTAACGATTATTACGGATTTAAGCATCTCGGCGGAGCATTACGGTCATGCGCGGGAAGCAGGCGAAGGCCACATTCATATGTATTTGGACGACGGGCCCAAAGAAGGCGTCAAGCAGGAAAAGACGGTAATTAAGGACTTAGATCCGGGCAAGCATAAGCTTCGAGTTTCCTTGCACAATAACGACCACACTCCTTACGACGTATCCTTAACAAAACAATTTGAGATCGAATAACAACAATCGGACGGGAGAAGCGCCGTGTCGCGAAAAATATCATTACAAAAAAGAATTGTCATCTTAGTTTCCATTGTTACGTTTCTAACGATGTCCGTTATAATCGCGTTCGACTCCTTCTCTCTTGAAAAATCCGTGCAGCAGTCTTATGTGAGCCAATTGGAAGGAATCGCCACAGCGATTAACGCCCGATATGAGGAATCGCGGTCGATAGTGGACGTCCAGCAAATTTTTGATTACATCGAATATAAGAATGACGACGTACTGCAGCTAACGCTGTTGGGCTCGAAAAATATTCTTGCCTCTACGGACAGGGAACGAATCGGTCAGCCGACTCCGGACGGCACCTTGCGGCATTTGACCGAAGGCGGCGCGCAGGTTTCCCCGATCTATCGTGATCGCGACGGCGTGTTTAAAGTGGTGCTTACAAGCCCATTAATGGAAGACGGAGCCATAGCAGGAGCGATCGAGCTGATCCTTGACGCGTCCGAAAATATTGCGCTGATCCGGAATCGGGTTCAGCTCATCATTATCGTAGGCGTCTCGATTACACTGCTTCTGCTTGTCGCTTTGTGGTTCATTATCCGCAAAATGCTGATCAAACCGTTGATGGTGCTGCGGCAAGCGGCGATATCGGTCAAGAGCGGTCAACCGTACGAGGATATTACATTGCAATCGAGCCAGGAAATCAATGAAGTGGCTTCGGCCTTCAATGATATGGTGCATCAGCTTGAGGCCCGTTCCGGGAGCTGCAGGAAGCGATGCAGACGATTCAGACAGCCCAAAACCAGTTGGTAGAATCGGAAAAAATGGTCGCGCTCGGAAGTTTGGTCGCCGGAGTGTCGCATGAAATCAACACCCCCGTTGGCGTAGGGGTGACCGCAGCCTCCTACTTGGAAGAGAAGACGAAGCAATTTGCCGAGATCTATGAGCAAAATCAAATGAAACGCTCCGATCTGGAAGAATATATGAAGACGGTTCGCGAAACCGCCTCCATGCTTTTGACAAACCTTCATCGGGCGTCCGAGCTGATCCGAAGCTTTAAACAGGTCGCGGTGGACCGCTCGGTAGACGCGAAACGGAAGTTTCAAGTGTCCGGCTACATCAAAGAAATACTAACCAGCCTCCAGCCGAATCTAAAAAAGACGAAGCACCGCGTCGTCGTGGAAGGGGACGAGCGGATCGAGCTTTTCAGCGATCCCGGCGCTCTTTCGCAAATCATTACAAATTTAATTATGAATTCGCTGATACACGCATATAGCAGCGATGATGAAGGAACGATTTCCATCCATATACGCGAGGACGGCCGCCAAGCCGTCATTACATACGCCGACGACGGCAAAGGGATGCCGGAGGATGTGGTGAAGCGGATATTCGAACCGTTCTTTACTACGAATCGAGGCAAGGGCGGGACCGGCTTGGGGATGCACATCGTGTATAATCTCGTAACCCAATCGCTTGGGGGAACCGTTAAAGTAGACAGCGCGCTAGGCAAGGGAACGCGATTCACGATACTAATTCCGATGCATGCGGGAGGCGGCCATGAGTAATCCATCGAATAACGACGTGCTGTTTTTTGCCGACGAGGAACAAGCTCCGGTTGCAAGGGAACAGAGGCAGGAGCAGCCATATTGGAAAGTCCTCATTATTGACGATGAGAAGGAAATTCATCATATTACGAAGATGGTGCTCGGCGACGTCGTATTTGACGGCCGGCGGCTCGAATTTGTCAGCGCTTATTCCGAGAAAGAGGCTTACGAAGCCGTCGCAGCGAATCCGGACGTTGCTCTGCTGCTGCTCGACGTCGTCATGGAGAAGGAACATTCCGGCTTGAACGTGGTCAAGTACGTCCGGGAACAGCTTCGAAACCAGTCCGTCCGCATTATTTTGCGAACGGGCCAGCCGGGTCAAGCGCCGGAGAGGACCGTTATTACGGACTACGATATTAACGACTACAAGGAAAAAACGGAATTAACGAGCCAGAAGCTGTTTACGACCATCATTGCCGCGCTTCGCTCCTACCGGGACATTACGGTAATCGAGAACAATAAGAAGGGGTTGGAGGACATCATCAAATCGTCCTCAACCCTATTCGAGCTCCAATCGATCAAGAAATTCGCCAGCGGCGTGCTGACCCAGCTTACCTCGCTGTTAAAGCTGGACAACGCGGTCCATTGCAAAAGCTATGCCGTCGCCAAGGGCCAGGAAGACATATATATTTTGGCGGCAACGGGCGGATATCCGCAGGACAGGGAGAAGGTTCAGGATATCGTCCCTCCCCATGCCTTGAGAAGCATTGAAGAAACGTTCCGGGAGCGAAGAGGCAAATTTTACGAGGATCATTTTACGTGCTATTTTCAAAGCAAGACCGGCACGGAAAACGTCATCTACCTCGAGGGAGTTACAAGCCTTGACGAGTGGGATCGGTACTTGATCGAAATTTATTCCTCCAACGTTTCCGTCGCGTTCGAAAATATTTATTTGAACGACGAAATGGAAACGACCCAGAAGGAAATCATTTTCACCTTGGGCGAAATTGCGGAAACCCGTTCGAAGGAAACCGGAAACCACGTAAAGAGAGTCGCGGAATATTCCAAAATATTGGCGCTGAAAGCGGGGCTCTCGGAAGAGGAAGCCGAGCTTATTCGGTTGGCCTCGCCGATGCACGACGTCGGCAAGGTCGCCATACCCGATGCGATTCTCAACAAGCCGGGCAAGCTTACGGACGAAGAATTCGAGATGATTAAAAATCATACCAGTTACGGTTATGCGATGCTCAAGCATTCGAATCGGAAAATCATGAAAGCGGCGGCGATCATCGCACAGCAGCATCATGAGAAATATAACGGTAAAGGATATCCGCTCGGCTTGGCCGGTGAGGAAATACATATATACGGCAGAATTACGGCCATTGCGGACGTATTCGATGCGCTCGGCAGCGAAAGAGTGTACAAGAAGGCTTGGCCGCTGGAGGACATATTAACGTACTTTCGCGAGGAACGCGGCCATCATTTCGATCCGGCTCTCGTGGACTTATTTTTCGACAATCTGGAAGAAATATTGAAGGTTAGAAATCAGTACACCGACGATAAGACGTTCTAAAACATAAGGCACTCCCTGATCGGACGGTATCCGGTCAAGGAGCGCCTTTATCGGCATTTCGTCACACGGCGTGGATTTCCGGCCATCTTAATTCGATGCCCGCCGCGCTTAGCAGTTGTTGATAGTCCGCAAGCAGCGCGTTGCTGCCGCGAACCTCCCTTGGCGCTGTGCCGCGTTCCGTGCAGAAGGCGGCCAAATACCCGGCGGCCTCGCCGATATTCCATTCCACCGGATGCAGCCGGTAACAGCCGTTCGTAATGTGGGTCGAGCCGATATTTTTACAGGCGGCGATCAAGTTGTTCATTCGAACGGGTATCAAGCTGCCGAGCGGAATTTGAAACGGCAGGCTCGACACGTCGATATACGTGCGAAGCGCGGTGCTCGGGTGCAGGTCGATCCGGTAACACCCGATTCCGACCGAATCGAAATACGACTCCGCCTTCCCGTCGGGTCGACAGGCGGGACTTAGATGCTGCTCGACGATCGTAGTTTCCGCTTTGATTCTGCGAGACTCGCGGATGTACGGCATCTTCGCAAGCCCGTCGAGCGTCCCTGTAATATCCCCCCGCAGCCGCAAGCCCGGGTAGCCTGCTCCGCCATCCGGCCGAGGCGCCTCCGTTTGCATCCAATACATGAGCGACAAACTTAATTGGCGCGCGTTTTCCAGATGCTTCGCCCGCTCCTGCTCGCTGACGTCGATGACCGGTCCGAGCCAGTAATCGTTCTGCGGCCAGTTGACGATCGTGGCATCGGTTTCGAACGTGCCTTCGGCGAACAGCGATTTGTCGATGATGCGACGGTACCGGAACAGCGAAAACCATTGGGCCCCCGGCATGAGATCATAGGTGACCGGCTCCAGCGTATGCGGCCTCACTCCCGTCCAGCTGAGCAGCCTATCCGGCCAAAAATCCGCCTTGTAGTTGACCCAGAAGTCGTACTGCTCCGGCTTCGGGATCGTAAAGTCCCCGCCCTCCGCATAATCCATGGCAAAGCACCACGTAATGGCCTGCATTTCCGTCGGGTCCGGATCGCCCGGCAGCGCGTTCGGCTCCCCGGTTTGCTCCACCGATTCCGCGCCGGTGACATACTCCGTCCCCGTCAAAGGCAGCAAATCGCCTTCGTCCGTCGCATCGAGGAAATAGCCGGCGGTCAACACGAGACGATCGCCGGAATCCGCGTGACGCACATGAACCGCACGGACTAGGTCGCCTTCCGTCTCTGCCTCCGCAGCCTTGAACCTTTCGAGAATTTGCAGCCTGCCGCTATGTACGAAAGGCGCAAGCATGTCCCGAAGAACCGCGAGCGCCGCTCTCGGCTCATGAGCGATCCGGCTGACGTGCGCGTTGCCGGGATTCAAATGCACATTCGCGTTCGCGGCAGCCGTTAACGGAAAGTGCTGCCGATAATACGCTCTGATCCGATTCCGGAATTCCCGATAGGAAGCCGTGCAGCCGAATTTCTCAATCCATGGATGCTCGTCCGGAGGTACGGCCTGACTTGTCAGCTGCCCGCCGATCCAATCCGACTCCTCCGTCATGATGACTTGTTTTCCGGCTTTGGCCGCCGCATAAGCGGCGGAACAGCCCCCAAGGGAGCCTCCGATAATGACGATATCGGCATGCAAATGTCGTACGGTCATGCAACTTCCCCCTTTATTGGTAGCGTAAAAGCGTCCCCAGCGTTGAATCGCTTGAGCGGGCGTATTGCTCGTAAGCGGCCGCCGCTTGCTCAAGCGGATACACGCCGGTAATTAGCGGCGATACGGCGATTCGCTTCTCCGCCAGCAGACGGACGTACTCGGCGATGTTTCTCCCTTCCGTCCAGCGTACATAGCCGACCGGGTAATCGACATTGTTGCGCTCATAGCTTGCATCATAGCGTCCGGGACCGCCGGCGCGCGATATGAGCACCTGCGCCTCTTTCCCGAACATCTTCGCCCGCGAAAACTCAGTCGTCAGATCGCCTACCACGACAACCTTCCCGCGATCGCGAATCCATTCGAACGACCGGTTGATCAGCTGCTCCCCGGGGCCGGCCGCGCATAGCAGAACGGCGTCCGCTCCGAAGCCCCCCGTGATCTCGGTCAGCTCCCGCTCCAGCTCCTCCTGCGAGCAATATACATGCCGCAGACCTTGCCGGCGCAGCTGCTCCGCCCGTGCCGCGTTCAAATCGATACCCGCCGTCCGGTAACCGGCCGCTGATGCGATTTGAGCGGTCATATGCCCGAGAATGCCTAATCCGACGATAATGACGGCTTCGCCGAACTGGAGGTTTGCCGTCCGAAGCGCGTGGATTGCAATGGCGCCGAGCCCCGCAAAAGCCGCTTCTTCGGAAGTAACGTGATCCGGCAGCTTGGCGGTGAGATTGCTCGGCATCGACAGCAGCTCCGCGTGCCGGGCGTACGGCGCGCCGTAACAGGCAACTCTTTGGCCGATTTCGTAGCCGGTTACGTCTTCCCCGATCCGCTCGACGCGGCCGACGGCGCTGTAGCCGAGGACGGCCGGTTGGTCGGACGACCTTGTGAGCGCTGTCATTTCCGTCCCGGGGCTGATCGCGGAAAATTCCGTGCGAACGAGCAGGTGGCCTCTGGACGGAATCGGCGCTTCAAACGCTTTAATTACTATTTTACCATTTTGTGCCGCAATGGCCTTCATTAATTTTCGCTTCCCTTCAATCGGCCCGCTGCTTTCGGTAATCGCTGGGCGATAGGCCATAGTACTTTTTGAATGTGGACGTAAATGTCGACGCGTTCAAATACCCGGTTTTCTCGCCGATTTCAGACACGCTTAATTCCGTGTTTTTCAGAAATTCTCTGGCATGAGCGAGCCTTATTTTGTTTAAATACTCCACGAAATTCACGCCGAACGTTTTTTTGAAATAATTCGAAAAATATTTGGGGCTCGTTCCCGCAACGGCCGCCATATGGTCGAGATATAAATTTTCCATATAATGCAGCTCGATATATTGCGAGATGAACGCGGGATCCAGCTTTCCTTTCGGTTCCGGCTTGCTCTTGCCTGAAATCGAACGGGCGGTTCCGATCAAGTTGAGACGAACGGCTTCCGCTTCGTACGATTGTTCCAGCCGCGTGAGAAAGTCCGATTCCATCGCGTACAGCTCCCGTTGTTCGAACGATTGTGCAGGAAGCTGATTCACCATGGCATAGTACAAAAACTTCGCGATATGCAGAAACTGGTGAAAATGAACGTTTCGCTTCATATTTTCTTGCATGATTTCGTTGATCGTTTGCACGGCTTCCTCCGAATCGCCGCTTCGGATACAGCCCGCCGCCTTCTCGATCTTCTCCAGCGGCAAGTACATCTGATGCGAGAACGCTACGTCCTCGATGTCGAAGACCGGTCCGGGATCCCCTGCGCTTCGGTATGCGATCGCATCGGTGATATCAAGGTAGGCGGCGCGCCAATGCTCGACGCGGGAATCGTAGGCTTTGCTGGCGGCACCCCATATGCAATAGCCCTCCAGCTCCGGTCCCCTCCACATCCTTGCAAAGGAGCGCAGCTGCTCCATCGCTTGCTTTCGTTCCTTCGGATGCCGCAATCCGAACAGCGCAATAAATCCGAGATTGCCGGCGTGAAATACGACAAGATGCGGCCAACGCGCATGCAGCTCTCTCTGAAGCATATTCGCGGCCTCTTCCTGATGCGGCTTCTCCGCTTCTGCCGACACCCGCTGAAGATGAATGCCCGCCATGAAGAAGTACTCTTTTTCCAGCAGCTCGGAGAAATATTCCCGCATCTGCCGTTCGAAATCTTTATTGATCGGAAAAGCGTCTATCGCCTGCATAATCAAGCCGCGCCGAACTTCCGCGCTCATGAAATTCATCTTCGTCCGGTACGTCTCGTTCTCTTCCTGAATTTTCGCAATGTCCGATTGAATGCTGCCGTAATCCACCCGTCGGCTGACGCTGCCGCCGAGCAAGCGGACAATTTCTTTCACGGGGCGGATCAAGTAAAGACTAAGCATGGCGGACATCACCAATGCAATGACGATGGCCGAAACCATGATAAGCCGGTTTACATTGGAGACCGCCTCCAGATCTGCGAATTGATATGGGATTTTATTGACGTAAGTAAAATCGTTGTACTCCGATTTGAACAGCATATATTCGTAGTTTCGTTTTTTTAGCGTCTTCTCGTTTCCGCCTTCCAAATAAGCTTCGCTGAGCACCTCAACCAAATCCCAATCCCGGTCCGTTCCGAGAATGACGTTCCGGTCCTCGTCCATTACGATCAGGGAAGTGCCTTTCATCATCGTCCGTTGATTCACATGGCGCATTAATTTGTCCACATTGATCAGCACGATCACATTTTTGGGCGACAGCGTGTTGTTTCCCGCAATCGCCAGCAGTCTTCTGCTTCTTTGTGCAAACCCTAAATACGATTCGACGTATTCGGAAGCCGGCAGCACCTTCGTCGTCTGCTTCGTCCGATAGAACGACTTCCAAAATTCGGTGTTGTATAAGTTGTTCCGGTATTGATCGTTCAGCAGGCGGTCCAAACCGATCGTGCCCGCCGTCGTAATCGCCAAGTCGGAACCGTTATAGAACGTAATGACCTCTTCAATATAGTCATAGGCGGCGGAAGACCGAACATAGGTCGCAATATCTTGGCGCATCGAATAGGCGCTGTACATTTCCAGCGTGCCGTCCTCACTTACCATCGTATCGTACGGAAGCATATGGATGGAATAAATAAGGTTGTTAATATCTTTAAAACAATCGTCGAACGATTGAATAATGTTCGTTACGACCAAGCGGTTGTTTTCCTTCACTTGACCGTAAATCCCGTTAATCAAGTTACGGAATACGACGATATTGGACGTAACCATCAGCACAACGATGAACAGCAAGGCAAAAAAGATTTGCAAAAACCCTCTGCTCGCCACCAGCCTCATGATCCGCAATGCCCGCACCCCATTAGCGCCCCGGAAAAACCGGAGAAGGTTGTTAATCCTACATATTCAACGCGGCGGAACCCTAACCCTTCTCCGAACCGAGCATGACTCCTTTGGCGAAATATTTTTGCGCGAACGGGTAAATCATCAGCACCGGAATCATCGAGACGAATATGGTTGCGTTCTTGAGCGCCTCGGGAGCGAGCGCGGCACGGTCCACCAACGAGTTGGTCGTTTCGGCTTGCGCAAAAATCAGCATGTCTCTCAGAACGACCTGGAGCGGATATTTGTTCACCTCGTTCAAGTAAATCATCGGGATAAAATAGCTGTTCCAATGGCCCATGAAGTAAAACAGGCCGATCGAGGCGAGCGCCGGTTTCGAGAGCGGTATAATAATGCTGAACAATATTCGATATTCCGACGCGCCGTCGATTTTCGCGGACTCGCTGATCGCATCGGACATCGATTCGTAGAAGCTCTTAAGGATGAGCAGCTCGATCGTCCATATCGCATTCGGAAGGATGATCGCCCAGATCGTATCGATCAGCTGCAGCTTCTGCACGATCAAATAGGTCGGAATCATGCCCCCGTTAAAAAACATCGTGAGCACAATGGCAATCATAAAAAACTTTCTTCCGAAAAACGTCGTCTTGGACAGCGGATACGCCGCTACGGCCGTCATGAGCAAGTTGACGAACGTTCCCGAGACGGTATACAAGATCGTATTCAAATACGCTCTCGGCACGCGAGCTTCCGAAAAAATTTTGATATACGCATCAAGAGAGAAGCCTCTCGGCCATAAAAACACTTTTCCCTGCACGATATAAGAAGTTTCGCTGAACGATACCGCAATAATATATAGGATCGGGTAGAGCGTTACGGCGGCTACCCCGGTTAATAGCAGCGTGTTGATCATGCCGAAAACCGTAAACCTGTTTTCTCCTACCATAAGCTTTTCCCCCCAAGCCTTCTGCTTAGCACGTTGGAGATCAAGAGCATCATCAAAGCGATGACCGCTTCAAAAATGCCGACCGCGGAAGCATAGCTGTAGTTCGTCTCAAGGATGCCTTTCCGATACACGAAAGTCGAAAACACGTCCGCCACATCGTAGGTCATCGGATTATATAACAGCAGCACCTTTTCGTAGCCGATCCGAAACATGGAGCCGGCTTTGATTATGAACATAACTAGGACGGTAGGAAGAATACTCGGAATCGTTATATATCGGATCATGTGCCAGCGCGTGCTGCCGTCGACCTTCGCCGCCTCGTACAGCGACGGGTTGATTCCCGCAATGGCGGCCAAATAAATGATCGCTTCGTAACCCATCGAAGCCCAAATATCCGAAGAAATATAAATCGTTCGAAACCACGCCGGATCGATTAAAAAATATTTGCTTTCGAAGCCGAGCGCGACGATCAATTGGTTAATGATGCCTCGGGTCGGCGACAAAAAATCGATGACCATGCTGCTGATGATGACGACCGACAAAAAGGCCGGCAAATAGCTGAACGTTTGCACCGTTTTTTTGAATGCTTTGTTTCTTGCCTCGTTTAATAGAATCGCGAAAACAATAGGGAAAGGAAACGACCAAACCAGCGTAAAAAAGCCGAGTAAAAACGTATTTTTAAACAGAAGCCAAAAGTCGCTGCTTTGAAAGAACGCCTCAAAATGCTTGAGCCCCACCCACTTGCTGCCGAGTATGCCTTGAAATACGTTGTAATCCTTAAAAGCGATAATCATGCCGTACAACGGACCGTAACGAAAAAGCACGAAAAAAACGATGCAAGGAATAAATAAAATGAGAAGCTGGCGGTCCCGCTTCATATGCTTCCATAGAGCCGCCCGGCGCGAGCTTCCCGGTTTCGTCGTTGCGATCCGTCGGTCGATATCCGTTTGCCGCATGCTGATTCCCTCCTAACCGATGGCGCGGCACCCGGATTTTATATCCGAGTGCCGCTCGCTCCGGCGAAAGTCTATTGATTCGAGTCGTATCTTTGCTGCGCGTCGTTATAAATTTTGATAAACGAATCTTCTCCAAGCTTCTTTGCCTGCTGCAGCCACTCTTCCCACTGCTTGTCGCCGTAGTCTTTGGACAACACGTATTTCGTGCTGAATTCGATCGCCGGCTTGTAGATCGCGTTGTACAGATCCGCCTTTGCCGCCGTCTCTTCGTCCGTAAACTTCAGAACCGGGTCGGAAACTTCCTTCTTGCCGACCATCATATCTTGCGCTTCCTGTTCTTTTTCCGTGTAATTGAAGTATACGCTCCGCTCATCCGCACGCAGGTACATGCCTTCCAGCCACAAGCCGTATTTCTCTTCGAGCAGCTTAATGTCGATCAGCTCCGCATCCTTCAGCTCGGGGTAAGAAATCGAACCGTCCGCTTCAACGACGAACGATTTGCCTTCCACTCCGAGCATTACGAGCTCGGCGCCTGACGGGCTGCTCAAGTAGTCGAGCAATTTGAATGCCGCTTCTTTCTTGTCGTTGTTCGTTACCGCAAGCCCGAACGTCGTAATTTTCGGCAGCTCGCGAATGTTCATCGTCGGGCCGACCGCGTTTCCGTACCGAAGATTGTAATCCGGATTTTGATCCTTCACCTGGTTGTAGAACATATCGAGTCTTCCGATCCAGTCGTAAGTAACGAAAGATGCGTCCGTCGTCATCTTCGCCGTCCAAGAAGCCGACGTGTCGGTCATGACCTCCGGATCCATCAAGCCTTCGTTGTACAGCTTCTTCATGAAATCGAGCATGTCCTTATACGCCGGCTGCGTGAACGTAAGCTTCCATTGCTTGTCGCTCTCATCGAAATAGGACGGGTACTCCGATCCGACGATTCCCCAACCGTAGCCCCAGTCGCGGAAAATATATTCCGTCGTCTTCGAGGCGTAAGGATAAGATTTCGGATAAGCTTCTTTCAGCTTCTTAAGCGTTTGATAAAACTCGTCCGTGCTGTTCCACATCGGAATGCCCAGCTTGTCGAATATGTCTTTCCGATACAGGAAGCCGTGATTCACTTCGCGGTTAACTCCGTAAATCGGCCATGCATACACATTGCCGTTATCGTCCGAATACGATTTCATCACCCAGCTGTTTTCTTCCACATACAGCTTCTTAAAGTTGGGAAGCTTGTCGATATACTCGTTGATCGGCGCTACTACGCCTTGCGAACCCATCTTGTTTACTTCGGACAACGTTAAGCCGTGAAACAAATCGGGCAGCTTGCCGGAGGCGAGCACAACCTTGAGCTTATCTTTATAAGTAGCAGGGGAGTATGCCTGAATGTCGAGCTTAATGCCCGTCCGTTTTTCAATTTCTTGCACGATCAAGCTATTGTTCAAATTCGTATTTTCGCTCACCAGCATCCACGTCAGCGTCACAGGCTTATCCACAAGCGGCAGCTTCAAACCGCCGGTGTCGCCGTACTGCTGAGCTTCTTCCGCGGCCTGCTCTTCTTCCGCTGCCGCGGCATCTCCCGAATCATCCGCTGGAGCTTCATTCTCCGCCGCGCTTCCCGACGGCTCCCCGCCGCTTTGCTCCGACGCGCCGCCGCCGCAGCCAGCAAACAGCGAAACCACGAGAGCCAGCAATAAAGCGAGATACGTCATCTTCTTTGCCATTTTTGTTTTCCTCCCTTTGTATCGGTTCGATTCGCATCCGGGACTTAGGATCCCGTCGCTGGCTTCATGATAAGAGCGCATGAAGACGGACGTAAATAAAGCGTTTTCATAATTCGTTCGTTTTTGACCGCTCCGGGACGGTTAACGCCGAAAATCGCTGATACTGCAACGTTTTTCGCGTGTGGAAAATGATAAAGCGATAGAAAATGATAAAATTCATACGATTTATTCGAGCCACTCCCGCAGACGGCTGCGTACAAAATCGTCATCGTGCAAATGCGGGTAAGCCGAATACACTCTGTCGATTTCTTCGGATTGCCCCCGAGAGAGCGTCTCGTCCGGGTTCAAGCACCATGTGCCTCGCAGGAGACCTTGCCGTCTCAGCACCTCATGGATTCCCGGGATGCATCCGGCGAAGCTGTGCGCAGGGTCGAACAACGCCGCATTGCAATCGGTCACCTCAATATTTCTGGTTAGCCATTCGAGAGATACGCTGCCGCTCCTTCTTACCTTCTTTATTTGGTCAAGCAGCTCGACCGCTTTGCTTGTCCAAACCGCCCAGTGGCCGAGCAGGCCGCCGACGATCGCCTTTTCCACCTGCTCCCCGCCCGCGTCGAACCGGTACGTCGTAAGCAGATCGTTTACGATATTGTCGTCGTTCCCCGTATACAGCGCAATTTCGTCCCTTCTGCCCGATGCGCATACGGCACGGACGACGTCGATCGTCTGATACCGGTTAAAGGGCGCCAGCTTGATGGCGACGATTCCCGGAATTTCGGCAAACTCCCGCCAAAAATCGTAGCTGAACACTCTCCCTCCGACCGACGGCTGAAGGTAAAATCCGAACAACGGCATCATTTCCGCGACCTTTTCCGTACGCTTCAGCAATTCGCCTTCGCTCCAGCCGCTCAGCCCGCCCATGCTTAACAAGCCGGCGTCATAGCCCAAGCCCGCGGCGAGCTCCGCTTCTGCAACCGCCTGCTCCGTCGGTCCGCAGATGCCGGCAATTTTCAGAAACGGTTGGCCCGCCGCCGCCGTATTCGCCTCTTCGGCGGCCAGACGAAGCACCGGCTCCAGTAGGTTGACGTTTTTATCCCTGATTTCAAATTGGGTAGAATGAACGCCTACCGCTATTCCGCCAGCGCCGGAAGCGACATAATATCTCGTTAAAGCGCGCTGATGGCGCTCGTCTAGCCGTCTATGTTCAGTAAGCGCAAGCGGGTGAGCCGGAATGACAAGCCCGTCGTGCAGCGCCTTGAGCTGCGAAGCGTTCAACCGTTTCATTAAAATTTGCCCTCCCTTTGCTGAAAGTGCGTCGGCTTGTTCAAGGTTTCGCCGCCCGATTGTACCCAATCCGCCGTCCAATCGATCATTTGCAGCAAGGAGACGCGAGGATATCCGAACAGCTGATGCGATTTCGACGCATTGCTGAGCAGCGCCGTTTCGGCTTCGCTTCCCTTGAATTTCGCTTCCTTTCCTAACCGTTTGGCGAATTCGCTCGCCGCCCAGCGGACGGACATCGTCTCCGGACCGGTCACGTTGACCACATTCGGCGGATACGAGCATACGTTCAAGCAGCGAAGCGCCATTTCGTTCGCATCGCCTTGCCAGATCACATTCGCGTGCCCCATCGTCAAATCGATTTCTTTGCCTTCGAATACGGACCTAGCAATTTCGAGCAGAACGCCGTATCGAAGGTCGATGGCGTAATTCAGCCGGAATATGGCCATTTTCGTTCCGTATTTATGGGCATGGTATTCGAATATACGCTCGCGCCCAAGGCACGATTGGGCGTATTCGCCGATCGGCCCCGGCGGCACCGACTCGGTAACGCCGCCGAGCGCAACCGGAGTGAGCGGATACACATTGCCTGAGGAAAACACGACAATTTTCGAGTTTCGGTACTTTTCGGCCACTCTTCCGGGCAAATACGAGTTCATAGCCCAAGTGAAGTGCTCGTTGCCGGTGGTTCCGAATTTATTGCCGGCCATATAAATGACGTTGGGTGCTTCCGGCAACTGCTGCAACTCGGCATCGTTCAGCAAATCGCAGACAATCGTCTCGACGCCCGCCTCTTCCAAATCCCGGCGTGCCTCGACGCTTGAAAAGCGCGATACCCCGATCACCCGTTTCCGTTTGCCCGACTGCTGAATCGCTTGGCTTGCCAGCCTCGCCAGGCTCGGCCCCATCTTTCCTCCCACGCCGAGCACGATGATGTCGCCGTCGATCGCGGCTAGATCCGTAATGCATTGCGGAGACGGCTCCGCCAGCTTCGCTTCCAATTCGGCCACCGTTTTCAATGAAATCTACTCCTCTCGTTTCATGAGTTCATGGTAATAATTTCATCTTATGGGCCGCCGATATATAAAGACAAATCTTTTAATCGTCTTTAAATCGAAAAACAACCCTTACGTATAAGGGTTGTTCAACAGAAACGAAAACCGGAATATTTGTCTCGGCCGTCCCCTGGGCACCTTCTCGATTCCCGCAATTTCGACCAATCCGTTATCCATCCATTGCTCCAGCAGCCGGTGGGCGCTCCGCACCGTAATATCCAGCAGCTGCGCAAGCTCGTGAACCATATAATCGACTTTGCCGGCACGGGCCGACTGATTCAGCAGCTTCGTCAAATAGGCGCTCGTCATTCCCGCATCCTCCGCTTGTCTCAGCAGCTCGGGATCGGTTAGCGACATCACTTGCTCCACCGGCTCGCCCATCTCCAGCGGCCCGATCAGCGTCTTGTCCTCCCGCAATATAAAGCAAGTGTTTCCGCCGGCTTCCTTCGCTTTTCTTAAAGCGGTCCTGGCATTCGTCCCTGCACCGCTCGCGGTTAGGCCGAAACCGATGCCGATGCTGAGCGTGATTCCGTACGTCTTTCTCGTATCCTTCGCCAGCGGAATCGCTTTGTAGCCGCCGGTTTCCCGCTCGAACACGCCGCGGGTCGTAAAGAACAAGTATTCCTCCCCGCCGGTATGCGACAAATAGCCTTCCAGCGATTCCACATAATCGAGCATCATCCGTTGAATGTCCAGCTTCAGCTTCTGGAGCCCATGCTCGTTGCCTCGCTTCAGCGCCAGCTGCTCGAAATCGTCAACGCTCACCATGCCGACGACGATTTGCGACTCTTTCATCCGTCTCGTCTCAGTCGACAAAAGAGCCCTCTCCAGCGAGACGACCATATCTTGCTCCGCAGGCTCCAGCCACTGAGCCGGAATGCCGCGGCCGGCAAGCTCCTCCGCCACGGACTTCACGCCCGTAAACGCCGCGCCGCTTACGCCTGCCTCGTACCTCTCCATATGAAACCGAATGAGATGAACTTTGGACGCGTAGGCCGGTCCGTCATAGCAAATAAATTGCGTCTGCTCATGACGCTTGATGTCTTTAAGCGTCTTTGAAACCGCAAGCTCCGTCATCGAATCAATGCTGAACCGGCTTGGCATGCTCCCGTCGGTTGACATGCGGAACAACGCTTTGATCAGCCCGGAGCCCGTTATCGGAATATGAATGACGGATACGTCCGATGGGAGCTTTTCTTTCATTCGCTTATGAACATACGGTCCCGGCACGAGAATGACTTCCACTTCCCGTTGCAGCCGTTCCGCTGCCGCAAGCGCCTCTTCCTCTTGCTCTGCGACCGCCGGCGTCGGTACGAACGTCGGGAAAGCGGTAATTCGCTGCAATACGCTGTGTACAAACGGCTTCGGGCCGATGATTCCGATATTGATGTGCGGTTTCGATATTATTGGTGCCAAGGCGTTACCTCGGTTTAGCGACAATGCCGTTATGCGCCTTGATAAAGCCGTGCCGTAAAATATCGAATCCGCCTTCGTAAACGTACAACCCCATCTGTCTAATGTCCATCAGCTCCCGGTACGTATGATTCATCACATCGGCCATCATCGTATAAAATAACTTCGATCTCATCTGGCGGCGTGGCGTCGTCATGATATCACGCACCCGCCCGGCTTTAAAAACCGTCTATGCCAGTCCATCGCTTCATGCTTGTATTCATCCGGAAAATGTTCCAACAGGCCCACGCTGATGACAATGTCGAACTCTTTCCCGAACGACAAATTGCGAATGTCATCCACCACATAGTGAATGTTCATTTGATCCTTGTGCCAAACCTTTGGCTGCCCCGTTACCGGATCTTTGCCCAGAAACGGGTACGCGTCGGGAAAGCGGCCGAACCGGTCGGTGCGGCAGAAGTCGTCGTAGTCGACCAATACCGTTTCGCCGCCGGGATACATTGCGGCAAGCTGCATCCCTTCGTAGCCTTCCGCCGCTCCAAGAAATAAGATGCGCGGTTTGTTCACGTCAAGTCCTTCGAACAAAGCGCGTTTGCCGCGCGGATCCCAGATGCCGTCCTCTACCCGGTGCGCATAATTCCATAACGACAGCCGAAGCGTGTCGCCGAGCGCTTCCTTCACTTCGCCCAATCGAAACCCGGCCAGCAGCTCAACAAGCCTCTTCTTGCTTTCCGTCAGCTCCCCGGGCACATCCTTCACAAACCATTCATGAAAGGACCGGTTGAAAAACTCCCAAGACGTCTTCACCGGCATTTCGCCGTGCTCGCGCTCCCACTCCCGCTTCGATTTCGCAACCGTACGAACCTCATACGGCTTGCCGACGTCCTTCCATGTCAGCTGCGACCAATCGGATACGACGTTCGCGTTTATAAACCGGTCCAAGCCCCGATTGTCCGCATTCCGCAAATCGGCCCGGTAGCTCGGCGTCAGCCATGTCGTCTCCAGTTCCATCCTTTCATTCAGCTCCTCCATCGGCATCGTAATAAAGCGCTTACATATTATCGGAATTATATCACAAAAAAACGGCGGCGCGCAGGATTTTCCCGCGCTAGCCGCCGTTTTTCCGCATTATTGCTTTTTAATCCAAGCCGCAATATCCTGAACGATTTCCTCGGAGACGTTGGAAGGCTCGTTGTACTCCAAGCCGATCGACACGTCCTTGTAAGCGGCAAGCACATGGTTCACATCCGCATACGATTTGAACTCGACGTCAGTGCGGTCCTTCAACGCTTCTTTCCAAAGTCCGAACTGGTTCATCGATACTTGCCAGTCGTTCTCCCCTTGCAGAATGAGCATCGGTTTCGATAGCTCTTTCGCCTCTTCGGCCGGCCGGTAATCGCGCTGCTCAAACCACCAGTATGCGGGCTGCAGCGGGAAATTGGGCGGCAGGTTGTCCTTGGAATATTCCGGATTGTTCACCGATTCGGCGATCGCCGTCCACATGGCGGACGACTGTCCTTGCTGCGCGACGATCTCCTCGGGAAGGCCCAGCAGTTTCATGCGTTCCAAGACTTCCTTTTGCTGCTCGATAATGACCGTTGTCATATTTTCGCTTGGCGCAGACAGCAGAACGGCTCCGGCAAGCGTTCCCGCTTCGTCGCTCTCCAGAATGAGCGGCATGGCGTAGCCGCCTTGACTGTGTCCCGCCGCGAAAATTTTCGCCGGGTCGATTCCTTCCGTTTGCTTTAGCAGCTCGGCGGCCTTCAACACATCGGCGACCGACTCGTCCTTCAGCGTAAATTTCGGATTGCCCGAAACTTTGGCGGTATGCTCCTTCGTCACCTTCTCATAACGAAGCACCGCAATGCCTTGGGAAGCAAGCCCTGCCGCCAAATCCTTAAACGGCTTCGTGCCGCCGATCGTCGAATCCCGATCGTGCGGTCCGGACCCGTGGACAAGGATGACTGCCGGGAATCTGCCTTCTCCCTTCGGCATCGTAAGCGTGCCCGGAAGCGCGAACGGACCGTCGCCGATGACGACTTCGCGCTCCGAATACGTTTCCGGACGATCGTACGACGGCGATTGATAGGATGCTGCCGGCTCGCTTGCGAGCGACAGGGTGAAGTCGTCGATTTGGCGGTCTTTATCGAAACGGACGGTAAATTCGATAGGGATCGGCGTATTCGCCGCCTCATACAGCATCGTCACGTTCGTATGTACTCCGTTGGCCGACACGCTGGAAGAGAGCTGCTTGGACAGTTCGCCGAAGGCGGCCTTCACCTTCATCGCGAACAACGCGAACGCTTCCGGCGGCATCGCCTCTTTCAAGCCCGCGGTGGCGGAAAACAAAATTTCGTTAACGTCTCCTCTGTTCAACCGGTAAATGAATTGCGAGGCTTGCCCTTCGACATCGTCCGCACCGAACATCACTTTCCCTTGCTCCGGATTCCATTCGATGCTGGCGTTTAGCACTCGATTGATAAACTCTACCGGAACATGCGCGGTTTGACCGATCATTTCCGCCTTGCGCCCGATCGGAACTTCCTCGCCGTTTACGGTCGCCGTTTCTCCGCCGATCTTCACAACGATGGAGGTCGCTCCTTTCGACAGCGTCACGCTGCGATCTGCAGCGTTCCATTGCACATGCGCTCCTAACGATTCGGCCGCTTGGCGAATCGGCGCCATTACCGGCCCCGCCGCAGCTTCCGCATTCGCTTGTGCGGCCGGTGCGCTGCCGTCTGTCGAAGCGGCCGCGCTAACGGCCGGCGCCGCCAACGTTAAGGCTAATGAAGCGCTGATGATCGCCTTCAAAGCCGTTGTAGATAATACTTTTTCCATAAAAGTCGCTTCCCCCTAGTCTATCATTGTGCTGCAACTCTTTTATTATATGAAGCTTATAGCCTAAAAAGATAGTGACTGCGGTCATAATTATTATCAATTTTGGTAACAAAAAAAGTTGACCGATACGGTCTTGTTTATGCATGATATAATTTGTTTTTAGGCTGAAAAATGGAGGAAACGAAATGAATGCAATTGATATGATCGTTCTTAACTTTGAAGAGGTTCGGCGCAGAAGCATCAAAGTTTGGAACGGTATTCCGCAGCAAATGTTGAATTGGAAGCCGGACGAAAATGCCCTGACTTGTTCCGAAATGATCAGGCATGTTCTGGAAGGCGAATTTCTTTATCACCGGATATTGATCGGCAGAGGGAGCAAAGCGCTGTCGCAAATATCGAATCCTTACGAAGGCAGGCAGTTTACGTCCGTAGAAGATGAGCTTGCTTTCGCTCGGCCCTATCGGGAGGAATTCATCCGATATATTAAATCCGTTAACGTAACCGACTTGGAGAGTGTAAACATAGACCGCTCCGATGTAGGCTATGTCAGGACGCTGGGAGACATGCTGCTGCGTATTGCCTACCATGAATCCGTTCACACCGGCCAGCTGCTCGACTATATGAGAACGATGAAGGTGGACCGCCCGAAAATATGGGATTGAAGTTTATGTAAGAGATGCGGCAATCCCCGGAATCGGATTTACCCATTCGGGTGGCCGGCGGCTCGTTCTGACGTAACGGACAGGGGTGCGGCTATTCGGCGTTTTGGATAGAGTTTGCAATTGTAACGGACACCACTGCAGTTATTTCCTCGAAAAAGCAGGGATCAGCGCCAAAAATCGGGGGTTAGCGGCTGTGGTGACCGTTAAAGATATGACAGTGGGCAAATGGGCGATTTAACGTCTATGGTGTCCGTTAGCCCTATAAGGGTTACCCGACACGTACAAAATTGCTATTTCAGGAACCGTTTCACGATATTCAAACCGTTCTTCCTATTCGGATATCGGAACGGCAAATCGAATAGCGTCGTTTGCTTCAGAACGCTCTTGCGATGCGAGAACGTATCGAAGCTTCCTTTGCCGTGATACGCGCCGATGCCGCTTGAACCCAAGCGACTCGTCACCTCATGAATGACTTTGTCTAATGCCTCGTATTCCAACACGGGGAGAATCGGGCCGAAAATTTCGTCCTGCATGACTGCGTCCTCCCGCCTAACGCCGTCCAACACCGTCGGCTCCTCCAGAAACACCTTCTTCACGCTGCTATGCAATGATCAAGCTGTTTGCCGGGACCATCCTTATGCTGCTCAATAGCTTTAGTATATATCGGTTTCGGGACCATAGGAAAAAAGTTACCCGTCATAGCAGGTTTTTCGGCGCTCGCCATCTAATTAAATAATAGTGAAATCGCAGGAACGAGAGGTACCGAAGCAGCAATGAAGACATTAGTCATCGCAGAAAAACCGGACATGGGCAGAAATATAGCCGCCGCCATCGAACCTAGAGCCGTCAACAAACGAACGCATATCGAAGGTGAGCGATATATTATTACTTGGGCGATCGGCCATCTGGTGACGCTTGCGGAGCCGGACAAATACGACGAGAAGTACAAGAAGTGGAACATGAACGATCTGCCGATCATTCCGGAGCAATTCAAGCTCATCCCGAACTATAAGACGAAGGATCAGTTGAAAACGATCTCCGAGCTTGCGAAGCAATGCGACGCGCTGGTGAACGCATGCGACGCCGGGCGCGAGGGGCAATATATTTTTTATTTGATCCAGCGCTATCTTAAGCTCAGGCACCCGGTAAAGCGGCTATGGATTTCGGACCTGACGCCGGAGACGATCCGTGCGGGCTTCGCCAATTTGAAGGACGGCGCGGATTACGACAACCTGACGAAAGCGGCGAGAGCCCGCAGCGAAGCCGATTGGCTGGTCGGCATGAACGGCTCCCGCGCGTTTACGGTCAAGCATAATGTGCTGCTGTCGGTCGGCCGGGTTCAAACCCCGGTGCTGGCGCTCATTTATGACCGTCAAAAGCAGATCGAATCGTTCTCCTCCCTCATCTATTACGAGGTCGTCGGCCATTTTTCCCAAGACGGCGTCTTGTATAAGGGACTTTGGCAAGGGGAACGCATTCACGATAAAACGAAGGCGGAGACGATTGCAGCCAAAACATCCGGTCAAAAAGGCCGAGTCGCTTCCTACGAGGTCAAGGAAACGAAGGAGTACCCGTACAAGCTGTTCGATCTTACGCTGCTGCAGCGCGAAGCGAACGCCAAGTGCGGCTTCTCCGCCAAAAAAACGTTGGATGTCGCGCAATCGCTGTATGAAAAGCATAAAGCGATCTCGTATCCGCGGACGAACTCAAACTATGTGACGGAGCAAAACATCCCCGAGATGCACCGGGCGTTGGACGCCTTGAGAGGCAGCGCGTACGATGAATTGGTGAAAGGCGCCTCCAAGCAGCTCGTCCATACGAAAAATTTCAACGTCTGCAATCCGAGCAAGGTCGAGGATCACCACGCGATTCTTCCGACCGCGAAAAAACCGGGAAGCCTCACTCCCGACGAAGCGAAAATATACGATTTGATTATACGGCGGTTCCTTTCTCATTTTTACCCGCCTGCGGAGTATAAAATGCACACCGTCCTCACCGAGGTTGCAGAGGAAACGTTCAAAACGACGGTGAAGGAGCTGCTCCGGCTCGGGTGGAAAACGGTGTACGCCGACCAAGCGAAGGAAAAGCCGAAGTCGAGGTCCAAAGACAAACAGAACGAAGAGCAGGAAGAAGAGGACGAAACCGATACGCCGTTCGAGCTTGACCCGCAGCAAAGCGTCGTCTGCGACAAGGCGGAGGTGAACGAGAAGGAGACGCAGCCGCCGAAGGCCTACACCGAGGGAACGCTGCTGAAAGCGATGGAGAGCGCCGGCAAAGCCGTGGAGGACGAAGAGCTCCGCGACGCCATGAAGGATTCGGGGCTTGGCACCCCTGCCACCCGCGCAGCGACCATCGAGCGGTTGAAGCAGGTCGATTACATTGAGATGCAGGGCAAAAAGATTACGATTACCCAGAAGGGGCGCATGGCGGTCGAGCTGATCCGGGCCGCCGGAGTAGAGCTGCTTACGTCTCCGGAAATGACCGGCCACTGGGAGCGCAGATTGAACGAAATTTCCAAGGGTGCAGCCGAGGATGACGCGTTCATGGCGAAGGTGAAGCAGTTCGCCGCCTCCATCGTCGACAAGGTGCGCAGCCAGCAGCGGGCGGACCGGTCCGCCTTCGGCAATGACGGCGATTCCTCGCCGAAGAAAGGCGCTAGGAAGCCCCGCAGCGGAGCGGCCTTACGAACGAAATCGGCGCCGCCCGCCGCGGGAGGGACGATTGCGCCTTGCCCGAGAGAAGGCTGCGGCGGCCAAATTTTTATGGGCCGCAAAGGTTACGGATGCAGCCACTATAAGAACGGATGCGGATTCGTAATCTGGAAAGAAAGCTTCGGCAAATCGCTGACCGATACGATGATCAAATCGCTGATTGAGAAAGGAAAAACGGGCAAGCTGAAATTTAAAGCCAAAGACGGGTCTTCTTTCGAGGCAAAAATTGCGTTAACGGACCGGAACACAGGAAAAATAGAGCTGGAGCGATAGCTCCGGCTCTTTTTTACCCTATACCTTGTTCACGTTGAGGACGAAGCCGTTCCGCAATTTCGCCGGCAAAGACCGGGCGGGAATAATAACGACGCCAATGCTACGAATAAAGCCGTCCTCGAAAGGACGGCTTGATGAAAGTCTTATCGATTATACGACGCCTTGTGCAAGCATGGAATCGGCTACCTTGATGAAGCCGGCAATGTTGGCGCCTACCACCAGATTGCCCGCGAATCCGTATTCCTCCGCAGCGCGAACGCTGCTATCGTAAATGTTTTTCATAATTTGGTGAAGCTTTGCATCGACCTCTTCGAACGTCCAAGAGTATCTCATGCTGTTCTGGGACATCTCCAGGGCCGATACCGAGACGCCTCCGGCATTGGCTGCCTTTGCGGGTCCGAACAAAACTCCGTTCTTAAGGAATACGTCGATCGCTTCCAGCGTCGAAGGCATGTTCGCGCCTTCGCCTACGGCTTTGCAGCCGTTCTTAACAAGCAGCTTGGCCTGCTCCTCGTTAATTTCGTTCTGCGTTGCGCACGGAAGCGCGATATCGCACGGAATCGACCAAATTCCTTCGAAGCCTTCCACATATTCCGCATGCGGATGCGCTACAACGTACTCTTTAATCCGTTTCCGTTCGACCTCTTTCAATCTCTTAACGGTTTCGAGGTTGATTCCTTGCGGATCGTAAACATATCCGTTCGAATCGCTGCAAGCGACGACCTTCGCGCCGAGCTGTTGAGCTTTCTCAATCGCATAAATCGACACGTTGCCGGAGCCGGATACGACCACCGTGCTGTTCTCAAAGCTTAACCCTTTATCCTTGAGCATCTCTTGTACAAAATAGACGCAACCGTAACCGGTGGCTTCCGTCCGCACCAGGCTTCCGCCGTACGTCAATCCCTTGCCGGTCAGAACGCCTGCCTCATTGCCGCCGCGAATTCTTTTGTACTGGCCGAACATATAACCGATTTCTCTGCCGCCTACGCCGATATCGCCGGCCGGAACGTCCGCGTCCGGTCCGATGTATTTATATAGCTCCGTCATAAAGCTTTGGGTAAACCGCATCACCTCGGCATCGCTCTTCCCTTTCGGATCGAAGTCGGAGCCGCCCTTGCCGCCGCCGATCGGCAGGCCGGAGAGGGAGTTTTTGAAAATTTGCTCGAATCCCAAAAATTTGATGATGCTCGCGTTTACCGAAGGATGGAACCGAAGGCCGCCCTTGTAAGGCCCGATGGCGCTGTTAAACTGTACGCGGAAGCCGCGGTTCACTTGCACTTTGCCGCTGTCGTCCGTCCACGGCACACGGAACATTATGACTCTTTCCGGCTCTACGATTCTTTCCAAGATGCTGTTGTTCATGTATTTCGGATGCCTTGCCAATACGGGGACAAGGGATTCCAAAATTTCCGTGATCGCTTGATGAAACTCTTGCTCGTTCGGGTTACGATGGATAACCGTTTGAATAACGTCTTGTACATATTGTCTTGCTGTTTCGTAGCCTTCTTGATTTTTCAACTGATCATGTTCGACAAACGACAATTTGTACTCACCTCACACTTAATTCGCTTCAACGTATTGAACCGTTAAAGTGTATTATAAACGTTTGAAATGATCGAACAATAGATTTTCACCAAAAAAAACAGCGATTTTAATCGAAAAAACCTAACGTGCATAAAGGGAATTTTTATAAGTACATGGTATGTAATCTAACATAACAGGATCGATAACTTACATCTCTTACTCTTAGGAAATATTGTTAAAATTGGAGTAATTGTTTGTCAGAAAATATGACATGATGGATTGATTTGCGTCTTAGTCTGACATATTGGTATCATGGTAAAAATTGAAGTTCATAGGAACGGATGTGAGCCGCTTTGGGCGTTAAATTTAATCGGGAATATAAAGATATCGTCCATGATATGACCAAAGCCATCGGAACGATCCCGGACTGCCACGACTTCTTCGAGATGGATGCGGCGGATTGGTCGGAATTGGACGAGAAGGAACGCGAGCAATGCGTTCAAACGATGGCCGATGATGTGTTTTACGCATTAGGCAGCACCCCTAAGCTTTCGATCGGCTCGGGGAAGGTGGATTACGACGCTGAAAATCATGTCATCAAGATCAACTCGGGAAACAATATCGTGCACATTGTGAAGCTGATTTAGCGAATGTCCGGCTGGCGAAACAATAACGGCGTGCCAAATGGAAACTCCCATTTGCACGCCGTTATTATATGATAATTTTTTGCTCAATACCTATACCTATACCTATACCTATACGAAGTCCGCCATCGAACGAACCGTCAGCTTGCCCGGCGAAGCAGGCGCGAATGCTTTGCCTCCCGCGCCGCGACCGAGAAATTCGACTCGCTTGGCAATGCCCGGAATTAAGTCGAAGAAATTATCCGTAAAGACGCCTTCGGCCTCGGATGAAATCCAGACCTGCTTCGCGAGCGTGTTCGATTCAAGAATAAAGCTTGTACCGCCGCTCCCCTCCGCTTCCCGGACCGTAATCTCGGCTTGACCGAGCGCCAAATCCTTCGTCGGAACAAAGTAATGCTCCTTACATTCCAAAATATCCCCGTCCCGTACCAAAGAAGCGAGCAGTACGGCCGAACGGGCGTCTTTCCCGTCAAGCCAGGCATCGGCTTGCAGCGACGCAAGCTTCTCCGAAGCATTCGCCGTGACGGCGACAGGACGGCATTCCCGCTTCAAGAGCGCCCCTTGAAAATCATACAGCTCCAGATTCAGCGTCCCGTAAATCGGCTTCCATCCGTCGTTAACGACATATACGGACAACGGGCCTTCTTGAGGCGCCTCGAAGGAAATCATCACGTCCTTATAACTGTTCTTGGCGTAATACTGAACCGCTTTCCATCGGCCGTAAAAATCCATGCTCGCCCAAGAGGCTACCGGCCAGCAGTCGTTCATTTGCCAGTACAGCGTTCCCATGCAGAACGGCATGTTGCGGCGGTGAGCTTCGATTGCGGTCTTCATCGCCTCGCCTTGCAGCACTTGGCTCATATATAAGAAGGACGGGAAATCCTTGGGCTGCTTCATGTACATATCCATGTACTGCTTGATCAGCCGGTTGCCGGAAGGGTGGCGCTGATGGCAAAGCATGACCTCCGACAGCAGCTCCATCTCGGATGGTTCCGCATAGGAACGGACGGTCTTTTCCTCCGGGAACGATTGGAAGCCGTATTCGCTCATGAACCGTCCGAGATTGACGTTGTAATTTTCGAACGGCTCGACGGCGTGCCACACTCCCCAATAGTGGATATCGCCCGAAGTCGTCCGGTTTCCGGCATGCTGATCGATATCGCCGGTGAGCGCTTGCATCGGAGACGAAGGCCAATAATCCGCCGTCGGATCGTGTTTTGCCACAACTTCGGGCAAAACACGGTGGAAAATTTGCTCGTAATCGTGCCATAGCTTCTCCCGAAGCTCCGGCGCGTACTGCTGCTTCCAGCCCCAGCCGCCTTTTTCGTTGTAATGCTGCCAAGCCGCATCGATTTCGTTGTTGCCGCACCAAAGAGCGATACAAGGATGATTTCTCAGCCGCCTTACATTGTCTGCGGCTTCGGCCCGAACGTTATTCAGAAACGCTTCATCGCCCGGATACATGCTGCAAGCAAACATGAAATCCTGCCACACTAGCAAGCCGTACCGATCGCAAAGCTCATAGAACGCATCGTCTTCATATACGCCGCCGCCCCATACGCGCAGCATGTTCATGTTGGACTCGGCCGCGCTCGCGACTTCGTGCTCGTACCGTTCCCGGGTAACTTCGGTGACGAAGCTGTCGTTCGGGATATGGTTCGCTCCTTTGGCGAATACCGGTACCCCGTTCAATTCGAAATAGAACGATGTGCCGTGCTCGTCCGGCTTCCGCACAAGCTTGATCGAACGCAAGCCCGTCTTTACCGTTTTGCTCGCGGCTGCTTCGCCGGTACCGCTTTCTAGCGAAGCCTTAAATTCATAGAGATGCTGTTCGCCGAGGCCTCTGGTCCACCAAAGCTTCGGTTGCTCCAGCTCCGCGGCAAGCTCAAGCTCGTTCAATCCTCGGTTCAGCTTCACCTGCTTTGTCCATCGCATGCCGCCGGCGGACAATGCAAGCGTGCCCTCCCAATCCGCATCCGCCTCCGCCTCGATTACTGCGGTGATTTGAGCCCGCTCGGCGGTAACGCTGTCTTGCCGGATATGCACATCGGTCAGCCGCACGCCCGACCAGCTCTCGAGAAACGCATGCCTCCAGATCCCGCTCGTCACGAACCGCGGACCCCAATCCCACCCGTAATGATACGGCGCTTTTCTGGCGAAGACGCTTACTTTCTTATCGCCTAGCCCCCCGGTCTCCGATTGGTCGTTGGAAGCCGGCAGCGCATAGCCTTGTTTCTCAAGCTTGGGCAAATCCTCCAAAATCGGCGAACGAAACCGGACTGTCAGCGTATTGCTTTCCCGCTTCAGCCGCTTCTTAACGTCGACCGTCCACGTGCGAAACATGTTATCGGCGGAAAGAATACGCTCCCCGTTCAGCTCCACGTCGGCATAAGTGTCCAATCCCGTAAACACGATATGGATATTCGAACCCGCAAACAACGTCTCCGGCACATCGAATACGGTCTCGTATTCCCAGTCCTTTTTGTCGATCCATTGAAGCCCTCTCTCGTTTACGCCATAAAAAGGATCCTGTATCTTCTTATTGCGCAGCAAATCCATGTGCACGCAGCCCGGCACTTGCGCAGGCAGCCATTCTTGCTCGCCGCACGCTCTAAATCTCCATTGCGGGAAGCCGCTTCTCGTCTCAGTCATGATATCCTCCTAAACTAGTAGAGCGCCGGGTTATATCGACGGCATGACGTTTCCGCCGCACACCGGAATATAGGCGCCTGTAATGTAGCTTGATAGATCCGAGGCAAGGAAGGCGACCGCATTCGCAATTTCCTGATCCGTGCCGCGCCTTCTTAACGGCACATTGCGTTCGTACCCTTCGCTGCGCTCGGTGCCGTTCTCTCGGTCCCTGTCGCTGATCGTCCATCCGGGCGCCACTTGATTTACCGTTATATTGTGCTCTCCGACCTCTTTGGCAAGAATGCGGTATACGCCGTCCATTCCCCGTTTGCCCGCGACATAAGCGGACTGCCCCGGGAAGTTTTGCATGGAGCATTCCGTGTTAATGCCGATCATGCGTCCGTATTTTTGCTCTATCAAATGAGGAACGAACGTTTTGGCCAAATAAACGCTCTGCAGTACGCACGATTCGAACTGGCTGACATAGTCTTCCGGGGATTGCTCGAGGACGCTTTTCCACTCGTATTGAATGACCGCGTTGGCTACGATTATATCCGGCAGAGCGAAGCTCTTCGCGATTTGCTCCTTCATGTCCGCAATCGAATCCAGCTTCGTAATGTCTGCTTGAACGGCTGTCGCCTTGCGGCCCTCCGCATGGATTTCCCGCACCAACTCCTCCGCTTTGACGGAGCTGCTGCGATAATGGATGATGACGTCCGCTCCGCATTCCGATAACGTTCGGACCATCGTCCGGCCGAGCTGGCCGGCTCCTCCCGTCACGAGCGCCGTCTTTCCGGATAAATCAAGCTTCATCTGTTGTAACCCCTTTCAATTGAAATGATCCTGTTATCTCTCCGGCATCACGATCGCCGCGACGATATAGGCAAGCACGCACGGAAACACCGCCGTAAAGACGGCCAGCAAAATAAACGCAAGCCGGATGAGCGTCGGGTCGACTCCCATATATTCGGCAATACCGCCGAGCACTCCTCCCAATTTGCGGTCCGGAGATTTCTTTAACCTTTTCACAATAATGACCTCCCGATGATTTGTAAAACGAAAAAACGGGGAATTTTAACCTTATTGGCGGAAAAACAATGCAACATTCCCATATTCCGCTCTTAGACAATCAATTCGGTAATATCCTCCTATTTCCTCCTCCATCGTACCCGTCCGAAAAATTGTAATTAAAAGTTCACTGCACTATGCTAAACAAGACTTTTCAAACGAGGTGATTATTAAACAATGAGTCCAGTCAAAAGGTATTTACTATGGGCAAAGCCGTATTGGCTGATGATCGGCGTGATCGTGTTCCTCGGAATGCTGCAATTCATAGTTCCGCTCAGCCAACCGATGTTCACGCGAATTTTGATCGACGAGACGCTGCTCGGCAAAGGAAGCTGGAGCCTCGGTCAAGTAATTTCCGTCATGGCCGCCATTATGGCTGCGGGGGTGCTGCTTAACTTCTTAAGAAACTACATCTCCGCCATTCTCGGCAACAAAATGATGATGGATTTGCGCGATCAGCTGTACGTGCACCTCCAAAACATGTCGGTCAGCTTTTACGACCAAAGACAAGTCGGCGGCATTACATCGAGGGTCATCCACGATATCGGAGGCGCGCAAAACTTGATCGGCGGCGGCATCATCAATTTGGTGCTCGATTTGTTCCTGGTGCTGTTCTCGGGGGTTCTTCTTTTCCGCATGGATCCGGTGCTTGCAGCCATCTCCCTGTGCATCTTGCCCTTGTATTACCTTAGCTTCACGAACATGAACGTGCATATCCGGCTGGCCTGGAGATCGGTACATCGTCAGATGGAACGGATTTCGGGAACGCTTGTGGAACGGATGGGGGGCATACGCATCGTTCAGGCCTTTAACGGAGAGAAGCAAGAAAGAGAGCGTTTTCGAAGGCAGACGAAGCAGCATTTCCGCCATACCGTATCCGCCCACCTGTTCTCGAACGCGCTGGGACGAATGAGCGAATCGCTGGCTCATATCGGCGTCATTATTATTTGGCTGGTCGGCGGTTCGTTCGTGCTGGCGGGTAAAATGACTCCCGGGGAAATTATCGCGTTCCAGCTGCTGCTCGGAAATTTGTACGGTCCGATTCAACGGTTCGCGGACGTCAACGTAACGATCCAGAACTCGATTACGAACATTGAGCGCATCTTCGAAATGTTCGACGAGAAGCCCGACGTTACCGAAGCGGCGAATGCCGTTCCGATGCCGGAATGCCGCGGCGACGTCAAGTTTGAGAACGTTTCTTATACTTATATAGCGAGAAATTTGGTGTTTAAGAACGACCAGCACAAAAGAAACCCGGAAATCATCGAGCGCGAGAAATCGCCGAAGCGCTTTTTCTGGCTTCCGACCAACCTTCCCCCGAACCGTCCCGACATCGAATTGGAGGAACGGACGGGAATCCGCAGCATTACGTTCGAGGCGAAGGCCGGAGAAGTTATCGCTCTTGTAGGGCCGAGCGGAGCCGGGAAATCGACGCTGATCAATTTGATTCCCCGCTTTTTTGACCCGACGGGCGAAGGAACGGTTTATATCGACGGGATGGACGTGAGGAAATACAAAATCGACGATTTGCGCAAGCATATTGCGCTCGTGTTGCAGGATAACGTACTGTTTTCCGGCACCATTAAGGATAATTTAGTTTACGGCCGACCGGAGGCGACGATGGACGAAATCATCGAAGCCGCGAAAGCCGCCAATGCTCATGATTTCATCGGCACCTTTAAAGACGGCTATGAAACGGTCATCGGCGAGCGGGGCATGCGTCTTTCCGGCGGGCAGAAGCAGCGTCTGGCCATCGCCCGCGCGCTGCTGAAGGATCCGAAAATATTAATATTGGATGAGGCGACGTCCGCGCTCGACTCCGAATCGGAGGCGCTCGTCACGGAAGCGCTCGAACGGTTGATGAAGGGTCGTACGACGTTCGTCATCGCCCACCGCTTGGCTACCGTCGTACGCGCGGATCAAATTCTCGTCATTGACGAAGGGCGGGTTGTGCAAAGCGGCAGCCACAGGCAGCTGCTTCAAGAAGGCGGACTGTATCGGAAGCTGTATGAGCAGCAGCTGAAAGCGATGCGTCCGGAAGAAATGATGCTCTTAGCGGCAACGTCATAAGACAGGTCGAAACGACAACGGCCGGGCGCAGATGCCCGGCCTTTTTTTACCGTTTTATTCGCGTTTCAACCGTGCTTGCTAACGGAAACCAATGTCCGCTAACATGTATTTTTTCTTATGAATCCACGAACCAATGTCACTTCCAAAAATAAGATTTTTTCCTCCCCCGCCACCTTACCCCCACAAAATTTACCTTTCCAACGAACTAACTAGTAAAATCATACCAATCGGAAAGGAAGAACCTCCCATGATGAAAAAATTGGCTGCATCGGTTTTATCACTCTCCCTCCTGCTGTCGGGCAGCGCCGTATACGCTCACGACGACGATCATGACAAAAGCGCGGAAGAATGGCTGGAAAAGGCTCTCGAACGCGTGAAGGACCCGGAAGCGAAAGAAGCGCTCAAACGCGCATTGGAGCAGCAAAAGAAAGAATCGAAAGTAAAAACGGCGCTGCAAATCGTAAAAGCGGATAAAGAGGCGCTGTCGATCACCTTCAGCGGGAACGATTCGGCAAAAAGCGTGACGCTTCCGCTGCTGCTCCCGACCGTCGGCAAATACGGCTCGACGATTACATGGACCTCCAACCGTACCGACATCATCACCAATGACGGAAAAATCGTCGCCCGCCCGTATCAAGCCGGCGATGTGCAGGTAACCTTACAGGCGGCCATTTCGAAAAACAACGCCAAAGAGACCAAAACGTTCAAGGTTACCGTCAAAGCGCAATTAACGGACGCCCAGCGGGTGGCGCTGGATCAGGCGTCGTTGTCGATCGGCTTCAGCGGCAAGGATAACGCAGGCAGCGTCACGAGCAAGCTCCATCTGCCGGTTGTCGGCGAGAACGGCTCAAGTATTACTTGGTCCTCTTCCGCTCCCTCCGTCATATCCCATGACGGGAAGATCGTAAACCGGCCTGCCGGCGGTCAGGGAGATGCGGCGGTAACGCTGACGGCCGTAATCCGTTCCAATAATGAAGCCGTAACGAAGACGTTCACGGTTGTCGTAAAAGAACGTTACACGGACGCTCAAAGAGTCGCCGCGGACAAAGCGGCTTTGAGCATCGGATATACGAGCGGAGATGACGCGAACCGCGTGACCTCCTCCTTAAAGCTTTCCGATTCCGGAGCTAACGGTTCGAAAATTACATGGATTTCGTCGAATACCGACATCATCGCAAACAACGGGAAGCTCGTAGGCCGTCCCGCCGCCGGCCAAGGCGATGTCACCGTCACGATGTTTGCGATCATTAGCTCCAAAGCGATTACGGATGTCAAATCGTTTACGCTCGTCGTGAAGCAGCAATGGAACGAAACGGAGAAGGTGGCGGCGGACAAGGCGGCGCTGTCGATCGGCTTCAACAATAACGACACGGCAGGCAGCGTAACCGGCAAGCTGACGCTGCCGACAACGGGAGTTTACGGCTCCGCCATTTCGTGGACCTCATCCTCCCCTGCCGTCATTGCAGTGAACGGAGCTGTTACGCGTCCGGCAGCCGGGCAAGGCGACGTCAGCGTCACGCTGACCGCAACGATCAAATCCGGTTCCGTTACCGATGTTAAGCAATTTACGGTCGTCGTAAAGCAGCAATGGAGCGATGCGCAGAAGGTGGCGGCGGATAAGGCGGCGCTGTCGATCGGATACTCCGGCAGCGACAATGCGGGATCGGTCACGTCCAATGTGAAGCTCCCGGCGCTCGGAGACAACGGGTCTACGATCATTTGGTTCTCCGCAAAGCCGCAGCTCGTCACCGAGAAAGGAGTCGTCTCCCGTCCGGCAAAGGGGAGCGGCGATCAATCGGTCGTATTGACGGCTGTGATCATCAACAATTTGGCTGTCGATTGGAAGGAATTCGTGCTCCTCGTAAAACAACAGCCGTAAGCGGGCGACAACGAAAAAGGGACGCTACCCCGAGGCTCGTCGGGGAGCGTCCCTTACTTGTTTGCAGCTTCCGGCTGCTTTTCGCGCAAAAAGAAAAAGAGCCGCTTCCGCATAAGATGTCACCAATTGATAAGATATTCCATATATATCGGAAGGCGGCTCTATTCTTTTTAGTGCTGCAGCTTCTTATGAAGCAAAATCAGGTCGCTTTCTTCTTCCTTCAAACCCGCGAACGTAAGTCCTTCCTTCATCAGCTCCACCCCCGGAAGCTCCCATACCGCACCGCTGCTGAGCGAACGAAGCACGTATCTCGCCTTCGCGTTCAGCTTCTTCAGCGGAAGCATCCGCTTTTCTTCCCCGCCGTGAAGCCGGAAGACGAACAGAAGATGCTCATCCTCCTCCGGCAAACTGTACTGGAACGCCGCCCAACGGCTGCCGCGCTCATCGCGCTTCGGCTGCTCCGTAAGCCGATACACATCCGCATTTCTTACAAATCTCGCAACATACCGATTGTATATGTCAATGTGGTACGCGAACCTCTCCTCAACCCATCGCGGAAGCTCCGGAAGCTTTTGCGAAAATCCGAAGCCTCCCAGCATGGAAATCCGCGTGTAATAATCGAGCTGGTATAACCGCAGCTGCGGATCGTGCGGATTAAACTTTTGCTTCGGATGGTCGCCGATCCAGTCGCAATACCCCCAATGCAGGCATACGTTAGGCGCGAGCATCGTGCTCGCTCCCCAGAACACTTGAAGATCGTGCTCCGGCCAGTCCGGATCGGACAAGAACGTGGTGTGCGTTTGCTTCATCAAACCCAAATCGATCCGAAGACCGCCGGAGGCGCAGCTTTCCAGCACGACGTGAGGGTGCTTTTCGCGAATGTCGGCGAGCACCTCGTAGTAGCCTCTGTAATGCTCGTACAAACCGTCGCCCGCACCGTGGCCGTGATCCTCCCGGTTGCAGCCCGCACCAGGATCCAAATTGAAATCAAGCTTGATCCAGTCGCAGTTATATTCCGTAATTAGCCGGTCCAACGTCCGGAAAGCCCATTCTCTGGCTTGCGGATTGCCGAAGCACACATATCCGAGCGGCTCCCCGTCTCTCAATGCCGGAAGACCCGGCCGGCTAACGGCAGCGGAAGCATATTGCCCGAGCGCCTCGATTTCGCACCAAAGGCCGAACTTCATCCCCGCCTTATGGCATGCGTCCGACAGCAGGCGAATGCCGGATGGAAATCGGGTCGTATTTACGAGATTCCAGTCGCCTCGGTAATCGTACCAATGCGCATCCGGGTCCGTAGGGCCGAACCACCCGGCGTCCAGCGTACAAACGCCGATTCCTAAGGAAGCCGCCTCCTGCACGTTATCCAAAAAGACGCGCTCGTTCACCGCTTTGTCCTCATAGCTCCACCAATGGTTCCACTCCGCAGGCAGCGATTCGGAAAGCTCGTTGCGCGGATACCAGAACTTGCGGCCGACGCGGGCATATTGAACGGAAATGTCGTTCAAATCGTCTCCTTCCGCCGTCACGACCGCGACCTTGATGCTTTCGAACGATTCCGCGGGCTCCAGGTTCTTCCAAAACCCCCAAGGCTGCAGCCCGCCGCTTACGCATATGCCGCCGTCTTCGGCCGGCGCAAACCGAAACGCCCAGTTGCCGGACCAAGCGGCTGCCGCCGAAAACATTCCGCCGCCGCCGGCAAACAGCGTAAACCATGGGTGCGCATCCGCCGATGAGCGCCCTTTACGAGTTTCTATAGTAAAAGGCTCGCGTTCCGTTATTTCTTTAACGGCCTGCTCAAACTCCCGTCCCCAGCCGCTCTCATAGTACATTACTCGGTATTCGTCCGCAGGCAGCCTTGCAATAAAAGAACTGACAGCCTCGATCCGCACCGGCTCGCGGCCTTCATTCCGGACGGTTACCCAATGCTCGGAGACGGAAGTTCCTTCATATTCCATCCGATGGCATTCCACGACGGCGGCAAGCGGCTCATATCGGAACGTTACGATGGAGTGCGTCCGTCCGTCATGCCGCGTACTTGCGGCACCGGTTCGGACGACGCCCGGCGTTTCGCTGTGAATGGACAATCCGTTCATGACTATAGAGAATTCCGACGCTTGTACGCTCATATGGATACATTCCTCTCCCGTATGTAATACAGTTAACGTGCAAAGCTTCTACTGTCCAATTCTCCTTCGATGAAGCAACTCCTGCATGAGGCGGTTAATTCTTTCTTATTACCAATCATATGGCGGCCGGTTTCTTTGTATGGCTCGAACTTTTCCGAAACGTAAGAAGAGCTTGCCCCGGAGCACGAACGTCTCGTGCGGGCAAGCTCTTGCATGGAACAATGGTTATTCGGCCGGCGTTTCCGTAGTCGCATCCGTGCCGGCGTCGCCTTCCGGCGTTTCCGCCGCCGGATCTGCTGCAGGATCAGCCGCAGGCTCCTCGGTTACCGCTCCGCCGCCGTCCTCCGCCGCAGGATCTTGCAGCATCGTATCTTCGGTCATTCCGCCGTCTCCGCCGGAGCAGCCCGCCAAAAATCCGATCGACATCATCACCGCAGCAATTAACAACAACCACCTTTTACCCATTACAAACCTCTCCTTTCAACGCCCTTTTTTTTGAGAGCCGGTTTTCCGTTCTTTGCGTCTTTCTCTCCGGCACATCTTTACTGTACAAGAAACATATGAGCATTTCGTGTTCGGTTCGGGAACATTTGTTATCAAAATATGAAATATTAATGTCCTTGTCCAACCGCAATTTCTTGTTCCGCGGCGGTTTCTTTGTGCTTTGGAATTTCGACCCGGAATGTCGTTCCGATGCCGACCCGGCTCTCGACCGATACTTTACCGCCGTGCAGCTCGACCAGCCTTTTTACGATGGCGAGCCCCAGGCCCGTTCCGGAATTTTTCTTCGAACGGCCTTTGTCCGCCTTGAAAAACCGCTCCCAGATGAGCTCTTGATCCGCTTCCGAAATGCCTCTTCCCGTGTCGGATACTTCCAGCACGATAAAGTCGTCTTCTTCCTCTGCGAGCAAAACGACACGCCCTTGATCCGTAAATTTCACGGCGTTGTTCACAAGATTGGATACGATTTGCTCCAGACGGTCTTGATCCGCATCCGCCTTTGAATTCACTTCGCTCGGACCGACGATGATTTCGATTCCTTTCTCCAAAGCCGCCTGCCGAAACTTAAGCGCGACCCGCTGCAGCACGGGTACGACGTCGATCGGGTGGTTCGAAAGGCTCATCGTTTCATTTTCCAGCTTGATTAAGTCAAACAGATCGGCTACTAACCGGTTCATATGGAGCGTCTCTTTGTACATCACGTCGTAATATTTTTGTCTGCCTTCTTCCGGAATGAGTCCGTCCTGCAGCGCCTCGAGAAAGCCTTGCATCGCCGTAAGCGGAGTACGCAGCTCGTGGGAGACGTTCGCCAAAAAATCGTCCTTCACTTGGTCCAGCTTTTTGCGCTCTTGATTGACCTTCTCCAGCGCTTCAGCCATCTTATTGATCGTTGCCGCTAAATCGTCGATTTCGTCCGTCGAGTTGATATGGATTCGCTGACTGTAATTTCCCAAGCTGATCTCTGCGGCCGCTTTATTTATTTTCTGCAGCGGACGCGAGATCGACCACGAAATATATGAAACCACCGTGATGGAAAACAGCATGCCGGCGAGAGTAACCCAAAGAATCGTCTCGCGGATTCCGCCGATCGTTTCCGACGCTCCTTCCACTTGCGAATGAAGGACGATGCCCCCATACAGCTTGTCGTCTTTTCCCCACGGCACGACGACGGAAAGCATCGGCTTTTTTATGCCCTCGAACCGAAGCCCGCTAACGGCGTCTTCTCCTTTCAGCACCTTATCGACGATCGACGTTGCAACCGATTTGCCTACGTTCACCTCATCCTCCGTCGACGTCGCGAGAATTTTGCCGTTTCGGTCAAACACCCAAATTCTCGCATCGAATACTTGATCCAAAAAAGGCAGCAATTGAGCCGTATCCTCGTCGATCGTTTGGGTGTCCTGAATCGTGAGGTTCACTTTCTTGGCTTTGCGAAGCAGCTCATCCTGCTTGGCATCGTAAATGTATCCTTTCGCCATGAACGAAATGATGAAGCCGATGGCGCCGAGCCCGATCACTAATGTAAACATATAGCTTAGCAGGAGACGCCGAAAGATGCTCTTGTTCATCGCCATCACGCCCCCCCGAATTTATAACCGACACCCCAGACCGTTTGAATATAATCCTTATCTAGCGGAAGAAGCTTTTGGCGCACTTTCTTGACATGGACGTCCACCGTACGAATATCCCCGATAAAATCGTAACCCCAGACCAGTTCCAGCAATTGTTCTCGCGTATATACCGTTCCCGGCGTCTTGGCCAGCTGTGCCAGCAAATCAAACTCTTTGGGGCGAAATGAAACGATTTCTCCATTGACAGTTACCTCTCGGCGATCCAGATGAATGGACAACCCTTCATATTCGTAAATGCATTTCGTGTCCTCATCCGGGTTTTGCTGGCGCGGCTGCATTCTCCGAAAAATCGCTTTGATTCGCGCTACGAGCTCCCTTGGGCTGAACGGCTTCGTCATATAATCGTCCGCACCGAGCTCCAGCCCCAAGACGCGGTCGAACTCTTCACCTTTCGCCGTCAGCATAATAATCGGTATATCGTATTTTTTCAAAATTTCTCTGCAGGTTTCATACCCGTCGAGCCCGGGCATCATGACATCCAGAACGACAATATCGGGTGATTCCTTCTCCACCAGCTCCAGCGCCTTCAAACCGTCTACCGCTTCCACTAAGCGGATCTGCTGCTGCTCGAAGTACAAACGGATGATCTCGCATACGTTCGGATCGTCATCAGCCACAAGCACTTTGAAAGACATCGGGATTCCCCCTTTACATAGTCCATCCTATAGGATTCGAAGCGATTGGAAATTTTCTGGGGGTTGTACAAAAAAAGAACCGGACAAGTTCACTTTTCGGTGACTCGCCGGTTCTATAATTTGGTTTCTATCCGATACGCTAGACTACGCAATAACCGTCAGACCGTCCTCCGCCATATCGATCTTCACCGGATTTGTTTGCAGCGTTTCGCCGTCAACATGGCTGACGATCGGCTGCTCGCTCTCGATCGAAAGCTGCCTACCCTTAAGAAACGTTACGTAAGGCAGGGTTACGTGCGCCCCTTTATAAATCAACGGGAAAAAACGGAGCAATTGAAGCCGGGTCAATCCGTGCACGACGCACACTTCGAACCGTCCGTCGTCGTTCACCGCGTCGGGGCAAATCATCATGCCGCCGCCGTAATACGGAATGTTTGCCGCAACGACCATCCATACGTCGGCGAATGCTTGCTTTGCACCGTCGATTTCGATCGTAATTCGTTTCGGCTGATAGCTTGCCAAAGTAGATACGACAGTTATGGCATACGAAAGCGATCCGAGTCCGAGCTTGTTCATCCACCCTTTGTAGGCGGAATCGTTGTTCGCCCTCGCCACTTCGCCGTCGAAGCCGGCGCCGAAAGTGTTGACGAAATATCGGCCGGCCGCCTTGCCGAGATCGATTCGTTTCAGCTGCCTGTTCACGATTCTGTGCAGCGCAGACTCCGGGTCGCGCGGTAAATTCAAGCCTCGAATATAATCGTTGCCCGAGCCGGCCGGAATGCAGCCGAACGGGACGCCGGTGCCGTACAGTCCTTGCACCGTTTCGTTCACCGTTCCGTCGCCGCCGATGGCGGTCACGGATAACACCCCGTCTCCTCTCGCCATCTCGGAGGCTAGGGAGACGGCGTGCCCCCGATATTCGGTAAACTTCGCCGTGTACGGGACGTTCCGCTCCCTAAGCAGCCGCTCCACCGTGCGCCACACCTTTAACCCGTTCCCTCTGCCTGCTCTTGCATTGACTACGAACCCGATCATCGGCCCGGTACCCTCCCGCTGCGATATGCGACGTATTGTCTGCTATGAAAAATCCGCCAAAATCGAATGATGACAAACCGTCTGCAAATCGCGCCACGTTTGGTTGATCGGCGTATGCTGCATCGTGGCGCCGAGCCCCAAGTACGGGAAAATGCGCTGGCCGCATTCGTAAGCGGTTTTCGCCGTCCTTTTGCACTGCGCACCCAAATCACGCCACTCATTCTCGGATATCGCTTCGCCGGCGCTATGCCGCGACCAAGCGCGTTCGACCGCTTCGTAAAACAAAGCGGCCTGCTCCTTCAAAGCCCGCTCCATCTCTCCGATTTTTGCGGTGACGAACGGCGTACGCAACGGATTCGCCCGGCTCCACGCCTCCCCGTGCCGCCTTGCAAGCTCCGCCGCTTCCTCCAAGAAATGCTTCCCGATTCCGGCGGCTACCGCAGCAAACGAGCTTTCGGCAAACGGTAGGAACGGAAACCGGTACACCGGGTGATCGTAGAACGTGTTATTGAACACGTCGAATGCCAGTTCGTCCGGAACGAACGCTTCCGCCGCAGTATAAGTATGGCTGGCGGTTGCCCGCAGTCCGAAGGCGTCCCAATCTTCGACGATCGTTACCTGCTCCGGCTTCAGCACGAAGGCGCGAACCGTCCCGTCCATATGTCCTTGCGGATCTTCAATCGTACACGTTGCGGTAAAAATCGTCGCATAAGGAGAGCCGCTGTTGTACTTCCACGAGCCGTTCAGGACGTACCCGCCATCCGCCTTTCTGGCTATGCCGGACGGATGGCCGCTGCCTGCAACGACGGCCTTCCGGTCCCGGAACAGCTTGAGCGCCGTCGTCTCCGGAAAGCACGAATAAAAATAGTTGCCTCCCGTACCGATCGTCACCGCCCAGCCGAAGCTGCCGTTCACCCACGAAGCGGCTTCAAAGATCCGAAGCGCGTCGGGCAGCCCGACCATCCTTCCTCCCGCTTGCTCCGGCAGCAGCAGTTTAAATAGTTTATGTTCATAAATGAATTGCAGCGCTTCATCGGTCATGACGCCGCGCTTCTCCATCTCGAACGAAGATTCTCGTATGGTTTTCACAAACTCCGCGTTAAATAGCTCCATCGTTTACCTCGATTTTTGCGATTTTTCCTATAATTCTACCATACGAAACCTTGTCTGCCGAGAAAGAAAAAGCGGGTAGGAGGTTGGATTAGCAATTAAGCCGGGTTAGGCGATGTGTCGGCGGAACCATATTTTGGTACAAAGTCGGTATGCACCGCATGACCGACCACCTCGAACGGAACTATATTCCGTTGCAACCTCTACCGCAAGGACATGATAGTTTTTCGTGCAAAGTCGCAGTGTCGGCGAAAAATTAAGCCCCCGGAAGCACGTTCTTCCGGAGGCTCGACACACTTTCCTCTACCTGGCCGCTGCCGCATTCGAGCCGTGGCGCTGCACGAGCGCCTTCCGTTCCCACGCCCTGCTTCTCCAGCGCATGAACAAAAATAGTCCGCGCACCCATTCGTCAACGATAAAAGCCGCCCAAATGCCGAACAGCCCGAAGCCGAAATGGATTCCCAGCAAATAAGTAAGCGGCACGCTGAACAACCAGATGACCGAGACGGAAACGAGCATGGAATATCTTGCGTCCCCTGTCGCCTGCAAACACCGTTCCAACAAAATATTAAAGTTTCGTCCCGGCTCAAGCAAAAATCCGAGCAGCAGCAGCGCCGCACCCGTTTTTACAATATCGGGATCGCTCGTAAAAAGCCGAAGCAGCGGCTCCCGAAACAAACAAACTACGGAAACGGCGGCCAGCGTCATCGCCATGCTTCGCGCCAAATTTTTGATCACCTGTCTGTACGCTTCTTCCTTCTCCCCTGCGCCGATCAAGTGCCCGACGATAATCTGCATGCCCCTGCCAAGAGAAATCGCAAGAATCATAATGAAAAACATAATGTTTTGCGTATAAATCCGCGTTGTGAGCAGTTCGGCTCCAAGGGAGGCGATCATGGCGGTGACGACAAGCTGGTTGGCCGAATAGGAGAGCTGCGAGCCCGACGAAGGCACTCCGACCTTGAGCACCTTCGAGACGTACTCCCTTTTCCACCGTAACGTATGCGACCAAACAACCTCAACGCGCACCCTTTTAAGCAGAATCAAAATGTTGGCCGTAAGCCCAAGGATCGTGCTGACCACGGTCGATATCGCCGCCCCGGTCACCCCAAGCTTAGGAAAGCCGAGAACGCCGTAGATCAATACGTAGTTTAACGCGACATGGAATACGTTCATGCCGATCGTAACCATCATCGTATCTCGGGTAAAACCGTGAGCTTGCACAATGGACGATACGGTAATCATGACCGCTTGAACGAACAAGGCTCCTCCGGTGATAAACAAATACGTCTGTGCCAGAGAAAGCAAGTGCTCCTCAAGTCCGAACAATTGAAGCAGCGGTTTGCGGAACAACAGCATCAATACGCTGATCAGCAGCCCGAACAGCAAATTGATCGCTAATGATGTAGCCGTCAGCTTCCCGATATGCTCGCGCTGCTGCGCACCGAGATATTGCGTAACGACGACGGCGGACCCGACGGCGACGAAATTAAATAAGAAGATGGCGAACATGATCAATTGATTTGAAATACCCACAGCTGCGACCGCATCGTCCGAAATCCGGCTGAGCATGAACGTGTCCGCCGTGCGCAAAAACATTTGCAAAGCGGACTCGATAAAAATCGGCCAGGTAATGGCAAATAACGAGAGCGGTTTTACAAGGTTGCCGTTGCTCACTTTCGCCGCGAGCTCCTTACGCTCTGATATCGTAAGCTTTTTTCATTGTTTCGAGCCCGGCGGAGGCGACCTCAAGCGCCGTCTTCGAACCGAAATCCGGAATAAACAATTCCAGCGATAAAAAGCCCCGGTAGCCGCTTTCGTGCAGCCTAACCGCGATCTCCCGCGAAGGAGCGACTCCGTCCCCCGGGAACACCCGGTCGCTGTCGGCGATCGTCTCTCGCGGCGGCGATGAAGGATAGTCGTTGGAATGTACGATGCCGATCGAGCTGCCGTTAATGAGCCCGATTCCCTCAAAGGCGCTTCCGCCGGTATACATATGGAACGGGTCGAGCAATATTTTTGCTTCCTTCACTCCGCTTTCCAGCGCAACGTACATCACTTCGCTCAGTTTGGACAACCGCTTCGCCCGTCCCCAAAACTCGAGGTACGGCTCTACACCGGCGGAACGCGATACTTCCGCCAGTTCCGCGAAGTGGCCCGCAATCGAAGATAAGGATACGCCCTCCACGTTGCCTGAAGGAGGCGCCGCAACCGCAACGCACCCGATTTCGGCGAGCATCGATATTTCTCTCTCCGCTTGTAGCATTCCTTGCTTGCGAACCGATTCGTCCGCATCCGCCCACGGAAAAAATGCGATGGCGTTAACGACGGCGATCCCTGTGTCTTGAATGTATCTGCGAAGCTCTTGAAGCGTCCCTCCCGCTTGAATGAACGCCTCGATATCTTTCACCCAAAGCTCAATGCCTTCATAGCCCGCCTCGGCGGCAATTCGAATTTGATCCTTCACTCCGAGCCCGAACGGAAACAAGGTCGAGCTGTTTAACGCCAGTTTAAAAGGAAACATGCGGCTCTCTCTCCTCCTGAAGCTTTATTTGATGTTCATTGTTATCCCCAATGTACCTGTCCCCATTATACGGAAACGAAATATCCCCCGCTATGAGGCGGAGGACATTCCTTCTCCTCCTTTTCTTTGCGGAAGGCGCAGCGTAAGGAAGAAGCTGACGACCGCAAGCACGGCGGCGGAGACAAAAATCGTATGTATTGCGCCGGCCAGCACATCCGGCGGAATATGGTCCTTCGCACCGGCAAAGGAACCCAATTGATGATTAAACAACGTACCCAATACCGCGATGCCGATCGTCTGGCCGAGCGTCCGCAGGAACGTGTTCGTCGAGGTGGCCGCTCCGCGCAAGCTCCAATCGACCGAGGATTGAACGACGACCGTGAACACGGTCGTACACAATCCGAAGCCGAAGCCGGTAACGAACATAATTGCGATGATTACCCAATTCGGCGTCGCGATGCCGATGAAGGTGAGCGCCGTCGTACCCGCCGTCACGACGATCAGACCGAGCAAGGCGGTCGTCCTTGTGCCGAAGCGGATCATCCATCGGCCGCTCAGCATTGCCGCAATCGGCCAACCGAGCGACATCGGCGTCAATGCCAGCCCCGAATACGATGCTCCGAGCAGCAGCACGCCTTGAATCCACATCGGAAGGTATGCGTTTAAGCCGATCAGTATGCCGCTGGTTGTAAAGCTGGCCGCGTTCGAGACGGTCAAGTCCCGATTTTTAAACAGCTTCAGCGGCACCATCGGTTCCGGATGGCGCAGCTGGATCAGGACAAAAGCGGCGAGAAACGCCAGCGCGACAATCAGCAGACCGACGATGACGGCGGAATCCCAAGCGTATTCGTTGCCGCCGGTAAGCAGCGCGTACAGCAGCGCGGTCATGCCGACGGCGAACGTAACCGCTCCTCCGTAGTCGATGCTGCGCTTTTTCTTCTCAATGTTTTCCTTCAAATAGATCCATACCATCAAAATGCTTAGAACGCCGAACGGAACATTGATGTAAAAAATCCAATGCCAGGACAAGTAATCGACGAACAATCCGCCGACAAGCGGGCCGACGATGCCGGCAACGGCCCATACGGAACTGAACAAGCCCTGCATCTTCGCCCGCTGCTCGAACGAGAAAATATCGCCGACAATCGTGAACGTTACCGGAATAACGGCGCCGGCTCCCAAGCCTTGAATCGTCCGGAATGCGATCAGCTGCTCCATCGTTTGCGACATGCCGCAAAGGACCGAACCGACGACAAACAAGGCCGCCCCGAAAACAAAGACGCCCTTTCTTCCGTACAAGTCCGACAGCTTCCCGAATATCGGGGTCGTAACGGCGGAAGAAAGCAAATATACCGCATACACCCAGCTCATTAATTCAAATCCGCCGAGCTTGGATACGATGGCGGGCACCGCCGCGCTGATGATCGTCACTTCAATCGCAGACAAGAAGGTCGCGACGATCAATGCGGCGGTAACCATACGTTTTTGAAAATCCATGGTTTGATTTCTCTCCTAATTTGCGCTCCGAATAAAAGACTCTTTATATTGCAGTTCATATAGCTTACGATAAAGCCCGTTACGGTTCAATAGCTGCTGATGCGAGCCCACTTCCCGGATTTGCCCTTTGTGCAGCACGACAATATGGTCCGCGTGCTGAATCGTCGACAGCCGGTGGGCGACAATAAGCGTCGTCTTGCCTTCCGATATTTTTTCGAAAGCCTCTTGCACGAGCAGCTCCGTTTCCGTATCGATATTCGCAGTCGCCTCGTCCAACACGAGAATCGAAGGCTTGAACGCCAGCGTCCTTGCGACGGCGAGCAGCTGCCGCTGACCGGCGGAAAAGTTCGCCCCTCTTTCCATAATCGGCTCCTCGTATCGTTTCGGCAGCTTCTCGATAAATTCCGCCGCATTCACATAGCGGCATATTTCCCGGATTTCCGCATCGCTGATCCGCTCGTTCCCAAGCCGAATATTTTCCTTTACGCTATCGGAGAATAGAAAGACGTCTTGCTGCACGAGCCCGACAATTCTGCGGAGCTCCTGCTTCGGCAGCTCTCGAATGTCGACGCCGTCAATCGTAATGCGGCCTTTCTGAACGTCGTAAAACCGGCACAGCAGGCTGATGATCGAGCTTTTTCCGGCTCCGGTAGCGCCGACGAAGGCGACGGTCTCTCCGGGACGGATGCGCAGATTGATGTCCTGCAGCACCCATTCTCCCGGATTGTAAGCAAACGATACGTTCTCGAAGACGATTTCGCCTTTGACTTGCTCCAAGCGCTTCGGCGCTTTCGGCTCGGGGAGATCGTCCTCTTGGTCCAGCATTTGAAAAATCCGCTCCGACGAAACCATAGACTGCTGCAAAATCGTAAATTTCTCCGCTAAATCTTGTATCGGCTTAAAGAACCGGTTGACATAATCTACGAATGCGTACAACACGCCGAATTCGAGGACGCCTCCGGTCAGCTTTCCCGTACCGTACCATAGGATCAGCGTTAATCCGAGGGCATAAATAAAATCCATGATCGGCCGGTAGAGCGAAGAGAGATGCAGTTCTTTCGTATTCGCGTGGAAGTGCTCCCGGTTAATGCCGGATACCGAGTCGTACTGCCGCTGCTCGCGATGAAATATTTGCACGACACGCATGCCTGTAATATTTTCATTCAGCGACGCATTGATTCTCGCCAGCTTGGCGCGAACCTCGCGCATCGCTTCCCTGGCGTATTTGCCGTAAAGGAATGTCGCTGCAATGATGAGAGGCAAGGTGATGAAGGCGACCAGAGCCAATTGTACATTGAGGTACAGCATGACGCCCATAATCCCGAGCAGCATGAAAATATCTTTCAATAGATTGATCATGACGTTGCTGTACATGTCGTTAAGCGTCTGCGTGTCGTTCGTCACGCGCGTTACGAGCCTCCCGACCGGATTGCGGTCGAAGAACGAGAACGATAACCGCTGCAGATGCGAAAACAACGCCGAGCGAATTTTGTAAATGATTTTTTGGGCCGCTAAATTTAACGTGTACGTTTGGGCGTAATTGAGGGCGAATGCGGCGGAGATCAGAAGCAAATAGAGGCCGGAAAGACGATACAACGCTTGGACGTCCTGCTCGCGGAATCGGCTCACTTCCTCTTTCGTTAAGGAGACGGCTTCCCCGTCTCCCGATGTTGACGGCCGCAGCATGTACGCTCCGTCCTTCGCTTCAATGACGTACGCATCCAGACCGTTTGCGATGCCGGCTGCGCCCGCTTGCTCCAGCTCCCGTTTTCTCACCAGCCGTTTGCCTTGAAACTCGGTGGCGGGCACGCCCTCAGGAATCCGGATCCCTTGCGTGTCTACCATCTCCAGCCGAAGACCGTTAATATGATCGTCGATCGCCGTTTTGATAATGAGCGGCCCGCTCAGGTCCAGCGCCGTAATCATCAGCACGAGCAAGAACGATACGGACAGGATGCGGGCGTGCGGCTTGGCGAACCCGAGCAGTCTCCAAATCAATCGGATGTCGTACGTTTTGGCTAACCGTTCTTCATCTTGCATGCTCACTTGCGCTTCACCTCATTGTTCGCCGGCCACCTGTTCCTCCAGCAGCTGCTTCTCGTACATGTCGCGGTAAAGACCTCCCGCTGCAAGCAGCCGCTCGTGGTTCCCCTGTTCGATAATTGTCCCGTTATCAAGCACGATAATGTGATCCGCGTGCTGAACCGTCGAGATCCGGTGGGCGATAATAATCGTCGTTTTATTTTTCCTCAGCGATCGAAGCCGCTCCAAGAGCGCTTCCTCCGTCTTCGTATCGACAGCTGACAATGAATCGTCCAAAATAAGGATGCTCGGATGCTTGATGAGCGCCCGCGCGATCGAAATTCTTTGCTTTTGCCCGCCGGAGAGCGTAACTCCGCGTTCCCCGAGCATGGTGTCGAACCGCTTCGGGAAATCGAGAATATTGTCAAGAACCTGCGCATCCTGCGCGGCGTCCGCAACGCTCCGTTCGTCCGCATCGTTCGTACCGAAGGCGATGTTGTCGCGAATCGTCTCGGAAAACAGAAAATTTTCCTGAGGCACGAACCCGATGCTTTCCCGCAGCTGCTTCAGCGGAATGTCCCGAATGTTCGTGCCGTCGATCCGAATTTGACCCTTTCCTTCGGGCAGATCGTACAGCCTCACCAGCAGATTGACGAGCGTCGATTTTCCGCTTCCCGTCTTGCCTACGATGGCGAGCGTGCTTCCTTCCGGTACCGTAACATGAACATCGGAGAGCGCATCGGAGCCGCTCCCGGGGTAACGGAATGAAACGCCTTCAAGCTCGATACGTCCGCGAATCGGTTCGAGATCGCGTTCGTTCACTCCCGGTGCGTCCGTAATTTGCGGCTCTGTGCGCAATATTTCGTTCAACCGGCTCATGGATGCGGCTCCGCGCTGAAAGATGTTGAGCATCCAGCCGATCCCCATGATCGGCCCGGTCAATAAGCCTAAATAAGAATTAAAGGCGATAAATTCCCCTAGCGTTATCGTGTCTTGGATGACGAGGATACCGCCGTAGCCGAGCACGAGCATCAGGCTGACGCCCGTAATCCATTGCACCAGCGGGTTGAACAGCGCCTGCAATCTCGCAAGACGCATATTTTGCATAAAGTTCACGTCGTTAATTCCGGCAAACTTTCGCTCCTCGGCTTCCTCCTGCGCGAACGCCTTCACGACCCGCATGCCGGAAATGTTCTCCTGCACCCGGTCGGTCAATCCGGAGAACGCCTCCTGCGCATCCCGGAACCGTTCATGGATTTGCCGGCCGAACCGGGCGGTCACGACCGCCATGACCGGAAGCGGCAGCAATCCGACGAGCGTCAGCCGCCAATCGACCGTGGAAGCCATCATAACGACCGCCAGCGTCATGAGCACAATCGTATCGAACGTCGTAACGACGCCGCCCCCGAACGTAAACCGCAGCGCCTGCAAATCGTTCGTCGCATGCGCCATCAGATCGCCCGTCTTTCGGCGCGTAAACCAAGCGGTGGACATTTTCTGGTAATGCGCGAACAGCCGGTTCCTCATTTCGTACTCCAGCGTTCTAGCCGCACCGAAGATCATGACGCGCCACATATACCGAAATATAAAAATTCCTGCGCTGGCGAGCAGAAGCCATCCGATGTAGGTCCACAGTGCGGACGAAGCGATCGATCCGTCCTTTACTTCATCGGTAAACCGGCCGAGCGTCCATGGAATCCACAGCTGGCACAAATCCGTAACGACGATCGATAAAATGCCCGCGATATACCGGTAGCGAAATCGCCAAACAAAGCCGCGCAGCGTCCATAATTCTCTCATACGTTTCCCCTGCCGTTCCCATGTAAACGTCTCCAATACCATACCATGAAACGGTAATGTTATCCATACAGAACGGATGTAATAATTGGAAGGAATCGCGCATTCTTTGGCCTTAAATGGACAATTTGCGCATTTTCCCGCACATTGCCAACTTTTGTGGGGTTAAATCCGGCCCCGATCCGGTTTACAATGTTTCCAGTGCGCCACGTTCGTGGCAGGAAGGGTGATGATGTGAAGAAATTAGCAGCTGCCTTAACGGGCATCGGACTTTTCATTTCCTTAGTTTCCGGAAGCGGCGCTGCCTCGGCGGCCGGCTCAAACAGCTACTCCATCAACATCGACGGGAAAACCTCGCCGACCTCATACATATCGCAAGGCGGAAGTGTGCTGGTTCCTGCGACATTTTTCTCGAAGCTCGGCGCCACGGTAGGATGGGATTCGCAGTATCAAGCGGTTATTTTATCGGACACTCAGGTTAAGCTGTCGCTGCCGTCCGGCACCAATAAAGCATATCGGCTCGACGGCACAAAATGGATGGGAGAGACGCTCGGCACCGTAACCGAAAACAAACCGAACGGCACCTATGTCCCGCTCCGCTATGCCGCGGAAAAGCTGGGCTTCCAAGTGACCTATTCTCCCAACAGCTCGTCGATCTCGATCCTGACAGGCAACAATGCGGCGCTGCCTGCCGCAAACGCTCAAACGATGATAGCGAATCCGACCGGGAAAACGGTCCAAACGAGTAATGAAGACATGTACTGGCTCTACCAATTGACCGAGGCGGAAGCCGGCGGAGAAAGCCATCAAGGCAAAGTAGCCGTAGCCGCCACGATTTTAAACCGCGCGGCGGATTCCGACTACCCGAGCCGTATCAAGGACGTCATCTTTCAGACGGTCGTCGTGAAAGGCGTAAGCTATGTTCAATATTCGCCCGTGCTGGATCGCAATATTTATAAAGTAAAGCCTTCTCAAGATACGATCAAGGCGGTTAACGAAGCGCTGAACGGGAGAGATCCGACGAGGGGAGCGCTCACTTTCTACAATCCTCGCAAAACGGACAACAGATGGGTGCGCAGCCGCCCGGTAAGCGTAAAAATCGGCAATCACGTGTTTGCATTTTAAAATGGCGCAAAAAAGGCTCTTCCCTATGTGTTTCTCGGGAAGAGCCTTTTTCATGCGAAATCAGCCTTTCAGGATGGACTCGATCGTTTGAAGCTCGTCGCCCGTAAAATCGAGGTTTTCGATCGTTTTTACGTTCTCGGCGATCTGCTCCGGACGGCTGGCGCCGATCAAAGCGGAGGTAACGCGTCCGCCGCGCAGCACCCATGCAAGCGCCAGCTGTGCAAGCGATTGGCCGCGGCTTTGGGCCAGGTCATTCAGCTTCTTGATCTTGCCGATTCTCTCCTCCGTCACGTCTCTTTCCTTCAGCGCGCCCGACGGCTTCGACGCTCTGGAGCCCGACGGAATGCCGTTCAAATATTTGGTCGTCAGCAAGCCTTGCGCGAGCGGGCAGAACGCGATGCTTCCGACGCCGTGCTCGTCAAGCACATCCTGCAAGCCGTTCTCGATCCAGCGGTCGAACATGTTGTAGGACGGCTGATGGATGAGCAGCGGAGTGCCGAGCTGCTTCAAGATGCGGATCGCTTCTTCGGTTTGCTTCGGGTTATAGCTGGAAATGCCGACGTACAACGCCTTGCCTTGCCGAACCGCTTGGTCAAGCGCCATCATCGTTTCTTCTAGCGGCGTTTCCGGATCGGGACGGTGCGAATAAAAAATATCGACATACTCCAGTCCCATCCGCTTTAAGCTTTGATCCAGAGAGGAGATCAAATATTTGCGGGAACCCCATTCGCCGTACGGGCCCGGCCACATATAATAGCCGGCTTTCGTGGAAATGACCATTTCGTCGCGGTAAGGCGCAAGCTCGCGCTTCATCATTTTTCCGAAATTTTCTTCGGCGGAACCCGGAGGCGGGCCGTAGTTGTTCGCCAAATCAAAATGCGTGATGCCCAGATCGAATGCGGTTTTCACCATATTCAATCCGTTCTCGTATGTATCGATGCCGCCGAAATTGTGCCATAAGCCGAGAGAAATCGCCGGCAGCTTCAGCCCGGATTTCCCGGTGCGCCGGTAAACCATGCTTTCGTAACGGGAATCATTCGCTAAGTAAACCATGAAGAAAACCCTCCTTAATCTACGAATCTCACTCACATGCTAGCACACGCCTTTCAAAATATCCATATGCGCGGCCGACTTTTTTCCGTTATGATATAAAGGTAAACCAATACATAGGAGGGCTTGGATATGAAGTATGCGAAGCTTGGACGATCGGGTCTGAACGTAAGCCGCTTGTGCCTTGGAACGATGAATTTCGGAGTCGATACCGACGAGAAAGACGCGTTCAAAATTATGGACGCCGCCCTTGATGCCGGCATCAACTTCTTTGACACGGCCAACATATACGGCTGGGGCAAGAATGCGGGCCGGACCGAGGAAATTATCGGCCGCTGGTTCCAGCTCGGCGGCGGACGGCGGGAAAAAACCGTTCTTGCAACGAAGCTGTACGGCGAAATGTCCGATCCGCTCGACGGACCGAACGATGTACCCGGTTTGTCTTCCTATAAGATCCGCCGTCACTTGGAAGGCTCTCTGCGCAGACTCCAGACCGATCATATCGAGCTGTATCAAATGCACCACATCGACCGAAGCGTACAGTGGGACGAATTGTGGGAAGGCTTCGAAACTGCGGTTCGCCAGGGCAAGATCGGTTACGTCGGCTCCAGCAATTTTGCCGGCTGGGATTTGGTGAAAGCTCAGTATGAAGCGAAACGCCGGAATTTCTTCGGGCTCGTGTCGGAGCAGCATAAATTCAGCCTGCTCTGCAGACTGCCGGAGCTTGAGGTGCTCCCGGCCGCCGAGCATCTCGGCATCGGCGTCATCGCCTGGAGCCCGCTCGACGGCGGCATACTCGGCGGTTCCGCGCTCACGGCCAACCGCGGCAAGCGGACATCGCATCAAGCCGAGCGGATCGAACGGATGCGTCCTACGCTGGAAGCGTTCTCCGCGCTGTGCAAGGAGCTTGGAGAAACCGAAGCGAACGTTGCGCTCGCTTGGACGCTGTCGCATCCGGCCATGACCGCGCCGATTATCGGGCCGAGAACGATAGAACAGCTGGAGCAAGCGCTGCGTGCCGTCGAAATTACGCTCGATGAAGCAACGCTTAAGCGTCTGGACGAATTGTTCCCGGGACCTGGCGGAGCGGCACCGAGAGCTTATGCTTGGTAACAAACGGACGGATTGGTAACAATAAAGTGCCCGCAAAGCCGACATTCGGCTTTCGGGCACTTTTTTACGTCATTGTCCGATCCGCTGGGCCGCTTTGCTCTCCGCCGCTTGATGCGCCGCCCACGTCAATTGGAACGTCTTGCGCGCGTCCGCGTAGTCCGATAAAATTTGCGACGTATCCCCGGTGCGCACCGCATGGAGGAACGCTTTCATTTCCCGCATGTAAGGATCGCCGCGGTTCAACTGCTGCGTTACGCGGTCCGCTTCGGTAATCGTTACGCCGTCAAAGCCGATGCTCACACGCCCCTGATCCGTATAGACGTCCAATCCGATGTCCATTCCCCTCGGCAGCGCGCTCGTATGGGCCAAGACCGCAAGCGAACCGTTCGCTAACCGCAATGTCGCGGCACCGGCATCGGACACGTTCCACTCCTCGGAGGCCGGGTCCGTCGTCACATGAGCGAACGATGCGCTTACCTCGGTCGCTTCGCCGCACAAGTAGCGGACCAAGTCGACCATATGGGTCGTCTGCTCGATGAGCTGCCCTCCGGATAATCGCCGGTCCTTCCACCAGTATACTCCCGGCGTGTCTCCCATCCAGCGGCCCCATGACATGACGATTCGGCGGGACGAGAGCCACTCCTTCGCTTTCGCGGCCGCATCCGTGTAGCGGAAATGATAGCCCGCGGACGTAATCAGCCCTGCTTCATGCACGCGGCGGTTGATCTCGTTCACCGTTTCCGGCTCGACGCCGAGCGGCTTTTCGACTAAAAAGGGAATGCCGCGCTCAATCAATTGAAACTCAATTTCTCCGTGCGCAAACGGAGGAACCGCAATGACGGCCGCATCCGGCTTACTAGCGTCCAAAAAATCGGATACTTCGGTATACCCCTCCGCTCCGTATCGCGCCGCCGCTTCCCGCGCCTTCTCAAGCCGAGGCGAGCAGAAGCCGCATACCGTCGTCCCTTCAATGGACGACGCCAACTCCGCATGCTTTCGTCCGAACCAGCCCGCGCCAAAAATCGCCACCTTGAGCGCCATGCTCTCATCTCCCCTTTTCCGTTGCTTTCACGCTTGCGAACCTTCGAAACAGCAGATCGATTCCTTTCACCATAACGAGCAGCAGGAAGCACATCGCCAGCGCAACCGCCTCCAGCTGCAATATGTACCATGGCCACGGAGCCAATACGTCCAGAAGAGAGCCCGTCGCCGGCTTTCTTGCCAAAAACATAAAATTATAGCCCGTAAGCACATTCGCAATGGAGGCAGGAATTGCGAGCACATTGAGCCATAGCAGAGCGCGGAGCACCGACCGGCCTGTCGGCCGAAAGCCTTCGACCGCCGTCATGTACACGCTGGCGGCAATGATTGCGATGTGGGCCGTAAAAAAATGAAAATACCGGAAGCTCGGATACGTTTCCTCCAAGTACGGCGTAAGCAACGCCTGCAGCGCGCCGAGAATGCCGAGGAAGAAGGTCACCTCGTACAGCTTCCGATTCCGGGTTAACAGCACGGCGACGGACAGCCACAACGTAACGGTGCAAAGCTGGAACGGCAGCGCGAACCAGCCCCATTGATCCGTCACGGTATACCAGGTGTACAGAGCAACCTCCGTTGCGGCCAGCAAGGCGGCAAGGCCGTAACGGAACGCCGGGTAACGCAGCCTGGCGCGAAATACGACGATCGCGGCGATCGTCGCAACCGTTGCGGCTAAGCCTGCAAGATGAGGTGCGGATAAAAAGACGAACCCTTCCTCCAATACGTTCACCTTCTCCTCCTTATTCCGTGTGCCGATTCGCGCATCAATAGTTTTTGTCCGGAGTCACCCGATTCAGCGGCAAAGGCTTCCCCTTCACATAGCTTTCCAGGTTCGTAAGAAAAATGTCCAAAGCTCGTTCGTCGTAGTGCTCCGTCGATCCAGACGTATGCGGCGTAACGATCACGTTCTCCAGCCCCCAAAGCGGATGATCGTCCGGCAGCGGCTCTTGTTCGAACACGTCGAGACCCGCTCCGGCAATGCTTCCGTTCGTCAAAGCTTCCACCAGCGCATTCGTATCCGCCGTGGCGCCTCTACCGATGTTGATAAAAAAGGCGGAGCTCTTCATTGCTTCAAACTGCCGCTTCCCGAACATGTGCCGCGTTTCGTCCGTCAGCGGGACCGTGACGACGACATAATCGCACTGGGGAAGCACCTCCATCAGCCGCTCCGGCCCGTAAACGGCGTCCGTGTACTCTCCGTCCTTCCCCGAACGTCTGATGCCGAGCACCTTCATGCCGAACGCCTTCGCAATTTTCGCCGTTTCCGTTCCGATCGCGCCGAGGCCGACAATCCCAACCGTCTTGCCGTGCATCTCCAGCCGCAGCCCGGCATGATCCCACTTTCGCTGCATTTGGTTTCGAACGTATTTATGTATGTTTCTTGTAAGGGCAAGCATCAGGGCGACGATCGTTTCCGAAATCGGGTTCGGATGCACGCCGCTCGCATTCGTCACTGCGATCCCTTTGTCATGCAGCAGTGCGAGCGGCATGTGATCCACGCCCGCTCCCCAGTTTTGCACCCATTTCAGCTTGCTTGAACCGCTTCGCAGCGTATCCGCGAGCTCTTGGCGCCAGCCGACCGCAACTTCCGCTTCCGCAAGCGAGGATTCCCAGTTGGAGCGGTCCTTACCGCAGATCACGTTCCAATCCGGCACCAGCTCGCGAATCCGCTGCAACCGGGCTTCGTTCATATTCATCATGATGACCATCGTCCGCATTCGCAAGGCCTCCTCATTCGTTACTTTTGATCCGAACCGCATCGCATTGCGACCTATTTCTCGCTGCTGCCGGCCTGCTCTTGACTCGAGCCGTCGTCCTCGCAATCGAAGCAAAGCAGCGTTCCGTCCTCCAGAACCGTTCCGCCGAGAAATCCGTTCTCGCAATAAACGGCGCGCCCGCACTGCTTGCACTCCCCGACCAGTTCCCGCATCGTCTCACCCCTTCCACTCTACTTTACCAAAAATGCAAAAAAAGACGTACCGTTTTCGGTACGCCTTCTCATTTTTTACTTCCGGACCGCAGCTACGGAAAACTCAAGGTTCCAGAGCGTAACGGTGAACAGCCGCTTCGGACGGCTGCGTCCTTCGGATTCTGCCGGCCCTTGCCTCAGCGCCCAGCGGTTTGCCGCGCGGGACATTTTTGCCGAATGCTCCGCTGCCAGCTTCTCGATTACGTAATAATTCAATTCCATGTTAACATTCACCTTCGTTTTCGTGTTTTATTGTAAAACTTTACGAGCCATAGAGACATCTGCATGACATTACCATCCGGCGGTACGTTTAGACGAAGCATGTTTTGTCGAATCTCTCCCTTCGAGAAAAACTAAAAAAGCCACAGCGAACATTCGTTCACCGTGGCTTACTACCATGCGCTATCAAAAAAATGCCTTCCCTAAGGTCAGCACGCTCGGCGCGATGGAACCGGATGAACTGTCAGTAAACGATATGCGGTTGCGTTTGCGAACTTCTTCAACATGTTCCATCACCCTTTCTCAAAAAATGGTATTGCCTTGCGGCACTTAAACAATATAATCGATTTTCCCATTTGCTGTCAACCTTTTTTTGGATAAAAATTATTTTCCTATTCCTGCGCCTAGTTCGGCGGGTTTTTTGTTTCCGCTTCCTAGGTAAATGCATATTGTACACTAGAGTGTCTAGGAAGGAGCACATACGCATGAAGAAGAAAGCCCAAAAGGGCCAAAAGCCGTTTCGGGTGAACGCAAAAATAGATGAAATGCGTTTGCTCGATCTGAATCCTTCTTCTTCGCCCACAAGCAAGGAGAAGCTTTCAATAAAACAAACCGGCGCATACAGACCGTTTCAGTTCGAGGATGAGGCGGCCCTGCATGCGCCTGCTGACGAGCCGGCGCTGAAGTCGGATTTTCTGCCGAACCTCGAAGCTATACCGAATGTCGGGACTCCACGGGATCAAGACACTCCACGGGATCACGACGCTCCGCAGGATACCGAGAATCAAACAATTGTCGAGATACCGCGGAATACCGAAACTTCGAGAAGTGTCGAAAATTCACGGAAGATCAGAAACTCCCAGGCAGCCGAGCCGTCGCCGGCGGCCGAAATAAACCGGCGCAAGGAAGCTTACTTCGGCCCGATCATTTATACGGACGATTTGGCGGATCAATCCGTAACGAACGAAAAAATTGCGGCAAGATCCGTAGACGGCCACAAGCTGAAGATGGAAAGCATCGGGCCGTTGGAGCTGAAGGACTATGCCGTGACGGAAATCAAATTAGCGGACGGCAGCGTAACGTCGAATAAAATCGCCCCCGGGTCGATCGATCACCGCCACCTTGCGAATTACGCCGTGACGGGCGATAAGGTGCAGTTCCGCTCGATTACCGGACAACATCTTGCGGACGGCAGCATCACCTCCGATAAACTCGCCGATAAAATTATCGACTCCCAAAAAATCGCGGACGCATCCATCCATGCCAAGCATCTTGCCCAGCAATCGATTACGGGCGACCTGCTGCAGGACGGCAGCGTCACTTCGTCAAAACTGAGGAGCAGCGTCATTCAAACGTCTCACCTCTCCAATCACTCGGTAAATTCGGTGAAGCTGGCGGACGAAGCGGTTACCACGGAAAAAATAAGCGATCACGCCGTTACCGAGGACAAGATTGCCCAGGATTCCGTCGATTCCAGCCACATTAAAGCGGGCGCCGTCAAATCGGAGCATGTTCAACCGAAGAGCATCAAGACGGAGCATATCGCCGAAGGCTCGATTACCGCCAATAAGCTGGCATTTGAGGTGATCACCTCCGATCGCATTATGAATAAAGCGATCACTACGGGCAAGCTGGCGGACCAAAGCGTGACCGGCCAAAAAATCGGAGAAGGCGTCATCGATCGAAAACATTTGACCCAGTCCGTCATCAGCAGCGAATTTATCAACGACAATGCCGTCCAATCCAAGCACATTTCCGAGCAAGCCGTCACCTCCCGTCATCTTCAGCTCGAGTCCGTGACGAACGCGATCATAGCGGACCGTGCGGTAACCGAATCCAAGCTCGCCCCCGATACGGTGAAGCATCTGCATATATCGGAGCAGGCGGTGCAATCGCGGCATATCGCCGAGCATTCGATCATCACCTCAAAGCTCGCGACGGAATCGGTATCGTCCGACAAGCTAACGAACCTGTCGGTAACGACCAACAAAATTGCGGAACGAAGCGTAACGTCCGATAAAATCGCGGAGAACGCAATCCGGGAAGAGCATATTCATCCGTCCGCCATCACAACGGGCCATATGGAGGATATGTCCGTCACCACCGATAAGCTCGCGGACAATGCCGTTACGGGGGCAAAGATTGCGGACGATACGATTACCGGGGAGCATATTTCGGCCGAGACGATTCGCGGCTATCATTTGGCTCCGGGCTCGATACGGGCGATACATCTGGACACCGGCGCTTTTACATTGGAAAAGGTTGCCGACGGCTCGATCTCCGGGGAGAAGCTCGAGGCGATGTCGATCGGCACCAGCCACTTGCAGCCGGAAAGCGTCACTGCGGATAAGATTGCGCCGCTCTCCATACAGACGGAGCATATCGAATCCGATACGATTACCAACAAGCATATCGCTCCACAATCCATCGAGTCGGATCACTTATGCGCCGGCAGCGTGTCTACGGAGTCTATACAAGATAACGCCGTCATCTCGGAAAAAATCGCGGACGGCGCAATTATTTCCAGGAACATTGCAGACCGCGCGATTCAGGGAGAGCATCTAAGCCCGTCATCCGTTAACGAGACGCATATTTTGCCCGAATCGATTTTCAGCCGTCATATTGCGGAGCACGCCATCAAATCGATCCATCTGACAACGGAGAGCGTGCTCGGAAAACACCTTGCGTTCGACTCCGTTCAAAGCGTCCACCTGCGGCCGAATGCCGTTCATTCGGATCATTTGGCGGAAGGCATCGTCATGAACAAACATTTGGCAGACGGAGCGGTGGGAGCCAAAAATATCGCGGCCGGGGAAATTTCTTCCGAGCATATTTCGGACGGAGCGCTTAAAGCCCGCCATATTGAAGACTTCGCGATCGGAGAGAACCACCTTCAGAGCGGAATCGTCTCCTCCGAGACCATACGGGAACGCGCAATTCACCATTTCCACCTGTCCGACAACGCCGTCACCGGTTCGAAAATCGCTCCGAAATCGGTGGAATCGGTTCATATTTCAACGAATGCAATCGGTACGGAGCAGCTGCAGGATCAATCGGTTACGTCGGAAAAAATTGCCGGAAGCAGCATTACTTCCGATTTGCTTGCCGCCTCCTCCGTTTTGGCGAAGCATATTGTCGACGGCGAAATTACGGAGAGCAAGCTGGCGGACGGCTCGGTTACGGCAAATCACGTCACGGAGCGCGCCATTCATGCGCGGCATATCGGCCCCAACGCCGTGCAAAGCGGCCACATCGCCGAAGGCGCCGTAAAGGCGGAGCATCTGAATGCGCATTCGGTCGGCGAAAGCAGCTTGCAAAGCGGCATCATCCGAAAGCATCACTTAGCGGAAGGAACGCTGGATTTGGATGACCGAAGCGTGGACGGATCGAAGCTTAGCACGGACAGCATCGGCGAAGAGCATCTTCGGAGCGGCGCGGTAACGGCTAAAGCGATCGGCAAGGGCACGGTGCAGACCGTCCACTTGGCAGACGAAGCCGTTACCGAAGACAAGATCGCCCCCCTCTCGATTCGTTCGTCGCATCTGAACCGTGAAACGATCGGTAGCGCCCATCTGCTAAGCGGTGCCGTAACGACCGATAAGCTTGCGCCGAAAAGCGTGACCTCCGAACAGCTGTCCGCCGGGTCGGTGAAATCGGTCCACATCGCCGAGGGCACCATCGCTTCCGGCCATCTGAAGGATGCCGCCGTTACCGGACAGCAGCTCGCAATGCGATCGGTAAAATCGGGGCATATCGCTCCGGAAGCCGTCGGCACGGAACATCTCGAGAACGGATCGGTAACGTCTGAAAAAATCGCCGAACGCAGCATAACGTCCGAATTGCTTGCGGATGCGTCCGTCACCTCCGACCATCTTGCCGACGACTCCGTCACGGAAACGAAAATCGCTCCTCTTTCGATTTATTCGTCGCACATTTGCGAAGAGACCGTTGAAACGGAGCATCTGCGAAACAAAGCCGTCACAGCCGAGAAGCTCGCGCCAAGCAGCGTTACTTCCGAGCAGCTGTCCGACGGATCGGTGAAATCGGTTCACATCGCGCAAGCCAGCGTCGCTTCCTTCCATATGAAGGATGCCGCCGTTACCGGCCGGCAGCTTGCCGCACAATCGGTCGATTCGGAACATGTACGCATGGATGCAATTGAAACGGAGCATCTGCGGAACGCCTCGGTTACATCCGAAAAAATCGCCCCAAGCAGCATAACGTCCGATCTGATTGCCGATTTGTCCGTTGCAACAAAACATATTGCAATTGAAGCCGTGACAGAGGAAAAAATTGCTCCCCAATCGATCCGTTCTCCGCATCTGAACGACGAAATCATCGGGACGGGACACTTGCAGAAGCATGCCGTAACAACCGAAAAGCTCGCGCCGAAAAGCGTCTCATCGGAGCACCTGGCTTATGAGTCGGTGGAAGACATTCACATCGCCGGCGGCAGCATTGCCTCCTACCATATGAAAGAAACTGCCGTTACCCGGCACCACATCGCTCCCCAAGCGGTGAATTCCGAACATCTTAATCCGAACGTCATCGGCACGGAGCATTTGAAGAATGCATCGGTTACATCGGAAAAAATCGCCCAAGGCGGCATTACGTCCGATCTGATTGCGGAAGCGTCCGTCACCGCGGACCATATTGCGGACGAATCCGTTACGGAATCGAAAATCGCTCCGTTGTCGATTCTCTCGTCGCATATTCATGAAGAAGCGGTCGAAACGGCGCATATCCGAAACAGATCCGTCACAACCGATAAGCTTGCAAGAAACAGCATTACTTCGGAGCTGATCGCTCCCGGTACCATCGACACCGACCACATCGCCAATGGCAGCATTGCTTCCGACCATTTGAAGGATGCCTCCGTCAACGGGAATCATATCGCTCCGGAATCGGTGGCCTCATCACATATAAGCTTGAATGCGATCGGCACGGAACACCTGCGGGACGGATCGATCACAACGGAAAAAATCGTGCGGAGCAGCATTACATCCAATTTGTTGGCAGACGGGTCCGTCACTAAAAATCATATTGCCGACGTAAATATTACGGAGGATAAAATCGCGCCCTTCGCCATCCGTTCCTATCATCTGAACCATGGAGCGGTCGAAACGACTCATATCCGCAACGGGTCCGTCACTACCGAAAAGCTCGCGCCGAAAAGCATAACGTCGCAAGTGCTGGCTCCTTCTTCCGTCGACGGCGACCACATTTCCGAAGGCAGCATTTCCTCCTTCCACCTGAGGGAAGACTCCGTAACCCGGCATCACATCGCCCCGCAAGCGGTGACTTCCAAGCATCTCGTCCCGAACGCCATCGGCACGGAGCTCCTGAAGGATGCATCGGTCACATCGGAAAAAATCGCTCCGGGAGGCATAACTTCAAACCTGCTCGCAGATTCGTCCGTTACTTCAGCCCACATCGCAATCGATGCCGTTACAACCGATAATATTGCGCCCCGCTCGGTCCGTTCGTCGCATGTGAACGACGGAGCGATCGGAACGGCGCATCTGCAAGACGGAGCTGTTATTACCGAAAAAATCGCGCCAAAAAGCATTACGTCGGGGTTGCTGGCCCCTGCTGCCGTCGAAGGCGCTCATATCGCCGACGGCTGCATCGCTTCCATTCACTTGACGGATGAGGCCGTTACCGGACGTCACATCGCCTTGCAATCGGTAACCTCAGCGCATGTAACCGAGAATGCGATCGGTACGGAGCACCTGCGGAACGAATCGGTAACACCGGAAAAGCTGGCACGGAGCAGCATTACGTCCGATCTGCTGGCGAACGCGTCTGTAACGACCGATCATATTGCGGACGGTAACGTAACGGAATCCAAAATCGCTCCTCACTCCATCCGTTCGTCTCACTTGAGCAACGGCTCGGTCGAAACATCGCATCTGCAGAACGGGTCCGTTACAACCGATAAGCTTGCGCCAAAAAGCATTACAGCAAAGCTGCTGGCTCCCTCATCCGTCGACGGCGCTCATATCGCCGAAGGCAGCGTCGATTCCGAACACATCTCCCTCGGCGCCATCCAGCATTACCATATTGCCGAGGGTCAGGTGAAGTCGGCGCATATCGACGAATTTGCAGTCACCGGCAGCCATGTGCGTCCCGGAAGCATCCAATCGGACCATATTCAGGACGGGTCGATCGGTCCGGAAAAGCTGAATGTTTCCGTCGTTAGGGCGCCGGCCGCATCCCATGCTCCATCGATGCTTTTCGGCAGCGCCCCGTTCGCTTTCGATGAGCTTGATGCGGCGGTAGACGTTGAGATTGCATTCGTGGGCGGAGGATTCGGTCACACGAATTACACGATTGTGGCCAATACGCACAGCAACTCGTGCTTCGCCTCCATCGCATCCGTATCCGAGCATTCCGCGGTCATTACCGTTACGAAAATCGGGGACGGCATCGTGCAGGAAGGTCTACTATCCTGGATCGCCGTCGGGTAAAAGAAAAGCCGGTCGCTTCGTCTAAAGACGAGACGGCCGGCTTTTTGGATTATTGCGGAAGACGCGTATTATTCTTACCTATCTGTCTACAGATCTATTGCGGAAACCATTTTCTCGATTTCGAAATAAATACTAGCGAACATACGGCAATTACACCGATATATGCTTCTATTACCCACAGTTGTGTAAAGTGACCTGTTTGGAAAAACACAAGCGGAAAATCGATAATCGCATGGATCAATAACGAAAGAATGACGAGCGAGAATTTATTTTTAACGACCGCCAAAAGCACCAATAACGAAAACGCGATTTGCAGGAACACCGCAAACAATCTCTCCAGCATCCCGAGCAAGTAGCTCGACGGTCCGTGATTCAATATCGCTTCTTTAATAACTCCGAGCTGTTCCGCCGTCATGTTTGCCCCCACGCTCGACTCGAACGTTCCCTCATTCATCATCATTGCGAAAATTATGTTCGGCACAGTGGTGAGAAGTATAATCACGACGGCTTCAATTCCGCCCCAACCGACGCCGAACGCAATCCCGTCCTTATATTCCCGATACTTCTTCAATAGCCAGACGAATAACGCAAATCGGCCCAGCTCCTCGAATGTCCCCGCTGCCAGCCCTCCGTATATTCCAAATATCCACGGATGCTCCGCATAGTTCGGGAAATTGAGTACAACGATCGTATGAAGTATTTTTTCCAACACTTGCGTACACACGATAAAGCCTAAAGCTCCGATTACAATCGGCTTTACCGATATGCCCTCTTTCTTCTTAAAAAAAATGATGAGTCCGGTAAACAGCAGTAACGCGAAAATAGCGGAAGCGAACATAGAACCGATTGTCAAATTACTAACCATATGAATCTCCTTTTTTATAATATTATTATTATTATTATTGATAATAATAATGGTTTTAAAAGCATATGTCAACATGTAATTGAGCGAGGCCGCCTGAGCGAAAAATGAATCACCATGAAAAAAGGATATGTTCTCCACAAATCCTTAACATTTGCTTGATAAACTATGTTTGAACATGGGAGGAACGCGATCATTATCAACGAAGGAGAGGATTTAGAGATGAATATTCAAAGAATAAACCGTAGTGGTTTGGGAATTGGAGATTTTACGAAGGGCTTGAAGCAGATTTTTCTCTCATCTTCAGAGCACGAATCGTAATTAAGCTGCTGTCACTGATATTTTTCCAAATTGTTAATATTCTCCCCGCTCCTGATGCTCGTCACTTCTTTCATCACCCGACAGGTTGTAACCCTTAATCTGAATAGTGCCGGTTTGATTGGTATGATCATCTTGATGTTTGTCAGCGCCAAATTATCGTCGGAAGGGATGGTGAGGAAAACATGCTGCCCTAATCGATCTGATTTTTTATTGATTTTTTTATTTTTTATCGTGTCCGGAGTATCGCTGCATTTGGTGGTGCATGATTATGAGAACCGAACTCACTGGTTTCGAATTATTGTAATTGTTCTTTATGGAATGTCAGGTATCGTTGTCCTCTTTAACTTTATTCCAAGTCAATGATCAAAGACAGCAATGGTCGAAAACCGTGTACGTCACAAAGAAAGGGTGACCTCTCTTGACTGTTAACAATCGTTATTTCGCGAGTAATGCAGTTCTATGGATTTTGGTTGCGGTTTATACCGTGGTTAAACTGGCAAACCAAGTGTCCCCGCTATTTCCTATACCGGTCGTATTATTGATCCCTACCGTATTTGCGCTGCTTCATGGTGCCGTGCGTTACAGATGGACCGGCATTATCACCTTTCTTGTCCTTTGTTTGACCGTCAGCAATCTTCTGGAAAACATCAGTGTTCTGACCGGTTTTCCGTTTGGTCACTATCATTACACTGACGTGCTTGGCCCTAAGCTCTTTCAGGTGCCTCTGCTGATCGGCCCCGGATACTTCGCCAACGGCTACCTTGCCTGGGTGCTTGGCACGGTGTTGGCCGGCGATATTAATCGCACGTCCAGTGCGTTCACCACGTTCGCAGTTCCGTTTATTGGTTCTTTCGCCATGGTCGCTTGGGATCTAGGTTTTGATCCGACAGCCCTGACGATCGGCCAGCTCTGGATCTGGGAGCAAGGCGGCGGTTACTTTGGGGTGCCCTTAACCAACTACTTAGGATGGTTTTTCACTGTATATGTGTTCTTCCAATTGTACGCCTTCTTCCTGCGTTTCCGGAGGATTGACGGCAAACCGGAGACTTTGATTTTTCCCAGGTCGTTCTACGCTCAGGCAATCATCATGTATGCCGTGACTGGGTTGGCGATTGTTGTGGCCTATTTGTCAAACAGCGGCAATACGTTGGTCACTGACGCGACGGGGGTAGTATGGCATACGAGAAGCATTGCTGAGGCGGAAGCTACGGTCAGTATCTTTACGATGATTTTCGCGGCAGCTTTATCAACCGTGAAACTGCTTCAAAGTTCAACCGTTGCAGCTGCACATCAGTTGATACAGGATCCGGTGAATCGGCTGCCGGGGAAATCTCTTCCGCGTTGAAAACAAGGGAGCTTTGAAAGCCGCTCTTTATTCATTTGTTGAATATTATCTCACTATGTCAACTCAATTTATGCAAAACCGCCATTGATCGTTTGCTCCATCAAGGGTTGGCGACTTCCTGCTCTCTCGAGACCCTGCGTGGTTCCCTTCTGCCATTATCATTAAACCATTGATGTTTCTGCCAAGAAACATCACTAATTCCGCATGCACGCTCGATTTCGTTTGCCATCTTATGTTGACCGTTTCTTATTCAGTCGCGAAACGGATCGGGCTGACATTCGTAATGATTTGCCAGGTATGTGTTTTCGAGCGAAATTAGCGGAACTCATTGTCCGCTAATTCGCGGCAAACGGCGGAATTTTACGAATTAGCGGAAAGGGATGTCCGCTAATTTGTTGTAAAGCGGGAAAATTGCGAGAAAAAACGGTGTTAGCGGACAACGCGTTCCGTTACATCGCCGAATTATGTAAACTTGCCCATTTTAGCGGACATCCGTTTCCGTTAGCTCATGTTCGTCACCTTGTTCTAGATCGACACGAAAAAATGCCCTTGATCGTTGATTCGATCAAGGGCGCTCTGTTGTCGGCTTG
>NZ_JAQZSG010000020.1 GCF_028745515.1 Paenibacillus thermotolerans | reverse complement strand
TCTGAAGTGGTTAGGAGTGTCCAAATGGATTAGGGGGCTATATAGACACGTTCCGTTACAACGCCGTATTATGTAAACTTTCCCTTTTTAGCGGACATTCGTTTCCGTTAGTGATTGTCAACTAGCAAGTGTCCGGCCCCCCGACGGGCGGAAGATGACCGGACATAAAAAAAGCCCCTTCGGGCTTTAAGATATTTCCGGCTCGGGCACGCTGCCGTTAAAAAGCAAACAGCGCCACCTTGCGCCGTCAAATTGCAGTATCGTTAATGATGCGTTGTCCAGCGCGCCTTCCGGCACGTCTTGATCTGTCAGCAGCGCCGGCAGCAGATGCCTGATGAAGGCGCCGTGGCTCACCGCGAGCACACGCTGATTCGCATGCCGCTTCAGAACTGCGTCAATAAACGCCATTCCGCGCTTCAATACGTTCTCGGAGGTTTCTACCTCCGGGTGTTCCAGCGCACGCTCTCCCCATTGGGAGAAGCGTTCCTCGCGGGTTAAGCCTTCAAGCAGTCCGAACGAACGCTCCCGCAGCAAGATGTCGGCTCGAACCGGTTCTAATTTCGTATGTATGCTTACAATGTGGGCCGTCTCCGCCGCTCTGGACAAATCGCTGCTGTATAGCACATCCCAAGCCCGAGGGGGGATTCTTCGGCCAAGCGCATGCGCTTGCCGCCTGCCGGTTTCGTTCAAAGGAATGTCCCGCTGACCTTGCGTTCGTCCGAATTCGTTCCAATCGGTAATTCCGTGTCGGATTAAGCCTAGAATCAGCGTCATCTTTGAAGCCTCGAAAACCAATTTAAAGTGAGCAGCGCGCAAACGAACCCAAGGAACGAGAGCACCAGCATCAAGTCGGGATAAGAATCGACTGACGGTATGGCGAGTACGACCGGATCGCCGATCGAGGCAATTTCCACTTCACCGAAGCCTTCGATAGCGAATTCGTTATCCTCATCCCCGCCTAGCGATCCAACCGAAATGACGCCCGAAGTCGGCCGGGAGGACAGAGCGTCGCCGGGTGTAACGATTTGATATAAAAATCCGCAAACGAACAGTGCGAGACAGCATGCAATGATGGCGGTAAAGCGTACGCGAAGGCGTTGCGGAATAGAGTAAATGCGGGAAGCAACCGGAATGCGCCACGTTTCGTCCGCATAAATCCGATCCATCACTTTACGGGACATGACGCCCTCGGTATTCGGAAGCGATTCGTCGGGTACGAAAACGGCGGACGATTGAATCAATTCGACGCTTTCCTGCCACACTTTAAACTCTGCCGCGCATTCGCCGCATCGTTTAATATGCTCATCCACCCGAATCCGGTTCCAGTCGTTCTCGGGCAAATCCCAGTAATCCCCGAACATTTCGCGGATCTCGTTGCACTTCATCGCTGCTTCATCCCTTCATATTCCTCATGAATCGGTTCCAGAACATAAGACTCAAGCTGAGTCTTCACGCTCGCTCTTGCCCGGAATAACAACGATTTTACCGAGGAGACGGTTTGCCCGAGAATGCCGGCAATCTCCTGGTAGTCCAATCCGTCGTACTCCCGCAAAATCAGCGCCGATCTCTGCTTCTCCGGCAAGCTGTTAATCGCTTCCCGCACCATGTTGACCTTCTCGCTTCGAAGCACGGTTTGCTCAGGCATCGTCTCCGGAGGAGTGAGCGGCACATGAGCCGTATCCTCCAAATATACGTTGCCGTTGCGCCCCTTCCGCAATTCGCTTAGGACCGTATTTCGTGCAATCGTATAGAGCCATGTCGAAAAGGAGGCTTCAATTTCCCGGAAGGAATGCAGGCTTCGATACGCTTTATAAAACGTCTCTTGGCACATATCCTCCGCCATATGCTCCATCCGCGAGTTTTTCAACATATGAAAAATAAAAAGCAGGATTTTCCGCTCGTAACGCGAGACCAGTTCCTGATAGAGCTGAACGTTTCCGTCTTTTATTTCCCGAATCAGCTGGGAATCGGTCATGGAAAAGCCTCCTTGCTCATCCTTGCTCGTTCCCCGTTCAGCTATACAATATTACACCGGGGAACTGAAAAAGTTGCGCCGCATAATAAAAATCAAAAGTTGATTGAAATTTCATGAATATTTAAAATAGTCCGAAAAACCTATTGCGAATATGTATTCTATTATTCTTCCTATTTCGATAAAATCCTTCACGATTCGACGAATTGCCATTCGATTCCTGAATTCACCCACCCTATTTTACTATACAATTCCAAAATTAGGTACTGAAATGTATGTTAAAGACAAAAAAAATACCGCCTTTCGGCGGTTGCACATTGTGCCATATATCGGATAGGAGTGGAGAGAAACCATACTGTACTTTTAGTATATGTATACGCTTCCATTTTGTCAACAACAATTTTTAAAACGCTTTCTTTTTTGTTAAAGAAAAAAACGGACGGTAGTCCCGCCGTTTTTCCTACTTCTATATTTCAAAAATGGACCCGATATCCTAAATGTCTTAGCAGCTTGTCCGCTTCCTCCATTTCGGACGCATTTCCGAACGACAGCTTGAGCGCTCCCGGATACCCGGGCCCCCGCTCGAAAATACCGATGTTCCGCAAATTGATGGAATGCTCGCCGAGCAGCATCGTCAGCTTGCCGATCGTCCCCGGCTGATCCGCGACCTCGACGTAAAATTCATGGTGCGTATGCGCGAAGCCTTTGCGTCTTTCGGGGAGTCCGCTCCGGAAAGTCGCGGCATCGGCGAACGCCGACTCGATTCCCCGCTCGTCGCTTTGCTCCAGCAGCGCTATAAACCGTTCGGTTTCGCGAATCCATTCCTTAAGCAGCTTGAGCAGAACCGGCCGGTTGCTCATGCTTATGTCACGCCATATGACGGGATCGCTTGAAGCAATCCGCGTAATGTCGCGGAAGCCGCCGGCAGCAAGCTTTTCATATGCGTCATTGTCGGAATTCAGCTTGGATATCATATTCACCAAGGATGCGGCCACGATGTGCGGCAAATGAGAGACTGCCCCTACGACTTCATCATGTACGACGGGATCGAGCCTTACAATGTTCGCTTTCGTTTCGGCCAGCAGTGCTGAAAGCCTCTCATACGCTTCTTCCGGCGTCCGAATGGAGGGAGTAAGCACATAATAGGCGTTCTCGAATAAATAGGAGGTCGCCGCTTCAACGCCGGACCGTTCCTTGCCCGCCATCGGATGGCCTCCGATAAACACCGCTTCACCGAAGTCGAGCCGGCTTGCTGCGGCGACGACGTCCCCCTTTGTGCTTCCTACGTCCGTAATGACGGCCCCCGGCTTCAAGGTTATCCGCGCCAATGCCTCCAGATAATCCGGCAGCATGCCGACCGGGACGCAAAGGAACAAAAAGTCCGCATCGGACGCCGCCTCCTCCAGCGATGTCGTACCGCGGTCCACTACCCCGCGCTTCACATATTTCTCGACGGAGGCGGGGTTTGGGGAATGGCCGACAACCTCATACCCGCTCTTTCCTTTAAAGCATAACGCAAGAGAGCCCCCGATCAGTCCGACGCCGAAAATGGCGATTTTGGTCATTCCGCCACCACGGCCGTTTCGGAGAGCACCGCTTCCAATGCTTCAATGAATGCGCGGTTTTGCTCTGCCGATCCGACCGTTACGCGAATCATCGTCGGGAAGCCGATGGATGCCGTATGCCCTCCCCGTACGATAATGCCTTTGCGCAGCAGCGCCTCGAAGACGGTTTTCGCGTCACGTTTGACGTCCGCGAGAATGAAGTTGCCGTACGCAGGGAAGTAGGTTAGCCCCATGCGGCCGAATTCCTTGGTCAAGTATGCGATACCTTCTTTGTTTTTTTCGCGGCACGAACGGATGAATTGTTGATCCTTAATTGCTGCAAGAGCCGCCGCCTGGGCAAAGCCCGTCGTATTGAACGGCTCCCGGACTTGATTGATCGAGCGGATAATGTCCGGCGAACCGATGCCGTAGCCGACTCGCAGGCTCGCCAGGCCGTATGCCTTTGAGAACGTGCGCAGCAGCAACAGGTTCGGGTATTTTTTGAGAAGCTCAACGCCGTTCGGATATTCGCTTTCCGTTTCGGCATATTCGGCATATGCCTCGTCAAGGACGACCATAACGTTCTGCGGTACGCGCTCTAGGAATCGCTGGAGCTCGTCCGAAGTGACGATTGTGCCTGTCGGATTGTTCGGGTTGCATACCCAAACGATTTTCGTGCGGTCGGTCATTTTCGCGAGCATCGCGTCCAAATCGTGAACGCCGTTCTTCAGCGGCACCTCGATGACGGTTGCAGCCTCGACATCGGCGTTATGCTTGTACTGCGGGAACGTGCGGTCGGCCATAATCGTCTCGTCTCCAGGCGAGAGGTACGCTCTGGCGATCATCATAATCAGCTCGTCGGAGCCCGCTCCGAATACGATTTGATTCGTCTCTACGCCGAAATGCTCGGCAACCGCGGCGGTCAATTCGACGCTGGCCCCGTCCGGATAAATATTCGCATAATCCACATAGTTTACAATGGCTTCTTTCGCCCTAGGCGAGCAGCCGAACGGATTTTCGTTGGAAGCAAGCTTAATGACTTCGCTCAAGCCCAATTCTCTTTTTACTTCGTCAATCGGTTTTCCGGGCTGGTACACCGGCAAATGCATGATATGAGCTTTTGGCTTCATCGTTCCCACTCTCCTGCATGTCATCTATGAGTTTATATCATATTGTAGCTTATCGGCGTGCACCTTGCCACGATTTTTTGCTACAACGCGTTGATTCGGTAAAGAATGAGCTTAAACCGCCGATCCGAAGCGGGTTGTTCGCACCAAAACTTGATACTAGCTCGCACATTTCTCCTTCACCCGAGTCACTTTGTACCAATATTTGGTGCTAACTCGCACCTTTCACCCACCATCGATCTGCTTAGCACCAAAACTTGGTACTAACGCATACCTTTATCCCTCAACCGACTTACTTAGCACTAAAAACTGCTTATATCCTTGCGGACACAACCATTTCTTTGAAAGACGAAGGCTCTAACGGAACTAATTTCCGTTGGAGGCAGCTAGTTTGGGCGGTGGAGAGGTGGCAGCGGAATAAAGTTCCGTTCGAGGTCGGCGGTCAGGCGGTGCGCTAGGGTGCAACGGAACTAAGTTAAAACTAAGTTCTGGTGAAGCCAGCTAGTTCGGGCGGGTGTTAAGGTTGAAACGGAATAAAAATAACACCCGGCAACGAAAAAATCGGACCCTTAATCGAAGGTCCGATTTCCCGAAAAAAAACGATTATGCCCCTTTTAACTCGCGCACAAACGCGCCTACGCGCCGCACACCCTCGTCACGGTTGGAAGGATCGCGCAGCAGCTCCAGCTGTTCCTCGATTTTGCGCACGATGGCGCTGCCGACGATAACTCCGTCGCATTTGCCTGCAAACCGCTCCACCTGCTCGCGGCTGCTGATGCCGAAGCCGACGGCGATCGGCACGGAAGCCGCGCCGCGCACCGTGTCAAGGAACGCGTCGATATTGGAAGCGAATTGCGTTCTCTCCCCGGTGACGCCCAGCGACGACACGCAGTACACAAAGCCGCGCGCCTTGCTTGCGATCGATTCGACGCGCTGCTGCGAAGTAGGAGCCACGAGCGGAATGAGGTGGACGTTATGCTCCTCCGCAAGCGCGCGAATTTCCGCATCCTCTTCGAGCGGCAAATCCGGGATAATTAGACCGGAAATATCGTTCGCTTTCACCAGATCGAAAAACCGGCCGAAGCCGAGCTGAAGCACCGGATTGTAATAGGTGAACAAAATAAACGGCAGCTTCACTCCGCTCTCCCGCGCGCGCCGCGCCACACCGATCACATCCACGATCGTCGTCAGCCGGCCGGATAAAGCGCGCTCGGACGCCCGCTGAATGACGGGCCCGTCCGCCAGCGGATCGGAATACGGCACGCCGAGCTCGATCAGATCGGCGCCGGAGCGCTCCAGCTCTTGAATCAAAGCGACGGATGTATCCAAGTCAGGGTCTCCGATCGTCAGAAACGGGATCAACGCCGTCCCGCCGCTCTCCTTCAAACGCGCAAAAACCGCATCAATGGCGTTCATAGCCGAAGCCCTCCTTCATGTATTTCATAATCGATTCGACGTCTTTATCGCCGCGGCCCGACAGGTTGACGACAATCGTCTTGTCTTTTCCGAGCGTCGGCGCGAGCTTGATCAGATGCGCTATCGCATGCGCGCTCTCCAGCGCCGGAATGATACCCTCTTTGCGGGAAAGAAGCTGCAGCGCATCGAGCGCTTCTTGGTCCGAGCAAGGGACATATTCCGCCCGTCCGACATCTTTCAAGTACGAATGCTCCGGACCGATGCCCGGGTAGTCGAGCCCGGCCGAGATCGAATGCGCCTCCTGCACTTGACCGTACTCGTCCTGCAGCAAATAGCTCATCGAGCCTTGGAATACGCCGGGCTTGCCGTGCGTCATCGTCGCCGCGTGGCGGTCGGTGTCCACCCCCGCGCCTGCCGCTTCGACGCCGATCAAGCGGACGCTCTCGTCGTCGACGAACGGATAAAACATGCCCGCCGCATTGCTGCCGCCGCCGACGCATGCGATCACGACGTCGGGCAGGCGGCCTTCCGTCTCGAGAATTTGCTTCCGCGTCTCGTCGCCGATAACGCGCTGAAAATCGCGCACCATCATCGGGTACGGATGCGGGCCGACGACGGAGCCGAGAATGTAGAACGTATCGTCGACATTGCTTACCCAGTACCGCAGCGCTTCGTTGCCCGCGTCCTTCAGCGTCCTCGTTCCGGAGGTGACCGGTACGACTTCCGCACCGAGCAGATTCATCCGGAACACGTTCAATTGCTGGCGGCGAGTATCCTCCTCGCCCATGAACACCTTGCATTCAAGTCCGAGCAGCGCGGCAACCGTCGCTGTGGCAACGCCGTGCTGGCCCGCTCCCGTTTCCGCAATGACCTTCTTCTTGCCCATCCGCTTCGCCAGCACGCCTTGTCCGATCGCATTGTTGATTTTGTGAGCGCCGGTATGGTTCAAATCTTCCCTCTTCAAAAAGATGCGCGCTCCGCCGAGATGCTCGGTCAGTCGCTCCGCATAGTAAAGCGGGGTCGGACGCCCGGAGTATTGAACCAGCAGCTCGCGAACCTCACTCACAAATTCGTCGTCCTTCGAATAACGGCGGTACGCCTCCTCCAGTTCAAGGAGAGCGTTCATTAACGTTTCCGGCACGTAACGTCCTCCGAATTTGCCGAAACGTCCCTGTATGTCCGGAACTTGCGAAATGCTCATCTTCCCTTCACCCTTTCCGTGAATGTACGAATTTTCTCTATATCTTTCACGCCATCCGTTTCCACGCCGCTGGATACGTCCACCGCGCCGACCGCGTAGGCATCCAGCAAATCGCCAACGTTGCCGGAATTCAATCCGCCGGCCACAATGAGCCGGACGCCATTGGAATCGCACCAGTACTGATACGCCGGAATCGCTTCCCATCGAAACGTCGTGCCGGTGCCTCCGATCGTCTTCGGGTCCCATGCGTCGAGCAGAACCGTGTCGACGGCGCCTTCATACGGCCCAAGCCGATCGGCCGCAGCCGTCTCGCCATGAAGCGAATCGCCCGAAACGCCGAGCGCCTTCCACACCTCGACGCGAGGATGCCGCCGCTTCACTTCCCGGCAATACTCCGCCGTCTCGTCACCGTGCAGCTGCACGGCGTCCAGCGGAACGGCTTTAACGATCGCATCCAGCTCCTCCGGCTCGGGATTCACAAATACGCCGACGAAGCGCGGCACAGGGGCAGTCCCGCCCCCGAACGCCTGAGCGATTTCCTTCGCCCGCGCCGCATCGATCCGGCGCTTGCTCGGCGCAAACACGAAGCCGATATAATCGACGTCCGCTCCGGCCTCCTGCATCTGCTTCGCCGTCTCCGGCAGCATGAGCCCGCATATTTTCACCTGAGGACTTTCCAGCTTCAGCTTCAGCTTCAGCTCCAACTCCGGCTCCCTCATCGGACCAATGCTCCCATCAGCTCGTTCACCGCGGCGCCGATATCGGCTTGACGCATAAAATGCTCCCCTACCAGCACCGCGGCGGCGCCAACCGATCGCAAGTATTCGATTTCCTCCGACCGCGAAATGCCGCTTTCGCTGACCACGGTCTTCCCTTCCGGAATATGCCGGGCAAGCTCCTCCGTCACCTTCACATCGGTCACAAACGTATGCAAATTCCGGTTGTTGATGCCGATAAGCGGCGCATCCAGCTCCAGCGCCGTCTCCAGCTCCGCCCGGTCATGAACCTCGAGCAGCGTATCCAGTCCTAGTCCGGAAGCAAGCTCCATAAACCGCCTCAGCTCGTCCTTCGTCAGGATGGCCGCAATAAGCAGCACCGCGTCGGCCCCGATCGCTCTCGCTTCATAAATTTGCAGCGGATCGATCGTAAAATCCTTCCGCAGCAGCGGCAGCGCTACCGCCTTCCGGACGTTCGACAAATAATCGTTTGCCCCTTGGAAATGCGGCGCGTCGGTAAGGACGGACAAGCAGTCCGCCCCTGCCGCTTCATACGCCTTCGCGATCTCCACCGGATCGAAGTCCGGGCGAATCAACCCTTTCGAAGGCGATGCCTTCTTTACTTCCGCGATGAGCCCCATCGGTCTCTTGCGATCTTTCAAAGCCGCATGAAACCCTTTCGTTCCCGGCAATACCGATATAGCCCGCTCCAGCTCCGCAATCGAGGTTTTCTCCCGAAGCTCGGCCACTTCCTTCTTCTTCACTTCAACAATCCGATCAAGATACATGAGCCAGTTCCCCCGTCAGCTTCACCAAGTCGTCCAGCTTTTGCAGCGCCGCCCCCGAATCGATCGCATCCGCCGCACGCTTCACGCCTTCCTGCAGCGTGCCGCTGACGCCGGTCACATAGAAGCATGCCCCGGCGTTGGCAAGCACGACATCGCGGTATGCGCCGCGTTCTCCGGCAAGCAATCTGCGGATTTTCTCCGCGTTTTCCTTCGCGTCGCCGCCTCTTAACTCTTCTATTTTACACGATTTCAGTCCAAGATCGTCAGGAGCGATATCGTATGTGACCACATTGCCGTCCTTCAGCTCCGTCACCCGCGTCGCTGCGGACAGGCTGATTTCGTCCAGCCCGTCGTGGGAGCCGACGACGAGCGCGCGCCGCGAACCGAGCCCCTTCAGCACGTTCGCCATCAGCTCGGTTAAGTTCCGATCGAACACGCCGAGCAGCTGCCGGTCGGCGCCTGCCGGATTCGTAAGCGGTCCGAGCAGGTTGAACACGGTGCGCATCCCAAGCTCCTTGCGGGGAGCCGCCGCGTATTTCATCGAAGGATGATACACCTGCGCGAACATGAAGCAAATGCCAATCGCCTTCAAGCACCGCTCCGCAGACTCGCTGCCGAGATGAATATTGACGCCGAGCGCCTCAAGCACGTCCGCGCTGCCGCTCTTGCTCGACATCGCGCGGTTGCCGTGCTTGGCGACCCGAACGCCGCCGCCTGCGGCTACGATCGCCGCGGCGGTCGATATGTTGAACGTATGCTGCCCGTCCCCGCCGGTGCCGCACGTATCGAGCAGACCCTCTGCAGCCGTACTGACCCCGTTCACCTTCGAACGCATGCCTGCAGCCAAGCCGACCACCTCGTCGACCGTCTCTCCCTTCATGCGCAGCGTCGCCAGCAGCGCTCCGATCTGCGACTGCGTCGCTTCGCCCTCCATGATCGTCTCCATGACGGCTTGCGCGGTTTCCCGGCTTAAGGAGCGCCCGCCGATCAACGTTTCAATCGCTTCCTGCACAACCGTTTTGTTCGACATGTCCCTCATCCCCCGTCCTCAGTTTACCGGTAATAATCTTGATTGACCGTAACGGCCGCGTAGCGTTCCCCGCCGAAAATCGCTTCCGCCGTCCGAATCGACGACAGCAGCGCCTTCGCCTTGTTGACCGTCTCCTCGTATTCCCGGATCGGCACGGAATCCCATACGATTCCGGCCCCCGCTTGCACGTACGCTTTATGTCCTTTGAAAATAATCGTTCGAATCGTGATGCACGTATCCAGGTTTCCCGAAAACCCGAGATAGCCGATCGCCCCCGCATAAGCGCCCCTGGACTCCCGCTCCAGCTCCGCAATAATCTCCATAGCTCTCAGCTTCGGAGCGCCGGATACGGTTCCGGCCGGCATGCAGGAAAGGAACGCATCGTAGAAATCGCGGTCTTCTCTAAGCGTGCCGGATACGTTCGATACGATGTGCATGACATGCGAATATTTCTCGATATCCATGTAGGCATCCAACTGCACCGTACCCGGCTTGCTTACGCGGCCGATATCGTTGCGGCCAAGATCGACGAGCATCAGATGCTCCGCAAGCTCCTTCTCGTCGGCAAGCAGCTCCTGCTCGAGCCTCTGGTCTTCCTCCGGCGTCGCTCCTCTCGGCCGCGTGCCCGCGATCGGTCTCGTTTGCACTTTATCCCCTTCCACTCGCACCAGCAGCTCGGGGGACGTTCCGACAATCGTGTCTTCGCCCATTTTTAAATAGTACATATACGGAGACGGGTTCATCGTCCGAAGCACACGGTATACATGCAGAGGGGATACGTCGGTATCCATCTCGAACCGTTGGGAAAGCACCACTTGAAAAATGTCCCCCGCGCGAATATACTCCTTCGCACGCTCCACGTTCGCCAAAAACTGCTCCTTCGTCACATTCGACGTCAAATCGGCCGCATCGACCGGTACCGGTCCGGACACGGTTCGCGCCGCAGCGGTATAGCCCGCGGCAACGCCGCCGTGCAGCCTTCTTAGCGTCCCTTCAATCCGTTCGCCCGCCTCGGCGTACGCTGCGTGGATTTGCCCTTCGTCGGCTCCATCCGGGACATGCGCATTGGCGACGACATGCATCTGCTGCTTCAGATGATCGAAGACGATAATTTGGTCGCAGAACATAAACTGAATATCGTCCATCTGCAGGTCGTCCACACGGTGCGGCGACAGCTTTTTCTCATAATATTGAAGAAGATCGTAACCGAAAAACCCGACCGCCCCTCCCATGAAGCGGGGAAAGCCGTCCAGCTGCGGGCTTGCGTATCCGGAAAGCAGCTTTCTTAAATAATGGATCGGCTGCTCGGATACGTGCTCGACCGAGCCTTTGCGTTCCACTTCGATCGTGCCGCCCTTGCCTCTGACGACAAGAAACGGATCGGTGCCGATAAACGAATATCTCGCCCACTTCGCGCCGCCTTCGACGCTCTCCAGCAAGAAACAATACGGGTCGTCGCTCAATTGCTGGAACACCCGAATCGGCGTTTCCGTATCGGCCATAATCGTTTTGGTTACCGGGATCAAGTTATACCGGCCGCAAAGCCGCTTAAATGCTTCCATTCCGGGTTGGATCAAGGTCGGTTCCTCCTCTTGGTTTTTGCCGAGGAAAATAAAAAAGCCTCTACTGAGCGTAGAGGCCGTAATAGTTCATATGTGGATAAAGGACGAATCGTATATGTATGCGAAAACGAACACCCTTAATCGATTAAGGACGCGCATACAAACATATTCAACAAAGCTCTCGTCTCTTCTCGTCTCCACTAAACTCTACTCGGCTCTAACTAACTCGGCTGATTCTCACTATACACTATGTTCTTGCAAAACGTCAACGGTTCAATAGATCGGGTCTGAGCTTCTTTGCATCGTTTAAATATACATGTACGATTTCGTTTTGCCGCTTTGTCGTGTTGGCGTGCACCATCAGCCGGATGCAAAGCGGCAGCGAGCCCGCCACGGCAATTTCCAGCGAGCACATGACCGGCACCAGCTCCCATCCCGGCAAATTGCGAATCGCTTTAGCCGGAAAGGCCGCGTCGATGTCGGGGGTCACCGTTACCAAGACGCTGCAGATGTCTTCCGGAGCCAAGCTGTTCTCGGCAATAATGGCGGAAAGCAGCTCCGCGGTGTTCGTCAAAATTTCCTGCTCTTCATTATGCTTAACGGTAGTCGCGCCGCGAATTCCCCTAACGTACATCGCTCTGCTCCCCTTCCTTCAATGATTCCACGACGGAGCGGACAAGCTCCGACGGAATGCCCTTGCGAATTTCCACGTCGCCGATGCGCGTCGGCAGCACGAACACCATTTGTCCGCCGCGGAATTTTTTGTCGTGCATCATGGCGTCCATAATTTGATCGGTATCCATCGGTGCCGGAATCGCCGTCGGCAAGCCGAAGCGCGTCAGCAGACGCCGCGTTTCCCTCTCCACGGCTTCGTCCGCCGCACCGAGCCGCGCCGCAAGACGCGCGGAGCCGCACATGCCGATGGAGATCGCTTCCCCGTGCGTCAGCTCGCCATACCCCGCAACTGCTTCCAGCGCATGGCCGATCGTATGGCCCAAGTTAAGGATCGCCCTTAAGCCGCCTTCCCGCTCGTCCTTCGAGACGACGTCCGCCTTCACGCGGCATCCTTCGAACAGCGCATACGCGAGCGCTTCGCGATCAAGAGAAAGCAAAGCGTCCGCATGCTCCATGCACCAAGCGACGAACGACTCGTCGCGGATGAGCCCGTGCTTGGCAACCTCGGCAAGTCCCGAGCGCACTTCTCTGGCGGGAAGCGTTGCCAGCGTGTCGGTATCGTATAGGACGAATTCCGGCTGGTGAAACGCTCCGATAATGTTCTTGGCAAGCGGGTGATTGACCGCGACCTTGCCTCCCACGCTGGAATCGTGCGCCAGAATGGTGGTGGGCGCCTGCACGAAGCGAACGCCTCTCATATAAGACGCGGCGGCGAAGCCGGCCAAGTCGCCGACGACGCCTCCCCCGAGCGCGACAATCGTAGAATCCCGGTCGAGCCCGAGCTCCAAGGCGCTCGTCACGATGCCTTCGAGCTCGGACAAATTTTTCGAACGCTCCCCGGAGGGGACGACGCGGCTGCCGGCCGTATAGCCGGATTCCCGCAGCGAATCGAGCACCGTCTGCAAATAGCGCGGGCCCGTCTCCTCATCCGCAACGATCAGCAGCGGCGATTTCTTAGGCAGGCCGTTTCGCACGGCATATTCTCCGAACCGGCGGAGCAAGCCCGTTCCGATATAAATCGGGTACGACCGCTCGCCTAACTCAACTTGCAGTTCCTTCACCTGGCCGCTCATTCTAGTAATTCCTAACTTGTTCCAAGTAGCTTTCATAGTTTCGGCGAATTTCCTCGATGGAATCCCCGCCGAACTTCTCGAGAAACGCGTTCGCCACTTCCCACGCCACCACGTTCTCCATAATGACGCTTGCCGCAGGCACGGCACACGTATCGGAACGCTCCACTTGGGCGGTGTATTGCTCCTTCGTATCGATGTCGACGCTTTGCAGCGGCTTATATAGCGTAGAGATCGGCTTCATGACGCCGCGAACGACGATCGGCTCGCCTGTCGTCATACCGCCCTCGAAGCCGCCGGCACGGTTCGTGGCTCTCTTGAAGCCCGTCTCCGCTTTATATAGGATTTCGTCGTGAACTTTGGAGCCGCGCAGGCGCGCCGCTTCAAAGCCGATGCCGACCTCGACGCCCTTAAACGCCTGAATCGAAACGACCGCTTGAGCGATTCGCCCGTCCAGCTTCCGATCCCACTGGACGTGGGAGCCTAAGCCCACCGGGCAGCCTTCCACGATCGTCTCCACGATGCCGCCTAGCGTATCGCCGTCGTTCTTCGCCGCATCGATGGCGGCAATCATCCGCTCTTCCGTTTCTTTATCCGCTACGCGAACCGGCGAGTCTTCGGTCACGGCGCGCAGCTCATCAATCGGCAGCTGCACCGGTGGCGCCTCTACCTCGCCGATGCGAAGCACATGTCCGGCGATCTTGATGCCGAATTGCGCAAGAAATTCGCGGGCAAGCGCGCCGACAGCCACTCTGACCGTCGTCTCTCGTGCGCTGGAGCGCTCCAGAATGTTGCGCAGATCGCGCTGATTGTATTTCAGTCCGCCGTTCAAATCGGCATGCCCCGGTCTCGGACGGTTGACGCGGCGCTTCGCTTCCGCGTCGCCCTCCATCGGCTCGATGCCCATAATGGACGTCCAGTTTTTCCAGTCTTTATTATGAACGACCAACGCGATCGGAGCGCCCGTCGACTTGCCGTGGCGCACCCCGCCGACAATTTCGACCTCGTCCTTCTCGATTTGCATGCGCCGGCCTCGGCCGTAGCCCTTCTGTCTTCTCCCCAGCTGCTCGTTAATCGCTTCCGCTGTGACCGGCACATTGCTCGGCATTCCTTCCACAATCGCCGTCAGCTGCGGACCGTGCGTTTCCCCCGCTGTCAAAAACCTCACGTAAGGTTCCTCCCTTTTATGCCTTTAACGCTTTTATGCGCGAACGTGTTTTGAATCATTATAGAGGACGTCTCCCGATTTGACAAGGAGCATCGTTCTTTCGAATGCGGACAAAAACCGCATATTTTATGATCATACCAGAAAGACAGGCTGCAAAGAAATCAAAAGAACGGCAAAAACCCCGGACGCTTTATTGTCCGGGGGTCCGTGGCCAATGAAAAGCTGCTCTACACGGAAGTCGCCGTCGGCTTTTGCAGCTTCAGCGATTTCTCGGTCATCTGCGGATCGTTCACCAGCTTCATGATTTGCGGCGAATCGATGCCCAAAATTTGCGCGCATTCCTGAATCGTCAGAAAGCCGCGGCGGTATGCGGTAATGACCTTGCGTTTGTCCATGCGGTTGATCCTCCTGACCGAGTCGAAAGGCAAAAACGTGTGAAAGCCTTTTTCCTTAGTATAGGAATTGTTGGAAATCGTTATACATGGGCCGCGGTCACATTTTTCGGTAAAAGAACGTATCCGCCGATTCCAACCCGTATTGCCCCGGCGTAAAAATTTGTTCCGTGGAGCCGACAAACAAGAGGCCGCCGGTTCGCAGCGCCTTGGCGAATTTATGATACAGCTCGTGCTTCGCTTCTTCCGTAAAATAAATCATAACATTGCGGCAAATGATCAGATCGTGCCCGGTTTCGAAAGTGTCCGTGAGCAAATTGCCCTTCTTGAACACCACCGTTTTCTTCAAATCTTCCGTGACGGCAAACATGTCGCCTTGGGGTGTAAAGTAAGCGTTCCGATAATCCAGGGGAACGTCTCTAAGGCTCGCCGCCGCATAGACGCCCAGCTTCGCGCGAGCCAAAGCGTTATCGTCAATGTCGGTTGCCGTAATTCTGCTATCCTTCAAGGCGCCCAGCTTCGAAAGGATCATCGCCAGCGAATAAGGCTCCTCGCCGGTGGAGCAGGCCGCGCTCCAGCATTTCAGCCGGCCTGTGCTCTTAAGCAGCTCCGGCAAAAAAACGGTCCGCAGCAGCTCCCAACGGTTCGGGTTGCGCCAAAATTCCGATACGTTGATCGTCATCCGATCCAGAAATTCGGCCATAAGCGCCTTGTCCTTCGACATCGCAACAAAAAAGGAAGCGAACGAACCGAACCCTTTGCGTTCCCGCAACGTCGTCAATCGCCGCTTCATTTGCGCTTCTTTGTATAGCGACAAGTCGATTCCGGTCAGCTTCTTTACATCTCTAACAAACGCTGTGTAATCCGGATCGAGTTCCATAGGTTATATCCAGCTGTCAATGGCGCGGTCGTACGTAAGAAGCTCCTCGGGGCGGAAGAAGTTGTTAATTTCCCGCTCCGCGCTCTCCGGCGAATCGGAACCGTGAATCAAATTGCGCGGCGTATGTGCCGCATAATCGCCGCGGATCGTTCCGGGTTGCGCGTCAAGAACGTTCGTCTTGCCCATCATGGTGCGGGACAGCTGAATCACGTCGTCGCCCTGCCATACCATGGCGAATACCGGACCCGAGGTGATAAAATCGGTCAATTCGCCGAAGAACGGCTTTTCTTTATGCTCCTCGTAATGGTATTCCGCTTGCTCTTTCGTAACCTGGATCAGCTTCGCGGCAAGCAGCTTAAAGCCTTTGCGCTCGAATCTGGAGACGATGTCGCCGATCAAGCCTCTTTGTACGCCGTCGGGTTTTACCATCAGAAACGTCTTTTGCATCGTATGTACCCCCATCTAGAAATAAATAGAAATTTCTTTCTACGAATATTATCATACTTGTCGCAACGTTCGTTTGCAAACGGCTTCAATAAGAGCGGCTCGTTATAAAATGCGCGATTTGAACGAGGTCGTCTTTTTCCTTTTGGTCTGGAATGCCGTCGAGCGCATCGATCGCTTTATCGACGAACCGCTGCGCCAGCCGTTCGGCTTCCGCGACCCCGGGGCTGCGGCGGATGAGCCGTAACGCTTCTTCAAGCTGCGCCTCGTTCGGGTTTCCGTCTTGCGCCCCGCGCAGCGCTCGTTCCACGGAGCTGAACACGCTGCCGTCGCGCAGCGCGTACAGCACCGGCAGCGTAATGTTGCCTTGCCGAATATCGTTGCCCGGCGGCTTGCCGAGCTGCTCGGCCGTACCGCTAATATCGAGCAGGTCGTCTTGGATTTGAAACGCCATGCCTGCATTGTAACCGAACGAGTATAAACGCCGCGTCAAGTGATCGGGCACGTCCGCAGCCATCGCTCCCAGCTGGCACGATACCGCGATCAGAAGCGCTGTCTTTCTGCGGATCCGAAGCAGGTAATCCCGGACCGATTGGTCCAGCCGGTAAAACAGCCGAAGCTGCTCCATCTCCCCGATCACCATCTGAACGACGGCTCGCGAAAGTATGCGGTGAAAGTCGGGACGATCCACTCTGGTCGCTACCGTCAGCGCTTTTCCCAGTATAAAATCCCCCGTGTACATGGCGATTCGTTCGTCCCATTTTGCCTTGACAGTCGGCTTTCCGCGCCTCGTATCGGCATCGTCCACCACATCGTCATGAACGAGCGTCGCCATATGGATCAGCTCGAGCGTCACGGCGGCGTCGGTCAACCGCTCCAAATCGTAATTGCCGAAGCGTCCGGACAATAGTACGAACACGGGCCGCAGCCGTTTGCCGCCTGCTTTAAGCAGATGCGCCGCCGCTTCGTTCAGTTCCGCATCATCGGAACGGACGCTTTCTTCAAGCTTCTTCTCAATATATTGAATGTCGTCGCTTAGTCTGCCGAAAATTTCGAGAAGTTTCATTCGTTCACCCGCATTACATTGGGATGCCGCCACACGCGAAGTGACGGAATGTCCGGGAGAAGCCCCAGTTCGTACGCGTAAGAAAAGAAGAGAGAAAGTCCTTTCGCCTGTTCTTCCCCGAATTCATAGACAAGATTCGAAAAATAACGGCGCCAATACGCGGAATCGCCGCCGATCCGCTCTACGGCCGTATCCAGAAGAGCCGCAGGCAGCCGCAAACCGTCCCGCTTGGAAGAAATCAGCGCCTGATGCAGCAAAGCCGCCTGTTCGGGGTGCCGCTTTACCCATTGTTCACGAACGGCCCAGACGGCATACGTCATTCCGTGGCCTGTCCAATCTTTCCACATTTGCCCCAAATCCGAAACGAACAAGCCGTGCTCCCTCCAGCTCGCTTTAATCGCATCGTCCCCGATTAAGAGCGCGGCGTCGCAGCTTTCCAGCATCGAATCAAGGTCCGGCGGCATCGCTACATATTCCGGATTGTGGCGGTATCGTTTGGCCATAATGACTTTCAACAGGTGAACCGAGGTCGCCGATGCGTTCGTCAGCGCGATCCGCTCGGGCATATACTCATGCAGCGGCTTCTTCGAAAAGAGCAGCAGCGACCCGACCGCGCCTCGAGAGCTGACCGACAAATCCGGCAGCAACAACAGCTTATCGGAGTGTTTGGCGTAAGCGAACGAGGAAACGGCGGCGGCATCGATTTCTCCGCTTGCAAGCATCCCGTTCAATTCCGCGGGGGTGCCGGTAATCAGCTCGACCTTGTCCTCCATTTGGTGTTGCGGAAAGCCGTAAAAGACAGGCCATACGTTGGTGTACACGATTTTCCCCATCCGAATGCTCTCTGTCTCAGTGCCCGCTTTCGTTTGTGTCAGCTTCGGCAGCATCGCGTTTCTCCTCTCCCCACCGCTTGTAAAGCTCGTGCTCTACATCCAGGCTGTCCAATATTTTACCTATGAGAAAGTCAACCAATTCGTCCAGCGTTTGCGGACGATGATAGAAGCCCGGCATCGCCGGCAATATGCGAGCCCCCATCTGCGAAAGCGTCAGCATGTTTTGCAGATGAATGGAGTGCAGCGGCGTCTCTCTCGGGACGATCACCAATCGGCGCCCTTCCTTCAGCACGACGTCGGCCGCCCGTTCCAACAGGTTGTCCGACAAGCCGTTTGCAATCGCCGCAAGCGTCCCCATCGAGCAAGGGACGATAACCATGCCTTCGGTCCGGAACGAACCGCTCGCGATGCCGGCGCCGATATCGTTAATCGGATAATACGTGAATGTGCCCTCGAATCCGCCGAAATGCTCCAGAAGCGACTGCTCGCGACGCGCCGAATCCCATCCGTGCTCCTCGCGGAGCACGCGCCAGCCGGCATCCGAAATGACCAGGTGAACGTGCTTGCCGAGCGCAAGCAGCGCCTGAACGAGCCGAACGCCGTAAATGCCGCCGCTTGCGCCGGAAATCCCGACGATCCAGCCTCTTTCCGCCCTTCCGCTCATCCCAGCACCAGCACGTCAAGCAGCGTAAACGTAAAGACGACAATGCTGAGCGTTCCGTTCATCGTAAAAAACGCCGTGTTCATTCTCGACAGGTCGTTCGGCTTGACGATGATATGCTCGTAAAACAATATCGCGTAGCTGATAATTAGTCCCGCAGCGTACCACCACTGCAAATCGGCAAGCTTCCATAACGAGAAAAAAGCGACGGCCGTAATCAAATGAAACGACTTCGCAATTCCCAGCGCTCCTCGGATGCCGAAACGCGACGGAATCGAAAAGAGCCCTTCCCTGCGGTCGAAATCGGCGTCCTGGCAAGCGTATATAATGTCAAAGCCGGCAATCCAGAACGATACCGCGATATAAAGAACGAACGCCGTCAGGTCGAACGAAGCTGTAACCGCCACCCAGCCGCCCAGCGGCGCCAAGCCGATCGTAAGTCCGAGCACGAGGTGGCAAAGCCATGTAAATCGTTTCGTGTAGGAATATAGAGTAAGCAAAAACACGGCAATCGGCAGCAACTTCACGCAAAGTGAATTTAACTGAGACGCCGCGTAAAATAGAACGACAAAGGATACGACAATAAAAATGAGTACTTCTTTCTTAGAAAGCAGTCCGGCGGGAATGGCGCGAATTGCCGTCCGCGGATTTTTGCCGTCGATTGCGGCGTCGATGACGCGATTGAGCCCCATCGCGGCGCTTCGCGCGCCGACCATGGCGAGGGTGATCCATCCGATCTGCGGCCAAGTCGGAAGGCTGTCCAGCATGACGACCGCTCCGAGAATCGCCCCCATAAAAGCAAAAGGCAAAGCAAACACGGTATGTTCGAACTTGATCATTTCCATAAACGTTTTGATTTTGTGCAGCATTACTCCGACCCCTTCGTACCGATATGGAGCGCCGCAATTCCTAAGGACAACGGATAAATTTGAACGTCCTTCAGTCCCGCGGCTTCAAACCGCTCCCCGAGCTGAACCATATTCGGAAACACGGCCAGCGACTCCGGAAGCCACTTATATTGCTCGTAACGCTTGGCGAACAGTTTGCCGAGCATCGGGAGCATTTTCTCAAAATAGAAATAATATATCGAGCGGAACGGTTCTTTCATCGGTTTGGACAGCTCGAGGCAAACGACCTTGCCACCCGGCTTGACCACTCTTCTCATCTCAGAGAGCACCTTGTCCAAATCGGGAACGTTCCGAAGCCCGAAGCCGATCGTCGCGTAGTCGAACCGATTGTCCTCGAACGGGAGCTCCATCGCGTTGCCTTGAACGAGCTCGATCGTTTCGGACAAGCCTGCCTTGTCCACCTTCCGGCGCCCGACCTCCAGCATGCTCCGGCTGAAGTCGAGCCCGACGACATTCCCGCCGCCGCTTGCGTGCGCAATCGCGATCGTCCAATCGCAGGTGCCGCAGCACAGATCGATTGCGGATTGACCGGGGCGGACATTCATCTTGCGCATCGTAAACGAGCGCCAATATTTATGCTGGCGGAAGCTGAGCAGGTCGTTCATAAAATCGTACTTCGGCGCGATGCTTTCAAACACGGCGTGCACATGCTGTTCTTTATTCGTTCTATTCACCGCGGCAAATCACCTCGCATTTTCTCTAAGTGCGTTCAGTACAGGATGCTTCGAAAGTTGAAAAAGCGGCTGAACGAGCCGCCATATTTCGTCGGAAAACCGCTCCGGGCCGATGCCTTGGACGATCCCCTTCAGCTCGGCAAGCTTCGTCTCCAGCATTTCGGTGAGCTGCGGCGCAATCCGGTAGCGCTGAAGCATCGCGTCCACTTCGGCCTTCTTCGCGGAGCCCGAAAGCAAGGCGTCTCTTTCGGAGCTTGTACCGTGCTCAAGCACATACCACTGAGCCCAGCCGTCCCGAATGTTGCCGCTTTGAAGCCGGGACAGGTCGTCGGCGATCAGCTCGCACTCCGCGACGGCCCGGACGAGCGCCGGCCACGCTTTGCGGCGCATCTCCTCCATCCAGAACGTAAAGCTCAAGTATAGATGCGTCTTGATATCCACGGTTGCGCGAACATAGTCCTCTGCGGTCAGCAGCAGCTTCTTCGCCTTCCCGTACAACACCATCTTCATCCGGTTCACTTCGCAAATCGATTCGGAAAGCACTCCGATCGACTGCACGTCGCCCGCCTGCGACAGCAGCTGATAAAACCGGCTGCTGAAATAATCGCCGGCCAGCACCGTCATTTGTCTTGTGATGGTTTTCGCCGTTCGCTCCACCCGTTCATGCGTGTCCAGTCCCATCTGCACTAAAGACACGGCAATAGACACGATATCGCCGGCGGCCCGATTCGGTCCCGATGCTTCCGCCGCTGCGAGAAACGCCCGAAGCAATTTCGTTCGAAGCTCGGGAAAATCGGGAAGCGACGTATGATCCCGGATCATATCGTGGTTTATGTATTTATGCGCGGCACCCGCGATTTCTTCCATGTACGTGCACAATCCTTCCGATCGGTCAATAGCTGTTCGCTCATATTTAAGTTATTATAGCACAACCGAAAGTCGCGCGCACGGTCGGATGCCCGTCATAGGTTGCCGACAACGGTTCGCCACCGCTCGGTCGTCGTAATTTTCAGCTTGCCGCCGAAATAATCGGTCGCTTTCCGATTGCCTTCGCGCCATTCGGCAAGCTCGCGATCGGTAAAGTCGCTTCTTCCCGCCGACAGCGCCAGCAGAAGCGTTCCGTCCTTACCGGATGCGGCGTCCTGCTTTTTCTCGAGCACGCGGACGAACACGCGGGAAATATTGTCCGCGTCCGCAACGCCCAGCTTAGCCAAAGCGGCGATATCGTATTTGACTGTGCGCGCGGCCGGACCGGTCGGATCTATTTCGAGGTCCACTTCCAGCAGCCGATTGCCTACGCTCACCCTTCGAATATCCGAATGAAGCCGCAGCGAAACGAGCTCGTCTACGATCGTTTCTTCGGTGATCGCGCGGCTTTCGCCATGACGGAATACGACCATAGGCTCCCCGCTTTCGCCGGCGGCCTTCGGATCCAGTTCCGCAATCCAGGATATGCTTATAGCGATACCGATCGATATGAGCAATACGAAGCCAATGCGTCCGTACGCCGCCATGAGCTTTCGCCTCCTCTAAACTTCCTATATAACCATTGTACAAAAGAAAAAAGCAGGCTATGCCTGCTTAGCTCGCTTAGGATTCCGTGTCGATCTGCCCGTATTTCGTCATAATGACCGCTTTGCCGCGAATTTTGACGGCGGAGGTATGGTCGGTAAACTGGGCGATCATAACCTCTCCTTTATCCAGCTTTTCCGTGTGATGGAACCGGGTATCGGCGCCGCGGGTCAATCCGATGACGTGTACGCCGTTTTCTTTCGCCTTAATGACAAAATAATCGTTGCCGCCTGTATTCGTTTCCACGCAGCCAACCTCCTTAGAGTTACAAAAGAAAAAGACATCGGTATCGACCTTTGTCCCTGATACCCTGATTATAAAGGGGGCAAGCATGGAAGTAAAGAAAAGTTGCCAGGGTACTTGCCGCGCCTCGGGCCTACACGACAAAACCACTTTCCTCCGCATCGGTACAGCGCGGAAGAAAGTGGTTTTGGTTTAAGCATGGATACGGTTTACATATCGGAGTAACAGGATTTGAACCTGCGACCTCACCCACCCCAAGGGTGCGCGCTACCGGGCTGCGCCATACCCCGAAAAAAACGGTGACAAAGAACATTATATAGTCGTAAGGTGCGATTGTAAAGATGCCGGATATAAAGAGACCGCGGAGAACGTTTCTCCGCGGCCGCTTTCAAACCTTATGTATAAAGGCTTACTTGATTCCGTCCTTAAGCGCTTTGCCAGGCTTGAAGGCAGGTATTTTGCTGGCAGGAATGTCGATCTCCTCGCCGGTTTGCGGGTTGCGGCCTTTGCGTGCCGTACGCTCGCGAACTTCAAAGTTGCCAAAGCCGACCAATTGCACTTTATCCCCGTTTTGGAGCGCTTCTGCGATCGAATCGAATACGGACTCGACAACTGCCGTAACGTCCTTCTTGGACATGTTCGTCGCCTCGGCGACCTTCGTTACAAGCTCGGATTTGTTCATGAAAATCACCTCCCTGAGAAGTAATAGCCTTACTCCTTTTGTTTACGTTTTCTTATGAGAATATACATTCTTTTTTGTGAAAACGCGGCCTAATCCGCTTTTTTTGCGGAACAGGAACAAAACTATAGTAATATATCCGGAGAAGCTTTGGCAAGAGTGTGCGCCGATTGCGCGGCCTTTCGCGGGAAGGGAATCCGTATTTTCGAACCGGGAGACGAAGCTTTTTCCGGCTGGGCCGGCTGCCCACGGGGCGTTTGCACCATCTTTTGGCGCTAACGCCGGAGCGTCTCCGTCATTCGGTTTGCGATGCCGGAATTAACGGAACGAAGTGTCCGCTAATTGCCTGAAAACCGCAATTACCGGCGATTTAAGCGAATTAACGGACATCCGGTTCCGTTAGCGCCAAAGCGATTAGCGTCGTACTTAACATTTTCATACCTGGTGGTGTCCGCATACTAACTCACCCCGTTCGCCCACGACTTCCGGGTTTAGCACCAAGTTTTGGTACTAATACACTCGCTCCGTTCGATCACGTGTCCCGCTGGCCGGCCGCATAAAAAAACTCCCGCATCGCGACTCGCGAGCGGGAGAAACGTATCGGCCTGCTTAAAGAATGATGGCGATCAAGCCGCCGGAGCCTTCGTTGATGATGCGCGCCAGCGTCTCTTGCAGCTTGTATCTCGCGTTGTCCGGCATCATGGCGATCTTGCCTTGGATGCCTTCTCTCACGATGGAATGAAGCGAACGGCCGAAGATGTCGGACTCCCAAATTTTGACCGGATTTTCCTCGAAATCCTGCATCAGATAGCGCACGAGCTCTTCGCTTTGCTTCTCGGTGCCGATAATCGGCGCAAATTCACTTTCGACATCGACTCGAATCATATGAATGGAAGGCGCCGTCGCCTTGAGGCGTACTCCGAATCGGGAGCCTTGACGGATCAGCTCAGGCTCGTCGAGCGCCATTTCCTCGAGCGAAGGCGCCGCGATGCCGTAGCCGGTCGTCTTCACCATTTCAAGCGCTTCGGAGAAGCGGTCGTACTCTCTCTTCGCGTGCGTGAATTCGACCATCATCTGGAGAAGATGGTCCTTGCCGCGAATTTCGGTGCCGACGATCTCCATCAAAATTTTATCGTACAGCTCATCAGGAGCGTACAAATCGATCTCCGCGACGCCCTGCCCCATGTTCATCCCGGACAATCCGGCGCGATCGATAAAGTCGTACTCGCTGAACTGGCCTACTACGCGGTCCACATCGCGCAGGCGGCGAATGTCCTGAACCGTCTCGCGGACCGACTTCTCGAAGCTGGAGCGCAGCCAGTGGCGCTCGTCGAGAACCATCACCCAGCTCGGAAGATTGACGTTCACTTCATGAACAGGGAACTCGTAGAGCACTTCGCGCAAGCAGCCGTAAATTTCATCCTCGGTCATCGTCGCTACGCTGAGGGACATGACCGGAATGTCGTATTTCTCCGCAAGCTCGCTTCGCAGCGCCAGCGTTTCCGGCGAGCGCGGCTTCGTCGAGTTGATGATCATAATGAACGGCTTGCCGACTTCCTTCAGCTCGCCTACGACGCGCTCCTCCGCATCGACATACGAATTGCGCGGAATGTCGGAAATACTTCCGTCCGTCGTAACTACGACGCCAAGCGTGGAATGCTCCTGAATCACCTTGCGCGTGCCGATCTCCGCCGCTTCCTGGAACGGAATCGGCTCCTCGAACCAAGGCGTCGAGATCATTCTCGGACCGTTCTCGTCCTCGTAGCCTTTAGCCCCTTCAACGGCGTAGCCGACGCAGTCGACCATACGCACGTTGACGTCGAGCCCCTCGGTAACCCGCACGCGAACCGCGTGGTTCGGGACAAATTTCGGCTCGGTCGTCATAATCGTTTTGCCTGCAGCGCTTTGCGGCAGCTCGTCGATGGCACGTGCGCGCTCCGCCTCGTTCGGGATGTTCGGGAGCACGACCGCTTCCATAAACCGTTTGATAAAGGTGGACTTACCCGTACGGACCGCGCCCACGACCCCTAGATATATGTCGCCACCCGTGCGCTCCGCGATGTCCTTGAAGATATCGACTTTTTCCAATGAGATCTCCTCCCATACAAAGTAGTTTTCGTCATGAGGATGTCGCCGTACGCCGCTCTTGGCAAGGCCTTGTGAGACGACGGAACTCGTACATTCATTTGGACTAGTAAAAAATATATGTGTCAGACTTTCCGATATGACACATTTTTCAAAGAGTCCGCTCAAGTACTTGTGAACGTTACACGCCCAAGCGCACCCAAAGAAAAATGTATGTTGCGAATCGTTCGAATATGACGAAACGTTATTAGGATTTCGCTCCAAAGCCGTTATGGAAAAAAGTTGTCTATGATTTGCAGCGGTTTGGTCGACTTTTGGGGGCAATTTCTCATGAGGGGATATCGTTATGGCAAGTTCCTATTCAAATTAGGTCGTCTCCGCTGCAGATTATGAACACACTTTTTCCATAATGCCTGATGTTTTCGGAATTTCGGCGAGGTTTAGGAAAATGGACAACATCTAATAAACATACTTTTGCCAAAATGGTGCGCGGAGGAAGGGAAGTTATTCGAAATCATGCGCGAAGGAAGGGAAGTTACTCGAGATCGTCCGGTGAGAGAGAGAAAGTTGCAGCGAAACGTTCCATCACGCAAAAAAACGCCGACGGCGCACTGCCGTCAGCGTCATGTTACGGTACGATCTGTTCGCCGCCGATCACCGGAACCGGCTGCTCATCCTGCCAAACATAAGGAAACGAACGCACCGGAACGAAGAACGAATCCTGCACAAGCAATTCGCGCAAATCCGTTCCGGCTTTCGGGGAAGCCTCGCCGCCGCGCTGAATCGCTCCCATGATGTCAAGGCCGTAGTCGATCCCCACTTTGCCGGATTCGTGCAGCAGCAGCGGCAAATACTGATTCGAATACATGCTGCGGATTTGCTTCGGCTCCTGCTTCAGCGCTTTGAAATCGACGGCGTAAAACCCTTCGGCTACCTTCGTGCCGAGCGGCAGCTTGCCGCCGTTCTTGCTCGCATACTCCGCCGCGGACCGTTCGACGTCGGCTGCGGTCTGAAACGCAACGAGATCCATCAGCTTCACCTGCGGGTCCGTCTCCGCATCGATCAGCACATAATAATAGCTGCCGCCGCTTTCGTACGCATTCTTCGGAATGCTGCTCAAATACTGCAGCTGAACAAGCTTCCGCAAATCGACCACATATTTTTGATAAATCGGCGTCGTCATGTCGCTGTTTTTAATGGGCAGCACGGCACGGTCCTTCTGAAACGCATCCACCGCTCCTTGAACGCGGTAAATTTCTTCCCTGACCGCCGCCGGATTGTTCGCCTGGCGCTGTATCTCCGATTGGTACAGACAGCCGCTGAGCAGCCACGCCGTCAACGTCAGCACGGTAAACAGCGCGGCATAACGCGTTGCGGACGTTACCACCATTCATCCTCCTCCTGCTGCTGAAGCTTGCGCCGCACAGCCTCCTTCAGGGGATCCTCCGGCACTTGAACCTCCGCGTCCCCCTCGATGCGCGCTTGGCACGAAAGCCGTACGCCATCGTTCGCGAGCGGCCCGAGCTTCCATCTTTCTTTATCCGCCATCTTCGAAAGCTTTGCGCCCGGCATTGCGGTTACTTTGCACATTAAACAGCCCGCCATGCCGCCGCACCGGGTTCGTACGGGCACGCCGGCCTTCCAGGCTGCCGTAAGCACCGTTGTGCCCGGCTTTACGTCGATGCTGACATTACCGGGCTGAAACGTAATCTTAGGCATGAGAATCCGCCTCTCCGAGCAATTCCCTCGCCGTTACGCCAAGCAAGCCGCCAACGCGGCGCGTCCATGCTTCGTCGAAGTCGCTGCCCTTCAGCAGCGCCCCGACCGCAGGCAGATGCGTTTCCCGGTCGCGCTTAATCGCCTCGGCGATCGCCGTATAGCGGTCCGGCCGGTTGCGCAGCATGTTAAACAGCAGCTCGTGAGCCAGCGGCATAAGCAGTACGGTGCGCCCGCCAAGCGCGTATCGAGGAGCGAGCGCCGCCGCCTGTTCACGGATCCGCACCGTATAGTGCGCCCCCGGCGCTCTCACTTCAAAGCCCGCAACCAGCTCCACCGTTACGCCATGAAGCGAATAGTGAGATAAAGTGGAGCGATATTGCTCCGTACGGCTAAATTCCGGCTGATCGAGCGCAGCGTCCTTCAGCAGCAGGTGAGCGGCGCCGGAGGGCTCGTCCATATATACGTCAAGGTCCCGCGGGACGGATCCTATATTCACATCTTGAAGGAGGAGCCCGCTGCTGCCGCCTACGAGCCACAAGTCGGGGCAAGTCGCGAGACGTTCCGACAGCTCAAGCAGCGCGCGGGTTAAAGGTTCAGGTACAGTCATCAGCTCGGGCATCCCCTTTTCCCCCTAGAAATAAGTTTTGTTTCTCGCGCGAATGTTCCCGTCACGGGCAACCACCGCTTGGCAGCCGAGACGGTAGCCCTCGGCGATTTCGTCTTCTTCGAGCCGGTCAAGCTCCGCTTCCGTCGGTTCCGCCAAAAACTCCCGGCCTTCTTCTATATAACATCTGCAGCGGGCGCACGTTCCTCTAGTGCAGTTAAACCCGAAGTCAATTCGATTCGCAACGGCGATCTGAAGCAGGCTTCGGCCGATTTCCGCCTCCACCGTCTTGCGAACCGTGCGTCCTCGTAAATCCAGCATGATGCAGGTACCTCCCGGCGAATCAACTCATAGATATCAATGCATATAAAAGAATAGGAATAAACAAAAGAAATGCGATAAACGACAATATAAAACGAATGACGCCGCGCGTCTTTGCGCGGGCGAACGAGATCAGCAGCGAAGCGAGGATCATCAGCCCCAGCGCTACGAACGATGCCCACATCTTGTCCAATGAACTCATAGGTACGTGTGCTCCTTATCCGATATCCGAAAAATACGCGAAATTGATTCATTTGATTATATCATAACGAGCGGTGCGGAAACACAAACGCGGACGCTCCCCAAGATGGGGAACATCCGCGCAAGTTTACGTCCCTCTTACTTTTTCAACATCGACTTCATGAGCTGTTCCAAATTGTTCGCGCCGCTTTTCTTCACGGCGCTGACGATGTCGTTCATCGTCGATTCCGAAACGGGAACGCCGGCCAAGCTCGAAACCTGCTTGATCAGCTTCCGAAGCTCCGCTTCGTTCCTCATGGTGGACGGCTTGACGCCGCTTGCGAGTTTATTAATGTCAGACGGGGTAATATTTTTGCCCGTTTTCTTTTTTACCGTATTCAAGACGTCTTTGCCGATATTGTTGTTGGCCATTCGCTTTCCTCCTCCACAAGTTGCTTAACCACATCTTATGAGGAGGACGAGCGCATGGTGTAGGCGGATGGCTCTAACGTTCCCACTTGGGCGCATTTCCGCGCGCCACTTCTTCGATTTCATGGGTGCGCAAGCGCCCCATCAGCGATTCAACCGCCACTCGGGGGTCTTTCCCTTCGAACAGCACGGCGTGAAGCTCATTGGCAATCGGCATTTCGATCCCGTATGTACCGGCTAACGACACGGCCGCTTTCGTCGTCCGGACGCCTTCGACCACCATGCCCAGCGATTCAAGCACCTCATGCAGCGCCATGCCGGTTGCAAGCAGCGACCCCGCCCGCCAGTTGCGGCTGTGCCTGCTCGTGGCCGTAACGATCAAATCGCCCAGCCCCGCAAGACCTGCGAAGGTCATCATATGGGCGCCCATCGCCCCCCCCAGTCTGCTGATTTCAGCAAGGCCGCGGGTCAGCAGCGCCGCTTTCGCATTATCTCCGAAGCCGAGGCCGTCGGACATGCCGGCGCCTAATGCGATAATGTTTTTAAGCGCGCCGCCCAATTCGACGCCGAGCACATCCGGATTCGTATATACCCGGAAATACGAATTCATAAACAGATCTTGCGCCGCTTCCGCGTTGTCTTTGCTTTCCGAAGCGACCACCACCGTCGTCGGACATCTGCGGATGACTTCCTCCGCATGGCTCGGCCCCGACAAGACGACGATTCCGCCCGGATCGATCTGCGTCAGCTCGTCCGACAGCACGACGGACATTCGTTTCAGCGTTTCGGTCTCAAAGCCCTTCGTAGCGTGAATGATCAGCTGTTCGGGCTTAACATAAGGCTTCATCATGCGGGCGACCTCGCGCATGGCGGATGACGGAGCAACGATGATCAGCGTTTCGCCGTGCTTCACCGCCTCCTCCGCGTCAGTAGTCGCGCGAAGGCATTGCGGCAGCTGCGCCCCCGGAAGAAAGCGTTCGTTCGTATGCCGCTCGTTGATTTCCTGTACTTGCGCCGCGTTCCTGGACCAGACGACCACATCAACGCCGTTCTCGGCAAGCACGGAAGCCAGCGCGGTTCCCCAGCTCCCTGCGACGAGTACGGTTGCTTTTACGGCTGACACATGAGGTTCCTCCTATCCTTCGGTACGCCGGAAAGCAAGCTTGTTTTCCTTGCCCTTTACGATTTTAACAATGTTGCTTCTATGCCTGTAAAAGGCAAAGACGGCAATAATAAGGCTGGCGACGATCAGCTCCGTCTCCCGGTGCATGAGAATCAGCGCGATCGGCAGCAACCCTGTAAAGAGCAGCGAGCCGAGCGAAACGAAGCGCGTAAACACAATCGACAAAATACCGATCCCGCCGGCGATCACGCCCGGAATGAAGCATAGTGTCGCGACAACTCCGATCGTCGTCGCAATGCCTTTCCCGCCCTTGAACGCGAAAAAGACCGGCCAATTATGTCCCGCAATGACAGCAAGCCCGGCGGCAACCGCCAGCCATAAATTGTCCGGCTCCAGCCACTTGCCGACCCAAACGGCCAATACTCCCTTGGCGATGTCCAGCGCGAGCACGGTCAAGGCCGGGCCGAGCCCCAGCACACGAAGCGTATTCGTCGCACCCGCGTTACCGCTGCCGTGCTTTCGGATATCGATTCCTTTCCCCAGCTTGCCGAATAAAAAACTAAAGCTGACGGACCCGATCAAATAGCTGACTACAATCGCAATTACCCAATCCACGTTACCCTCTCCCCCGCAAGGAACATGTCTGTTATTTTACTTAATTCACGAATCCCCTTCGTTTTTCTTGCGAGTCCATATTTTCAGCGGAGTTCCTTCAAACGGAAACGCGGTCCGAATCCGGTTTTCCAAATACCGTTCATATGAAAAATGCATCAGCTCCGGATCGTTCACAAAAATGATCAGCGTCGGCGGCTTCACCGCAACCTGCGTCACATAATTGATTCTGAGCCTTCTGCCGCGGTCGGTCGGCGGCGGCTGCACGGCTACGGCATCGGAGACGACATCGTTCAGCACATTGGTCGGAACCCGCATGGAATGCTGCTCGGCCACATGGTCCACGAGCGGCAGGAGCTTATGGAGGCGCTGCTTCGTCTCCGCCGATACGAACAAAATCGGAGCATAGCTCATGAAAAGGAAGTGGTCGCGAATCGTTTCGGTAAACCGCTGAAGCGTTTTGTCGTCCTTTTCTACGATGTCCCATTTGTTCACGACAAAGATGGCGGCTCTCCCCGCCTCGTGCGCATACCCGGCAATATGCTTGTCCTGCTCGATGATGCCTTCTTCCCCGTTAATTACGATCAACGCCACGTCGGCGCGCTCGATCGCTTGCATGGCTCGCATTACACTGTATTTTTCCGTAGCTTCATACACCTTGCCGCGCTTGCGGATGCCCGCCGTATCGATAAGAACGTACTTTTGCCCGTCCCGCTCGAAAGGCGTATCGATCGCGTCCCGCGTCGTGCCCGCAATATTGGACACGATGACTCTCTCTTCACCAAGAATCGCATTGACCAAAGAAGACTTGCCTACGTTAGGGCGTCCGATCAGCGCGATCTTAATGACATCCTCGCCGTATTCGTCCTCCTCCTTCTCCGGGAGCCTCTCGACGAGCACGTCGAGCAAATCCCCGATCCCCGTTCCGTGGGTGCCGGACACGGCGACCGGATTGCCGAAGCCGAGCGAATAAAACTCATATACTTCTTCCATCTTCGACGGATTGTCCATCTTATTGACGGCGAGTACAATCGGCTTGTTCGACCGAAACAGCTGATTCGCGATTATTTCGTCCGCAGGCGTCATGCCCGCTTTGCCGTCGGCGACGAACAAAATGACGTCGGACTCCTCAATGGCAAGCTCCGCCTGCATCTTCACCTGCTTCAGCAGCTCGTCTTCCTCAAACACCTCGATGCCGCCGGTATCAATGATGCTAAAGGGCTTTCCGTTCCATTCGGCGGTGCCGTAAATCCGGTCCCTCGTCACTCCCGGTTTATCCTCAACGATCGCCAAGCGTTCTCCGATTATGCGATTGAATAGCGTAGACTTGCCTACGTTCGGCCGCCCTACGATGGCGACGATCGGTCTTCCCATACGTTCACTCCTTGCAACCATTGTCTCTGTTATATTAACAAAAATAAATTGTCTTGGCGATTTCCGGACGGCATTCGGGAGTGTTGCTCCTTTAAGGCCTACGTCCGCCTTCCGCCTTTGATTCGCAGCAGCTTTCCGGCTGCCGCATTCGCCGAAGCCCAAAGCCCGCCGTACATCCAGGAAGACATTCGAGTCAGCCCTGCGGCCAGCCACCATTCGTCCTGAAACGATCGGGAGCCGAGTTCAGGAGTCGTATATTCCTGATAAAACATCGCCATATAAGTATCGTTCACGATCAGCGCAACCGAAACGATGGCCAGCTGCACGACGCCTTTGCGGCTGTATCCGACGGTAAGCGCCGCGACGATCAATGCCGGATGAAACAGCGGGTGGACGAACAGCAGAAAAGGATCGACCGCATGAATCCGTTCGATCAGCGAATAAACCGCGCCGAGCAGCATGCCGAATGCAACCATCGAAACACGCTCGTGCAAAGCGCTCGCACTTGCCCAGACAACGGAAACCAGCAGCATAAGCGGGAGGTAGACAAGAGTGCCCGAGCCGATGCCCGATTTCCAGCATACAAGTGAGCAAGCGAACCACAAGCACAAGAACAAAGCAATCTGCCGATTGGAAAAACGGTCGTCCGCAACGCCCCTCCAGCCGCTCCAATGGAGGATGGCCGTAACAATCAGAGCAATATAGGAAAGATAGCCGGCGTTCATGCGCCCCCCTCCTCCGATACAAATATCCTCCATCATGACAATCAGGAAATATATTTTAGTATCGGACGGAAGTGTCCCTTTTACTCCACAGGCTCCGCCGCTCGGCGGCGGGCATATTTGCGGATATCGACGCCGCGGGCCCAGCACCAATGTGCCGTCTCCCCGGATATTACAAGCGGCGCTCGTCGCAGCTCCGCAAGATCCGCCGCTCCTGCCGCCGTCATGATCAGCTTGATGTCCGTTTGTAAAGAACGGATATCCTCGATCAGCGCTTCCACGCCCTCGGCGTTCAGTTTGCGGAGCATAGCCCCCGCCATGCCGACGGCGCCAGCTCCAAGCGCCAGCGCCTTCGCGGCATCAAGAGCGCTGCGGATGCCCCCGGAGGCTATGATTTTGGCAGCGTCCGCCGTCTCAAGCACCTCAAGCAGCGAAGCCGCCGTAGAGTTCCCCCAGTCGTTGAACATGGAGGCCGGCTTGTCCCTGCGGGCGTTCTCGATTTTCCCGAAGTTCGTCCCGCCGAAGCCGCCGCAATCGACCGCCGCCGCTCCAGCTGCGTATAGCTTTTCCGCGGTTTGCGATGTCATGCCGAAGCCGACCTCCTTGACGATCACCGGCACGTCCAAAGCGGCGGCAATCCGTTCCACCCGCTTCAGCACGCCCGTAAACGAACGGTCCCCCTCCGGCATGACGAGCTCTTGAACGACGTTCAAGTGGATTTGCAGCGCGTTCGCTTCGATCATTTCGACCGCCCGTTTCGCCTGATCCGCCGTCGCTTCGCTTCCTAAATTCGCAAGCACTACGCCGCGCGGGTTCATCTTGCGTACGATCGTATAGCTGTCCGTCGTCTCCGGCGATTTCAGCGCAGCCATCTGCGAGCCGACCGCCATCGCGGTGCCCGTTTCGCGAGCAGCTTCTGCCAAACCGCCGTTTATGCGCTTCGTCTCCTCCGCTCCGCCCGTCATCGCATTAATAAGAATCGGCGAACTCATAACGAGCTCGCCGATCGTTGTGGAAAGCGATATTTGTTCCAAGGACGTTTCGGGAAGCGCATTATGTACGAACCGAATGTCGTCCAATCCGTTCCGGTTCTCCGGCGGGATCGACAAAGCATATCGAACGTGATCCATTTTGCGCGAGGAACGCGACATGCGCTTTTCCCTCCAGAGCGGTTAATCTTTATTTCAGCTTGCTCAATTTGTCGCCGAAGCGTTCGCCGAGCGTAAGGTTCAGGCTTTGGCTCTCCGGAATGTCAACCTTCGGCTGTCTCGGAGCTCTTGGAGCACGTTCGCGCTCTTCGCGGGCCGGCTGCTCGGGAGCCTCTTCCGTCTCTTTAATGCTGAGGGAAATCCGTTTTTCGCCGATATTGACGTCAAGCACCTTCACATTCACTTCTTGGCCTTCCTTCAGCACTTCGTGCGGCGTGCCGATGCGGCGGTGCGCAATTTGCGATACGTGAACGAGACCTTCCACTCCCGGAGCGACTTCCACGAATGCGCCGAAGTCGACAAGGCGTCTCACGGTGCCTTTGACAATATCTCCGACATGGAATTGATCGGCCGCTTGATCCCAAGGACCCGGTTGAGCCGCTTTCATGCTCAGCGAAATACGATCGTTCTCCGGATCGACCTTCAATACTTTCACTTTTACTTTGTCGCCTTCTTTTACCGCGTCGGAAGGCTTATCGACATGCTGCCACGAAATTTCGGACACGTGCACAAGGCCGTCCACGCCGCCAACATCGACGAACGCGCCGAACGGAGTCAGGCGTTGAACCGTGCCTTCGATGATTTGATCCGGCTTCAAGCTTTCGAGCACTTGCTTCTTCGTTGCTTGATATTGTTCTTCAAGAACGTCTTTGTGCGACAAGATCAACTTATTGTTGGCCTTGTCGATTTCGCGTACTTTCAGCTTCAGCGTACGGCCTTTGTATCCGCTGAAGTCTTCTACGAAGTGGCGTTCTACCATGGATGCCGGAATGAATCCGCGCACGCCTACGTCGACTACGAGGCCGCCTTTCACGGCGTCCACGACTTTCGCTTCGAACGCTTCGCCTTTGTCGAGGTACTCTTGCATTTGCTCCCAAGCCTTCTCGCCTTCTACTTGGCGCTTGGAAAGAGTCAAAACTTCTTTCTCGTCGTTAATGCCAAGCACCTTGCAAGTAACCTCTTGGCCCAATTGAACGGCATCCCCGATATTTTCAATAGGAACCGAAGAAATTTCGCGGAGAGGAATCGTTCCGTCGTATTTATAACCGATATCGACAAATGCTTGATTGTTTTCTACCTTCACGACGGTTCCCGTTACGATATCGCCTTTCTTTATCGTCGACACACCCGCCATATCAACCGTTTCCGCGGTTTCTTCTCCGTTTCCGTTTACCTTCGTTTCTTCCGTCATTACGATAACCTCCTCAGTCTCCAACAGAACATTTTGATGTGTGTAGTATAAATCCAAAATACCATTTCCATACACTTGAATCAATTGTGCGGACGTAAGGTATTAGGACATCGGAAATTAAGAATGGCGTTCAATCAATTCGCGGATTGAAGCCATAATTTGCTCTGTCGCCGCTTCAAGCTGTTCGGCGGCCGGCAAATGTTCGGGCGGCGTTACATAGAAGGGCTGCCCGTAAACGACCTTCAGCGGACGAAAAAGCTTGTAGTTGCCGATGATTGCCGCTGGCAGAATCATGGCATTGGTGCGGATCGCGAACGTCGCGGCCCCTTTCTTGCCTTCGCCCAAATCGGCGTTTCGGCTGCCCTCCGGAAAGATGCAAAGCACTTGATTATCTCTAAGCAGGTTCAGCGTCGTCTTGATCGTTTCCTTGCTCATGCCGCCGCGTTTTACGGGAAAAGCGCCGAAATAACGAATAATTTGCGAAAAGACCGGTACTTTGAACAGCTCCGCCTTCGCCATAAACCGCATCTTCCTCGGCAGAGGGCATCCTACGATCGGCGGATCCAGCAAATTGCGGTGATTGCAGCACACGATGACCGGCCCCGACATCGGTATATTTCCGGCTCCGACCGCCTTCAAGCGGAACAGCAGCCAAAAGATGATGCGGAGCACGACTTGCGCGATTTTATACAACGGGGTCTCCCCCCTTTAATAAGGAGTCGCACAAATCCAAAATGCGTTCAGCCACTTCTTCGATATTGAGCTCGGACGTATCGATCTCCACCGCATCCTCCGCCTTGCGCAGAGGAGACGCCTCGCGCTGCGAATCGTGATTGTCGCGCCGGACGATCGATTCCATGAGCGATTCGATCGTTACGTTACGCCGCTCTTGTTCGGATATTTCTTGATAGCGGCGCTCCGCGCGGATGCGCGCACTCGCCGTCAAGAACACCTTCACCTCGGCGTCAGGCAGCACGTTCGTGCCGATATCCCGCCCGTCCATTACGACGCCTTTGCTTTGCGCCATCTTCTTCTGCAGTTTCACCAGCACGCTGCGCAACGGCGCAACCGCCGAAACGGCGGAAACGCTCGCGGTAACCTCGGAGGAGCGTATTTCCTTCGTCACGTCCTCACCGTCCATCAGCACATGCTGACCGTCCGGCTCCGCAACGAGACGAAGATCCGTTCCTTCCGCCAGCGCGACCAGCTCGTCGGCTTTCTCGGCCGGGACGTTGTTCCGAAGCGCCTTCAGCGTTACGGCTCGATACATTGCCCCGGTGTCGACATACACGTAACCGAGCCTGGAAGCGACCAAACGGGCGACCGTGCTTTTCCCGGCGCCCGCCGGCCCGTCAATAGCGACATTAATCTTGGATGCAATATGTAAATTCAAGCGGCTACTTCCTTTCGTCAACAAAAAAGCAGGCTAGGCCTGCGTTCGAACCGCCTTCAGTATAACACATTATTCCGATAAAGGCACGCCTTCCGCCCGATCGGTCGGAGAAACCGCATGTCTGATGCCGCCTGCGGCCAGCAGCAACTGGGACAACACCAGCAGCACGGCAAGCGTTACGATCGAGCGAACGATAAATCGCTCCACAGGCTCGCACAGCCGAATAAACCGATCGCTGTATTCGTCGGCTTCGCTTCTTGCGCTGCGCCGGCCGCAGCGCGTGTCTTCATATTCCCGCATCTCCATCCGATTCCCGCCAATTCGCCGTTTTTGCCGGTAGTATGCTCAGGAACGGAAAAACTATTCGCGCGCGTACGATTATTTTTTCCGGAAATCGAGCTGTCGTTCGAACGCGTATCGAATGATCTTTTGCTGCTCGGCTTGCGCGATGTCGGCAAAGCGCATCATGACCAGCTGCTTGCCGCCTTCTTGGTTTTTAACCCGAACGATTTCCCCTTTGAATTGCGCATGCTCGACGGAGCCGTTGCGGTAAGGAACGAGCAGCCAGCAGCTTAACAAATCGTTTACCTTCAGCGGAATATGATCGTCGCACAGGAAGGACACGCCTCCTCCGCCTACGTCCTCCGTTAACGCTAGAAACTGAAGGTGCTCTCCGATTTTCGCGGCGATTTCCAGCTGCGCCGCCACACGGAGAAACGTTCTCCGCTGAGTGCGGGTAATCGCGTTCGGCTCGGGCTTTCGTATGGCGACCAAACGAATTACGTCTTGGGTAAAACCGATCACTTCGGATTCGAAGAAATTTTTGACCCCGCCCTCGGTTATGAAATGAACGGCCAATTGATCGCCGATTTCAAGCCTTTTCAGCTTTCCCGTTTGGACATCAATCGGTATTTCCATATACAAGTGCTCGTCATCCAAATCGGCTATGCGGGACTTATATTCTTTCCCGGCTTCCTCTTCATCAGGGGACGCAACCTGGAATTGAAGCGTTTGATTGATTTTCATGTGTCCCCTTCCTTTCACGCCGTATTTGCTTCTTAAGACCTATGATGATATCCATTATATCAACGGAATGCCCGGAGCGGAAGAAGAAAAAAGCGCGTACGGCCAACAGCCGCAAGCGCTTCGATGTTACTTATTTTGTTGTTTTCCTGTGCCGGCATCGGTCTCTGCGCCTCGAATGCGCTCGATCTTTTCCTCATAGCCCGAGTCTGCGTTCAAATAAATGCGATATTGTTCGCCGTTGATGCTTCCGCGAAACTCGTAGCAGAGCACTTCTTCATCCAGATCGTTGTCGATCAGCGCGAGCGACTGGTCTGCAATCTTGAAGTTCGGGTTCAGCATGGCGGCCGCCTCTTCTTTCGAAAGCGTCGGCTTCGCGAGCTTTCGTTCCTTCGTATGGTACAGCATATCTCCGGCGGACAATCCCGTAATTTGTCCGTTATCCAAAGCAACCTTCACCGACAGCTTGTCCGGATAAATCGTTATGTCGTTCATGACTCTGGCGAAGGCAATGCTTGCTACATTTTCATATTCATCGAAGCTGATCGGACGCATACTTTCGTATCCGTTCTCCCGCAGAAACTGCTGGGCACGCATTGCCGCCTGGTCGGCCGACAACCGTTTGCCGTGCACGCTGCGCGACGTCAAATAGTAAATGAGCTTGCCGCCTTTTTTCGTATAATCGAGCTGAATCGGGCTATCGTGCCCGTCCGCGTCCAAAGTAACGCTATAGGTCGGAAAATCGGTTTGCGCGCCGTTTTCGACCACCTTCATCCGGCCTGTGTCTCTCGTTCGTAAAAATTCCGCCGCTTTCTTTTTCACTTGCTCCGCAGTTACATCAGGCCCGGACAACGATTTGGCCGACAGACGCATATTTTGATCCGATGTCGTCGGACCGAAGTTCAAATTGCCGAATTCCGCCACCTTGTCGTTCATTAGGCGAAACCCGTCAATAATGTCGTTATCGAAATTTTCGTTGCCGGAAGCAAGCGCCGTTTCCACATCCATCCATCGGAGTTGCTTCGTCAGCACCTTCTCTTGAACTTTGCGCAAGTCCGTTCTTATTTCCTTCGCGTGCTTGTACAATGCGGTCAACAGCTTCGTTTCTTCCGAGGTAAGCGGTTTTTCATCCAAATTTCTCATCGCCGTTCGGTACGAAAATTTTGAGATGTTCGCAAGCAGCTGCTCCGTCTCATGAAAGGGCATGAGCGTGAGAGGCAATTGATTGACCTCGGACTGCGCCTGGGAAGTAAGTCTCCATAAGTTGACGAAGTTTTTCTGATGGAACTTCGATTTGGAATTGACGGCGAGCGAAGCGCCCAGCTCCTCATGAACCTGATCCATATAATAAGACAAATCGTGAAACGCCCGCTGATACTGATTTTCCGCTTTTATCAAAATGTTGTTTTTTTCCTGATGCTCCTGGTAACCCCACATGGCGGTGCCCGCAAACAATAACGCGAATACCGGAAACAATATAGCGCTAAGCCGCTGATACATATGCCTGCTCCCTTCCGCAAAAACTTACGGCTAGTTTTCGTAGAAGGAAGCCCGGTTATACATTTTCTTCATGGACTTCAAAATCGTTCTCATTGTCGCAAAGGCAGCGCTTAAATCCGGTGTCGATCACGCCCTTCTCCCGTTTGCCGCGAAGGACGAAACGCTCGCCGCATTTTTTGCACCGAATCGCCACCTTGACCCGGTTCACCATATGTTTTCACCTACTCGACGCAAAAAAATAAACCTTGCCAACTTCATTATCGTCAGCAAGGTTACGTTTTAAACTCTTCTTCGCGCCGGATGAGACGCAGCGGGGAATGGTGGTTCGCCCGGCGCATCTTGGCAAGCCCGCGAATCCAAAGCACCGACATGAGCGGCACCATCAGCCAAACCCAATATGTGGTTGCCGTCAAGACGACGAAATCGAACAAACCGTGCCAGAACACCGGAAAAATAATCGAATACGCCAAGCTTCTCCCGCGTTCATCCTTGAAAAATTTCGCCCGGCCGAAATAATAGCCCATGACGATCGCGAACAAAGCATGTCCGGAAACCGGAAGCAGCGCCCGAACAAAAAGCGTGCTAAGCGAGTACGGCTCGGAAAGCGCGAACAGCAAATTTTCCGCTGTGGCGAATCCCAAGGATACGGCTGTCGCGTACACAATCCCGTCATAAGGCTCGTCAAATTCGCTGTGCCGAAACACCGCTATTAACACGATCAGCCATTTGGCGCCTTCCTCCAAGGCCGAGGTCGTGCCGAACGAAAAGAAAAGAGGGTCGTCGCCGAACCAAAGCGTAAACCCTCTCTGCAGTACCATGACCGGAACCACCGAAAGCGCGCCGAATACAAACAGCTTGGCAACCAAATGCAGCGGCTCCGACTCATATTTATCCTTCAGGTAAATATAGGAGAGCAGAGCGAGCCCCGGCGCGGCGGCCGCGGCAATCATCGAAAGTAAAACCATTCCGCTCCCCCTTCATTAATAAAATCGAAGCTATACCCATCCGCGGTAACGGGCGGCTTCCGCCGTCTTGCGAACGCCGACCATATATGCGGCAAGCCTCATGTCGACCTTACGGGACACAGATAAATTATATACGCTCTCGAATCCCTTGACCATCATATCTTCCAATCTGGTATGAACTTCTTCTTCCGTCCAGTAATACCCTTGGTTATTTTGAACCCACTCGAAATAAGAAACGATGACGCCGCCGGCGCTGGCCAGCACGTCGGGGACGAGCAAAATGCCGCGCTCCGTCACGATTTTCGTCGCCTCCAGCGTTGTTGGCCCGTTAGCGGCCTCTACGATGATCGACGCTTTTATTTGATTCGCATTATCGAGCGTGATTTGATTTTCAATCGCTGCGGGAACTAATATATCGCATTCCTGAATCAAGAGCTCTTCGTTGGAGATCGCCGTTTTTTCGAACAGCTTCGTCACGGTTCCGAAGGAATCCCGTTTATCGAGCAAATATTCGATATCGAGCCCGTCCGGGTCATACAATGCGCCGTAAACGTCGGAAATGCCGACAACCTTTGCGCCCGCTTCGTGCATGAACTTGGCCAAAAAGCTTCCCGCGTTCCCGAAGCCCTGTACAATGACGCGCGCATCCTGAACCTTAATTCCCTTTTTCCTGAGCGCTTGGTTGATCATGATCGTCACACCTTTGGCGGTCGCGGTTTCGCGGCCGATGGAGCCCCCTAAGACGAGCGGCTTCCCGGTAATGAAGCCGGGGGCGTCGAATTCGCGGATCCGGCTGTACTCATCGAACATCCACGCCATAATTTGCGAATTCGTCATCACGTCGGGGGCTGGAATATCCTTTGACGGACCTACAAGCTGCGAAATCGCGCGTACATACCCGCGGCTTAAGCTTTCCAGCTCCCGGAACGACATCTCCCTCGGATCGCAAATGATGCCTCCTTTACCGCCGCCATAAGGAAGATCGACGATGCCGCATTTCAAGCTCATCCATATCGAAAGTGCCTTCACTTCATCCTCGGTTACCCCGGGATGGAACCGTACTCCGCCCTTCGTGGGACCGACGGCATCGTTGTGCTGAGCGCGATAGCCTGTAAACACCTTGATTTTGCCGTCATCCATTCGTACCGGAATTCGAACCGTCAGCACCCGAAGCGGCTCCTTTAGAAGCTCGTACATTTCTTCCGGATAACCGAGCTTTTGGAGCGCCTCCGCGATAACCGTTTGAGTGGACTGAAGCACATTCAGGTTTTCTTTAGCAGACACCATAAACACCTCGTCAATTTTCTTTTGGCTATGTAAAGGATGATGTAAACCTAATGTCGGTCGTTCCGGGCAGAATCATTCCCGCGCCAAGAAAAAGCATCTTGCCAAACGCGTAAGGTTTGAAAGATGCTTATCTTTTGTGCGGATGAATCCGCAGCTATTAGGCGAAGCTCGTGCGAATGAGCTGAATCGCGTTCTCGCGAACGACCAGCTTGCCGTATTCCTCAAGAACGGCTTCGGTTAAAGAATTCGGTTCTCCAAATTCGGACAGTATGGAGATAAGATTATCATAATGACGTTCTTCTTCCGAATCCTCATATTCCAGCTGCAAGATCCACTTGTCTTTATATGAGTACAAAGAACCGGCATCCGTATAATTCGGTCCGATTTGCTTGGATGCGGAAATCAGGTGCTCCAGATCATGGAACGTATAAGATATCAGATCGCTCTCTTCGAGCGTTACCTCCATCTCGAACGTATCTTCGTCTTCCTCGGACAGGTGCGGCTTTCCACGAGTTACGATCACGACCATTCCTTGCGCGGGCATTGCGAATACTTCAACGGCCAGCGGTCCGCTGGCATCGAACCCGAGCTCGGTATAAGCGTGATCCATTAAATCGTTGAACAGCTCGTGCACCTTCGGAATTTCGTGCCAAAGTTCTTCCTTCCGGATGCCCCGCTCCGTCAAATCGTCGAACGTTAGGAAAATCCGAATTTTGTCTTGGCTCAACCGTTCGATTTTCATCGCAGGATCCTCCTTTTCCGATAAAAATCCGGTTACCACAGCGTATGATAGAACCCCGGATTGGTGACGCGCCGAACAACTGCATTGTAAAAAATGCGCTTGTCTAGCACACTACCATGTTAACATTATTTCTCGGCGAATGCACTATGTATAGCTGCCTATATTGAAGTAATTTGCAGGAAAGAACGAATGCAATCGATAAACAAGCAAAGCCGCGCCCGAAAGGACGTCGGCCTTGCCTGCAGCTTTCTTAACGGATCGTCGACGTGGTTGTCGTAGCGGCATTCGGAGCGTCGCTGTCGGCCAAAATTTCGCCTACCTGCTTGGACAATTGAGGGTCTTGGTTCACGATTTGCTGCACTTTGCCCAGTCCGCTGCCGGAGCTTGCATTCATCGTGCTGTTGGTCGTTCCGCCGGCGCTCGCGTTCATCGTGCTGTTGGTCGTTCCGCCATAGTACGAGCGGCGGTCCGGGTCCATCATCCGGCTTCTGGCCGTATCGATGAACTGGTCAAGCCTGGCTCCAGCATTGCCAAGCGTTGCCAGACTCAGCTTATTGTTTCCGCGGTTGAAAAACATTGCGGCGGCCGCGCCGAGCAACCCGCCGACAACAAATCCGGTCATTCTCACGGCAATCCCTCCATTTGAAGAATAACTGCATGCTTATTTTCAGCAGCCGCGCCTGAAATCATCCCTTGAGAAAAAAGGGAATTCGGGGGATTCCGCGCAAAACGAGCGCCGTGTTACAATGAAATCGCACCTATTTTACTCCGGGAGAAGAGCCCTATGAAGAAACCTTACATCATGCTGCTATCGCTCGGTCTGCTGCTCTCTGCATGCGGACAATCGGCCGGAGCGGACACGCTTTCGCCTGCAAAGCAGAATTCAATCGAAACGTCGCCGTCCGCGGAGCCCGCCCCTGAAGACGCGCCGGCGGAACAGACGAATTCGGACCCCGCGGACGAACCCGTCAATGAGCCTGAACAAGAGGAGCCGGCCGAAACAGCCGCCGTTCCGTTGCTGTACCGGATGAGCGACAATTTCATCATCAAGCCGATCGAGGAAAGCACAAGCTCCAAAGTAGTTCTGTTAACGTTCGACGACGGTCCTAAAAATACGGAGGTGCTGACCTCCCTTCTCGATACGCTGGACAAGCATAACGCCAAAGCGATATTTTTCGTCAACGGCTACCGGGTAAAGCAGCATCCGGAGCTGCTGACGCTGATCCGCGATCGTAAGCAGTTTATAGGCAACCATTCGTGGGACCATATCAATCTAAAACAATCGACCGACGAGCAAATCGATGCGCAAATCGGAGACGTTCAAAATATTGTGGAAAAATTGACGGGGGAACGGCCGCGGTTTTTCCGTCCGCCTTTCGGGGCGGGGAACGACTATGTGCGGCAGAAGGCTGCTGAAGAAAAGATGCTGTATATGACCTGGTCCAACGGATCCCAAGATTGGGTGAAAGGGTACGACAAGCCCGATAAAGTCATCGACAGCGTCTTGGAGCAGCTTCATCCCGGGAGCAACATCCTGATGCACGAGCTGCCTTGGACGGCGGAAGCGCTGGATGCGCTGCTGACCCGCCTGGAGGATAAGGGCTACGGCTTCGTCGACCCGGCAAGCATTGACACGGGCTACTCGATCAATTGATATCCCCATACGATCAGGCCTGCCGTCAGCGCAAGAAACAAGATGATTAACGTGTTGTAAAAGATGCGGACCATCTTCATTTTGTTGGACGGATGAACCTTTCTCCTCGGGGGGAGAGGTTCTTCTTTCATATCCTCCGCCGAAATTTCATTGTCAAGCTTCGTCACGATCAGTACTCCCCCGAAAACGAATAGTCAAGCCCATCACCAGATCAATAATAAAATGCGCGGCAATCGGTGTCCATAGGCTTCCGGTTTGAACCGCAATCCAGCCTAGGCCGTAAGAAATGGAAAAGGTTAGCCCCGTCATCAGCCAGTGGCGCAAATACCGCACGTGCAGCGTCGCGAACACGATGCTCGTCCAATAAGGACCGATCATATACTGAATGGCTCCGCGAAACAGCATTTCCTCGCAGACGGCCACAATCAGGCTGATCAGAGCGATATGCCATACGGGTCTTCGGCCGAACAGCTTTTCGTTGATGCCTCCGTCGTCGGAAAATTCCTCGGGAACCCACCGCGAAATGAGCGCGTCCGCCGCAAACACGACGCAAGCGAATACGAGCCCCCATACCCACGGAATATAAGAATCGGGCAAAGCGAGCACGCCCAGCGGATTTCGCTTTTGAAGCCACATTATGCCCAGCGCGGCAAGCAAGGTAAGAAGCTGAGTGAAATACAGATTGATCAGCAGCATCCGGTCGGTTATCTTAGTCAAATCCGCCTTCTGCAGGCGAATCCGTTTCAAACGCTCGAAGTCGAATTTTTTCATGAACAATTCCCTTTTTATGAAATATGGCCTATACTGAAAATGATTTGAACCACGGAATTTGAGGAGCCCGTATGAATAAGAAACTGACCCGTTATGACCTTATTATTTCACTCGGATTTATTTTCGCACTGATCGTCGGACTTGCCGCATTTTTCTACGGCCTCCAAACCGGGAAAGAGCAAACGGACCGGAAGTACAAGGCATTCATGGAACAGCTTCAGGACGAGCAGAGCCAAACCCGGGTAGCTTATCATCAGCAGCAATTAGTTTCATTTTACCATACCGTGCTGCTCCCGTTCCGGGATTTTCAGAAAGCTTGGTTCGAGAACTTGAGCATACTGGAAGCCGAAAGCAAATCGGCCGACTCATCCGAGCTCGTCAAACAGCTGGGCCGTTTGGCCGATGAGAAATATAAGGAAATCGAACCGTCTACGATCCCGGAGGTTTCTCCGAAATTAATAAACGCACACCGGAACTATTTGAAAAGCTTGAAGCTGTTTTCCGAAGCCGCCGGCCGGATCCGGCCCGGCTCGAAGACAAGCGGCGCGCTGCTCGCGGAGCGTCTGCGCAAGGATGAATATGTTCAAGAGGCGTACGCCTTCGCGCTTCAGGCGCAAAGCCAGTATTACGAAGCCATCCTGGAATGGAACCGGGCGAGCGACCCGAGCGTCCCCGAGATTGAGCGGCTCGGCCAGGATAACGTGACCATGAGCGACTGGCGCCATTGGAACTTAAATACGAAGAACGTACATATTTCGCGAATGCTGCTAAAGGACGGAACTTTTTTCGATTTTTATCCGCAAGACGTCTCTTCGCGAATCGATGATCTGGACGCAACCGGGGAAGCCGGGAAACTGAAGCTCGAATCGGTGCAGCAGACCGCGCACACGCTGCTTTCGGCAGGCGGCGTGCGAGCGGGCGACTATTTGCGGTTGAAAGAAAAGCTTTATAAGAACGAAGCGCTGCCCCAGCTCCCGTTTTTCTTTGAATAACGGGCCATGCCCGATCAGTCATAGGCGAATCCGCGCTCCGCGGCGACCGCCGCCATCCCTCCGGCTACGTTGACGATGTTCGCGAAGCCTTGCTCCGCCAAATATTTGCAAGCCCATTCGCTGCGCACGCCGTGGGCGCAAATGACGTAAATCGTCCGATCGTCCGGCAGCTCGCCGATTTTGGCGGGGAGCGTCTGCAGCGGTACATGAACGGATCGCTCCAAGTGGTAATAGTCCCATTCGAACGGCTCTCTCACATCGATGACGAGGCCGTCTTTCGTTTCGCCGTTTTCATAAGCTTTGTTAAAATGCTCCGGCGATATATGGCTGTAACGATTCATATGGATGTGCGTCTCCTCTCAAACCGCGTTCGCGGCTGTTCTTTATTTACGTTATGAATTGGATGCGGTTTCTTGCAAATCCTGTTCGGCTTTCTTATTGACACTATTACATTGCCATGATACATTATGTTGCAATAGTAATGTTAGTCCCATACAAAAACATGCGATGACGGAGAAAGACCGTTCAGATTGTCCTTAACAGAGAGCCGATGGACGGTGAAAATCGGCGGACAACGAATAGCGTCCAGCACTCCACAGCAGCCGCGCCGAACCCGATATATTGTTTCGCAGTAGGCGTTGCCGGTCATGGTACCGTTATAACCTTGGTCGATTTTTTCGACCGCTGAGGCCGCAGCAATTGCGGTAAAGTTGGGTGGCACCGCGAAATAAACTCTCGTCCCTTCATACGGGTTACGTATGCAGGTTCGGGAGTTTTTTAATTATCATTCCATGTTAGGAGAGAGAAACCATGTTTAAAGTGCTGGTATCCGACCCGATCAGCGATTTCGGGTTGCAGCAATTGACGGATGCTGCCGACGTCGCCGTAGACAAAAAGACAGGCTTGACGGAGGATGAGCTCGCAGACGTAATCGGGGAGTACGACGCGCTGCTGGTCCGCAGCCAAACGAAAGTAACGGACCGAATTTTGGAGGCCGGCAAAAAGCTGAAGGTGGTCGGCCGCGCAGGCGTCGGCGTCGACAACATCGATTTGGAGGCGGCGACGAAACGCGGCATCATCGTCATTAACGCGCCGGACGGCAACACGATTACAACGTGCGAGCACACTTTCGCAATGATGATGGCTCTTGCGCGGCATATCCCGCAGGCTTACCGCAAAACCGTAGAAGGCGTCTGGGACCGAAAGTCGTTCCTCGGCGTAGAGCTTCGCAACAAAGTGCTCGGCGTGCTCGGCATGGGCCGAATCGGCTCCGAGGTTGCCAAGCGCGCGAAGGCGTTCGGCATGGACGTGATCGGCTACGACCCGTTCCTCACGGAAGAGCGCGCCGAAAAGCTCGGCGTAAAGCTGGGCTCGGTTGAGGATATTATCCGAAAAGCCGACTTCATGACGGTGCATACGCCGCTGACGAACGAAACGAAGCATATGATCTCCAGGCCGCAGTTCGAAGTCATGAAACAGGGCATGCGGATCATTAACTGCGCGCGCGGCGGCATCATCGACGAGATGGCGCTGTATGAAGCGATCGAGCAAGGAATCGTTGCCGGCGCCGCCTTCGACGTATTCGAGGACGAACCGCCGAAGCCGGACCATCCGTTCTTGAACCATCCGAAAATTATCGTCACTCCGCATTTGGGCGCATCCACGGTTGAGGCGCAGGAGAACGTCGCCATCGACGTATCCGAGCAAGTGTTGAACATTCTTCGCAACGAGCCGTTCAAGAATGCCGTCAACATGCCGCCGATCCAAGACGCCGTGCTTGCGAAGCTGCAGCCTTATTTCGGACTCGGCGTTAAGCTCGGCTCCTTCCTGGCGCAGCTGTCGGAGAAGGCGGTTTACGAAATTCGCATTTCTTATTCCGGGGAGCTTTGCGATGTGGATACGACCCCGCTCACCCGGTATATCGTACAGGGCGTACTGGGGCATCACTTGGGCCGCGAACAGGTCAATGTCGTCAACTCCCTCCACCTCGCCAAGACGCGCGGCGTAGAGGTTGTTGTACAGCAATCGACGTTGTCCAAGGGCTTTACGAACCTTATTTCCGTAACGCTCAAAGGCCGCCACGAGGAGCATTCCGCGGCAGGCACGCTGCTGAACGGATACGGCGCCAGAATCGTTCAGATCGATCCGTATCCGGTGGACGTATCGCCGGAAGGCCATCTTCTGCTCGTATCCCATACCGATAAGCCGGGTATTATCGGCCGGGTCGGCACGCTGCTCGGCTCTAACGACGTCAATATCGCCACTATGCAGGTCGGACGCAAAGTCGTCGGCGGATCCGCGATCATGGTGCTCACGGTGGATAAGGAAGTGCCGAAGCCCGTGATCGGACAGCTTGCGGAGCTGACCGATTTGACGAACGTTAAGGAAATTACGTTGTAATAATAGATAAGCCCGCTCCGGATTGCACTTGGAGCGGGCTTATTATTTATGCTTTAAGTTTGTATTCCGGATGAAACGCTTTAAATTCCGGCAGCGAGCCGGCTACCATGAGTCCCTGCCCCCAGTTGATGTGAACGTCCTCAACCGCCGGGTCGGAAGCGTCGCGGTATTGGAACAGCACGTTTCGACGGATGCGTTCGCTTCGGTTCGGGTACGAGCCGTGAACCGTCAAATAGTTGAAGAACAAGACGTCGCCGGCTTTCGCTTCGCACGGCGTTGCCTGCTCCAACGGATATTTCTTGGCGTCCAGGTAATGTCTGCCGATGTGCGGTATCGGCCCCCAAAGATGCGACCCCGGGATGACGCGAATGCACCCGTTCTCGTCGTTCGCGTCGTCCAAATGAACGCTGGCGGCCGTCATCGTGTGGTCGCGATGCGGGAAATACGGTTGATCCTGATGCAACGGGAACGCAGCGCCGCGCTCCGGCGGCTTGACGAGCATCTTGGAATGGTGGAGCTGCACGTTCGGGCCGATCACCTTCGTCAATACCGATACGATCGTTGGGTGCATCAGCGCTCTCATGAATGCGGCATCATGGTATTGTACGTCGTGGAACCCTTTTAACACTAATTTGTTTAATTCTTCGGGCGGCAAGAAATCTCCTTGCCACTGATGGTTCACATCTCTCTTCGCTTTGACGGCCCGGTCGATAATTCCGTCCACCGCCTGACGCATTTCGGCAATTTCATCGGCGTTGAATACCCCTTTGACTAGGAGATACCCGTTTTGTTTGTAAAAATCGACATCCTGCTGAGTAATCATCGTATGCCCCCCTACCATGTCATTAAATAATTCATTACAATGTAACTGTATTGTAAGGCAAAAGAGTTCAGCCAGTCTTTCTACATTTGCGACTTCTATTTGTATTTTTAAGACAAGGAGTGAACAGCGGCGATGAAGGATGCGGAGCTTTGCTATGACGCGGTGGCGGTGCTGAACGGAATGGAGCGAAGGCTGCATGACGATCAGTCCGCCTTTGAAGTGCTGTATTGGGGCGCCCAGCGGGATCATCGCGACAACCCGGTTCATAAGCATTCCTTCCTGGAAGTATGCTATGTGCTGGACGGTTACGGCTCCTATGAGGAATACAAGCAAGGGTACCCGCTTGCGCCGCAAACGTTGTTTTTGTCGAGGCCCGGCATCCCCCACCAAATCCGCAGCGAACACGGGATGCTTTTATATTGGGTTGCGTTCCGCCTCGATTCCGCCCGCAGCGAACCGCATGTCGTCGAGCAGTTTCGCCGGCTAAGCTCGTCTTCCCGCGTGCTGCAGCCTGGCGCCGGTGAGACGCCTTCCTCCCTTCTGTGGAGGTCGTTGTACCGGCACGCAGCCGACCGGCATTACGGCTTGCTGCAATCGGTACCGACGCTCGCTTGCGCGCTGCTGCGTTCCTTCGTCTCGTCGTTTCTCGAGGCGGACGCGTCTTCGGCGCAGCATCAGCCGCTGCCGGTGCACCATTCGTCGGCTTCCTCTTTGCTTCATCAAGCCCGGATTTACATCTCCGACAATTTGGCGGGCGAGCTGTATTTGCAGGATGTCGCCGCTTATTTGCACATTTCGGGCAGGCATCTGTCGAGGCTGTTTATGTCGGAGCTGGGAGTGACGTTCATTGAATATGTGAACCGCCAGCGAATCGCCGAAGCTCGACACCTGCTACGGACGACGGACATCCCGATCCGGATTGTCGCCGAACGGTGCGGCTTTTCGTCCGTCCATTACTTTACCCGCGTCTTTTGTACGGCGGTGAAGACGACTCCGGCGCAGTTCCGCAAGCAATGGTGGGACAAAGACAACGAGGGATGAGGGCCGCTAAGGGCGCACAATTTCACGTTACCGGCTAAGCGGGGAGCAGCTGCTGCAGCTCCTCCTTCGCGGACTGTGCTGCCTTGCGCTTGTATGCGATTTCGAGCGAACTTAGCGGAAAGCAATGTCCGCTAATTCGCGGAAAACGGCGGGATCCGACGGNCGTTACCGGCTAAGCGGGGAGCAGCTGCTGCAGCTCCTCCTTCGCGGACTGTGCTGCCTTGCGCTTGTATGCGATTTCGAGCGAACTTAGCGGAAAGCAATGTCCGCTAATTCGCGGAAAACGGCGGGATCCGACGGAATAACGGAACAAGATGTCCGCTAATTTGTTGAAAAGTCAAAAAATCGGGAGAAAACACCGTGTTAGCGGACAACGCCTTCCGTTAAATCGCCGAATTATGTAAACTAGCCCATTTTAGCGGACATTCGTTTCCGTTAGTAATAGGAAACTGCCGTGCGAAGCAGTTCTTACCCTATTCAAAACAAAAACGGGGCGGAAGATGACCCTCCGACCCCGAAAATTTATGCCCGCAGCTCCCCGATGGGGCTAAAGGCTTGGATACGCGCCGCTAAGGGCGCAATTTTGTTCCACGGACAACAAGATTTATCTTCTTTTTTCTACAGAAACCGCCGCAGCTACAGGGAGCGTGACGGTAAATGTCGTACCGTGTCCGATCCGGCTTTTAGCCGTAATCGTGCCCTCGTGGGCGTCGATAATATTTTTGACGATCGCGAGCCCGAGACCGGTCCCTCCGGCGGAGGCGCCGCGGGTGCGGGCTTTATCCGCCTTGTAAAACCGTTCGAAAATATACGGGAAATCCTCAGGCGGAATTCCTTGGCCTTGGTCCTCGATCTCGATGCGGACCGCATCGCCGCCAGGCAGCTGCGCGCGCTCCGCCCGAACCGTAATGTCCTTCCCCTCCGGCGTATGGCGGATGGCGTTATCGAGCAGATTGGTCATGACCTGCTCGAGCCGATCCTCATCGGCCGACTCCAGGACAAGCCCCGCCGCAGCGTTCGGATCGACATCCAAGCGAAGCGTGATGCCCTGATCCTTGGCAAGCACGGAAAACTTCCGGTGCACGCGCTGCAGCAGCGGCATGAGCGATACGTTGCCCATGTTCATCTCCAAGCGCCCGGCCTCGATCTTGGCTAAATCCAGCAAATCCTTCACGAGCCGCCCCATCCGAAGCGACTCTTCATTGATGACCTGAGCCATTTCCCGCCGTTCCTCCGGAGTGGACGCGATGTCGTCAAGCAGCGCCTCGCTGTACCCCTGGAGCATCGACAGAGGCGTCCGCAGCTCGTGCGACACGTTCGCCACGAAATCTTTGCGCATCTTCTCGGCGCGATATTCCTCCGTGACGTCACGCAGCACCGCCACTGCCCCGTGGAGCGTGCCGTGGGTATACAGCGGGTCCATCGACACCGACCAAACGCCGCTGCCCACGTGCAGCTTCGTCACGACTTCCTTCTCTTCCTCGACGACCATCCGGAACACATCGTACAGCGGCGCAGGAATGCTTCGGCGCGGCCGCTCCTTCGGCAGCTCTCCGTCCCCCGCCACCGCAGCGGCGGGAGCCGCCCGATGCGGCGCCACGAGCTTCTCCCATTCACCGGCAACGGTTTCACCCGGCGGATTGCAGGAAATGACAAACCCGTCCGCATCCACTGTGATGACCGCATCCGTCATCGAACGCAGAATGCTGGAAAGGTGCTCCTTTTCGTAATTCAAATCCCGAATCGTGACGTCCAGCTTTTCGCCCATATGATTAAAAGCGCGGGACAGCTGCCCGATTTCGTCGTCGGAATGAATGCGGACTCTCGACTGGTACTCTCCCGCAGTAATCATGTCGGCCGCCCGCTTCAGCTGAAGCAGCGGCTGAGTAATTTTTGTCGATAAGAAAAAGGCGAAAAACGTCGTAAGCAAAAAACCGATGGCGCAAGCGATAATGAATAGCCGTTTCACTTCATACGCTTCGGCGACCGAAAATACGGTATCGATATATTGCAGCAAAGGAATGCCCAGGATGAGCAGAACGACCGCCACAAGTACGATGATCGTCATCCAAAGCTTTCCGACGATGCTTTTCAGGATCGTCAGCATCGTTACTTCGGCACCTCTAGCTTATACCCGACTCCCCACACCGTCGTAATCATGGCGGCAGCTTCCGGAGACACTTTGTTAAGCTTCTCGCGGAGCCGCTTCACATGCGTATCGACCGTACGAAGATCGCCGAAAAATTCGTAATTCCATACATCCTTCAGCAGCTGCTCTCTGGAAAACACTTTGTCCGGCGAAACGGCAAGGTAATGCAGCAGCTCGTACTCCTTCGGCGTCAAGCTTACCTCCTGGCCTGCTGCGGTCACCCGATGCGCGTCATGCTCGATCATGATATGCGGAAATACGATGTTATTGCTCGTATGCGCCTCCCTGGAAAGGAACGCCGTCGCCGACGATCTGCGCAATATCGCCTTCACGCGATAAATAACCTCCCGCGGCGAAAACGGCTTGACGACATAATCGTCCACGCCGACTTCAAACCCTTGCACGCGGTTGGCTTCCTCCCCTTTCGCCGTCAGCATGACGACCGGCGTCGCCTTGCTTTGGCGCAGACGGGCACAAACCTCCACGCCGTCTATGCCCGGCAGCATCACGTCGAGCAAAATCAGGTCGTAATCTTTCTCCTGCGCCATGCGGAGCGCGGTTTCTCCGTCCTCCGCCTCCTCGATGACGAAATGCTCCTTCTCCAAATACATGCGGAGCAGTCTGCGAATGCGCTCCTCGTCGTCGACGATCAAAATCGTATGACTTCCTTCAGCCATGAACTTTCTCCTCCATTCCGGAATGCCCCGTTTTACGATACGCCGGCGTAAGAGTGAAGACCGGCAATAATCAGATTAACGCCGATTAAGGTAAACATGACGACGACAAAGCCTAGCACGGCAAGCCACGCCGACCTGCGCCCGATCCAGCCGCGCCCGAGACGCAAGTGGAGATAAGCGCTGTAGAACAGCCACGTAATAAGCGCCCAAACCTCCTTCGGATCCCACGCCCAAAACCGGTTCCATGCAATGTGGGCCCAAATCATCGCGAAGATGAGCGCGCCCAGCGTAAAGATCGGAAAGCCGATCGCAACCGCCCGGTAGCTGATTTCATCCAAGTCGTCCGGATCGATATCTTTCAGAACCGGACTGATCGCGGCGCCCAGCGGCTTGCGCAGCGCCAATCGAAGAATGCCGTATAAGATGATGCCGAAAATGACGGACCATATCACCGTATTGAGCTTCCTGCCTGCATTAACTCCTTTGAACCAAGACGGAGTCTCAAACAGCGGCTGCGTTTGCCCCAGGAACGGACCCATCTTAACGAGCTCCATGCCGGTCGGGGAAGCGATCGGCGGCAGCGTATATTCCACCGTCGTCTTTACCATCTGCTCCGTGCCTTTGCTATCCTTCTCCAGCTGTTCTCCCGTAAAGGAGGCTTCGTAGCCGATTCCGCGGAACATAAAGACGGCGACGACAAAACCGATGACGATCAAGACGGAAAACAGCGTAAACTCCACCCACCGGCGCTGCCTTTTCAGCTGCTTATCCTCCGAGGAAAAATCGACGACCCGAAGCAAATACATCAAGCCTGCTGCGAAGGCAACGGCAAAGAACGCTTCACCGGACGCAGCCGTCGTTACGTGGATGTACAGCCAGTAGTGATTCAGAGACGGGATCAGCGGCTGCGCCTCCCACGGAAACACCATCGCGTACGCAAGCAGAATGAACGAGATCGGCGTTGCGAACGCGCCGATTAGCGGCCCTTTATAAATCAAATAAAAAATAGCCGTCGCCACGACCGTCATCATGGACAGGAACGTAATAAATTCAAACAAATTGCTGACCGGGATATGCCCGATCCCGACCCAGCGGGTCACGAAATAAATCAGATGAAGAGCCAGACCGGCCAACGTCGTCCCGAAGCCGATGCTTCCCCATTTCTTGGTATGCTGCGCAGGGTCGTTGTTGCCCCATTGTCTGCCGGTAATGCTGAGGACGTACATCACAAACGCGATAATATACAAAAACAGCGCAACAACAAGCGCTGTATTGCTGACATCGAAAATCGTCAAGCGCGACCCACCTCATTCTTACTCATGATTTTGTCTCGTCTGTCTTTGTGCGGACACCGGATGCGTCAAGTCCGGCGGCTTCCAGCAAGCGCTCCGTCTCACGGCGCATGGCGTGCCAGTTTTTGTTGGCGTGAGCCGCGACAACGACCCGGCCGTCTTCGATTCGGAGCCATATTCTTCGATGCTGCCAATAAAAGCCCATAACTAGCCCGATCATGCACACGATGCCTCCGAACAACAGGTAAGGCACGGTCCGGTCCGAACGAGCGCTCAACACGCTTGTAAACTGGGCGATTTCCACATCTTCCATCCCGCCGGCTTCAATAACAAGCTTGTCCCCGATCCCGACCGCCTTATTGAGCTCGTCCTGCCGGAACCGTTCCTTGTCAATCTCGCGAGGGAAGTACAAATAGGTCGAGCCTTCTTCGGGCAAGCCCGGCCCCGTAATTTGAAATACGAAGGCCGGCGCGTTCGGCGTCTCCGCCGACAGCGTAGTGGGCTCCCCGTCCTTGCCGATGGCGAATTCGGGGTAGTAATTATGGAGCCGAAGCTTATACGGGCCCGCTTGGTAGGATAGCTCCGGGTCGCGCGTTCGCAGCGTAAACTGCCCGTACGATTCCCCGCTCTCGGCATCCTTCAGCTGCACGCGGACGCTCCGAACCTGCGGCGTGAAATCGTAGCCGAATTGGTAAACGGACAGCCCTCTGTATTGCAGCGGCTTATTGACCAAAATATTGCCCTTCGCGACTTCCTTGAGAACGGGATCGCTCGTTCCGCACCTGTCGGTACATTCGTACAAAACCGCTTTCGTTTCGTACAGCTTCGGTACGACTTTCTGCTCTTTGCGGAACTCGCCTTGCAGCTCCTCCGGCTTATAAAACTCAGCCGTAAACTTCTCGTTCTTCACATAATAATTCGTGCCGCCGATCGGCTCCGCTTCGCCCTCCAGCACGGATACGTATTGCTCCAGCGTAAACCCGTGGAAGGAGCGAATCAGCACGACCAGCAAAAAAATAATGAGACCGACATGGTTCACGTACGGCCCCCAACGGCTCCAACGGTTTTTTTCGCCCAGGACGGCGTTGCCCTCCCGCAGGATGCGAAACCTTTGTTTCTTTAATTGAAGCTCGAGCCGATCGGCGAGTCCGTCCGCATGCCCGGAAGGAACCGGAACTTCAAGCGATATTTTTTGCCGGCGCAAAAAATCGAGGGTGCGGTTCGCCTTTTGCTTCTTTAACGCCTTATACAGCGGAACCCCCCGGTCTATGGAGGCGATCACGATGGACGTCCCCAGCATAATGACCAAAAGCTTGAACCACCACGACGTATAGGTGCCGGCTAAGCCAAGCTTATAGTACCACTCGCCGGCCGTTCCGTACGTCTGCGCATAATAATCCAGTCCGGGCGGTCTGACGAACGAGCTCGTTTGGGGAAAGATCGAGCCGATGAGCGCGCCGAGAAGCGTAAGCACAATGAGCCATACGCCGACTTTGGCCGAAGCGAAGAAGCTCCATACGCGGTCCAGCCGATCTTTATCGGCTTTCTGCGACCGGATCGGCGCATTGTCGTATCTCATATCGAATTTTTTATCGGCTTCGTTCACGCATCATCCCCCTTTCATGCTGTTGCAGGTGCTTTCCCGTCCGATCTTATTTTCCGAGAAGCTTTCGAATTTCCATCTCCATATAGCCCTCGGTCATGCCGCCGACCTTGATTTCTTGTACGGTTCCGTCAGCATCGACGAAAAACGTCGTAGGATAGGAGCGAACTCCGAAGCGGTCCCTTATATCCAGCTCGGGATCGAGCAGGATCGGATACGTTACGTTAAACCGGTCGACGAAATTCGTGACGCGGACGAGCGGCTTTTCGCCCAGGTTCACTCCGATGATCGCTACGCCCTCATCTTTATATTTCTCGTACATTCGCTGCAATGCCGGCGTTTCTTCCACGCAAGGCGGGCAGAACGTACCCCAGAAATTGATCACGGCGATTTTCCCGCGATAATCGGAGATGCTCACCTGTTCCCCTTTCAAATCTTCCAATGCGAATGACGGAACCCGATCGCCGGCTTCCGGCGGCTTCTTGTCGTCTTGAAAGGCTCCGCCCGCCACCGTATATCCCGCAATCAGCAGCACTACGGCAAAGATGGCGATTTGCAGCCGTTTTTTGTATTTACCCAAGGTCCTCACCCATCAACTATTATATCGAAAGAGAGAAAGCAAGCTAAAGCAAGCTTCAGGCCCGATTATGAACTTTATGTGTCAGCTTTGTCGGCGTTTTGCCGCAATTCTTCCACTTCTTGCTTGGTCAAGGGGCGAACCTTTCCTCTTTGCAGACCGGCGAGCTGAACCGGGCCGATCGAAATGCGCTTCAGCCGCGTTAAAGGAGTATGGATCGCCTCGAACATGCGACGCACCTGCCGGTTTCTTCCTTCAAAAATCGTAATGCGGATCACGGCCGAATTTTTGTCGGTATCGATATCCGCATACTCCACCTCCGCCGGAGCCGTCATTCCGTCATCCAGCTTGACTCCCGCTCTCAGCTTGTCCAGCAGCGAGCCGTGCGGAATTCCCTTGGTCGTCGCCAAATACGTCTTCGGCACATGATGGCGCGGATGCGTCATCAAGTTGGCGAACTCCCCGTCATTCGTCAAAATGAGCAAGCCCTCGGTCTCATAGTCGAGCCGGCCTACGGGATATACACGCTCCTTGACGCCCTTCATATAATCCATGACCGTCTGGCGTCCTTCGGGGTCTTTCGCGCTCGTAATTACGCCCTTCGGTTTGTGAAACGCCAAATAAACCTTTTTTTCTTTAGCGATTTTTTTGCCGTCGACCGTGATTTCATCAGCAGTCGGATCCACTTTAAAGCCGAGCTCCGTAACGGGGTTCCCGTTGACCAGCACTCGGCCCTGCTCGATAATTTCTTCGCATTTGCGCCGGGATGCAACCCCGGCCGCGGCGAGCACCTTTTGCAGCCGTTCCATGTAGACGTTCACCTCAAGCTAATGATAACCATCTGACATGGAAAGCACAAGTTCGGCCCACGGGAAGTAACGTCCGGGACATGTCAGCGTATGGGGCTGCATATGCTCGAACGACAATTCGTAAGCGGCGCACAGACGCAATATCAATTTGGTTGCAATGAATAGCTGCTCGCGGATTTCGGAAGACAACGGGTCGAACGGCGCGGAGAAATCGCCTTCCAGACATATATGAAGCTGCTTCGCATCCATCGGTTCAGAGGAAGGAATAATGGTGCCTCGGCGGGTGATCAGAAAGTCGTACCCCTTCCCGTTGATGGAGGGGCAGGCGGAATGGTGAATCGTAAAGCCCGTATACTGCAACCAGGTTCACCTCGCGGTCCGTATAAATGCTACAGTATATGAAACTTTACGATAATCGGTTCAAGAGGCGGAAAGGAAGAACGGTTTACGAAAAGGCCAAATAGCAAACGGCAACCGCCGCCAAAAAACCGACGGCATCCGAGAATAAGCCGACACGCAGCGCGTATCCCGCCTTCCGAATTCCGACCGCGCCGAAATAGACGGTAATGACGTACAACGTCGTATCCGTGCTCCCTTGAACGGTCGCCGCGATTCGCGCGATGAAGGAATCCGGACCGTACTGCTTGATCAGGTCGGTCGCGTAAGCCAGCGACCCCGCACCGGTAATCGGCCGGAGGATGCCTAGCGGCAGCACCTCGGGCGGGATGCCCAGCGGCACGACGAGCGGCTTTACGAGGTTGATCAGCATGTCCATCGCGCCGGAAGCCCGGAATATGGAGATTGCGGTCATCATGCCGACCAGATGGGGAATGATGCGAATCGCCGTTTCGAAGCCGTCCTTCGCGCCTTCGGTGAACGATTCGTAGACGGGAACCTTCTTATATGCGGCGTAAAGCGGTATAAAAACAATCAGCACGGGGATCGCCCATGCGGATATCGTATTCATCCATTGTGCCAAATGTGATTCACTCCCTTTTTACTGCTGCGGCGGCGGGGGCGGAGGCGATTTGCGCTGATACCACTTGTCCAGCAGAATGGCGGCGGCGAGCGCAATGGCCGTCGCAGCCAGCGTCGGGCCGACGATGTCCGTCGGATTTTCCGAATTGAAATTCATCCGAATGGCAATCAGCGTCGTCGGAATCAACGTAATGCTGGCCGTATTAATCGCAAGCAGCGTGCACATCGCCGCCGTCGCCTTATCTTTCTCGGGGTTGAGCTTTTGCAGCTCCTGCATCGCTTTGATGCCCGCCGGCGTCGCCGCGTTGCCGAGCCCCAGCAAATTGGCGCTCATGTTCGACAAAATATAGCCGAATGCGGGATGATCCTTCGGTACGGACGGAAACAAATAGCGGACAACCGGGTGAAGCAGCTTGGCAAGCTTCTGCAGCAAGCCGGCGTCCTCTGCGATCCGCATGATGCCGAGCCAGAAAACAAGCACGCTGATGAGTCCGAAGCAAACGGCAACGCCCGTCTTCGCTCCGTCGAAAGCCGCCGCCGTTACGGTCTCCACATTGCCGTTCACGATCGCCACGATAAAGCCGGAGACGATAAACAGAAGCCAAATCCAATTGACCATGGACGTTACCCCTCCCCCGTCTTGCCGGTAAACACGCCTTTCAGCAAAGACTTGAATATTTGCTGAAACGTAAGCTCCTGCTGCTCGTACTTCGTGTGCCGGAACGTCGCCCTTTCCTGCACCGTCAGCCGCTTGCTCCCGCTTTCAAATAAAGGCAAAGAGACGATGCGCTCCCCTCGCAGGTAGAGCTCGAGCCTGCCCCGCTGTCCCAACCGATAATCTGTCGAGCCTTCGTCGTAGAGCACTATTTTTTTGCGAAGCTCCGCCGCCTCCCCTTCCGCCAGCGGGAACTCGAACGTTCTGGCGGCGACAAGCCCGGGCTCCTGCACCGTCTCCCCCTTCCGCACGATTGTCGCGAGCGGATAATGTGTAAACGCGTAGTCCAGCATTTTTTTATGATCGTTCCAATCGTCCCCGTCGTTCAACGTGACGACCGCAAATTGCTGTCCGTTCCTTGTAGCGGAGCTGATCAGCGTTCGATGAGCCAGCTTCGTGTAACCGGTTTTGACCCCGTCCGCCCCATCGTACATCGATAACATTTTGTTTTTGTTCGACCATTTGTAATCCCATTTCTCGTTCGGGTTCGGGGCGGTTTTCACTTTCGTTTTGACGATTTCCTGGAAGATCGGATTGCGCAGCGCATAAGCCGTAAGAATCGCCATATCGTTCGCGGAGGAGTAGTGCCCCTCCTCGTCCAATCCGTGCGGATTTTTAAAGCTAGTATTTTTCATGCCCAGCATGCGGGCTTTCTCGTTCATTAAATACACAAACCCGTCGACCGAGCCGCCGACATGCTCGGCGATCGCCGTCGCCGCGTCGTTCCCGGACCGCAGCATGAGACCGTACAGCATGTTTTGCAGCGTCATCTCCTCTCCGAGATGGAGGTAGATGGACGAGCCTTCCTTGCCGTAAGCTCTATGGGACACCTTCACCTTATCGGTCAGCGTTCCGTTTTCGATCGCAACGATTGCGGTCATGACCTTCGTGAGCGAAGCGATCCGCATCCGTTTGTCGCCGTTCTCTTGAAATATGATCCGGTTCGACTTCACATCGATGACAGACGAAGCTTCCGCATGGGTGGAGATGCGCGGAGGCGCAGCCAATGCCCGATGATGCGCAGGCGCCAGCATGCAGGTTAATAGGGCTGCTGCCATGAGAACGAAGGTGATTGGACGAAGTTTCAACAGTTGGTTCATCTTGCCCTCCGATAAGAAAAAGGTTTCCGGCGGGTTTGTCCGGTTACTATGATGTATATGCGTTTTCATATCGGTTATGAAAAAAAATAGCCGCGGCTCGGGAGCTCCCGGCTGCGGCCGTAACGAGTATGTTACTTGAGCGGAGTAATAAAATTTTGCGTGTAATACGGCTTTCCGTCCGCCTCGGAGAACGCCACTCCGACGCCGAGGCGGGTATAATCGCCGAGCACGTTCCGCCGGTGCCCTTCCGAATTCATCCATCCTTCATGGGCAAAGATGGCGCTCGTTTGCCCGGCGGCAATATTTTCCCCGGCGGACCGGTACCGGATTCCGTCTTCCTTCATGCGGTCGAACGGGCTTTGTCCGGAAAGGTTCATATGATCGAAAAATCCGTTCTCGGCCATATCGGCGCTATGCTTCCGCGCGGTAGCGGCAACCGCCGCATCCCACTGCAGCGGCTGCAAGCCCCTCTTTACCCGCGCCGAGTTGGCCAAATCGACAATTTCCCTTTCATAGCTTTCGCGAAGCGCGGCGGACGGGTTCGGTGCGTAAAACTTTTTGAGCGACTGCTCCATTTCCCTGTCAATCGCCTGAACCCCTGAGATCGCCCTTGCTTGGTGAACATCGTAAAATACGGTAACGTACATGCCTTCCGCTACAAACGTATCCCGTTCGTTGCCGTCGCCCAGCATCATTCTCGTATTCCCTTTCAGCACGTAAGACAGCGGTTCTCCAAGCACCCGCAGGGCATCCGTTTCGCCGCGTCCGGCATTCAAGTCGTTCTCCGCCCCATGTATAACCCAATTGCCGCCGTTGGCGTATGCTGCAACGACGGTTCCTCCGGAAATGCCGAACATGGAAAAATTCCGGTAATCGGCGTTATATACGTACCATATAAAGCCGTATTCGCTTGCGTCCTTCCTGTCCGGTTCGCCAAAAGCTTGAATCAGCCCGGCTTCCGAATCGCCTATGGCCACTCCCCCGACGGAAAAGAATGCGTCCTCCGCCTTCCGCGGCTCCGCCGGATGAAGCTCCAGACCGGAGGATACGACGTTTCGCACGAACTGAACCGCTTCCGCCCGCGTCAACGTATCGTTCGCCGCGAAGCCTTCCGCCCCTTTTCCTTGGGCGAGCCCTGCGCCGAGCACCAGTTCGACGGCGCTCGAGACGTTCAGCAGCTCCCCTTGCGAGGCAGCGATGATTTGTGCGACTTGTCCGCGCGTTACATGCTTGCCTGCACGCTCCGCGGCGACCGGCCAATTTAGCTTCGCGGCCGCTTGATAATATGGCGAATACCAATAAGAACCGCCGGAGCCGGACACGGCCGATTGCGGGAAAGCCCGGAACAGCATGGCGAGAAATTGCGACTCCGTTACAAGTCCGGACGGCCGGAACGTGCCGTCGGGAAATCCTTGCACGACCCCTTGTCCCGCCCCCCACTCAATAGCGGCTTCAGCCCAGTGTCCTTCGATATCGGCAAATGCGGCTTTCTCGGCGCCGGCGGACGTCGCTCCGGGGAAGTTCCCGGCGGTCCCGAAGGCAAGCACGAGCGCGATGAATAGTAATGCGGCAACCGCCTTTTTCATGGTGTTTCCTCCTTATTCGCCGCGAATTAGCGGACATTGCGTTCCGCTAACTCCGCGGATCTCCCAACGCCCTTACTAGGATGAAGCTATTCCCCTGTTACATCAAGTATATAGAGATAGGCTAGGCATGAACACAGGCTTAGGGAATATACCAAAAGTTTCATAGGAGGAATTATGGAATAATTGTGTTCATATGCCGCAGTAGTCACGACACGTTTTGAACATAAGATTGCCAAAATCCCATCCGCCGAATGAAATTACACAGAAATAAGCAAAGGAAATTCAGCAAACCAATATGGGTAAATCGATAATATGATGCGGCCTTGCAAAACGCAAAACAGCAGCCTAGGGCTGCTGCTTTAACTAAAAGGTATTACAACGTTGTAGTTGTAGTTGTATTGCTCTCCGTCGGGATTCCTTCCATCGGCGCCCCGTACGTAACATCGTTGAAGCGCGTGTCGGTTTCCTTTTTGCCTCCGAACATGCTTTGAAGCTTTTCCACCATCTGCGGCGCCGACTCGATTAACCGCTCGAACATGCGAGTCTGATTATCGAGCGGCACAACCTTAACTCCGTGCTGACCGACGACCAGGAAAGCGATCGGCGTAATCGATATGCCGCCGCCGCTGCCGCCGCCGAACGGCATCGCAACCGAAGCGCCGTGACGGCTTTCGAACGGTGCGATCGCATGTGTTTCGCGGTCGCGCTGCTCTTCGTCGATCCGATCCTGCGCAAATTCGCTGCCGCCTGCAGCAAACCCGAACGCCGCCTTGCTGATCGGCAAAATCACCGTTCCGTCCGGGCAATTCACAGGGTCCCCTACAATTGTATTGACATCGACCATTTGTCTTATGTTTTCCATTGCGGTCCTCATCAGACCTTGAATCGGATGCTCGCTCATAACAGCTCCTCCTTCAATAAAAATGGGTACAAAGTTCAGTACTTTACGGTGTAATTTCCCCTTTACAACACTCCATTATGCGAAAGGCACCGGTCTTTATTTCGCGTTCACTTGAAGCAATACGCGGCGCCACACTTTCAGATTTTTCTTTTTCCGGGCGACCCTTGCCGCAAGCATAACGATGCCGAGGAGCAGATGGAATACATTGATGCGCATTTTCGCTTCGGCTTCCGTTTGAAAGCAAACTTCATTATAAACGGGCTCCACACTTAGCTCCGGCTTAGTCTCCAGTGAAAACGGAAGCAACATTCTGGACAGAAGCGAGCTTTTCAAGCTCCACACCACCCCGTAGGCTATGGCTGTTTCCGGAGCATCTCCAAGCCCGAAGCGTGTTTTCCACCGAATCCTCTCGACATGAATGCGCCCTAACGTGCCGGCAACCCACTCTTTAAAATCCTTTATATGCCGGATCAGCTCGCGGGTGTTGTGAACAAACCGTGAAATGTCGTCTCTGCTGTATACTTTTCGGGACGCCGGCGCCTCCGCCTGATCCGCCCTTTTCATTTTTAGCTTAATGCCTTCCGCCATTCCCTTAAGCTTGATTACCGGGACGCGATATTTCACATCGACAAGCCCGTACAATGCGGTAACATGCAATCTTACCTCGTCGTTTTTCGCTTCCCTTATGTATTTCAATTGTATGACGATGTTAGAAGTGAGCAGCAAAGTCATCGACAGCGCGAATATAAGAAGAAATGCGATCCCCCATGGCGAGATCAACAAATAATACAGCCCGATCAACAGCGCAAGGGAGGCCAAAACAATTCGTTCCTTCATAAAAACGCCCTCCGTTCCCAATACGTTACGCTTTAGTATCGGTACGAAGGGCGCTATTTCATTCGTTCGGTTCTTCGACAATAGAGGCTTCCTCCAGGCTCGCGGCCATTTCCCCGACATCGTCGATCGTCATTTGTTTTTCTTCAAGTTTTTGGAACAACATGCGGGTTTCCGCCTCGAGGTCCAGCTCTCCGGTCATCTGTTCCGCATCCGGCAAATCTTGAATATGGGCCAAGCCGAAATATTGCAAAAACTGTTTCGTCGTTTCGTAAAGTATCGGCCGCCCGACGGCTTCCGCTCGACCCGCCTCCTGAATCAAATCTTTGGCGACCAGCGTATGAATGGCCCGGTCGGACTTCACGCCGCGGATTTCATCGATTTCGATCCGGGTGATCGGCTGCCGGTAGGCGACGATCGCCAGCGTCTCCAGCGCCGCCTGGGAAAGCGTGCCTCGCGACGGAGCTTGGGCGAGCTTGGCGAAATAAGGCGCATGCTCCGGGTTCGTCGTCAATTGGTAGGAGCCGGCAATCTTGGCGATTCGAAAGCCCCGCTTTTCCCGCACGAACTGCTCGCGCATTTCTTCGATCGCTTCCTCGACGACGCGCCAGTCCAGCTCGAGCACGTCGGCAATTTCGCGCACGTCCAGGCCTTCATCCCCCGCCGCGAACAGCAGCCCCTCAATGACTGATTTCCACTCCGTCCAGCTCGTCTTCATCGGCTTCTTCCCCTTCCTTCGCCTGTATGACGATGTCTTCAAACACCTTATGTTGAAAGCACGATATTTTTTTCATCTTCATCAGCTCAAGCAGCGCCAGAAACGAGACGACCAGCTCGTCCTTCGTCGTGCGCTCGTCAAACAATCGGGAAAACAATATTTTGCCGCCGGCATCGCGGAGCAGATGAAGCACATCGCGCATCCGGTCCTTTACGGACACCTCGTCGCGGCGAATTTTGGCGACTGCGTTCCGGTTTGCCGCCCGGCGAAGCGCTTTGCGGAACGCCAGCAGCAAATCGAACGTGTCCAACCCCTCTACAGGGGACGGCTTTTCCGCCTCCGCGGCGTAAGGCGCCAAATCATGAGGCTCCCGCGTATAAACCAAGCTCTGATCGAGCTCCTTCTCCCTCAGATGTTCGGCGATCGCTTTATATTTTCGATATTCGATCAGCTTGGACACCAGCTCTTCAAGCGAGTCGGTTTCGTCCTCTTCCCATTCCATGTCGATTTCGACAACAGGAGGCTTCGGCAGCAGCATCTTGCTCTTGATCGCCAGCAGCGTTGCCGCCATCACTAAAAATTCGCTGGCTACCTCTAGCTCCATCTCTTCCATGAGGCTGACGAATTCGAGGTATTGGTCGGTAATTTCGCTGATCGGTATATTGGTAATATCCACTTCCGCCTTGTCGATCAGGTGCAGGAGCAAATCGAGCGGTCCCTCGAAGGAAGGCAGCTTATACGTTACGTTCATAGAGCGTCATCATTTCTTTATCGATATTGGTATTTGTTTTTCTCAGAACGCAAGGATTACAGCTGCTTGAGCAAGTTCGCCATCTCGATGGCGGTGACGGCTGCATCCCAGCCTTTGTTGCCCGCCTTTGTGCCCGCGCGTTCCACCGCTTGCTCGATCGAATCGGTCGTCAGCACGCCGAAAATCGTCGGAACGCCGGTTTTTAAGGAAATGGCCGCCACTCCCTTGGACACTTCGCTGCACACATAGTCAAAATGCGGCGTCGATCCGCGGATAACGGCACCCAGCGTAATAACGGCGTCGTACTTGCCGCTTTCGGCCATTTTCTGGGCTGCCAGCGGGATTTCGAAAGCACCCGGTACCCAAGCGACGCTTACTTCATTATCCGCCGCTCCGTGACGCTTCAACGCGTCGAGCGCGCCTCCAAGCAGCTTGGAGGAAATGAACTCGTTGAATCTGCCTACGACGATTCCGTATTTCAAACCTTGTGTGACTAAATGACCTTCAATCATATGCGGCATTCGTTTTCTCTCCTTAGGTAGTTAGTTTAATTATATATCGTCAAGACGGGCGTTTCTTTATTTTGCGGCCGAACCGCTCGGTTTTCCGCTTTCCTCGGCAAATTTCAGCATATGTCCGAGCTTCGCTTTTTTCGTGCGCAAATAGTCGGCGTTATCTTCGTTTTCTTCCATTTGCAGCGGCACCCGCTCGTGGATCGTCAGCCCGTATCCTTCCAGGCCTTTAATTTTCCTTGGATTGTTCGTTAACAGCCGCATGCTTCTGACGCCCAAATCCTTCAAAATTTGCGCGCCGATGCCGTAATCCCGCAAATCGGGCTTAAATCCAAGTTTTATATTCGCGTCGACCGTGTCCAATCCCTGCTCCTGAAGCTTGTAAGCCTTCAATTTGTTGATCAACCCGATCCCGCGCCCTTCTTGACGCATATAGAGCAGCACTCCGGATCCGTTCTTTTCGATGGCGCTGAGGGCAGCGGCCAGCTGCGGGCCGCAGTCGCACCGGTGCGAGTGGAATACGTCGCCGGTGAGGCATTCGGAATGGACGCGCACGAGCGTCGGCTTGTTCGGATCGATGTCTCCCTTGACGAGCGCGACATGCTCCTTGCTGTCGACTTCATTCGTATACGCGATCGCTCTGAACGTGCCGAAATCGGTCGGCATGTTCACCTCCACCTCGCGGCGCACCAGATTCTCCTTCTCGTTCCGGTATAAAATCATATCTTGAATCGTGATCAGCTTCAAGCCGTGCTTCTTCGCGATTTCCCGCAGCTCGGGGACGCGCGCCATCGTGCCGTCTTCCTTCATAATTTCGCAAATGACGCCCGCCGGGTAGCTGCCGCACATCCGGGCCAGGTCCACCGCGGCTTCCGTATGCCCCGCTCTCCGCAGCACGCCGCCCTTCTTGGCGATCAGCGGAAAAATATGACCGGGCCGGCGAAAATCGTGAGCTCTCGTCTTCGGGCTGATCATCGCTTGAATCGTCTGGGACCGTTCATGCGCGGAAATGCCCGTCGAGGTCGATACGTGGTCAATCGACACGGTGAACGCCGTGCCGTGATAATCCGTGTTTCTTGCGACCATCGGCGGCAAATCGAGCTCTTCCGCACGCTCCTCCGTAATCGGGACGCAGATTAGGCCGCGCCCCTCCGTCGCCATGAAATTAATGATTTCGGGGGTCGCTTTCTCCGCGAGCGCCACGAAGTCGCCTTCGTTCTCCCGGTTTTCGTCGTCGACCACGATGACCGGCTTTCCCATCATAAGATCGTAGATGGCCGATTCGATCGTATCGAACGCAGCGCCGTCATGCGTATGGTTCGATTGTGTCATGCTTGTTTCCCTCCGATTCCTTCTGTATTTTTTCGATATCGAATCATAAAAAGCCGTTCTCTTTAAGCATTTGCTCCGTTATGCCGCCTGCGCGGCCTTTCCCGCTGCCCCCGTCCTGCCGGTAAAAGAGCAAATGCTCCACGTACTTGCCGATGATGTCGCATTCGAGGTTCACCTCGTGGCCGGGGTGCTTATGCTGAAGAATCGTTTCGGCAAGCGTGTGCGGGATGATCGACACCCGGAACCGTCCGCCCGATTGGTCCACCACGGTAAGCGAAATGCCGTCGATGGCGACCGAGCCCTTCGGAATAATGTAACGGAATAGTTCCGGATCGTGAGGCTCGATCGTAAAATAAACCGCATTATCCAGCGCTTCCCGCCCGCGAATCGTGCCGGTGCCGTCGACGTGGCCTTGCACGAGGTGGCCGCCGAATCGGGTGTCGGCGCGCATTGCCCGCTCCAGATTGACCGGGTCGCCGATGCGCAGCCTGGATAACGTCGTCTTTCGGAACGTTTCCGGCATTACGTCCATAGACACGGTCGAAGCGTCAAAACGGATTGCTGTCAAGCAAACGCCGTTAACGGCGATGCTGTCGCCGAGCGCAATGCCCTCCAGCACCTTGCGGGCGCCGATGTTGAGGACGAGCGCCTCTCCTTGCCGGTCCACGCCCTTGAGCGTGCCGGTTTCTTCAATTAAACCCGTAAACACGGTTTGTTTCACCTCTTTTCCGTAAAGCTCGCCCCCGGCGGATATACCGGATAGCCTTCGATCAGGACGTCGCTGCCGAACGTTCGGACGGCGACGCGCTCCAGGCTTATGGCGTCGGCCATCCGGCTGAAGCCCGGAAAGCTGAAGTTAGCCGGGCCGCCTTCGCCGATGATTTTCGGTGCGACAAAGGCGTACACCTTGTCGACGAACCCGGCGGCAAGCAGCGCGCCGCTTAGCGTTCCGCCTCCTTCGACAAGCACGGAGGCGATGCCCCGCTTGCCCAGCTCCTGCAGGGCAAGCGTAAGGTCGACGCGGGGGCCCGGCCCGCAGTCGACGATTTCCGCGCCGCGCTCCGCCAGCGCGGTACGGGCGGCGGCGGGCGCCGATGCCGCCGTGAAGATGAGCGCCGCCGGCAGACCGTCGGCGCGGGGCGCAAGCGCCGCCGCATCGGGCGGCGTCCGCAGCTGCGAGTCGACGATGACTCGCAGCGGATCGCGCGACGGCACCTCAAGCCGCGCCGTCAAGCGCGGATCGTCGGCCAGCACGGTGCCGACGCCGGCCATGATGGCTGCGTAGCGATGCCGCAGCCCGTGCACGAACGAACGGGATTCCCCGTTCGTAATCCAGCGGCTGTCGCCGCCCGGGGCGGCGATGCGCCCGTCGAGCGTGCCCGCCGTCTTCACGGCGACGAACGGGCGCCCGCTACGCACGAGGTGAAAAAACACCTCGTTCAGCTCCGCCGCCTCGCGCTCCAGCACGCCGGTCTTCACCTCGATGCCGTGCTCGCGCAATCGCTCGACGCCCCTCCCCGCCACTAGCGGGTTCGGGTCGACGCCCGCAACGACGACGCGGGCGACGCGCTCGCGCACGAGCCGGTCGGCGCACGGCGGCGTGCGGCCGTGATGACTGCACGGCTCCAGCGTCACGTACACGGTACTGCCTTCCGCCGATGCTCCGGCCATGTTCAGCGCGTGCACCTCCGCATGCGCTTCGCCTTGCCGCAGGTGCGCTCCCATCCCGACGATGCGGCCGTCCTTTACGACAACGCAGCCGACGGACGGGTTGGTGCCGGTTTGCCCGATCGTCGCCTTCGCCAGCTCGATCGCCGTCCGCATATATGATTCATCGTTATATTCCATCCGTTCTCCTCCCTCCGTACTGTTTCGTTCCAACGGATCGTGAAGCGCAAAAAAAGCGCCATGGAATCAGGGCGCTTTCAGAAAAACGGCAACGCGAAATACAACGAATAGGTGTGAAAAATTGCACAACCTAGCCGTAATCGAAACGGCACGACGGCTGCGGCAAAACAAGCCCGTTAATGAGGCATATCAAACCAAAGCCCGCCTCATAGCCATGTGCGTCTCTTCTTTGCGTTCCTTCTCCCATCCAGACTATTACTGTCGGTCTCGGAGTTTCACCGAGTCCACCGCCATTCCGTTTTTTGTGAACTGAACGCCGGGTCACGGACTGAGCGTCAAGCCGAATGGTGGCGGCCATTAAGCCGCCGCTTCGCTTGCGCATCACCGCCGGTCGGGAATTGCACCCCGCCCCGAAGGAAAATATAAAGTTTTTACAAGTATACTGCCAACATCCGCGACTGTCTATGATAGAAATCACGACAGCACGAATCGCCGAACGCCGCTTACACTTCCGTTACGCGCACGCTCTCCATCCGGTCATGCCCTTTAAACTCGTCCACAAGCTCCATGCCTTCGGTCACTTTGCCGAATACCGTATGAACGCCGTCCAAATGCGGCTGCGGCTTGTAAACGACGTAAAATTGGCTGCCGCCCGTATTCGGACCCGCATGAGCCATAGCCAGCGAACCGCGCTCGTGCTTGTTCGGGTTGATTTCGCAATTGATCGTGTAGCCCGGACCGCCCGTACCGTTACCTCTTGGGCAGCCGCCCTGAGCAACAAAGCCCGGAATAACGCGGTGGAACGTAAGACCGTCGTAGAAGCCCGAGTTCGCGAGCTTTTCGAAGTTTGCTACTGTATTCGGTGCGTCTTTCTCGAAAAGGTCGATTTTGACCTCTCCGCCTGCCGCCATTTTAATGACTGCTTGCTTTGCCATCTAAGTCCACTCCTCTGCATACAAACGAAAGATGGTTCTAGTTTACATATGTTTTAAGACAATTTCAAATCAAAAGGATCCACCTTAGATTTACTCGCAAGAAACCGCTGGAAAAGAGTGGAATCCAAAGTTACACTAGCTATATCGCTATAACACAATTTCAAAGATACATTCATTTGGAGGGCAGCACAAAATGGCTGATGAGAAAAAGCAACGATTCGAGACAATCGAAACAGAGCAAATCAATATTGTTGATAAAAATGGAAACGTGCGAATGTCGTTGTTCAACAGCGAACGGATGCCGGAGATCGTCATGGAGGGACAGCCCGTTTCCGGGAAACGAAGCGGAATACCGGGATCAGGCATTATGTTTTACAACAATGAAGGCGACGAGTGCGGCGGTCTTGTATTCGGGAGCGCCAAAGATGATAACGGCAATTACGTTTCCTTCGGCTCGGTTACGTTCGACGCTTACAAGGATGACCAAGTAATCCAGACGAACTTCTGGGAAACAAACGGGCTGCGCAATTACGGTTTTATTTTATACGATCGGCCGAGCGGCAAGGAGCGGCTGTACATGGGAAGAGGCCAGAACGGAGATTACGCTGTTACGCTTTGCGACAGCAAAGGAACCGAGCGAATCCGGATGGTCATCGACTCGAATGACGTTCCGCGCATGGAATTTCTAAACGAGAATGGCGAAGTCGTTTACAAGCTGCCGCCAGAGTAATCGGCATATTTCGGATTGTCAGCAACATTGACATAATCGTCAACCGACATTGACAGCTATGTCAATATCGCTGACAAACGGCACGGCTTGTCAGCCGGATTGACAATATTGTCAGCCGCGAAAGACTAATTTGTCAATTACAGTGACAAAACTACACGCAGCCAATAGGTACTCGATCTCGAGCGAAGCTAGCGGAACACATTGTCCGCTAATTCGCTGCGAACGGCGGAATTCCCCGAAACAACGGAACAAGATGTCCGCTAATTTGTTGAAAAGTCAAAAAATCGGGAAAAAACACCGTATTAGCGGTCAACGCGTTCCGTTACATCGCCGAATTATGTAAACTAGCCCATTTTAGCGGACATTCGTTTCCGTTAATGATGGGCAACTGTTAGGCGCAGCGGTCGGTCGCGGTATACCGATCGGTCACGAAGCGGCCGGTCGCGATCCGAAGTTCTACCGGGCAGCGGCAAACTGGTCCCATGCTTATCAAAAAAAAGCGCCCGTAGGCGCTTTTCGCTTTTCCCCATTTTATCTTTGCTTCGCCGCATTCGCCACGGACAGCTTCCGAAGCCGCTCCGGCACGACGTCGTTCGCGACCAAATCCGCATGGGTTTCCCGGCGGACGACCAGCTCGGCGGTGCCGTCCTTCACGAACACGACGGCCGGACGGCGAATACGGTTGTAATTGCTCGCCATCGAGTAGTTGTACGCGCCGGTGCAAAACACGGCGAGAATATCCCCCGTATTCACCTTCGGCAGCTGCAAATCCCAAATGAGCATGTCGCCGGATTCGCACGCCTTGCCCGCGATCGATACGATCTCTTCGGCATCCTCCGACGCGCGGTTGGCCAGCACAGCTTCGTACTTCGCATCGTACAGCGCAGGACGCGGATTGTCGGTCATGCCTCCGTCAACGGCGACGTATTTGCGGATTCCCGGAATGTCCTTCACGGCTCCGATCGTATACAGGGTCGTGCCCGCATCCCCGACGATGCTGCGGCCCGGCTCGACCCAAATTTCCGGAATCGGCAATTGATGAGCGTCAAACCGATCTTTCACCGCGCCGGTAATGGCGGCTACGTATTCCGCCACCTGCAGCGGCCGGTCGCCCTCCACATAGCGAATGCCGAAGCCGCCGCCCAAATTGACGACCCTTAGCGAATAACCCGTATGCTTTCTGACTTCCGCCGCAAAGTCGGCTACCTTCTCGGCGGCGATTCGAAAGCCTTCCACCTCGAAAATTTGCGAGCCGATATGGGAATGGATGCCGAGCAGCTCCAGGTTCGACGCGTCAATCGCCGCCTTCACGGCCTGCATGGCCGATCCGTTGCCCAAACTGAAGCCGAACTTTACATCCTCCTGGCCTGTCGATATATATTCATGCGTATGTGCCTCAACTCCGGGAGTAACCCGCAGCAGGATGTCGGTTTTCATTCCCCGATCCTTAGCGAGTTCATTCAGCAAATATAACTCGGTAAAGTTATCGACGACAAAGCAGCCGATCCTCGCATCGAGCCCCATGGCAAGCTCTTCCGGCGTCTTGTTGTTTCCGTGAAAATGAATTTTCTCCGGAGGGAAGCCCGCTTCCAGCGCCGTGAACAATTCCCCGTCCGAAACGACGTCCAGCGACAGCCCTTCCTCATCCGCCAAAATGCACATTGCTTTTACACAAAACGCTTTGCTTGCATAGGATACATCGAAACGCAGTCCCGTTGCACGAAAAGCTTCCATATATTCTCTGCAGCGCTGCCGTACGAGCGCTTCGTCGACTACATAAAGAGGAGTACCGAACTTCTCGGCGAGGAAGGACGTATCCACGCCGCCGATTTCCAGTCTCCCGTTCTCGTTGATAATGCCGGTTCCGTGCAAAAACAATAGCCTATCCCCTTTATTTCAGACGAATGATTATAAGCTGTACAATATCACAAAACGCCGCAATTGAACAGAACTGCTTACCCTTCGCTTTTTCCGCAAACAAGCCCGAAGTTATTTCGCAACTTCGGGCTTAATGATATGCAGCTTTATTGTCGATTGTGCATCTTGGCGGACATCCGGTCGCGGTCCTGCGGCTTCGTAATCGTCGAGCGGTACCGGTGGGCTAAGAGCGGCCGCCTGAATATAATGTCGAACATGCCGCGTGCATGAAACGGAATGAACGGCCACAAATACGGCGTCTGATAAGAACGCTGTGTTATTAATATGATCATCACCGCCGTAGTGCCTACTACAAAGCCCGGAACGCCGAACGCCGCAACCGCCAGCAGCAGAATAAGCCGTACGATCCGGTTTGCAAGCCCCAGCTCATAGCTCGGAGTGGCGAACATGCCGATCGCCGCCACGGCCATATAGAGGATAACTTCCCTGACAAACAACCCGGCGCTGATCGCCACGTCGCCGATGAGAATAGCGGCGATCAAGCCCATGGCCGTAGCCAGCGGAGTCGGCGTATGAATGGCGGCCAGACGCATGAGATCGACGCCGAGCTCCACCAGTAAAAACTGCGCCAGTATCGGGATCCGCCCCTCATCCTGCGGTCCGATAAAGCCTAGCGAGGCCGGCTTCAGCTCCGGCTTAAAGACGAGCAAAAACCATAACGGCAGCAAGAACAAAGAGGAAAAGATGCCGAAAAACCGAACCCAACGCAAGTATGTTCCGATAAACGGCGTCTGCCTGTGTTCTTCCGCGTGCTGCACGTGGTGGAAAAACGTCGTCGGCAACATAATGACGCTCGGACTCGTATCGACGAATAAACATACGTGCCCCTCGAGCAGATGATAGGCGGCCACGTCCGGGCGCTCCGTATACCGGACCGCGGGATACGGGTTCCAGCCCTTCCCGACGATCGCCTCCTCCAGCTCCTTGTCCGCCATCGAAATGCCGTCCACATCGATGAGCGCGATTTTTTTCTTAACTTCCGCCACCAGACTTAAATCCGCTATATCGTTAATATAAGCAACGCAGACGTCTGTTTTTGTCCGCCTGCCCACTTGCAGCATCTCCAGCTTTAAGCGCGGGTCCCGCAATCTTCGCCGAACGAGCGACACATTCGTCAATAACGTCTCGATAAATCCGTCGCGAGCCCCCCGAACGACCCGCTCGGTGGACGGCTCTTCCGGCCCTCTGGCGGGCAACGCCTTAACATCCATCACAATGGCGGTCGTTTCCCCGTTAATAAACAGGGCGCTGCCTCCGGAAAGCACCTTATGGATAATTTCCGGCATGTTGTCGACCTTTTCGACCTGTATGTGCGGAATGTACAGGCTGAAAAATTGCTGCAGCGCATCGCCCGTCATTTCCTCAGGCTTGATTTCGGTCAATCGCATCATAATGAGCGTAAGCACTTGATCCTTGACAAACCCGTTCAAATAGAGCAGTCCGGTCTCCTTGCCTCCGTACGTCATTTCGCGGAACAGCAAGTCGAAGGAAGCCCCGAGACCGGCCATTTCCTCGAGCGTCCGTTTTACCTCCTTCAAGTCGGCCGGCACGCTCTCGGCTTCCTTCAGCCGCTTCTCCTCCGCTGTCATTAGGTAGGGCTCAGGGTCTTTCGGTTTGGGCTGCTTTACTTTATAACGCTCCTCGTTATCGTAACGCTCCGACTCATTGATCGGTATCGTATTTTCTTTGCCGGTAGTAAGCTCAAACAAAAAGTCCCGATCCTCACGGCGAATCACATAATCCTGTACGCCTTCGCCGCTTTTGTTCTCATGCTCTTCCGTTCTCATGATTGTCCGCAGCTCCTTTCTTGTCAGGCGTTCCCTTTAATGTATCCGAAACGAAAGCCATTCAAACAAAGAACCGAGCACCTTGCCGAGCACCATCGCCGCGAGCAGACGCGAAATGTACCCGTCCATCCCCAGCCTTCTTGCCAATATCGGAAATACGTTCAGCACTTCGGTAAGCGCAGCCGCCACACAGCCGACGAACGCTCCGATCAACAAGCCTGCGGCCGCAAGCGTGACGAAAGGAAGATGGATCCGCCAGCCGAAAAAGTCCGCGCACGTCCAATACAATGCGCCCAGAACGACCGCCGCCTCAAGCTTCGGACCGCGTTTGGCGGAACCGGTAATTTGCGCGAGGCGCGGGATGACGTCAAGCACGACCAGAAAAGCGACCAAGCCGCTTCCGACCGCCAGCCCGCTGGACAAACCGAGAAATATGAGCGCGAACGAAACAAGCATCGCGGTCATCGGGATTTCCCCCTTCCCTCCGCTTGCCCGTTCTCCGAAAGCCTTTTATATTCCTCCGTCACGACATATTGCAAAACGCTCTCCTCATACTTAAATATTTCCACATCCAGCGGACTCGGCTCTTCATTAATCTTTTTCTTGAACAGATGATTGAAAAATACGACCATACCGAGGCCGATGCCGATGGAATACGGGATTTGAAACATATACGGGTGCTCGACGTGCTTCCCCGTAATCAAATAAACGATTCTTCGTTGGACCTCCGGCATGGAAACGTCCTCGTGGAAGTTCATGATGGCAAGTCCCGAACCGAAAAAGAGCAGCAGCCATACGACGGCAAAAAGCAGCCAGCCCGCCGATTTTCGTTCCGTGCGGATCTCAACCAGCGTATGCGGCTCTCCGTAATGCTCGACAGCCGCGTCGGGCAGCCGCTCCCGGATCGCCGCCACGATGCTCAGCATATCGATGAGGATCAAATTGCCGTCGCCGCGGATCGGCCGATGGAGGACCAGCTCGCGCAATATCGGGTCCCACTGGGGAGGCGAAAGAAACTGGGCGATGTCCGTAAGAAAGATGGGGCGACCCCGCGGAACCTTTACTCGCTTGCGAAGCCGAATATATATCGTTTCTGATGGCAAAGGCGCTCCCTCCTCTCATATTCGTAGTATGGAGGATAGCGTGCGATGAGATACACGAAAAAAGACCGGACGCGCTATTGCGCGATCTGGTCTTTGATCGTTTGCAGTATTTTTTTCTCGAGCCGCGATACTTGCACCTGCGAAATACCCAGCCGCGACGCAACCTCCGACTGCGTCTGGTCCCGGTAGTACCGCAAATACACAATCAGCCTTTCCCGCTCGGTCAACGAATTGATCGCTTCCCCCAATGCGAGCTTGTCGAACCACCGCTCCTGCGATTCGTCGGCGATTTGGTCCATCAAGGTGATCGGGTCTCCGTCGTTCTCGAACACCGTTTCGTGAATCGACGACGGGGGCTTGTTCGCTTCCTGCGCAAAGACGATATCCTCGGGCGTGACGCCGAGCTCCTCCGCCACCTCGCTGACGGTCGGCAGGCGGCCCATCTTTTTGGACAGCTCGTCCTTCGTCTTGCGTACCTTATTCGCCATTTCCTTCAAGGAGCGGCTGACCTTGACAGTACCGTCGTCTCTTAGGAAACGTTGAATTTCGCCGATAATCATCGGCACGGCATAGGTCGAAAACTTCACGTCATACGACAAATCAAATTTATCAATCGATTTCAACAGGCCGATACAGCCGATTTGAAATAAATCCTCAGGTTCATAGCCTCGGTTCAGGAAACGCTGAACGACGGACCAAACCAGGCGAATGTTGCAATTGACGAGCGTATCGCGGGCGGTTGCCTCTCCCGCCTGGCTGAGAGCGATAAGCCGTTTCACTTCGGCGTCGTCCAGGTAGCTGTGCGAGGCGTTCTTCACATCGACGTCCATGCGCTTTTCCTCCAAGCTGTTGCGCAGCATAATACTGCTCCCGAACCGGGCTTAATTATACATCACTTTTTTTGACATAATGCGCTTCGCCATTTCTACCTTGGTCCCTTTGCCCGGCTCGGACGTTACGTCGATCCGGTCCATGAAATTTTCCATGATCGTAAAGCCCATTCCCGACCGTTCCAGCTCCGGCTTCGAGGTATACAGCGGCGTTCTGGCCAGCTCTAAATCCTCGATGCCCTGACCTTCGTCCTCTACCGTTATGTAAACCATGTCTCCGTCCATTCTCGCGGTAATCGTTACAAGTCCTTCTTGATTCTCGTTGTATCCGTGGATAATGGCGTTAGTCACCGCTTCGGAGACGACGGTTTTAATATCCGTCAGTTCGTCGAGCGTAGGGTCCAGCTGGCTGACGAAGGCGGCGACGGCGACGCGGGCGAACGCTTCGTTGTCCGACACGCTGGAAAACTGCAGTTTCATGTAATTTTTATCGCTCATGATACAACCCCCAAACTGGAGAGCGCTTCTCTCTCGCTTTGTTCGATCGACACGATTTTGAACAGGCCCGATAACTCGAACAACCGGTAAACGGCCGGCGAAACGTCGCAAACGACCATTTTTCCGCCTCTGCCCGTAATCGATTTATAGCGGCCCAGAATGACTCCGATGCCTGAACTGTCCATGAACGATAATTGCTTCAAGCTTAAAATAAGATGCGTTACGTTCCCTCGCAATATCGCTTCTTCCATTTGCGCCTTGACGTCGTCCGCCGAATGATGATCAAGCTCGCCTTCGAGCCTGACAATCAGCGCTTGACGGTGCTGTTCCATATGAAGCTTGAGATTCACCTTTGTTCATCTCCTTCCGGGTCTTGCAAGTTCAATTCTACGAAATCGGCTTCTATTCCTGCCTGCCGACAAAACTAGAAGGAAACTGCCAGAAAGCGACACGAAGGTCTAGCTTTCGCGCAATTGCTCCCGTTCTTGAGCTTTTGCATCAAATCTATCACTATGAACCCGTATGTTCGAGCAGCCGGGTACGACAAAACAGCACGCATCCGTTCCGCGGATCGTTCAGCCGGAACGGATGGCAGTGCTTATGAAAGCTCGTCAGTCTAAAAGAAACAGCTTGGCCGCGGTACGCTTCAAAATCGTCCACCAGCTCGCTTCGCCTATGGCTGCGGGGGATTCGATTTCAAATTCCTTCAAAACCGCATCTCCTTTAAATACGACCAGTTTCCCGATCGGCTGCCCTAAAGCGATCGGCGCTTTAATTTCGCTGTTCAGCTTTAATTCATGGCGGATATCGTCGGTCTTTTCACCTTTTTTCAGCAAAATGCTGTACTGCTGCTTGGCGACGATGTCGACGCTTGGAACTTGTCCCTTTTCCACCTTCACCGTGCCGATTTTTTCGCCGTCGCCGATTAACGTATGGCTCTGATATTGCCCGAACGCGAAATCGAATAAAGAGCTGACTTCGGCGTTCCGCGTCTTCGTATTCGGCTCGCCCATGACAACTGCAATCACTCTGAAATTGCCGCGCTTCGCCGTCGCCGAGAGGCAAAACTTCGCTTCGCTCGTGTACCCTGTCTTTAACCCGTCGGCGCCGGTATAAAACCGAACCAGCTTGTTCGTGTTCACAAGCCAGAACGGATTGTCGGTATCCTTGCGCAAGTAGTCCTGATAAAGGCTCGTATACTTCGTCACTTCGTCGTGCTTCAGCAGCTCGCGGGACATAACGGCGATGTCTTCCGCCGACGTATAATGGTTTTCAGCCGGTAGTCCGTTCACATTGACAAAGTTCGTGTTATTCATGCCGAGCTGTTTGGCCCGCTCGTTCATCATTTGGACGAAGCCTTGCTCGCTGCCCGCGATATGCTCCGCTACCGCAACTGACGCATCGTTGCCGGAGGCCAAGGCGATTCCCTTAAGCATATCTTCAAGGGTCATCTCTTCGCCGGGCTCCAGAAAAATTTGCGAGCCGCCCATGGAAGCCGCATATTCGCTGGTGCGAATTTTGTCGGTCAATTTCACTTTGCCTTGATCGATCGCTTCCATAATAAGCAGCATGGTCATAATTTTCGTGATGGATGCGGGCGGCAGCTTTTCCGCTTTATTTTTTTCATAAATGACGGTTCCCGAATCGGCGTCCATCAACAGCGCCGAACGGGCGTTCGGTGCCAAGTCGATCTGCTGCTTGGCCTTTGCCTCTTCTTTGGCGGCCAACGCTGCACCGGATACGGGCGTAACGACAGCAACCATACAGAGTAAACCGATGAAGATCGAGCGATACCTTTTGATCATGTGCATTCTACCCCTCCTGCTATTTTGCAAAGCGAACCAAGGTACAACGGCTATGCCTTCTGCAAGAGCGGCTACCGTTTACCGAAAAAGCCTCTTATCGCTTTTACCATTGTTGACGCTTCGAAGCGGTTTTATACCACGCGAATCGCTAGCCGGCCATATCAAGCAGCAGGTTCGGCTCCACGCACGGCCGATACGACCGCGTTCGCTGCTTCCCTCCGCCGGCCCGTACCAGCAAGCGCTTCTCTACCAAGCTCTTAAGAATCGTTCTTGCGGTTTTTCCGCAAATGTGAAGCGAATGAGAGACGTCCGACGGCGTAACCGGCCGTGCGGAGCCGGCGGCGAGCCGCAGCGCCTCTTTCTCGTAAGGGGTGAGCGTAACTCCGGCGAGACGCTCCGGGAACAATCGCCTAAGCAGGTTAGCCATCAGCTGCCGGCACCGGTTCGGGCAGTTCGACATATCTTCATAGGACATCTTGATGACGACCCAAAGATCCGCAGCCAACGCGTCTGCCCCCGGATCGTCCTCCGTCACGATGCAGATCCGGTGCGGCGGGCGAACGTACGCGAAGCTCAAAACCCGCTCGCGCCCGAAAGCATCGCGAAATTCGAATTGGGGATGCAAATGCTCGAGGCTGCCGAAAATCGGCCACCATATGTGCTCAAGCAAAAAAATCTCTTTGTCGCCGTGTCTTGCTAGAAGCCGCTTTTTACTCTCGCCTTTCCTTGCGGCCGCATGCTTCCCCAACCATTCCATATGGGCTTTCTCAAAAGCCGTGTCGTTCATGACTTCTTTCTCCTCCTTGAATGAAAAAACGCCGCCCATCCCTCAAACAGGGACAAGCGGCGCATGCTTTGCTGCCGTACAATTATGGATCTTGTACAATCTAGTTTACTCGTTTTTTTGCTCCTGCGCAACGATTCCGTGGAAAAATATGGACATGATTTGCTCGCTTATGGCACGCAGCCCCGCCGGGCCGCTCAGAGCGTCCGATCGGGATAAAACCTCCTTCATGCCCATAAAAAACAAGATCACGACGTGAGGAGAAAGGTCTTTCCGAAATTGCCCCCGTTGCTGGCCTTCAAAGATCGTCCGCTCAAGCAGCGGCCCGAGCGTCTCCTGCTGCTTTGCGATAAGCTCAGCCCCCTTCTCGGGGTAAAGCCGCATCAAGTCCTGCACGAAGACGGCTGCGACATGATCCATGCCTCGGTATTGCGTCATCAAGGTCAACATATCCAGCGGCGTCTCCGCTTGGTTCAGCATCGAGCGAAAATCCGCTTCCCCGCGCTTTAGCATACGGTCGAGCACCAGATCGAGCAGCTTCTCTTTGCTGCCTGCGTATTTGTATAACGTCATTTTGGCGATCGGAACCGATTCCGCGATTTGATCCATAGTCGTTTCCGCAATACCTTGACGGCAAAACAACGCTTCGGCCGTTTGCAATATGTCCGCCATGCGGGAGCTTGCTTTATTCGTTTCCTTTCCCGGCGACGATTCCATGTCCGAGCCGCTCCTTTAACAACCGTAGGCAAAAATCGCATGCTCCTGCTAGATGTCTTGACGCTTTAGCAAAATCAAGCCGATGATCAGCCCTATAATATATATCATTACTGTAGTGGCCGTCCCACCCCATGTCAAGGCGCCGTCCGATATGACGGCTCCGCTGTCGTAGGCTTGAAACAGGCTCAATCCGGACAGCCAGCGGATGCTTTCGTCCATGCCGGCGAGCATGTTCAGCAAAAACGATACGATCACAAGCCCGATCCCCGCCGTCATCGCGTCGCGCTCGGTTCTCAGCAGCACCGTCACGGCAAAGCCGATCCCGCTGAACGCGAGCGAAATCAAATATCCGCCCGTCAGTATCAATAAAACGGCCGCAGGGTCGCTCATTTCGGTTGCAGTGAAACCGATCGCAACAACAACGGCCGCCGAAACGATATAAATGGCGGTAACTTGCAGCCAGTGAGCGAACGCCTTCGACAAGTAGATCGAGGCCCGGCTGTACGGAAGCGAAAACAAAAATTCGTCCGTTTCCCGGTCCCGCTCCTTCGCAATGGCCGTACTGGCCCAAATCGCCCCAAACACGCCGAGCAGCAAAACAAAGAAAGTGTACGGCTGGCCCGACAAAAACCCTTCGAAGCTGCCGAATGCGGACGGGTCGATGCCAAAGCCTTCAAGGAGCGCGGGAGGAAACGATTCGATCACCTTCGTCATTTCTTCATTATCGATATATAAATCCGCGAAGGAAGACAGCAATGCCAGAAAGCCGACGATTACCAGCGCTCCGATGAACCAGCCTCTGCGGTTTTGCAACATTTCATGCTTGATAAGATTCAGCTTCATCGGCTTTGCTCCTCCTTCGAATAGTACTGCATAAACAACTCCTCAAGCGACGGTTTGTGAATCTCGATGCTGCGTATGGGCAGCTGCGATATTTTTCGGAGCGCTGCGGAAATTTCCCCGCTCACCGTCAGGCTGATTTGGCCGCCTGCGTATATCAAATTCGGGTCCAGCTCCCGCAAGCCGAGCTTTTCGGACACATCCCCGTGCTCCTCGAAGGTTACTTCGATACGAGCCTGCCGGCGACCCGGAATATCGTCCACCTCAGAAACTTGCCGGATCACTCCCTCTTTTATAAAAGCGACCCTGCTGCACAGCTTCTCTACCTCGCTCAGTACATGCGTCGAAAAAAACACGGTCGTTCCGTTGTTGTTCTGTTCGCGGATCAGTTCAAAGAAGGCTTGCTGGACAAGAGGATCGAGTCCCGACGTCGGTTCGTCCATGATCAGCAGCTTCGGCTCATGCAATAACGAAGCGATGATGCCGAGCTTCTTGCGGTTGCCGAGCGAATACGATTTTATGCTTGGCGACATGTCGAAACGGAGACGTTCGGCATATTCGTACGCACTCGTTTCTTTTAAGGCCATGCCATAAGCGCGAGCCGTGAATTCCAGCAGCTGCTTGCCTGTCATCTCCTTATAGAAGCTGACCTCCGAAGGCAAATAACCGATGTTTCGGCGCACATTCGGATCATCTCCTTCCAGCGGCCGGCCTAGCAGCGCGATCCGGCCCCGGTCCGGCTTCGATAATCCCATCATCATCCGGATCGTCGTAGACTTCCCGGCCCCGTTCGGTCCAATGAAGCCGAAAATTTCCCCCTGCGCCACCGAAAAGGTTACGTCCTTCACCCCGCGGCCGTTCCCATAGCTTTTCGTTATTCCCTCAATTTGTACGGCGTCCATCCGCCCCACCCCAATATACTATAGAATAATAATGGGTACATTATATCTCGACTATATAGTTTTGTGAATTGGTTTTTATACTTTTATTTATTTCTTAGTATATTTCCCTCGAATTTGCGGACATGTCGTCCCCCGTCGATGCCATGCCCTATGTCTCTTGAGGGACTTTTAACATACGTATCTCCCGGTACGTTTCCATCAGCGGTCCTCCCTCTATTTCTCCTTCTTATCGCTCCCCTTTTACCGCCAACAACTTTTCGCCGTCTACTATCACCCTTTTTACTGCATACCTTTTTCAGGCAAAACCTACCTTATTGACAACACAAACTCAGCTCTCCACACGTCCGTTTACAGCCGACACTTCTTTTTTCCGCCCGAGCTTATCCTCCCACGCCCTCAACCCGGGGGTTATGTATCCCAGCATTTCTTATTACCGCTATCCCCATTGCTCAGCAAAAACGTCGGCGGCCCTAACTGCATTTTCCTCTCGACCTCATCTTCTCCCACCTTGTGCCTCCGCCTACAGCTTTTTACCTCCCGGAGCTTATTCTCCGATGCTCTCTACCTTGGGTTATGTGTCCCCCCCGCATTTCTTATTACCGCTATCCCCATTGCTCAGCAAAAACGACGTCAACCCCGACCGCATTCTCTTCTCGTCCTCCTCCGACAACTTTTTACCTGCCCGAGCTTATCCTCCCACGCCCTCTACCCGGGGTTATGTGCCCCGCATTTCTTATTACCGCTATCCCCATTGCTCAGCAAAAACGACGTCAACCCCGACCGCATTCTCTTCTCGTCCTCCTCCGACAACTTTTTACCTGCCCGAGCTTATCCTCCCACGCCCTCTACCCGGGGTTATGTGCCCCGCATTTCTTATTACCGCTATCCCCATTGCTCAGCAAAAACGACGTCAACCCCGACCGCATTCTCTTCTCGTCCTCCTCCGACAACTTTTTACCTGCCCGAGCTTATCCTCCCACGCCCTCTACCCGGGGTTATGTGCCCCGCATTTCTTATTACCGCTATCCCCATTGCTCAGCAAAAACGTTTCGTATTAATTACTCCGTTACTAATCAAGATCAAGCAGACTGATCTCGCTATTTTGGTAAAAAAGGGAGTAGCATGGGCGATACGTGGGGTGAGGCGTTTCGACCGTTGCTGAGCGAAGGGGAGAGTGGTGAAAAGGACCGTGCAAAGGAAGTAGTGGCATAGGCGGCTTGACCGGCGAATAGCTAGCGTTGGCGCGCGAAGGACGGTGTTGGGTGCGTAGGGCAGTTCTGGCGTGCGAGGGGCAGCGTACGGGCGAAACGTGGGTGAAGCACTACGACCGTTGCTGAGCGAAGGGGAGAGTGGTGAAAAGGACCGTGCAAAGGAAGTAGTGGCATAGGCGGCTTGACCGGCGAATAGCTAGCGTTGGCGCGCGAAGGACGGTGTTGGGTGCGTAGGGCAGTTCTGGCGTGCGAGGGGCAGCGTACGGGCGAAACGTGGGTGAAGCACTACGACCGTTGCTGAGCGAAGGGGAGAGTGGTGAAAAGGACCGTGCAAAGGAAGTAGTGGCATAGGCGGCTTGACCGGCGAATAGCTAGCGTTGGCGCGCGAAGGACGGTGTTGGGTGCGTAGGGCAGTTCTGGCGTGCGAGGGGCAGCGTACGGGCTAAACGTGGGTGACGCACTACGACCGTTGCTGAGCGAAGGGGAGAGTGGTGAAAAGGACCGTGCAAACACAAACCCATACAATCAAGAAAAACGCGAGCGGCGTCCTTTGAATTCAAGAAAGTGATGACGGCAAAAATGAAAGCGATAATAACTCGGTCACTAAATGAATGACAAAAAAACCGAGCCAAATAGACTCGGTTTCTACAAAACGCGTCGTTTCACATCCGGTGTACACCGTTGCGGGAAACGACGGCGCGAATGAGCGGCGGCGCGGCCGCCGGCTCGCTCTGCAGGGCGTAGGCGTCCGCCACCTGCCGCGAAATTTCCGCGAGCGCATCGCCGCCGCGGCTCATCGCTTCGCTCGCGTGCAGCTCTGCGAGCGGCTCGCCCGCTTCTACCCGGTCGCCGATCCGCTTCAGCAAGCGGATGCCGACCGACAGGTCGATGCGCGACTCTTTCGTCGCTCGGCCGGCGCCGAGCAGCATCGCGGCCGTGCCGATATCAATGGCACGGATCGCACCCACGTAGCCCGCCGCAAGCGAGGCTACGGGAATGACCGCGCCAGCGGCGGGCAAACGGTCGGGCGAATCGACGACCGACGCATCCCCGCCCTGCGCGGCGATCATCTCGGCGAACTTGCGCAGCGCGCCGCCGTTAACCAGCAGCTCCTGCAGCATGCTGCGTGCCTCATCCACGGTGCCCGCGCGACGGCCCAGCACAAGCATGTGCGCGCCGAGCGCGAGGCACACCTCGATCAAGTCGCGGGACACGCCCTGCTCGCCGCGCAGCACCGCAAGCGCCTCGCGCACCTCGAGCGCGTTGCCCACCGCATTGCCGAGCGGCTGGTTCATGTCGCTGATGACGGCAACCGTTTCGCGCCCGACCTCGGCGCCGATACCTACCATCGCAGAAGCGAGCGCGATCGAATCGTCCAGCGTCTTCATGAACGCCCCGCCGCCCGTCTTTACGTCCAGCAGGATGGCGTCTGCGCCTGCGGCGATTTTTTTGCTCATGATGGAGCTTGCGATCAGCGGAATCGACTCCACCGTGGCCGTCACATCGCGCAGGCCGTAGAGCATTTTGTCGGCAGGAGTAATGTTGCCGGATTGCGATATAACCGCCGCGCCGATCCGGTTCACCTGCTCGACGAACTCCGCCTGGGACAGCTCGACGCGAAAGCCCGGAATCGACTCGAGCTTATCGACGGTCCCGCCCGTATGCCCGAGCCCGCGCCCGGACATTTTCGCTACGGGAACGCCTGCGGCGGCGACTAACGGGGCCAGCACCAGCGTCGTCGTATCGCCGACGCCGCCGGTCGAATGCTTGTCGACCTTTACGCCGGGGATGGCGCTTAAATCGATCATATCTCCCGAATGCGCCATCTCCATCGTGAGCGCGGCCGTCTCCCGCGCCGTCATGCCGCGGAACACGACCGCCATCGCCCAAGCCGCCATCTGGTAATCCGGTATGGTGCCGCCGACGTAGCCGCGCACAAGAAACGCGATCTGCTCCGGCGTCAATTCCGCGCCGTCCCGCTTCAGCCCTATCAAATCGACGGCCCGCATATTAACCGTTCACCTCGCGGACGAACGAACGTACGAGCGATTTAAACATCGGCTTCGTCCGATTCGCCACCGCGACGACCTGCTCGTGCGTCAAAGGCTCCAGCTCCTCGCCGATCGCCATATCGGTAATGCACGAAATGCCGAGCACGCGCATGCCTGCATGTTTCGCGGCGATGACCTCGCCGACCGTAGACATGCCGACCGCGTCGCCGCCGACGCGCGCCAGCATAATGAGCTCCGCAGGCGTCATGTAGGTAGGACCGCTGATGCCGGAATAAACGCCTTCGACGAGCCGCAGCGCCTTACCGTCCGGTCCCGAAACTCCCGAAGCCAAGCGGCGCGCCAATGCCCGGTACTCCTTGTCGTAAGCGGAGGACATATCCGGAAAGCGTACGCCGAAGCGCGGATCGTTCGCCCCGATGAGCGGGTTGTCGCCCGTCAAATTGATATGGTCGCTGATCAGCATCAAATCACCGGCCTGAAATTCCCGGTTCATGCCGCCGGCCGCATTCGTAACGACGAGCGAAGCGACGCCGAGCAGCTTCATCACATAGACGGGGAATACGACCTTTCGCATCGAATACCCTTCATAGTAATGGAATCGCCCTTGCATGACGATCACTTGCTTGCCTTCAAGCTCGCCGACGACAAATTGTCCCGCATGACCCTCAACCGTAGATACTGGAAAATGCGGAAGCTCGGTATAATCGATCTTCACCGCGTCTTTCACTTCGTTCGCCAAATCGCCGAGACCCGAGCCTAAAATAAGACCGATGGACGGACGGCGTTCGCCGATTTTCGCGCGAAGCGCTTCTGCGGCTTCTTGTACTTGCTCGTAATATGTACTCATAGCTCCGGAACAATTCCTTTCACTAAACGAATGAACGTATCTTTGACCCGCTCCGCCGTTTCCATCACTTCATCGTGCGAGAGCGGCTGATCGAGAATGCCCGCCGCCATATTGCTGATGCACGAGATGCCGAGCACCTCGATGCCGGCATGGCGCGCCACGATCGTCTCCGGCACGGTGGACATGCCGACCGCATCCGCGCCGAGCGTCCGCATCATGCGGATTTCAGCCGGCGTTTCGTACGTCGGACCGAGCAGCCCGATGTAGACGCCTTCCTGCAGCGGAATGCCTTCCTTCTCTGCGACGCGCCGGGCCGCCGCGCGCAGCCGCTTGCTGTACGCCTCCGACATGTCCGGGAAACGGACGCCGATGGCGGGATCGTTCGGCCCGATGAGCGGATTGCGGAACATAAAGTTGATATGGTCGGAAATGAGCATCAAATTGCCCGGCTCGAACTGCTTGTTGATGCCGCCTGCCGCATTCGTCACAAGCAGCGTGCGAACGCCGAGCGCCTTCATGACGCGGACCGGGAACGATACCTCGGTCGCGCCGTAGCCTTCGTATTGATGAAACCGGCCTTTCATCAGAAGCACCTTTCTGCCGGAAAGCGTTCCGATGAGCAGCTCTCCCGCGTGCCCTTCCACGGTGGATACCGGGAAGTGCGGAATGTCTTCATAACGGATCGCGACCGATTCGGTAATTTCGTCCGCAAGTACGCCCAGACCCGAGCCGAGAATGAGGCCGATCTCGGGAGAAATGTTCGTCTTGCTGCGAATATAATCGGATGCTTCCCGAATCATGGCCGAAACGGCTTGTTCCTCTTTTCCTGCGTTGCCGCTCATGCTATACCAGCTCCTTCATAAACGAATTTCCGTTGCCCGTTCCCCGCACGCCGAAGTTTTCCGCGACGCTCGCACCGGCATCGGCGTAAGTCGACCGCACTCCGAGCGAACGGCCGCCCTGCAGCGCCGGACTCCAAACCAGCAGCGGTACGTATTCTCTCGTATGATCCGTCCCGCTGTGGGTCGGGTCGTTGCCGTGATCCGCCGTCAGGATGAGCAAATCGTTCCCGGACAGCGTGCCCATCAACTCCGGCAGCGCCCGGTCGAACTCCTCCAGTGCGCCCGCGTACCCTTGCGGGTCTCTCCGATGCCCGAACAACGAATCGAAGTCGACCAAATTAACGAAGCACAGTCCCTTAAATTGCTTCCGCATCGTGTCGATCGTCTTTGCGATGCCGTCCGCGTTGCTCTTGGTCGGCATTGCTTCCGTGATGCCTTCCCCGGAAAAAATATCGTTGATTTTCCCGACCGCAATCACATCGAGCCCCGCATCCTTCAGTCCGTTCAGCACCGTCGCCTCCGGCGGCTTAACCGCGTAATCGTGGCGGTTCGGCGTCCGCTTGAACGCTCCCGGCTTGCCGACATACGGGCGCGCAATGACGCGTCCGACCGCGAATTCGCCCTGCGTCAGACGGCGCGCAATCCGACAAGCGTCGTACAGCTCCTCCAGCGGAATCACTTCTTCGTGCGCGGCGATTTGGAATACGCTGTCCGCGGACGTATAGACGATCCACGCCCCCGTCTTCATCTGCTCTTCGCCGAGCTCGTCCAATATTTCCGTTCCGGATGCGGGCTTGTTGCCGATGACGCGCCGGCCGGTCTCCTGCTCGAACTGCTCGATCAGCTTCGCCGGAAACCCGTTCGGGAACGTCTGAAACGGGATCTTCACGTTCAGCCCCATCAGCTCCCAATGTCCGGTCATCGTGTCTTTGCCGACCGACACCTCCGCCATCTTGGCATAATTGCCTTGCGGCGCATCCGCCGGCGGGATGCCCGCCATTTCGGCGATGTTGCCGAGACCCAAATTCCGCAAATTCGGCAGCTTCATCGACGGCACCTTCTCGGCGATATGCCCGAGCGTATGCGAGCCTTTGTCCCCGAATTGATCGGCGTCCGGCAGCTCCCCGATCCCGACGCTGTCGAGTACGATAAAACAAATTCGATCAAACGTGCGCAAAAACGTCAATCCCCCTTGGCTCAAGCGGTAACTTTTATTGACCACTATGATTTCATTATCTCATTAGTCGCTTGTCTGATGCAAAAGTCCCGGCACTTTATTTCTTGGCGCGGGGATGCGTCCGGTCGTACACTTCTTTCAGCCGCGATTTGGCGACATGCGTATAAATTTGCGTGGTGGAAATATCCGCATGGCCCAGCATCTCTTGAACCGCCCGCAAGTCGGCTCCGCCCTCGAGCAGATGGGTCGCGAACGAATGCCGCAGCGTATGAGGCGTTATTTCCACGACAATACCTGCTTCCGAGGCGTACTTTTTGATGAGCTTCCAGAACCCCTGCCGGGTCATCCGTTTGCCGACATGACTCAAAAAGAGCGCATCCTCCGCACGCGGACCCTTCAGCAGCTTCCCCCGCGCATATAAGATATAATCGTTCAAAGCCGAAACGGCCATTCGCCCGATCGGAATAATTCTTTCCTTCGAGCCTTTGCCCAGCGCTTTGACGAAGCCCATGCCCGTATGCACGCTGCCCAAATCGAGCGAGAGCAGCTCCGAAACCCGCATTCCGCTGGCGTACAGCAGCTCCAGCATCGCCCGGTCCCGCATGCCTGCCGGCGTCCTGGCATCCGGCGCGGCGAGCAGCCTCTCGACATCGTCCGCGGTCATGACGCCTGGTAATTTTTTTTGAGGCTTCGGCGAAGCGAACGATGCCGTCGGATTGACCGAAATTATTTTTTCCGATACGAGAAAACGGTAGAGCGCTTTAATCGATACGAGCCGCCGCGACAGCGTCGCCGAAGCTTTGCCCGAAAGCTTGTCCGCGGACAAAAAATGAAGCGCATGCGCCGAAGTCGACTCTTCAAAGCTTTTCACGCCGGCGTTCTCCAAATATTCGATAAATAACGTAAGGTCCCGTTCGTAAGCTTCCAGCGTATTTCGCGAAAGACCGCGTTCCACCGCCAAATAATGAATGAATGATTGCAAGTGCTGTTTCAACGCATCGATACACCCTTATCCTGTTAAAATACCGCCTTCGAACAACACGAAGCGCGCTTTCAAAAGGTTCGCCGCCGGCACCCTCATTCCCTCCCCGGCGCAAAAAAGACACCGGAAGCTCCGATGTCTTCATGGGGTGTCTTACTCGCCGTACCAGTAAAAAAACCTAAGCCGGTCCTTGAACGTTTCATGATCGAAGCCGGGGACGGTATCGCTGCTGTTGAACGCTTTGACGGCTTTGCCTTCCGGTTCGCGGTATTTGTCCGGGCCGACCCATGCGGAGACGTAGCCGAACAAATGGTACAGCACATATGTGAATACGGCGAACAAAACGAGAAATTTGAGGCGCTCGAGCGCACGCCGGAACGAAAGTATCATATGCGTCACTCTCCTTCGAGGATAGCATATGAACTTGTCCTCCTATTTATGTCTTGAGCAGCTCTCGTGCGGGCGTATACGGTTTGCCGACCGCGCCGGCGACCGTTTCGTGAACGACGTGCCCGGCGTACGTATTCAGTCCGAGCAGCAGCGCTTCATCCGCCTGCAGCGCGGCCTCCAGCCCTTTGTTCGCGAGCAGAAGCGCGTAAGGAAGCGTCACGTTCGTCAGCGCGAGCGTCGACGTGCGCGGAACGGCGCCCGGCATGTTGGCGACCGCATAATGGATGACCCCGTGCTTGACGTAAGTCGGATCGCTGTGCGTAGTCACACGGTCGATCGTCTCGATCGAGCCGCCTTGATCCACCGCCACGTCGACGATTACGGCCCCCCGCTTCATCCGGGATACCATTTCCTCCGTCACGAGCTTCGGCGCCCGCGCGCCCGGAATGAGGACGGCGCCGATGAGCAAATCCGCCTTCTGCACGGCGCTCGCGATGTTGTACGGATTGGACATGAGCGTCGAAATTCGGCCGTCGTACACTTCGTCGATATAGCGCATCCGCTCCGCGCTGCGCTCGATGATAACGACACTCGCCCCAAGGCCGAGCGCCATTCTGGCCGCGTTCATGCCGACGACGCCGCCGCCGAGGATGATGACCTCGGCCGGCGGTACGCCGGGTACGCCGCCGAGCAGAACGCCGCGGCCGCCGTTATACGCTTCCAGAAAGCGCGCGCCGATCTGGACGGACATCCGTCCGGCCACCTCGCTCATCGGGGTCAGCAGCGGCAAGGAGCCGTTCTTCAATTGAATCGTCTCGTACGCGACGGCGGACACTTTCTTGGCAAGCAGCGCATCCGTCAAATCGCCCGCTGCGGCAAGATGCAAATACGTGAACAACATTTGCCGCTCTTTGAACCGTCCGTATTCCTCCGGCAGCGGCTCCTTCACCTTCATGATCATGTCCGCGGCCGACCAAACATCGTCCGCGTGCGTCGCAATGCGCGCGCCTTCCTTCGCATAGTCGCCGTCCTCGAAGCCGCTGCCGTAGCCCGCATTCGTCTCGACGACGACTTCATGCCCCGCCGCCTTCAGCATGCCCGCCCCCGCCGGCGTTAAGGCGACCCGGTTTTCATTGTTTTTGATTTCCTTCGGCACCCCGATGATCATGGTTGCTTACCCCTTTTCGCTGATATGCTTACAACAGCGATTCCGCTCCGTCGATAAAAATTTCCGATCCGGTTATATGGCTGGATTCATTGCTCGCAAGAAACAGCACCAAATCGGCCACCTGCTCCGGCGACCCCGCCTTGTGCTCCAACGGTTGATTTCCCTTCGGGTATTTCACCGGAATGGAAATATCGTTCACCGCGTCCGTCTTGTGCGTGTTTTGGCTTATATTCGTCTTGATCGCGCCGGGACAAATGACGTTGACCCGAATTTTATATTGAGCCAGCTCCAGCGCCGCCATCTTCGCAAACGCCACCTGCCCCGCCTTCGAAGTCGCATAAGCCGACGCCCCGAAGAACGAGAAGGTGCGGCTTCCGTTGATCGAGCTCGTCACGATGACGCTTCCCCCGTTCTCTTTCATATGAGGGATCGCATATTTGACCGTGTAGAACGTGCCGAACAGGTTGGTGGTCAGCGTTTGCCCCCATTGCTCGGGAGTCATCTCCTCAATCGGCGTGACCGTACCGTTGATGCCCGCGTTCGCGAAGACGACGTCGATCGTCTTGAAGCGGTCCACTGCAGCGCGCACCGCTTGCTCCACGCGATTCGCATCGGACACGTCCGTGTCGACGACCAGCGCTTCTCCGCCTGCCTTCTTGATCGACTGCTCGACCTGCTCGGCATTGTTTTCTTTCAGATCGACGAGAACGATATTGGCTCCTTCCTCCGCCAGCTTTAAAGCGGCCGCTCTTCCGATGCCGGATCCGGCTCCGGTCACAAGCGCGGTTTTGCCTTCCAGCCGTTTTGCCGTAGCCGCCGCATTCCTTTCCGCCGTTAACAGAGACATCTTTTTTCATCCTTTCGCAATAAGATTCGGACGAAAAATAGGATGCCGCCCCCGTCGCAAAATATGTGATTCGGCGGCGAACTGGCAGGAATTAACCCGCGGTCAAAAGAATACGCAAAAAACACCCCTTAAGCGGAAGGAGTGCGATTCGTCGGTTGATCTATTGTATTCCTATCTTGCGCATTCTTGTCGCGGCAGCGGTGACAAATGCCTTGAAAATCGAGCCGATGGTCAAGCACCGTGAACCGGTACTCCCGATCCAGTCTCTCTTCCAGCAGCAGAAGCCAATCTTCCATAATCTCGTCCACGGCTCCGCATTGCACGCAGATCAGATGATGGTGATGATGCCTTGTGCTGTCGTTGCGCAAATCGTACCTGGCAACGCCGTCGCCGAAATTCATCTTTTCCACCACATGAAGATCGCTCAGCAGCTCCAACGTTCGGTAAACGGTCGCCAAGCCGATTTCCGGGGCTTTGTCTTTAACGAGCATGAATACGTCTTCCGCGCTTAAGTGGTCTTCCTCGTGCTCAAGCAGAACGCGCACGGTCGCTTCGCGCTGCGGCGTCAACTTATACCCTTGCGACTGAAGCTGCCCCTTAATCTTCTCGATGCGCGCCTCCATCTCCATGACCGAGTTCCCCCTCTCGCGCACGGTGTCAATGCTTGTCTTCATTATAGGGGGTGAAATTGCTGTAAGTCAAACCCCTTCAAGCACGAGCGGCGTCACCCACGCAAGAAGCGAGGGAGATACGTACGATTCAAATAAAGCTACGATGAACAAAAGGCCGCACAGCGCAAGACAGACACCCGAGAACGCGGCGAACGGCCTTCCCGCCGAATTCGAGCGGTTCAGCAGCCTGCTGCGGACGAGCAGGAACGAGAACGAGATGGCCGCGACGCTGCAAATCATGATCGCGGGAACGACGATTAAATTTTGCGGCGCGACGGACGCAAGCGCCAGCAGCATCCCTTTCCAAGACCATTGGCCCGCCAAATAACCAACCGTAAAACCGATCAGCACTCCTTTTAAAAAATCGAGCACTAAAATAATCGGCACGCCGACGACGGAAAGCCCGAGCAAATAAATGAGAAGCACCCATTTGAAATGAACCCCGAACGATTCAAGCAAGGAAACCGGGCCGCCGCTCGCCGCCTCCTTCCCTTGCGATTGAAGGAACGTATTCAAATACTGGCTTACTTCCTGCTTCTGCTCCAGCGTGAGAGCATTCACCAGCAGCGCGCCGAACACGACCCCCATAATGAACAATACGCATACAAACATATATAACGGCAATTGTTCCTTGGAATAAACACGAAACACGCTTTGCATTCGCTTCATCTCTCTCCTTCGTTGTCTTCGCCATGCTCTTTATATATGAAAAGCAGGCCGAAACTATGACGAAAATGAGAGAGTGAAAGAGGGCTACTTGAGCTTTCCGTACTTGCCGCCGCCGCCTTCAAACACGGTCATTCGGCCTGTTCGGGCGGCTTCGACCGCCTCCGCAAGCGGCTCTCCGACCACGTCGGCAAGCTGCTCCAAGGTCGCCTTGTGCAGCACGTTCATTTCGGTGCCGAACGCTTCCAGCAGCGCCAGCCTCTTTCTAGGACCGAGGCCGGGGATGAACTCAAGCGGCACCTGATGAACGTATGGCGGCCGGTCCGGCTTCCGCGACTCGTCCGAAGGCTGCTGCGAGGCGCTCAGATGCGCGATGCGGCCGGCGACTCCGCTTACTAATTTTTTGCCGCCGCAAACCGGACAGCGCCGGTCCGGCGACGGCTCATTCATGCCTTCGATGAGCGTATCGCACGTCGCACAATACGTGCGGTGGTATTTTCCGAGCCTCGGCTCCAGGCCGTAGTTCGCTTCGATGCCTCTGCCTTCGGCGCCCCTTAAAGCGGATACGACCTCTTCATAGGTCGGCTCCTTGAGGCGCAGCGCATTGTATTCGCGCGCGATTTTGCCGAGGCTGTGCGCGTCGGAATTCGTCACGAACGGAAACGCGCCGAGCTCGGGAATCGTATCGGCCATCTCGGTATCGGAGCTTAAGCCGAGCTCGACGGCAATGACGTCCTCCGGCTCAAGGACGTCGGACATCCGGGAGCAGCAGCTCCCGTAAAGGCTCTTGTGCGGCGTGAAGATGTGCGCCGGAATGACGATGCCGCCGCGGCCGACCGCCTCCTCCTGCAGCGCCCGCGCGGAGACGTACACGCGCTGCGAGCTTAAATTCGGATTTTTCATGTAGCGCGACAGCCATTCGGTGAAATCCTTCATGACGGAGAGCGTCGGCAAAAAGAGGAGAAGATGAGCCGGACCGCAGCCGGGGTCTTTGACCTCCAGCTCGCTGCCGAGCAGCACCGTCGTATTGCCGTATGCAATGCCGCCGCCGGATAGCTCCTTCATCTCGCCTTTATCCAAATAATCCTCGATTTCCCGCTGCACCGCCGGAGACTGGCAGTCGATAATCCCGACGATATCGATCCCCTTGCGGTCGGAAGCTTCGCGCGCAATATTGTAAAACGTCAGATCGCGGGAGCCGCTTATTTTTACCGGCTGTCCCGCTTCCGTCCGTCCGATGTGAATGTGCAGGTCCGCGTAATACGTTTTCACCGCTTCTGCATCCCCCTACTTCGTTGTCTGCTGCGGAATCCCCCAAGTGCCGGTCGCTTCAAACAGCCTCCAGGCATAGTAGGCGATTATCGTTTTGGCGTCGGAGATACGTCCCTCCGCAATATACCGTTCGGCATCCGCCATGCTGAGAGCCTCCGCGCTCAAATATTCGTCTTCGTCCGGCTGCGCCTCTCCGGGCGTTAATCCGTCGGCAACGTATATATGGACGATTTCATCCGCGAAGCCGGGAGAAGTCGGGACCGAATGAAGCAGCGTCATCGTTTCGCACGTATAGCCCGTCTCCTCGCGCAGCTCTCGTCTTGCGGCTTCGGCCGGGTCCTCGCCGGCGTCGAGCTTGCCGGCCGGAATTTCCACCTGGAACTTCTCCAGCGGCTTTCGGTACTGCTCTACCGTCAGCAGCTTGCCGTCGACCAGCGCGATCACTGCGACCGCTCCCGGATGCTTAATGATTTCTCTTGTCGACGTTGCGCCTCCGGGCAGCAGCACCTCATCCACCTGCAGTGAAATGATTCGCCCTTTGAACACTTGCTTCGTTCCGATCGTCGGCTCGTTTCGGTTGTCCGTGTGATTCTGATTCATAATTCATATCCTCCCCGTCATAACTTGTCCCATTCATTCATATGGTGATTATACCTGAATCGTTTCGGGCGGGCCAAACGAGGCCCTTCGGCTGCTCGGCCAATGACGTCGGTGAAAGGGGATATGCGAAAATGAAAAGCTACTACGGCGAACGCGAGGTACGATTTACAGGCAAGGCGTGGGAAATCCGGCATCGGCTAAGGACGCTTGCGGCGGCGGAGAACACGCGCGGAGCGACGCTCTCCGATGCGCTGCAAAAAAGAACGAAAGCCGCTTCCCGAACGAAAACGCCCGCCTCCGCGAAAACATAATCGCGGCAGCGGGCGTTCATTCGTTTGCTTATGCTTTTACTTTAATTGATTGCTCGATAATCGCGACGACGACGCGGGCCGAATCGACGATATCCTGCACCCGGATTTGCTCCTTGGTCGTATGGATATGCTCGTAGCCGATCGCCAGGTTCACGGTCGGCACGCCGAGGCCGTTAAACATATTGGCGTCGCTTCCGCCGCCGGATTTGAACGTGCTCGTCTCGAAGCCGAGCGTCTTGAACGCATCCATGGCGACCTTCACGACAAGCTCATCCTCGGAGAAGTTGTATGCCGGGTAGAGGAAGTTTTCCTGGAAGTCGACCGTTGCGCCGAATTCCGCGGCGGCCGAATCGAACGCTTCCCGCATTTTCGCGATTTGGTTCACCATCTTCTCGTTGACGAGCGACCGGGCTTCAGCGGTAATGATCACCTTGTCTGCAACAACGTTCGTTTCGCCGCCGCCCTCGAACCGGCCGATGTTTGCGGTCGTCTCGTGGTCGATCCGGCCCAGCGGCATCCGTGCGATCGCTTTCGCGGCGACCGTAATGGCGCTGACGCCCGCTTCCGGGTTTACTCCCGCATGAGCCGCCTTGCCCGTTACGGTGATACGCATCTTCGTCTGGCACGGTCCGGCTGTGCAGATCATGCCGATGCTGCCGTCGGAATCGAGCGCGTAGCCGTACTTAGCGCCTTCGAGATATTTCGCGTCCAGCGCGCGCGCGCCTACGAGGCCGCTTTCTTCGCCTGCGGTAATGACGAACAGCACGCGGCCGTGCGGCAAGCCTTGCTCGTTTACGACGCGGATGCCTTCGAACAGCGCGGCGAGGCCCGCCTTGTCGTCGCTGCCGAGAATCGTCGTGCCGTCGCTGCGGATATAGCCGTCGTCGTCGATGCGCGGCTTAATGCCGTTGCCGGGCACGACCGTGTCCATGTGGCACGTAAACAGCACCGGAGCAACCTGCTCCATCCCTTCCGTCGCTTCCCAGGTTGCGATCAGATTGCCTGCGCCGTGCCCCGTGCGAGCCGCGGAATCGTCCTCCGTCACCTTCAGGCCGAGCGAGGTGAATTTGGCGGTAAGCAGGTCGCAAATCGCCCGCTCGTGCTTCGTTTCGCTGTCCGTTCGGACAAGCTCGAAAAATTCGTCGATAAGCCGTTGTTGCTGGACCATTCTTATTTCCCTCCAAGTGATCGGATGCGGTACAATATGTAGCATAAGCTTGACTATTTCGAAAAGGAGAAAAGCAACCCATGTACAACAATAACCGCCTGTTTAAAATCATCATTTGGATTATGCTGATCACGATGCTGCTTTCCACCGTTTTGTTAAGCATTCAGTTTGTTATGGCCTAAACGGTCGCCTTTTAATATAAATTGGACGACTCGTCGAACGACTCCAGATTTTCCTTCACGCGCTGCAAAAACCGTCCGCAAATGACGCCGTCCAAAATACGATGGTCAAGCGACAGACACAAATTAACCATCGAGCGGACGGCGATCATGTCTTTAATGACAACGGGCCGCTTGACGATCGATTCGAAGGTAAGATTCGCGGCTTGCGGATAATTGATGATCGGATAGGACAGCACGGAACCGAAGGAGCCAGTGTTGTTTACCGTGATTGTGCCGCCCTGCATGTCTGAAAGCGACAGCTTCCCGGCGCGCGTTTTTCGCGCCAGCTCGTCGATTTCGCGCGCAAGGCCGGCGATATTTTTCCGGTCCGCCTGTTTGATGACCGGCGTCAGCACGCTGTCCTCCGTTCCGACGGCGAGCGAGATGTTAATGTCCCGCTTGACGATGATTTTGTCCACCGCCCACACCGAGTTCATGATCGGGTAATCCTTGATCGCCCCGACGACCGCTTTCAATAGGAAGGCGAGATAAGTAATGTTGATACCCTCGCGCTTGAAAAATTCGTCCTTCACTTTGTTCCGCAAGTTCACAAGGTTCGTGACGTCCACTTCGATCATCGTCCAAGCGTGCGGAATTTCCGTTACGCTCTGCCGCATCCGGCTTGCGATCGTATTGCGGATCGGCGTGACGTCGATGAAATATTCGCGGCTGTCGCCCGCCTCCACTTCGATCGTCGGAATGCGCGGCTCCTCGGACAGATGCAGTCCGCTCGAGCGGACCGGTGACAGCGGCGCGTTTGCCGCGGCGGCCGTTGCGGGCGCAGGCGCGGGTGCGGGCGCCTCCCTGCGTGGGGCGGACGGAGCCGCTCGGTGCGCGCCGCTTTCGACATAAGCGATAATATCTTTCCGCGTAATGCGTCCTCCGATTCCGGTACCGCGAATCGGAGCGTCGTCCAAGCGCAGTCCGTGCTCCGCCGCAAGCGCTTGAACCGCTGGAGAGTAACGCCGTCTCATCGGCTGATCCGCATCCATCGCGCCTGCGGCGCCTTGCGGCTGAGAACCGGCGTACCCCGCCGTATCGCCCGCCGCGCCGTGGCCGCCAGCCGGTTCGCTTTCTCCTTGACTGCTTGCAATGAGGCAGATCGCTTCTCCGACCGCCGCCTCCGCTCCTTCCGCAACCAACAGCTCCGTTACTACGCCTTCCACCGGCGACGGCATTTCGGTCGTGACTTTATCGGTAACGAACTCGCAGATCGGGTCGTATTGCCGCACGGCATCTCCGGGCTTGATCAGCCACTTGCCTACGATGGCGGAAACGAGAGTTTCCGCCAAATGCGGCACGGTCACCGGAACTGCAGCCTTCGCGCCGCCGCGATTCGTATAGGTGTCGTTCATTAGATTCCTCCTTGCGCGGTTCCCCGCCTTGGCGTTAATACTCCGCCAGGCTCCGCATAGCTTCCTTCAGTTTATCCGAGTTCAGCAGGAAAAATTTCTCGATCGTCGGGCTCATGCCGACAGCCGGCACGTCCGGTCCGCACAGCCGCATAATCGGCGCGTCCAAATCGTACAGCAGCTCTTCCGCAATGATCGCGGACACCTCCGCGCCGACGCCGCCGGTCTTATTGTCCTCGTGCACGATGAGCACCTTGCCCGTCTTGGCGGCCGCTTCGAGAATGCCTTCCTTGTCGAGCGGCTGGATCGTGCGCAAGTCCAAAATGTGGGCGCTGATACCTTCCTTCGCCAGCTCCTCGGCCGCCGTAAGCGCATAGTGGAGCGTCATGCCGTAAGAAATGACCGTAATGTCCTCTCCATGCCGCTTCACGTCCGACTTGCCGATCGGAACGGTGTAATCTCCCTCAGGCACCTCGCCGGAAATCGACAAATAGCATTTCTTATGCTCGAAATAAAGCACCGGATCGGGATCTCGAATCGCCGCCAGCATGAGCCCCTTCGCATCGTAAGGAGTGGAGGGCGCGACGATTTTCAGTCCCGGCGTGCCGAAGAATACGGATTCCGGGCATTGCGAATGATACAGCGCGCTGCCGCCCGTCGCTCCGTAAGGGGCGCGGATCACGACCGGACAATCCCAGTCGTTGTTGGAGCGGTAACGGATTTTCGCCGCTTCCGAAATAATTTGGTTTGTCGCCGGAAAGATGAAATCGGCGAACTGCATTTCCGCAATCGGGCGCATTCCGTGCATCGCCGCCCCGATCGCGACGCCGGCAATGGCCGATTCGGCCAGCGGCGTGTCCAGCACGCGCGCTTCGCCGTACAAATCGCGCATCCCTTTCGTCGCATTATTGACGCCGCCCTTGCCGACGTCCTCGCCCAATACAAATACCCGTTCGTCGCGCCCCATTTCCTCGGACATGGCCGAACGAATCGCTTCCAAGTATTTCATAACCGCCATAACCGTTAGCCTCCCATGCGTTCGTCGCCGTAAACGTAAAGCATCGTCGTTTCCGGTTCGGGATACGGCGCACGGTCGGCGTATTCGGTCGCTTCCTGTATTTCGCGCGCGAGCTCGGCGTCCAGCGCCGCCTCTTTACCTTCGTCCCACAAACCGTGCTCGATCAAATAGTTTTTGAACCGCGGAATCCCGTCCTTCGCCCGGTTCTCTTCGACCTCTTCCTTCGTCCGGTACAGCAAGTCGTTATCGGCGGTGGAATGCGGAGATATGCGGTACATCATCGCCTCGATCAAGGTCGGCCCTTCACCCGCAAGCGCCCGCTGCCGCGCTTCCTTTACGGCGGCGTACACTTCCAGCGCGTCGTTGCCGTCCACGCGCACGCCCGGAAAGCCGTAGCCGATCGCGCGGTCCACGATTCGGCCCGCCACCTGCTTATGCTCCGGGATGGAAATCGCATAGCGGTTGTTCTCGCACATGAGAATGACAGGCAGCTTGAAGACGCCCGCGAAATTGCAGCCCTCATGGAAATCCCCCTGATTGCTGGAGCCTTCCCCGAACGTCGCGAACGCTACGCTCTCTTCTCCCCGCATCCTCGCGGCGAGCGCCGCTCCGACCGCGTGGGGAACCTGCGTCGTCACCGGAGACGAGCCGGTAAATATGTTCAATCGCTTGCTTCCGAAATGTCCCGGCATTTGGCGGCCGCCGCTCGTCGGGTCCTCGGCCTTGCTTAACAAGGACAGCATTAAATCGCGAACGGTCATCCCGACGGACAGCACGAACGCGTAATCCCGATAATACGGGAAAAGCATATCGGTGCCGGGGCTCAGCGCATAGGCGGCCGCCACCTGCGCCGTTTCCTGTCCGATGCCCGATACGTGAAAGCCCGTTTTGCCCGCACGCTGCAGTACGAGCGCCCGCTCGTCGAATTTGCGCGCAAGCTTCATCTTCTTATACATCGCGATGACGTCGAAATCGTTCAAGCCTAACTGGATATGCTTCGCCTGCTCAGTATGGAGCTTCTTTTCGTCGATCAACGTGAAACCTCCTTAGGACCGGGTGTTAGTACCAGGTCATAAAAGTAACGCATGGCTTCATCTTACATTCCGACCGGGCGCCCGTCAACCGCCTGGGCGGCTTCCATAAGCGCCTCCGACAGCGACGGATGCGGATGCACCGCGGCCCCGAGCTCCCACGACGCCGCGTCGAGCAGCTTCGCCAGCGACGCTTCCCCGATCAGCTCGGTCACCTTCGCTCCGATCATATGTACGCCTACAATATCGTTCGTGTCGCCGTTTGCCACCATCTTCACGAACCCGTCCTTCTCGCCGTAAACGAGCGCTTTGCCGATCGCCCGGAAGAACGTCTTAGCCGTCTTTACGTTCATGCCCGCTTCCCGCGCTTGCTCCTCCGTCAGACCGATCGACGCGACCTCGGGGCTTGAGTATACGGCCCGGGGTATGAACGCCGCGTCGAATTCCCGGGGCGATAAGCCGTACATGTGCTCTACGGCTATTCTGGCCTGCTCGCTCGCCGCATGCGCCATCTGCATCCCTCCGGTGCAGTCGCCGATCGCGTATATATGGCTCTCGTTCGTCTGCATCCAGCCGTTGACGCGAATGGCCCCTTTCTCTACGACGACGTTCGTGTTTTCCAGCCCGAACCCTTCCACGTTAGGGGCTCGTCCGATGGCGACGAGCATGCGCTCGGCCTGCAGCCGGATTCGTCCGTTCGCGCCCTCCGCTTCGATGCGGACGAGCCCCTCGGCGGCCGACTTTTGCAGCGTGTCGCCGAGCGTCTTCGCGCCCGTCAGCACCTCGACGCCGCGCCTCTTCAGCGCCGCCGACATCTCGCGCGAGATGTCCTTGTCCTCGCCCGGCAGCAGCCTGTCGAACGCTTCGACCAGCGTAACCGCCACGCCGAAATCGGCCATCATCGACGCCCATTCGACGCCGATAATGCCGCCGCCTACGATCAGGATCGATTTCGGCAAGCGCGGCAGCTCCAGCGCCTCGTCGCTCGTAAGGACAAATTCGCCGTCCGGTTCGAGGCCCGGGATCACGCGCGGTCTGGAGCCCGTGGCGACGATCAGCCGCTCGTTCAGCAGCGTGACGATTTCCCCGTCCGGCGTTTCGACCGCCACTGCGCCGCTTTGCGGCGAAAAGATCGACGGGCCGATCAGCCGGCCGGTGCCGTACACGACGGTGATGCCGTATTTTTTCATCAAAAATTGGACGCCCCGGTGAAGCTCCTCCACAATGCCGCTCTTGCGCTCCTGCACCCGGCCGAAGTCCACGGCGGGAGCCTCGCCCTGCAGCACGATTCCGTATTGCTCGCTCTTCGTTACCGTCGCGAACACCTCGGCGCTGCGCAGAAACGTTTTGCTCGGAATACAGCCCTTGTGCAGACATGTGCCTCCAAGCGCCGCCTTCTCGACGACGGCAACCTTCTTGCCTAATTGCGCCGCGCGAATGGCCGCCGCGTATCCGCCCGGTCCGCCGCCCAGCACGACAACGTCATATGTATGATTCATAGTGCTTGTCCTCCAGGTATGCTTACTCTATTTCTATGCTTTCCAGAGCCGTTCATGAATTTGTTAGACTCTTTGATTATTGTAACCTTTTTTGTGAGGGTCCGAATAGGGTAAAATACTTATTGTGTCCGAACTGTCCGAGTTGTTTAACAAACCGGACAAATTCGCGGGAAAGGAAAACGATGCCGCATGCCTTCCAAATTTTCACGGCTGATCGCCGTTTTGCTGCTTGTCATCCCCGGGTGGATCGCGACCTACGGCTTTTTGAAGATGAAGGACGCCGTATTCCACTCGTTCGGTCCGGCCTCGTTTCCGTGGCTTTCGTTTCTGCTCGGGCTTGTCATGTTCGCTCTTGGGGTCGCTTTTATCGGCGGCTGGATTTTTTACCGCGACCGCAAACGCAACTATGTCGCCCCCCGCTTCAAAAAGAAAAAACAGCCCCGGTCGCCGTAGCTTTTTTCGGCACCGGAGGCTGTTTTCATTTTTGTTTTAATGTGCGGCCGCTGCGTCGCCTTCGGCTGCAGGCGCATTTTCCACGCCTTCCGCAACCGTCAGCTTAGCCACCATGTCCCCATGGCCGGGGCCGCAAAGCACGATACAATGAATTTCGTAGGTGCCCGGCTTATCGAACGTCACTTCTTGCTCCAGCTTCGCGCCTTGAAGCTCTACGCCCAGCTCTTTGATTGCTATGCCGTGCAGGCCTTGCTCGTTCACCAATCGAATCGTCTTCTTGGAGCCGAGCTCTACCTTGTATTCCTCTTGATCGAATTGGAAGTTGGATGCGGTAATCGTCACCGAATTCGCTGCGGCCTCCAAATCTTCCTTCGAAGGCGCCTGCGGAAGCTCGTTGAACAAAATTCCGACCCCGAGCGCGCTGGCTCCGAAAAACAATACAGCCACGATCCATTTATACATCTCGTTAGTTCCCCCTCAAACAGTTGTACATCCTCATATTATAATGACTCCATCATCGCCTGTGGGTATGTATTGGCGCTCCAAAAGTGGCGAATTTTTGAACAATCGGACCGCAAAATCCATGGTTACTATATCATAGCCTTCCGCTCGAAGTAAATGCCGCCTCGAAGTCCCAAAAAATTACAAACATTTGACAGTTGCATAATCGGTTCTATCTCGCATACAATAAGAACATACATTCGTATATGTGCGGTGATGCATCATGGTGAAACGAGAACGCGTGCCGGCGGTTCCTCCGGTTACGGCGGTGGATGAGCTGAGCACGATTAAAGAAGTGCTGCTCCTGCATTTGCTGTTGACCGTATTCGACCGGGACGCCAAAATCATTGCGGAAAGCAAGCTGAAAACCAAGCAGCCTTATGCCGACCTTATCGAGCGGGCGATGGACGGAGTCACGAAGGATTTAGCCAAGCTTCGGGGCCGTCTTCGGGTATGCGGCATCAAAATAACCGACGAGCGAAAAGACGAGCACGGCATCGGCTGCGTATATTGGTGCCGGGGATACAAGGCGAGCTTCGAGATGCTGTGGCATTTCGTCAAGGCGGAAACCGAGGTGCGGATGCGCAAATATTTAGGCGAAGACATCCGCAAATACGTCCGGGACGATTTGCCGGCCCATTTGAAGCCGACCTGGCTGCTCGAGCCGGCCCCGAATGTATTCGTACCCGCTCCGCCCGAGCGGGCCGGTCAGGATCCGGCGGACAATCCTGCAGCGACGCAGCATTAAGGCTTTGCCCGGCGATACTCGGAGGTGCTGAAACTGCTTGCCTTATTTCGACCGCTGTCCGGTTCCGGCAAGCAGCTGCACGAAGGCAATCACTCCCGTCCACACCAGCGAGGCGGACAATGCCAGGAAGAACCAGTTATCGTTCCTTAATCCGTAATATAACAGTCCGTGAGCGGCGAATAGCACAATAAAGACGAGCACCAAATTCAACCGGCTGATCCATCGCAGCAATCCGTTCATCATGATCTGCTCCCTTCCGGAACACAACTGTCGTTTTACGAAGCTATTGTTCCCGTTACGGAAGCGGCTGATACGTGAGTCCCGGATAAAATTTCCAGCCGGTATCGCGATTAAGAGCCGGCCGCCCGGACATAATAAACTCAGACGGCGACGAGAAGGGTCGTGGTTGCGTTGGAAACGTTAGACGATTCAACGGAACGAAGCACCGGAGAGGGATCTAACTCAATATAGGAAGCGAGGGATGTGCTAAAGACTATTAATAGGCTTTAGACGCTCGGCGGCCTAGCCTTAAAAAAGCGAAGCCCGAATGCTTTCCGAAACTGAGATAGAAAACCAAATCAACGGCGCCGTCGCAAAAGACCCGGGAAACCGGGTCTTTTGTTATGTACGCCCAGCATGGGCGTCATCTCTAGGGTGAAAGT
>NZ_JAQZSG010000002.1:247400-336003 GCF_028745515.1 Paenibacillus thermotolerans | reverse complement strand
TTTTGTCCAAGACGAAATCTTAGTCCTTACAGGAATGTTTAGCGGCGCGGCGGTGGGTAAATTGGCGATATAGCGTCTGTGGTGTCCGTTATTTAGAAGCTGCGATTCAGTATGTTGGTTTCCATGCCCTGCATGCAGCTCCGCACTTTCCGAATCGTGCAAAAAAAAAGCCGCACCCGGTAGGTGCGGCATGCCGCTTCATTCGCTTATCTGAATTCCTTCGGCACGCGGCGGGCAACGCCGGTAGCCAAGGCCGCCTCCGCAACGGCGCGGGAGACGCGGTCCACAACCTTGTCGTTAAATGTGGACGGAATAATGTATGCCTCGTTGAGCTCCTCGTCCGTAACGACAGAGGCGATCGCCCGCGCCGCGGCGAGCTTCATCTCCTCGTTGATCGTCCGGGCACGGCTGTCGAGCGCCCCGCGGAACATGCCCGGGAAGCACAAGACGTTGTTGATTTGGTTCGGGTAATCGCCGCGGCCGGTCGCCATAATCCGCACATAAGGCTCCGCAACCTCCGGCAAAATTTCCGGTTCCGGATTCGCCATCGCAAACACGATCGGATCCCGGTTCATCCGCTGAATATCTTCCACCTTCAGCACGCCGGGGCGGGAAACGCCGATGAATACGTCGGCGCCCTCGATGACGTCCGAGATGCCGCCGCGCAGCTTCCGCGGATTCGTTCGCGCCGCCAGCCAATTCCAGTTGTCGTTGGCGTACGTTTGGTCGCTGACCAAGGCGCCCTCGCGGTCCACGCAGATCAGCTCGCCGACGCCGGCGGAAAGCAATATTTTGGAGCATGCCGTACCTGCCGCGCCGCAGCCGACCAGCACGATCCGCACCTGCTCCATCGGCTTTTCGACGAGCTTGAGCGCGTTGATCAAGCCCGCCAGCAGCACTACCGCGGTACCGTGCTGGTCGTCGTGGAATACGGGAATATCGAGCTCCTGCTTCAGCCGCTCTTCCACCTCAAAGCAGCGGGGCGAGCCGATATCCTCCAGATTGATTCCTCCGAACGCCGGAGCGATCAGCTTGATCGTGCGAATGATTTCTTCCGTGTCTTTCGTATCCAGGCATATCGGAAAAGCGTCCACTCCCGCAAGCTGCTTGAAAAGCATCGCCTTGCCTTCCATAACCGGCATCGCCGCATGCGGCCCGATGTCGCCGAGGCCGAGCACCGCCGTCCCGTCCGATACGACCGCCACCGTGTTACGCTTGATGGTCAACGAATACGCTTTGCCCGGATCCTCGTGAATCGCCATGCACACCCGCGCGACGCCGGGCGTGTACACGCGCGACAAATCGTCGCGGTTTACGATTTTCACCTTCGGCTGCATCTCGATTTTCCCGCCGAGATGCACAAGGAACGTGCGGTCCGATACGTTCACGACGCGTATGCCGGGAACGCTGCCGACCCGGTCGATCAGGTCCGTGTAATTGGCGTCCGCCAAATTGATCGTAATGTCCCTCGTTGTGGAATCTTTACCCGAACGAATGACGTCGATGGCAACGACGTCCCCTCCGGCGTTCGTTATTTCCGAGATGACTTGTCCGAATCCGATTTTCGTTTTGTCCATTTCAATCCGCATAATGACGCTTGTTCCGATAGCCACGACTTGCTCTCCCCTTTTAATTGAATGGTGGTTAATTATTGAAGCGGAGATGCCTGCGCGCTTTGCCCGCGCAGGAGGGTTACGCGCCGGTGCCTGCTCCCCTTAGCAAAAACCGATCCACAACCGTGCGTACTCCCTCTTCATTATTGCTTAAAGTAATAAAATCCGCCACCTGCTTCAGAGGCTCCACCGCATTCGCCATGGCAACCCCGAGTCCAGCGGCTTCGATCATCTCGCGGTCGTTCCAAGAGTCGCCGACGGCGATCGTCTGCGACCGGTCAATTCCGTAATATGCAGCCAGATGAAGCAATGCATGGCCCTTTGTCGCTTCGGGATGCAAAATTTCCAAATAATGCGGCTTCGATTTCGTAATGTGCGCTTGCTCCCCCAGCAGCTGCTTCAGCTCGGGAATGAGTTCGTCCAGCTTGGACGGCTCGTCGATGATGAGCAGCTTTGTACTGCCTTGCTTCGCAATGCTGTCAAAATCGGTCACGATGGAATACTCCACCTTCACTTGCTCCGCGTACTTTTTGACCTTGTCGTTTTCTTCCCAAGCATACAGCTCGTCGTTTAGATAGGCCTGCAAATGCAGCCCGCGCTCTTTCGCGAACCGGATCACCTTAAACGCGGCTTCCGCCGGCAAGGAACGCTCGTACAGCACTTCGCCGTCCAGCAAATTTTTAATCAATGCGCCTTGGTACGTGATGACCGGAACGTTCAACTCAAGCTGCTCGGCCACCTTCTTCGTGGAAGCGAACATTCTCCCCGTCGCCAGCGTAACGACCGCCCCTTGGCGAATCGCTTCGGCAAGCGCCTCCCGCGTGCCCGGCGTCACCTCCAAATTGTCGTTAAGCAGCGTGTCGTCGATGTCGATCGCAATCATTTTGTATATCGTATCCATTTCGCTCCAGCCCTTATCCGTTGAACTTGTTCTCTATTTCCGCCCGAAATCGGCTTTAATTTCTCCCCATGCTTCCGTTTCCCACTTCACGATCTTGTTGCGGTACGGATTGCCGCGCAGCCACGCCAGCGCCCGGTCGACGAGCCGCCAAATTTCCTCCGTGGAAGCGTCCCGGACGAGCGTCGTCGCTACGTGCTTCTCCCTCACCCATTTGATCGCCGTGCGCGAATCGGAGTAAATCGTCTTGCCGCTGCCCTGCTGCTTCAAATACGCAAGACCGTGCACGATGGCCAAAAATTCGCCGAGGTTGTTCGTGCCCTTCGGGATCGGCCCATTGTGAAACAGCCGCTCGCCGGTCCGCGTATCGACGCCTTGATACTCGACAATGCCCGGGTTCCCGCTTGAAGCGGCGTCTACGCAGATGCTGTCGAGGTCGTAATTCGCAGCGGCTGCGCTGCCTGAGCCGGAACTGCCGGTTTTGGCGCCTGCCGATTGCGCCGCGATCTTGGCGGACGCCGCGAACGTCTTGGCCCAACCGGTTTCGTAGGCTTGCTGCGCCTCCGATTTGGATGGGAAGGACTTGTACTTGGCCCCCTGAAAGCCGTCCACCTGCGCCTTGCAGTCGTTCCATGTTTCGTAGATGCCCGGCTCGCGCCCGACCCAAACGACGTAATATTTCGATTGTGCCAAGTTCATCACCAGTTCACAATTTTACCACAGTCGGAGAAAACAAAATAGCATGCCGTAAGAACGAGAACGGCGGGTTCGCCGGCCGGCACCCGCCCTTTGCTCCGCTACAGCAGCTCTCACCGACAAAGCAGCTGCTCCCAACGGAGCTTTGTTCCGTTGCAGCCTGCCGCACCGCCTGACCGACCACCTCGTACGGAACTTTATTCCGCTGATCGCCACCGCGGGCCGCCTTACGAGCAAACGTCGAACGCCGAAGGCCAAATGACGAGCCCCGGAAGCCGGATGCCCTCCTTCACTTCCTTCATATAAACCGCCGCCTCTTCAGCAGTGCCCTCGCCGAACACGCGGAGCATGCCCGCGTCCCAAACGTTCGTCTCCGCTTCATACGGCATCCGCAGCAGCTCGCGAACGGCGCGTGCCCCCGGATGCAGCGGGAGATAAAGCGGCCCGGGCTCGCGTGAGCCCGCCGCGCCCGCAGGTCCCGCGACGCGCCCGTCGGCGTCGACCCCAAGCGCCGCAAGGTGCCCGAGCAGTTCCGCCATAGCCCCGCCATCTTGCGCCAGCACGAGCTCCGGGGCCTGCGGCCGATCGTTGCGGTACTTCACAAACCCGCACATCTCCCCGCCCCGTTCCAGAACGACAGAGCGGAACCGCCGATCCGGCGAGATCCAATCCGCCAAATCGTCACCCACGGCAAGCGCCAGATCGACGTCGCCGTGCCACAGCTCCCACATCCGCTGTAGCGCCGGGATGTCGTCTCTCCCTACACGCCGCTCCTCCAAGCGCGCAGCATCAATCGCCGCACGCGCCACCTTCAACCGGCACGTTCCGAACATACCGGTCACATAGCCGAACCGAGGATAGTATCCCGGATGGCCCAGTACCAATCCGACCTTCACGCCCATTTCTTCCAGCACCCGGTGTCCTTCCTCAATCAACGCCGACGCCACCCCTTGGCCTCGAAACTCTTTGGCGACAGCCACCGGCGCCAAGATCGATGCGCGAACGCGAGCCCCGCCGATTCGCGCTTCATACAAGCTGAACATCGCATGCCCCGCTACGCGGCCCTCCGACTTCGCCACCAGCGAAAGCCGGGGAGCGTGCAGCCGCCGTCTGCGCAGCGCATCCGTCAGCGCAACCTCCCCCATTCCCGCGGAATAATCGAACGCCTCCGCGTGCAGCTCGGCGATGCGCGGAACATCCCGCCAGTCTTCGTGCCGTATCGCATATTCCACATAACCCGATTCAACCCTATTCCCCATATCCATTGCTCCCCCTACTTCTCTTCCGCTTTCCGCACGATCATGACGCCTTCCGCGTGCCTTTTGCTCATCAGCTTTTTATTCTTCCGGTTTTCCTTCGATTCGAACACGATGTCAAAATCGTAATCCTTCGGATACAGCTGCTCTTTCGAAATAAACGGCTTCAGCCTTTTTTGATTGATCGATAGCTTTTCCTTCTGAATTTGTACGCCGACGTTGCCCATCGCATCCTCCACCGCATATACGATACCGGAACGCCCCATCGAAGGAATGTAAACACTGTCCCCGATTTCAAAACGATTCCCATCAATCGCCACTCCGCCATCCGATTCGCCTTCCTGCACGGAGTCGGAAATCGCCGGCTTGAACGCCGGAAGCTCGGCGGCGCCGCCGAAATCAAGCGGACCTTCCCCGCGCGCGACCGACGTTAATTGACGCGAACGCGCAAGCACCTTCTCCGGCATGCCCAGCTTGCTCGCGATGACGAACGCATAGCTGCGCCCCGCCTCCCCGATCCGCAGCCGGTAGAGCGGCTCCAGCGTCTCCGTGTCGAACTCCATGCGGGCGTTCTCAAACCCGGGAGCCGCCGCGGCGAAACGCTTAATCTCATTAAAATGCGTCGTAGCGACAACCGTCGCTCCGCGCCGGTACAGCTCCTCGAGCACCGCGATCGACAGCCCGACACCTTCCCCAGGGTCGGTTCCCGATGCCATCTCGTCGATCAGCACGAGTGTCGAACGGTTCGCCGACTTCAATATCTCAACTATATTTTTTACATGCGCGGAGAACGTGCTTAACGATTGCTCCAGCGACTGCCCGTCACCGATATCCGCAGCGATATTCGTGAATATCGCGAACGTGCTGTCCGGGGCCGCCGGCACAAGCAAGCCCGACTGCACCATGAGCGTAAGCAGCCCCACGGTCTTTAACGCAACCGTCTTGCCGCCGGTATTCGGACCGGTAATGATAAGCGTGCGGAACCTGCGACCGATCTCGAACGACAGCGGCACCATGGCGCGCCCCAGCAGCGGGTGAACGGCATCCTTGACGTCGATCAAGCCGCCGTCGTTCACTTCTGCCGCGACTCCGCCGATCGCCCTGGCGTACTTCGCCTTGGCGAACAAGAAATCGTAGCGGCCCACCCCGTCCGCGTTCACTAACAGCTCGCGTTCATAGCCTTCAAGCATGCCGGTCAGCATCGCCAGCACCTTCGTCTCCTCCCGCGCTTCCTCGGACCGCAAGGCGTTCAGCTCATACTGCAGCGAACCGATTTCCGCCGGCTCGATATACACGGTTTGGCCGCTCGCCGATTCGTCCAGCACCGCACCCTGCACGAGCCTGCGATGCTCCTTCTTCACGGGGATGACGTACCTGCCGCCGCGCAGGCTGACGATGTTCTCCTGCAAGATCGAGCGGTGCTTCGAAAGCAGCGCGTCCATCCGCTTCTTTACTCTTTCTTCGGCGACCGCTATTTTTTTGCGGACTTTGGCAAGCTCGCCGCTCGCCTCGTCGGTTACCCGTCCGTGCCGGATGCAGCGTTCGATTTCCGACTTCAAATCCGTAAGCGCATATAAAGCTTCGGCGTAGGAGGCTACCCGGGGTGCGGCGCCGGACTTGCCCGCCATATACTTTTTCAAATGCCGGCAGCTGTTTAAAAATGTCGCCACCGCGCCAAAATCCGCCTCCGAAAATACGTAGCCCTTCCCCAGCAGACCGAAAACCGTCTCCATGCCCTCTAACGAAGGGAGCGGAACGTTTGCCCCGTGCTTAATGAGGTCGGCGGCCTCAGCCGTTTCCTGCAGCGCGGACATTACCGCCTTCAGCGTCACCATCGGCTGCATTTGCTCAACGAGCTCTCTGCCCAAATACGTTACCGCCTGTTCCTTCACTCTTTCTTTAATTTGCGGATACTCAAGGCGTTGCAATGTTTTTTCGTTCATCGTTATTCATCCCTTCTTTATTCTTTTGCACAAAAAAAGAGGCAGAAAGCGCGTCAACAACGCATTCTCTGCCTCAAACTCAAAAAGCGCACACTTATGGCGTCCGCAGAAACTAAAAAAACCGTGCTGAACAACAGCACGGTCACGGCGCCAAAAGCAATAGCTTTCAAGGGCGAAATGAATGTGGTTTTTCGCTGTTCTTAACTGATCGAGACTACGGCATGCGCAGCAAACTAAACCTCACCCTAATCGAAAGGCGAAGCAAAATGAATTGCATACGTGCATCTTACAGTCTCGCTATTAAATTGCTCAGTTAAGAACGCTCACCGACATCAAAATCTCTCCTTGAAATAGGATACATTCACTTTAATGGATATTGTAAACCGCTGTCAAGATATGGTTTGCCCATTTCTCGCATTACTTAACCAAAGTAACGCATGACCCATACCATAACGACGATAAAAATGACCGTACCAGCCACATACAAGACCGACAACCGGATCCAGTTCGGTATGGAATTGCGGTCGTAAGCGGGATTTCCCTCTTTATTTTCCTTCGATAAGCCGACCATCACCGTCAAAACGGCCCCGATCAACAATACAGCAACTGCCGCTATGATCATTACGCTTTGGCTCATGTTCATCCCGCCTTATTGTGAGCTTCGTCACACCTATATTACATGGATTGACAGCTTTCGTCCAAGGTGTTCACAATAATTTCCGAATTTAGTTGTGTGCCGGCTCCCAGCGAAAAGTAACGACGGCAAGAAGAATGGCGAACGGCCGCAAAAATAACGATCGTAAGCAGCAATTGCGGGAGCACATCGAAGCTGCCGTTCATAGCGGCGCGCACGGCGTCGACAAACGGGCTGTATGGAAGCGCTTTGCCTACCGTTTGCGCCCAAGCCGGCGCGTCCTGCATATTGTAGAACGATTCGCTTGTGAAGATCATCGGAAAGCACAGCAGGTTCGTCAGCATGTTTACCTGTCCTTCTTGCTTTGCCAGATTGCACGCCGGCAAGCAGCCGTTCCCGATCTGCCGGGTCCTCGAAGAAGACGAACAAGCCGATTAACAACCCGATCGGCAGCAGCACGGAATAAATGATCGTATAAACGTCCTTCGACATATTTTTGAGCAGCATGGCAAGCATTGTCTTCATTAAGCGATATCTCCTTTCGAGTATGCGGCATCCGTTACCTTCATATACAAATCCTCAAGACTATTTGTTCCGTGGGCTTCGCACAGCTCTATGGGAGTTCCTTCCGCAATGGCCCGCCCTCCGGTAATGACGATGACGCGCTGCGCGATTTTCTCCACTTCCTCCATAGGCGTCTTTTGGAAATATCGACCTTTTTTAGACGCGGGAAACCGGTTCATGTTACAATAAACGTTGGAACTGGAGGAGCATAAGTATGAATATAGCCTTTTTTCTGCTGCCGAAGGAGAATGTCGTGACGCTGAAACCCAGCAACACGATGCGTCAGGCACTGGAGAAGATGGAGCATCACGGTTTTACCGCATTCCCGCTCGTAGATGAGAACGGCAAATATGCGGGAACCATTACAGAAGGCGATTTGTTGTGGAAGATGAAGAGCGACCCCGAGCTGAAATTTGCCGACACGCACCGGGTTCCGCTCCTGAACGTGCCTAGTAGAAGAACGATTGCCCCGGTAAGAATCGACGCCGTAATGGAAGATTTGATTACGCTGGCCAAGTCTCAAAACTTCGTCCCTGTCGTTGACGATATGGGAGTTTTTATCGGAATTATTCGCAGAAGCGATATTATCGAGTATTATTACGGCAAAATGGCGCGTTAACGCACAATATGCGAATAGTGACAAGTTTGACGGAATAGGCTGATACTACCTATAATTAGCTTTAATAATTATTTTAAATTTTAAGGAGGTGCAAACTACCATCCGGACACCGGATCGGTAGAAACCATTTGGATCCTTCCCCCTTACCCGGTTGGATAAGTATTCCGTTAATTTTATTCTTAGTATTTCTTAACGGATTCTTCGTCGCGGCTGAATTCGCGATGGTGAAAGCGCGCGGCTCCCGAATCGATACATTGGTTCAGCAGGGCCATCGGAGAGCGCAATTTGCTAGAAAGCTAACGAATAATCTAGATGCTTATCTTTCCGCATGCCAGCTCGGCATAACGCTCGCATCGCTCGGCCTCGGCTGGGTGGGCGAACCGGCGATCGCCAACTGGCTGGAACGGTCATTCGCGTCAATCATTCCTGCTTATTTGATTCACCCGCTCTCTTTTGCAATCGCGTTCTCTGTGATTACGGTGCTGCACATCGTGCTTGGCGAACTTGCGCCCAAGTCATTGGCCATCCGTAAAGCGGAACAGCTTACGCTGTTGACAGCGCTTCCGCTTGAGCTATTTTACCGGATCATGTACCCGTTCATCTGGCTTTTGAACGGGACGGCCAACAGCCTGCTTCGGATGTTCGGCATTCAGCCGGCAAGCGAAGGCGACTCCGCCCATACGGAAGAGGAAATCCGGATCTTGATGAAAGAAAGCAACAAAAGCGGCCATATCGATAATACGGAAATGACGCTCGTGGACAATGTGTTCGATTTCGCGGAAACGACGGCAAGGGAAATTATGATTCCTCGCACAGAGATGGTTTGCCTGTACCTCGATAAGTCGTTCGAAGAAAATATGGAGATTGCCGTTTCGGAGAAGCGCACGCGCTATCCGGTATGTGAAGGGGATAAAGACAATATTGTCGGACTCATTCATATTAAAGATTTGTTAGAAACGAAAGGACCGACCGATCTGCGGTCGTTAGTCCGTCCGATCACCTCGGTGCCGGACGGCATGCAAATCAGCCAGCTGCTGAAAGTGATGCAGAAGAAGCGCACGCAGCTCGTGCTGTTGATCGACGAGTACGGCGGCACCGCCGGGCTTGTCACGTTCGAGGATATTATCGAGGAAATCGTCGGCGAAGTACACGACGAGTTTGACGAGGAGCGCCCTCATATCGAGAAGAAAGAGAACGACATCTACTCGATCGACGGTTTGCTGTTGTTGGAAGACGTGAATGAATATTTCGGACTCGAGATCGACACCGAGGTTTACGACACGGTCGGCGGCTGGATGTACTCGCAGGTGGAAAGTCCGCCGCGCATTAACCAGAAAGTAACCGTCGGAGATTTCGACTTTATCGTAGAAGAGACGGAAAACTTAAGAATATCGCGCCTTATCGTTCGCAAGCGGGTTGCAGAGCCGCTGCGGGCATACGGCAGCTGACGAAGACGCCGGTCGCTGGATGTGACCGGCGTTTTTTGTGCGTGCGGCGATGGTGTTAGACAGCGTTGGCCGCTTGCAGCGGAACTTTGTTTCCGTTTCCTATAACAAATCCGCAACAACAGACCGGTCCGCTTCCGAAACAAGCCAATCGATCAACGGCTCTTGCTTTTCAAGCTGGCGGTTCAACTCCCCGGAAGGGTTTCGATGAAACGACGACGTACACACAAAAAACAAAGCGGCTCTCGCTACGGCAATCGGCAGCACGTTCCGCTCGGCCGGCGTTAAATCGCCGTACCCTTCAAGAAAAGCTTTGCCGAGATGGCGGAAAGTATCGTTCTGCAACAGCGCCCATAGCATATAAGCGATGTCGTGCAGCCGCTCCGCCCGCTGTACAAAATCGAAATCCATCACGGCCCGAATATCCCCGTCTTCTCCGTACAACACATTTCCGGTGTGCCAGTCACCGTGAATGACCGTCTCCGGCAGCGTGCCTCCATATTCGCACCATTCGGGCATCATGAGATCATACAAACGTTCTGCCCTGAACATAAGCTCTTCCGGGGGGTTACATGTTTCCCTCAGCAGCTTTAATCCCTCCGATAAAATCTCATTCGAAGGGTAGTTTGACCATTCCGGCTTCGGACCGGCTTCAAAGGAAGCAAGCACGTCATGCATCTTCCGAAGCAATCTCCCGTTCGTCCTTGCATGTTCAACAGACGAATCGAACGGTTTCCCTTCAATGAACGGAGTGACCTGTAAGAACCTGTCTTTATACTGCGTATAATAGATTCCTTGCTCGTTAATTAACGGAAACAACACGGGGACATCAGCGGCTTCCAGCGCAGAGAGCACCTTTAGCGAATAATCGATATGTTCGGCGCCGACGAGGCCGAAGGCAATGCGGCAAACGAACATGCCTTTATCCGTTTCGATTTTAAGGTTTGCGTTATATGCACCGCCGAGATCCCCGTGATTGTGCAAGAACGCGCCCAACCCAAAGTGTTTGCAGATCGCTTCCAATTCGGTTCGATCCGGGATATGCCTGAACAACGGATCGTAAGCCGGGTAAACTCCGCTTGCCGCCATAATCAACGTCGCCCCCTACCAAATCGGCTTCAATTCCCACGCATCAAGCGAAATAAGCCGTGCTTCCCCGCCCCGCGAGAACAGCTGTACCCCGAGGCTGTCCGGGTCCGGATAAATGCGGTTCGTGATCGTCCGAACTCCGTCGTTGGCGAACAGCTCCACCGAGGAACGATCCAAGAACAAATGAAGCTTCAACGCTCCGTCGGCAGACGGTTCGACAACGGCCTCGCTAATTCCGCCGTCTCCGTGCCCCGCACGTTCTCGGTCAACCGACAGCTTCCGCCCGGCAACCGTATAACGGATCTCTGTATACTGATCGCCATCTGACGAGCACCGCAGCCGCAGCCCGAACTCCCGGGCATCGGCATCCTTCAAATCGAACACCGCAACGATTTCCAGGACATCCCCTCGAATGCCGGGAAGCGGCGTGATCCGATCCGCCCCGATCGTCTGCGACCCAAGAGCGTACCGGACACTCCGCAGCGCTTTCAGTTCCTCCACAGGCTGCATCCGCACGGATCCGTCGGAAGCGCGCGTAAGCTCCCGCGGAACTGTCAATGCGCCCATCCAGCCGTCCTCCTGCTCCGGCATACGGGCGCCCCAAATGTTCATCCAAGCGATCAGAATCCGTCTGCCACGGCCGTCCGCGAACGTTTGCGGCGCATAAAAATCGAAGCCGTAATCAAGCCGGTCTGCATATATTTCATCAAGCTTTCCGCTCTCATAGTCAAAGGAACCGCTTATGTAATAGTTTTTTGCGCCATCCATATTCATCGGCGAAATAATCAACGTATGCTCATCGTTCTCCCCCAGCGGGAACAAATCCGGACATTCCCACATGTTGCCCCGCGTCCCGTCGCTTTCGGCCGCAACTCCCGCATAGGACCAATCACGCAAGTTGCCGGATTTATAGAGCAGCCCTCTCCCTAACCCATCCTTGCCGCTTCCGACAACCATAAACCAGGTGTCCCCGCGCTTCCACACCTTCGGATCTCTGAACCCGAAACACCCTTCCTCCGGCGGGCCGGAAACGACCGGATTACCCGCATATTTTTCAAAATGGACGCCGTCCTCGCTATACGCCAGACACTGCGCCTCTTCCGGCATTCTCCCGTCGACATGACCGGTATAGATCAGAACCAGCTTTCCGCCATCGTCGCAGACGGCGCTGCCGGACCAACAGCCGTAACCGCCGCTCGCACCCAAATCGTAAGGCTCCGAAGGAGCCAGCGCCACGGGAAGGTGCTCCCAGTGCACCAGATCGCTGCTCCTAACATGTCCCCAGTACATCGGTCCGTGGTTCGGCCGGAACGGATAATGCTGGTAGAACGCATGGTATTCCCCGTTATAGTAAACGAGTCCGTTCGGATCGTTCATCCAGCCCGCCGGCGGCATGACATGATAAGCTAATCGGTACCGTTCGTTCTTCAGACGCGCTTGCGGGCTGGAAATATATTCATTCGCTGCTTGAATCCGTTCCCTGTGCTTCATGTTTCGTCCCCCCTAGAAATGGGTACTTGGTTCCGGGCCGCTGAAGACAGGCTTCCACAGCGCCGATCGCCGGTTCGATCCCGTCCCATCGGTTCATGCAATGGTGAAGGATCATGTCCAGATCGTTTTCTTTTTGAGCTTGATCCAAGTTTCTGAAAATAATGTTCATCAACCAATTTGTCAAGTTCCGAAGGTGGTTCCGATAACAATAAAACCTCAATATGTCGGGATCGACGGCCGGGGAACGACCGAGCTCCCGCTCGTAAGCGGAATAGAAAGCATTGAAGCTCTCCCCGATATACCCCGCCATATCGAATTCACGAGGCGCAAGCTGAGCCGATTCCCAATCAAGCACATACAGCTCCGATTGTTGACGGATCATATTGCCTCCCCACAGGTCGCCGTGACACAAAACCATCTCTCCGGGGGCGGCGATCGTATCGGCGCGAAGCTCGCGAACAAAGGTAAGAAGCGCTTGAATCCGGTCTTTACTACCCAAAACATGATCTCGCAGCGATTGTAGGATAGGATCGTCGAATGATTTTGCATTGTCTAGCATCTTAAGACATTTGTCTAAATCGGGTATGAAAGAAATATCGTAGGTTTCCGTTGATAGCATCGACCGGTCGATGTGAGGTGTCGTCAGATGGATTCGCGCTGCGGTTCGGCCGACGGCTTCAAGAATGTTCTCGGAAAAAGGATACGCATCGGCCAACGTTTCCCCGTCGATGAAATGGAAAAGGACCGCGGTGCAGTCTTTTAACGTCGTTTTGAAATCGCCGCTTAACGCTCGGATCGGGTACGTTACGTTGCGAAAAAGCGCTTCATGATACAGCCGCCAGGTGAGAGGCAAATAAAACTGCAAACGGTCAATCCCTTTGCGCTGACTATCGTTACTATGGTCAAACAGCTTTAAGTGATATTGCTCCCCCGACACGCAGCCGACTCGATAAGAATAAGCCGAATCGCCGATCGGAAGGAAGCGAAGCCGATCGATTTCAAGTCCGTATGCTTGGCTTAGCTCCATCATAAGCGCCGACTCGTCTACCCTAAATCTCGTTCTCATTCGATTCCATCGCCCATAATATATTTTTCCATGAACGCGTTGCGGAACTTTCCTTGCGGATCATACCGAAGCAGCAGCTCCCGGAAATCGGGCAGCTTCTCGTAAAGCGAGTGCAGCCGGGCAGGCGGCATCGTAAACAGCTTGCCCCAATGCGGACGCGCGCCGAACGGCGCCAGCTGTTCTTCGATTGCCGGCAGCACTTGCCGAACCGCTTCCCAATCCGGCTTCCATGTAAAATGAAATGCCGCCGTATCCTGTTTGTAGCACGGACTCATCCACAGCTCGTCAGCCGCAATCGTCCGGATTTCGGAAATATACAGCAGCGGCGAGATTCGTTCTTTCAGACGATCAAGCGCAAGCAATGCTTGATAGACATCTTTGCGGGCCACGAAATATTCGCTTTGCAGCTCTTCCCCGGCGCTCGGAGTGAAGTCCATGCGAAAATGCGGCAGCCGTTCGTACCACGGTCCCGGTATGCCCAACTGCTCGCTGCAGTTTTCCGCCGAAATGCCCGGCACCGGATGCCGGAGCCCATCGGCAGACGCTGCGCCGAAAAACTCCCGCTCTGCCTCAACCGAAGAGGCCTGTTTTAACGGCTCCGGAAGCTTCCGCTTCACCCATACTTGATTGAACGCCGACGCCGTCCAATCCGTAAACAAGCTGACGCTGTAAGCGCTTGAAAATATGTCGTCAAAATGCTCCTCAAGCCGCGCCAAAGGCAAGTTTTCATATACGTGCTGGCTTACGTGAAACGCCGGAACGACATCCAGCGTAATTTTCGTGACGGCACCCAAGCCTCCGAGCCCGACAACCGCACCGTAAAATTCGCCGTTCGACTGCCCGCGGGAAAATACGGCTGTCTCCCCGTCCGCTGTGACAACCTCGAGGGAATGAACCGCCGACGCCAAATTGCCGTTCCGGTCGCCGGAGCCGTGCGTCGCGGTTGCGCACGCGCCTGCAACGCTGATGTGCGGCAGCGACGCCAAATTGTGCAGCGCATAACCGTTGCTGTGAAGATACCGGCACAGCTCTCCGTACCGGATGCCGGCTTCGACCGTTACTTTGTGCCGGAAACGGTCGAGCTCGATCACGCGGTTAAGCTTCTGCAGCGACAGAAGCGCTCCGGAGCAATCGGCGATTCCGTTAAACGAATGGCGCGTCCCAAGCACTCTCAGTTTGCCGCTGCGCGCCACCAGCTCCTGAACCTGCTCCACATTCTCGGGAGCATGAACGACTGTCGTGCTGTACAGGTAATTCCCTGCCCAGTTGCGTTCCTTTTTCATTCCGGCACGCTCCTTTCGATCAACCATATCGAATTTCGAATCGGTTTACAGTATCCCTTGCAGCTTTTTATGGTGTCGTACGCCCCATTCGCTTATGAGTTGAAGCATGGGTGTCAGCTGTCGCCCGTACTCGGTCAAATCATATTGAACGGAAATGAGGTTTCCCGCGGTTTCTTGAGTCCTGCTTACAAATCCGTGCTCCTCCAATTCGCGCAGCGACTGGGCGAGCATTTTTTTGGTAATTTCGGGGATCAGCCTCTTCAACTCCCCATACCGCGACGGGCGATGGCTTAAGTGCCACAAAACGCGGGTTTTCCATTTCCCGCCGATACCGTTTCCGTCATCGACGTCATGCAGTCGAGAAAAAGCGTCAGATCCTTCGATCCGGACCGAAAGCTGCCGCGCAATGAGTTAGAGCGTATTTTGCAAGCGGCCGTTACTGCGCCTTCCTCCTGGAACCTGCAGCACTGGCGATTTTTAGTCCTTGAAACACCGTCAAGCAAAGCGAAATGTTACCCGATCGCTTGGAATCAGGAACAAATCCTTAGCAGCTCCTGCGTGATTGCGGTGCTGGGCGATCTGGAGCCGTACCGCAGAGGGAAAAACATATTTTCGAAGCAAGTAGAGCTTGGGAATATGCCAGAGACGTTAATGGATACGTACTTGCGGAGCCTGCCTCCGAAGTACGGCGACCGCGATTTTGCACTGCAAGATGCGGTCCGCAACGCGTCTTTGGCGGCCATGCAATTGATGCTGGCGGCCAAGAGCCTCGGCATCGATTCCTGCCCGATGATCGGGTTCAAGCCGCAGGAGTTCGCGGATGCTTTTCATATTCCGGACAGGTATGTTCCCGTCATGCTGATTTGTTTGGGCTATGGGGTTCGGGATGCGCATGCGACGATTCGTTTGCCGCTGGAAGAGGCCGTTTATTTTGAGTGTATGAAAGAAATGTGATTATCCGCCTATTTCAATACATTACCTTTTCTTCCGATAGAAAGAAACCCTTTAGAACACAATCGGGTCTTGCAGCGCCGTCCATTGGATTTGCGGTTGTTTGTCGGATGAAAGGGTCATCGTCCCGACGAAAATTTGCTCCGATTCGAGATTCCGCAGGTAATGTTCCAGCATGAAGCGAAGGATGGCGGACATCGGGAGCCTCTGCGGTTCACGGAGATCCGTCCAGTGCAGCTCGCCTTCCTCGGAAGAAATGAATTCCGTGGCGGCCGCCCTGCCGAAATAGACGAACTGCTGCCTGATTTCGCCTTCTTTGTTCCTTAAGAGGATGTATCTGAGCTTTAGGCCGGCAATGTCTTTTGCGGCGATGCCGGACTCCTCGTAAATTTCCCTCAGGCACGCTTCTTTAGGAGAGTTTAATTCTTCAGGCTCCAAATGACCGCCCAGCCCGGTCCAAAACTCGCCGCTGAACAGCCGGCTGCCCGATCTTTTCATCATTAACACTTTCTTGCCGTTGAACAAAAATGCGGTTGCCATCTGTCTGACTTCCATAGGGACACCTCTCCGGGGATGATGCCGTCCTTTATTCCCGTCATCCTCGGAAATAAGGGAGGCACATGAAATAGCAAAACTATGAGTTGCTAACGGCCTGTTTTTCGCTTTGCGTGGGAAATTAGCCGCACTATAAGTTGCTATTGCCCCAAAAACCACCGTTCCAGGGGTGGAAATCGGAAGATAGCAACTCCAGGTGTTGCTAAAAAATTTCAGCCGCCGTTTTAGGCCGAATAGCAACCTGTAGTGTTACTATTTTCGGGCCGTGGTGGATAGACTCTCGCACTAAACTATTTCGCCTTGATCCCCGGGTTTTCCTTGAAAATGCGCCAACAAAAATAGTGCCCTGCCAACCGGACGAATCCGGCTAAGGGCACTATTCCCTGCTTACCGCTCCAACACTTTATCGACGATCCCGTACTCCAGCGCCTCCCGGGCGCTCATGTAAAAGTCGCGGTCCGTATCCTTCACGACCTTCTCGTACGGCTGGCCCGTGCGTTCCGAGATCATGCGGTTGACTTGCTCGCGCGTCTTGATGATGCGCTCCGCGTGAATCATCATGTCGCTCGCTTGACCTCGCGTGCCGCCGAGCGGCTGATGCAGCATAATCTCCGCGTTCGGAAGCGCAAAGCGCTTGCCCTTCTCGCCGCCGATCAGCAGCATGGCGCCCATCGACGCCGCCATCCCGATGCAAATGGTGGACACGTCCGGCTTAATATGGCTCATCGTATCCAATATGGCGTAACCAGCCGTTATGCTTCCGCCCGGCGAGTTGATATACATGTGAATGTCTTTCCCGTCGTCCTCCGCGGCAAGAAACAGCAATTGCGCAACGACCGCGCTCGCAACGTGGTCGTCGATCTCGCTGCCTACAAAGATAATCCGGTCCTTCAACAGCCGCGAATAAATATCGTACGACCGCTCTCCGCGGTTCGTCTGTTCCACTACCACCGGCACATATGCCATGCGGTTCAGCCCCCTATTCGGAACGCCTATACCGCGATCGCGTCTCCCGCGCGGGCCGTGATCACCCGAATGCACGACCGGCCGCCCGCGCTAACGTGCAGCGCAAACGTGCAGCTGCCGTCGCCGTCCTCGGCGAAGCCAAGCCCGGCGCGCCTGGATGCTGCCGCATCGGAGCGGGCGAGCAGCTTGCGCGCACCCTCGGCTTGCGCCGAAGGGCCGTCCGCCGCTGCGGTGACCGCGCCGCCGAGCGCGACGATGCCGCTCACGCTGCCCGATTGCAGCGCGCGCAAATACGCCTCCACGAGCGCGCCGTCCGCCGCTTCGTCAGCGGCGGCACCGGCTTCGCGACCGGCCGCGCCGCCCGCGCGCAAGCCCGGTTCGCCCGCCTTGCGCAGCCGGTCCAAGCGGTCCCTGCTTCTGCGAAGCAGCGATTTCACCGCGCCCTCGGTCGTGCCCGTCAGGGCGGCGATCTCCGCCAGAGTGAGCTGGAACGCCTCCGCCAGCAGCAAGACGGTCCGCTGCTTTGCGGGCAGCCCCGATATAATCGTCTCCACCGCCCACCGGGCATCGACGGCGGCTTCGATCGGAGACTCCGTCAGCCCGAGTCCGCTCAGCTCAGCCCCATCCAATGAATACGGATGCTCCCGTTCCCTGCGGAGTTTGTCGATCCAGGCGTTCGACGCGATGCGGTACAGATACGCTTTCTTAAAATCAGCCCGCCCGGTGTGCACATACCGGACATACGCTTTCGTAATGGTCTCTTGCAGCAAGTCGTCCGCGTCCCAGCGGTTGCCGGCCACGGAACGGCAATATCCGGCAAGCGCATCCTGTAGCGGCGCAAGTGCGCGCTCGAACGCATCGCCTTCGGATACGCCGCGCTCCTTCTCTTTGGCGCCAAAGAAGAGCATCGGAGTCCTCCTTCGTGTTGAAAAGTACTTCTCATCCTAAGTAACGGATTATGCCCGCGAAAAGATACGGTCTACCTGCGTTTGAACGTATAAATCAAATATACGCCGATAAACGCGAGAAACAGCACCGACGACGCTCTGTACATCACCGCAAAGCTGCCGAACGTATCGGCGATCGGGCCGAGCAAAATCGCTCCTCCTCCGATGCCGAGGTCGATCGAGGAAAACAGCGTCGCGTTGGCGGTGCCCCTGCGGTGTGCCGGCGCGCGGTTAATGACCCAAGCTTGAAGCGAAGGCTGAATGCCGCCGAATGCAATTCCGAAAAAGACCGCGCTTGCAATTAGCATGTAGGTGCTCGTCGTGTATGACAGGAGCAGGATGCCGATGAACCCTGCGACGGCGCACGGGAGCAGCACCCAGACGTGCCCCAGCCGGTCGAACAGCCTTCCGGAAATCGGGCGAATCAAGAACAAACATACCGCGTTAGTCGAGAAAAACAAGCCTACATTTTCCAGCGCCCGTTCCTCTCCGTACAGCGTAATGAACGTAACGACACCGCCGTAGCCCGACATAATGAGCAGCATGAGCAGCGAGGGAAACAACGCGGTCGGCTCGATAAATCTTCGCCAGCCGGTAACAGGCGCGGCGGGAACCTCCGGCAAAGCGCCGGCGTGACCTTCCCCGCTCCGCCCGGGCTCCTGCACCGCAAAAGTTAAAGCGAGCGCAGCGGCGGTGCTGGCTAACGAAACCGCAAACAGCGGACCGAAGCCGTACCGGTCCATGATCTCAAGACCGCTGAGCGGACCGACGATCATCGAGAACGTGCCGGCGAGCCCGAAGTAGCCCATTCCTTCTCCCCTCCGGGAAGAGGGAATGATGTCCGCGACGATCGTTCCGTACGTCGTCGTAGCAAATCCGAAGCCGAACCCGTGAATCATCCGCACAAGCAGCACCAGCAGCACGGCGGCGGCAAAGCCGTACAAGCCGATCGCCAGCAAGCAAAAGGCGAGGCCGAAAATAAGCACCTGCTTCTTCGGATACGCATCCAGCGCCCATCCGGCAATCGGGCGGGCGATCAGCGCAACGATCGTGAACATCCCGATAATCCACCCTACCTCCGTGTTGCTCCCGCCCATGTTTTGCACATATACGGGCAGCGTAGTGAGCAGCATCTGGAAGCCGAAAAACATAAGTCCGTTCGCCAGCGCAAGCAAAACAAAGTTTTTCGTCCACAGCTTCTCCTTCGCCGCAGGTTGTATCGGATGCTCCATTCGAGCCTTCGCCGTTTCCATGAAAATAATTGCTCCTTCCGACGCTGAAATCGGTATAATAGTTTGATATAACAATTCAGATACAGGTGTTGAAACAACAAGTGCTGCTTACATCGTTGTTCTTCTCGGGATTTGCCCTATCGCTGTCTCTATGTCTCGATCTCGGCACGGTGAACGTCGCCATCATCCGTGCGGGAGTCGTTCGCGGCTTCCGGCCGTCTTTCCTGATCGGCGTCGGCTCTTCTTTCGGCGACTTGACGTATGCCGTTCTGGCCGCCACTGGAATTACGTTCCTGCTCGGCTATGAGCCGGTCCGTTGGTTTCTTTGGCTGGGCGGGACGGCCGCGCTGCTCTATTTTACCATAGGCATGGTAAAAGCTGCATGGAAACCAAAAGCGTTACAAAATGTTTCCGACGACGCTGCCGGGAACGGGCGCGACAACGACAAACGGTGGAAAGACTTCTTCTGGGGCTACGGTCTCGCTATGTCTTCGCCGACCGCCATTCTATGGTTCGCAACCGTCGGCGGAAGCGTCATCGCGAACTCTCCGGTCCGGGGGGCGGGGGCGCTGTCCGTGTTTTTTGCGGGCTTTTTCGCCGCTTCCATCGTTTGGTCGCTCGGTGTGGCCGCTCTTTCCTCTGCGGGAGGACGCAGCTTCGGCCCGGTGTTCATCCGCGTCATCTCCGTGCTGTCCGCGCTGTTATTTTTATATTTGGCGGTTCACGTCTTTATTAACGGTTATGTACAATTGATCCGGCAATAGTCTGGGGCTGGCGGGGCATTTTGAAGGTAAAAGTGGTGACTGTTATCGAAATCGAGGCGCCGGTCGAAGCATACGAAAGAGCGAGCGGACGCCGGCGTAACGGACGGGCTTATGCGGAGGTTTTTGGAGCACAGAAATCTTGAGCTGAAGCGATTGTCTGAAGCCGGTGCGTCGGCTGCAGGAGGCAAATAACGGATCTAGAAGCACTTATTTCGGAACGTCGGCCAACCGATTCGTCGAATAACGGATCCTGCGGCACTTAAATAGACGTTTACCCCATATCAACCTATGGACGATGTTACAATAAGTACCTTCGAATCCGTTAATGTAAGCAATTCAAAGCCGCCCCTGAAAAATAAGCACGTCATCATCCGTTAACCCATGACGGCAGGCAGCTAGCCCCCGCCGTCACCTCAGCTTAGCCTACCCGCCCCTGACCAGCCTCAAGATCGTCTGCATGGAGGCGTTGTGGCCTCCCTCATGATACAAACTGAAATTGACGATCGCTCCGATCGTGTCAAGTGTCCCGCTGTAGTTCTGGAACGGGACGGCGGGAGCCTCGCTCAGCTTTTCGCCAAGCAGCGTGCGGATGCGCCCCGGCTGCTCCGAAAGCCTCGCGGCAAGCTCGGCGATCGGGGGCGCCTCGCCCTTCCATTCGGACGGCCTCGTGCCGTTCCCGAACAGATCGATATAGACCGGCGGCACATCCACCGGAAATCCGGCGAAATGAAACGCCAGCCGCTCCTGCACAAGATATATATGCCCCAAATGCCACCGGATCGTATTGTTGAAGCCGGCCGGCTGAACGTCGGCCTCCTCGTCGGTGACGGTTTCCACTGTCTTCAAAGTGATCGAGCGGATCAACTCCACTTGCTTAAGCAATTGCTCCGGATTCAACACGTTCCCCTCCATATCGTAAGCGGTCGTACGGCAGTCGGCGCATTTTCCTTATTTTAACACCCTAGTCTTCGCCGTGTGAACCGTACGATCTTCCCATGTTTTTTGTGAACGCTTCCATCGACTTCTTTATTTCAAACTTCGGCCCGGTATGATAAAATAGTACGTAATTTGAAGGCAATGCTACCTTGATGAGACGGGTACAACCTCGGGTGAACGAACACTCAAGGCTGTACCCTTTATTTTTACAGTAAGGAGTTGATCGCGCATGTTGTTGGAGGCGGTTTATCATCGTCCGAAGCTGAATTGGTCGTTCGCCTACGACGAGAAAACGGTTGTGCTGCGGCTGCGAGCCAAGCGCGGCGATCTGGACGGCGTCGAGGTGCTGTACGGGGATAAATTTCAACCGTTCGAGCAAATGAAGACGGCTTCCGCGGAGAAGCTCATTTCGGACGAGCTGTTCGACTATTGGGAGGCTTCCGTCCAGCCGGAGTTCCGGCGTCTGGCGTACGGGTTCCGCTTGTTGTCCGGCAAGAAGGATATTTGGTATTCCGAGAAGGGCTTTCATTCCGAGCGTCCGAAGGAGCATTTCGGTTTGTTCGAGTTTCCGTTCCTCCACGCTTCCGAGCTGTTTAAGCCGCCGGAATGGGTGAAGGATGCCGTCTTCTATCAAATTTTCCCGGAACGGTTTGCGAACGGCGATGCCTCCAACGACCCGGAGGGAGTGTTGCCGTGGGGCGGCAAGCCGGAGTGGTACAATTTCTTCGGCGGCGACCTGCAGGGCGTGCTCGATCATCTCGATCACTTGAGCGAGCTTGGCGTGAACGCGATTTATTTCACGCCGATCTTCCAGGCGACAACCAATCACAAATACGATACCGAAGATTATTTGCGGGTGGATAAGCATTTCGGGGACAACGAGCTTCTGAAGAAGCTGGTCGACGCCTGCCATGCCCGCGGCATCCGCGTCATGCTCGACGCCGTGTTCAATCACGCGGGCGCCACCTTCGCCCCGTTCCTCGACGTGAAGAAGAAGGGCGCGAAGTCGCAGTACAAAGACTGGTTCCATGTCAAAAAATTTCCGCTCAAGAAAAAGGACGGCGTACCGACCTACGACGCCTTCGCCTTCGAAGAGCATATGCCGAAGCTCAATACGGCGAACCCGCAGGTGCAGGAATATTTGCTCGGCGTTGCGCGCTACTGGATCGAAAAGGTCGGCATCGACGGCTGGCGGCTCGACGTGGCGAACGAGGTGGATCACGAATTTTGGCGGAAATTCCGCCAAACGGTGAAAGCGGCGAAGCCGGATGTGTACATTCTCGGCGAAATGTTCCACGATGCGATGATGTGGCTGCAGGGCGACCAATTCGACGCGACGATGAACTACCCGTTCACCGGCAAAGCGCTCGACTTCTTCGCTCGCGGCGACCTTGACGCGCGCGAATTCGCGGATGCGATCGGGCGCCAGATCGCCTCGTACCCGCGGCAGGTGAACGAGGCGATGTTCAACCTGCTCGACTCGCACGATACGCCGCGCCTGCTTACCGTCTGCGGCGGCGACAAGCGGCTGCTCAAGCTCGCCGTCTTGTTCCAGCTGACGTATATAGGGGCGCCGTGCATCTACTACGGCGACGAGGTCGGCATGGCCGGCGAGGGCGATCCCGATTGCCGGCGGTGCATGGTTTGGGATCCGGCCGAGCAGGATCAAGAGCTGCTTGCGTTCTACAAGGACGCGATCGCGCTCCGCAAGCGCCATGCCGCGCTGCGCTGCGGTTCGCTGCGTTTCCTGCATGCCAAGAAGCGCAGCCTCGTGTACGAACGGGCGGATGCGCAAGAGCGGTTCGTCATTCTCATGAACCGGCACAAGAAGCCGCGCACGTTCGAGCTCGATTTCGGCGAAGGCAATTGGCGCGACGCGCTCACCGGCGAAATTGTCGCCGTCGGCAGCGGCCTTGAGATAGAGCTGCCGGAATACGGATATTTGGTGCTTCAATCGAAGGCTTAGTTTATACGTAAATCGGAGAAGACCGCAAGGTCTTCTTTTTTCTATGGATTCATTTCCTGTCAAAATAACCTTCAAAAAATCGTCCGTTCGCGGTAAGCTATAGTTCGATAACAATAGGGAGGCGGTAACCGCAGCATGGCTTATTTTTTACATATTTTATTGTACAACGTCATCCCGCTCTCGATTATGATCGCCGCGGGCGCAACGCTGCAGCGCGTATTCAAGCTCGATATCCGGACGCTTTCGAAGCTGAACTTTTATTTGTTTTCGCCCTGCGTGCTGTTCGTCATGCTCTATGAATCTACCTTTACCTTTGGCGTTCTGGGCCAAGTGCTGCTGTTCTTCGCGATATTCTATGCGGCCTTGCTGCTGGTCGCCGAGGCGGCCATAAGACTTCGGCGCCTTCAAGGCGGAATGCGCGGGGCGATGCGGAACAGCGTCATTTTTTACAACAGCGCGAACTTCGCGATTCCTTTGAACCAGCTTGTGTTTGCAAACAATCCGTTCACGATGTCCATTCAGCTCATCATTATGATGATGCAAAACTTGCTGCCGAACACGTTCGGCATCTACAGCGTGAACGCCCATCGGCTGACCTTCAAGCAAATATTGCGCGAAATCGCAACCTTCCCTGTCATTTACGTATTGCCTCTGATCTTCCTTGTGAAAATAACCGATGCGCCGATTCCGGAATCGATCTATATTCCTCTCAAATACGTTTCGCAAGGGTTTGTGGCAACCGCGTTAATTACGCTAGGCGCCCAGCTGGGCAACATGAACTGGAACGTCTCCATGTCGGGCTTGTCGAACGTGTTTCTTTCCAACGGCCTGCGGCTCGTCGTCTCTCCGGCCATCGGCTTCGCCGTTGTGTTCGCGCTCGGCTATCACGGGCCGCTTGCGCAAGCGCTCGTTCTATCGTGCGCCGTCCCCACGTCGCTCAGCAGCATGCTGCTTGCGGTGGAGTTCGACAACGAGCCGGACTTCGCGTCCCAAGCGGTGTTTCTTTCCACCCTGTTCAGCATCGTTACCGTAACGGTAGTAATCGCGCTGATCGGCGGTCTTTAATAAAAGGTGAAATGGCATGATCAAAAGCTGCTCTTTTTCTTCCCCCTTTCTCCGATATAATGATTTACAACCCTGATGAAATGACAGAAATAGATTAAGGGGACGGAAGATAAGGAGTGGAAGAGGCATGTGGACAAAATTAATTTCTCGCTATGACGCCGCGATTTGGATTCGGATCATCGGCACGGTCATCACGACCGTCGCCGGCTTCATGATTCGGCCTTTCCTGGTGCTGTATCTGTATGACAAGCTCGAAGGCTCGATCCTGCTGCCGATGCTCGTCGTCGGGCTTCAGCCGCTGGCGGCCATGGTCGTCGGGCTTTGGGCCGGCGGCTTGTCCGACCGGATCGGCCGCAAGCCGCTAATGATCAGCGCGCTGGCTCTCAATATGGGGGCGATGGTCGGCTTTTTCTTCTCCGAATCGGTCTGGGCGTTCGCATTATGCTCCATCGTGAACGGAATCGGCTCCAGCTTGTTTTTCCCGGCCGCTAACGCTCAGGTGGCGGACATCGTGCCGGCCGAGCGGCGGGCGGAAGTATTCGCATCGCTGCATGCGGCGCTCAATGTCGGCGCGGCGTTCGGTCCGATGCTCGGGCTGCTGATCTTCTCGTGGGAACCGAAGATCGTGTTTGCGATTTCGGCCGCTTCCTTCGCCCTGTACCTGCTGCTCGTATGGCGGAAAGTTCCCGAAACGATGCCGGCCCGCGGCCGCGAAGCGGACAACGGCGGCGCGCCTGAAGCGGCGGCCGTACATACGCGCCTGAACTTCCGCGATCACAAATGGCTGTTTTATATGACCCTGCTTGCGCTGCCTATAGGTATTTTGTACGCGCAAGTAGAAACCGTACTTCCGCTGCATCTGCAAGGCCAGTTCGACAATTACAAGGCGATGCTCACGACGATGCTTACCATTAACGGCTTGACGGTTATGCTGCTGCAAATCCCGCTCGCACGGTGGACGGAGCGTTGGGAGACGCGCCGGGTCATTCTGCTTTCGTACGGATTATTTACGGCGGTTGCGCTAGGATACGGCTTCGCTCCCGGTCTCGCGCTGCTTATTCTCGCCGAACTGGTGTTTTCCGCCGGAGAAATGCTCAACGGCCCTCATATGCAGAAGGCCGTCTCCATGATCGCTCCCGAACATATGCGGGGACGCTATTTCTCCGTATTCAGCATGAACTGGCAGCTCGCCCGCGGCGTCGGGCCGATCGCTTTCGGCTTTCTGTTTCAGCTGTGGGGCGGTCATGTAACGTTCGCCATCGTGGCCGGATCGCTGGCTTTGGCGGGATTGGCGCAATATGCATTGATCCGGAAAATGTCCGCCGCTCCGTCCGCCGGCGCCAAAGCCTCGAAGACTGCGGGGAAAACGGCGGCGGCAGGCAGCGCTTAACATGATGCGGCGCAATGTTAGTGGACCTGGTTATTGTTGTTCGTGCCGCCGATCTGATCGCTATCGTCCTCAGTTTGCTTCGACCGCTGCTGCTTGGATTGTTGATTCGATTGCTGCTGCGGCTGCCGGATCGATTTAAACTGGTTCTGCGCTTTGGATGTTAATTGCTGCATTTGATCGAGAATTTGATAAGCCTGCAAGCTTTGATTCGCTTCGTTCAACGTTTGGGCCGCCTGCTGAATCGATTGCTGAAGCTGATCGAACGCGAGCTTCTTCTGGTCTTGAATTTGGCTTCCGAATTGGTCGATTTGTTTCATCAGTTCATTGGCGCTCTTCTCTTTATTTTGCGCTGAAGAGCCGCCGTTCCCGTTCTGTTGCTGGCCGTTGTTTTGCAATTGCGATAATGTTTGCTGCAGCTGCTCCAATTGATTGCTTAACGGATCAAGTTCCATGGCAGCCTCCTCTGTTGTTGATGCCAACGGTTCATTGCTTTTCGACGGATCCCGTTTTAGCGCCCGGAGCATTTCTTTAGACAAAGTGATGACCTCCCGCGATTTTGTCCGTATGGGGCTTCAACCGTTTCCAAACGTTCATTATTTTTACACTTGCCGTTTCATTTTATCCGCCGATTTTTGGAAATAACAAAGCAGCTCTTGCAAATAAAAAAACGGATAGAGTTCAGATCGGCTCTGAATTCTATCCGTTACTTATTCCCACTGGAGATTATCGGCGTTATACGGCATTAATATTGACCGCGCTAAGGCATTTGGTGCAAATATGCGCGTTCCACTTCTCCTCCGCCGATTCTACGCTGTCCACCCAATAGTAATGTACGAGCGCATTGCCGTTGTCGACGACCTTCGTTTTGAAATATTCCGCAGAAACCCATGTGCAATCAGGCCGGTGGACTCTATTAGGATTGTAGGAATCAGTGATTACGACGAATCCGATCCCCGCTTCCTTCATTTTTAAGAACGAATCGATATCCTTAATTTCTTTACTGTCGCCCATTTCCTTCCCTCCATCGCGTTTCTGTAAAATACGTATTCTTCGCGAGCGATGGAAATCCTTTTTTATCAGCTTGTACGTATATAACCGGTGGCAGCCTTGCGTTGTCAGCTGAATTGACTCATTTGTCAGCGACCGCTGACTCATTTGTCAGTGCGATTGACTATTCGCCTTACATGTCAACCGTATTGACAAGTTTGTCACTCTTCGCTGACTCATTTGTCAGTGCGATTGACATTGACTTTATTGAACATCCTGCCATGCGGTATATTTATTGCCGTCCGGGTCGAAGAAATGGAACGCCAGGCCGCAACCTCCGCTGTCTTTGAGCTCGGATACGTGCGCGCCGTTATTTTTCATTTGCGCGTGCAGCTCGGCGATTTCGGTTACTTCAAAACAGATCGACTCCATTTCGTGCTCTTCGTTATTCTCGTCCCAATCGTGGGTCACGAAATTGGCCGTCTGCTTTTCCTTCGTCTCCAAGAAGAATATGCCTTGCCCGGAAGCCAGCTTCACATTTCCGTTCGGAGATAAAGTTACCAGCCCGTGCTTCATGAAAAATTGTTTCGTCGTTGCCGCATTAGTCACCGGGATGTATACGCATTCGATTCTTTTCAACGCTGCCTGATTATGCGGGTACTGTCTTTCCAGCTCATGCTTCAGCTCCAGTTTGTTCATCCCGTCACGCACCTTTAATTGGAATATTCATCCATATATTCTTCGTTGCGCAATCCTATTCCTGCAATGACAAATTAATATTATTTTTCGTGTTTATGGCAGCTTCCCGCTTTACAATTTCAAATGATAGTAAATCGTTGAGAATGCCCACCCGGCCATGTGCACAAGCATCAAAATGCCGATCGCCGGCACGGCGGGCAGTTGTACGCCGAAAACCAGCAGTATGAAGATAATATAGATGGCCGCTAATGTTATTTTCCAAGCCGTTTCGAGCGATTTGACGGAGATCGTTTCAAATCTTTCATCGAGTCCCCGCTTTCGAGCCGCTTGTCTGCGGCCCCACCACCATCCGAATGCTCCGCCGGCAGCCCCGAAAATGATCCCGAACAAACCAAGTATTTGGTCCAATACCATACCTTCAGTCACTCCCTTTCTCAAAAATAAAAACTTCCTCGATCGTACGGTGAAACACTTTCGCTATTTTGTAAGCCAACTCCAACGACGGGTTGTACCGGCCATTCTCTATTGAAATAACGGTTTGTCTTGAAACGCCTAATTGTTCGGACAGCTGCTCCTGCGTTAAGCCAATTTCCGCCCGAAGCTCTTTGATGCGGTGCTCCACGTACAATCACCTCCTGAATAGTAAAGCTAGCTTTACGTAAAGCATACTTTACGTCCATGCTGTATGTCAAGACCCCTTTACATATTATTCGAACATAAAAAAGCCGGCACCACAGCAATGGTACCGGCTTAACCATACTTCGAATGTCCTTGAATGACGACCTGTTTTACTACGATCGCTTTCTTCCCCGCTATAACATCCAAACTGCCTCCAACTTCTACAATTCCATCGTCATAAATGCACTATTAGGATCTTCCACATAATCTGCAAAAGGCCCGCAATATTGAAAACCGAAGCTCTCGTACAACTTCCTTGCAGGTATAAAAGCGTCCATCGATCCTGTTTCCAAGCTGAGACGCCGGTAGCCGCGCCGTTTCGCTTCCTCAATGATGTGTGCAAGAACCGCTCTTGCCACACCTTTTCGAAGATGGGCCGAAGAGGTTCGCATCGATTTGATTTCGCCATGCTCGCGATCGAGTTCTTTAAGCGCCCCGCATCCAAGCAACTGTCCTTGCTCCCAAGCGCTCCAGAAAGTAACGTCGGGTTTTCTCAAGCCTTCAAGATTGAGCGCATGAACGCTTTCCGGCGGGGAATGCTCGAACATTCCTTGCAGATGCTCGTTGATCAAAGCCGCGATTTCGGGCCCGGTTACATCGTCCAGTATGATTTCCACCCTACCCACTCCTAGCTATATCTATTCTTTGATCGGTAGAGAATACCGAGCAAATCCTTCAGCGTTATAACGGTACCTCTCGCAGATTGTATATTCGCGCCCTTCTGCATCCACGGTCAAGCCATTCTCGGCTATATATGCGTCGATCACCCGACCGGCCCCGTCAAAATCTCCGTCTTTGCTGGCCGCCGCAACGCAGCGCTGCGCCGGAACCGTCATTCGCACAAACCATTCCGGCACTCCGTCGAAGGTGGAAACCTCCACGCATAAAATATAGGCGTGCGTGCTCGGCGTATGTTGCCCCGGAACTTGGGGCCACATGCCGTACTGCACGGACGCATCTACGATTTGGGGCAAATGGCCTGACAGTCCTAGCAAGCTATCCTTCGCAAGGCGATACTTGGACCCCATATCGGTAAGACCGATACATGGAATGCCGATCAGCTTCAACTCCCCGTGCTCTAAGATCTGAGCCTGCATGTCCGGCAAAGCGAAAAGCGTTGTCCCGTTCAATACAATCTCTCCTTTTTACAGCACTTATTAATATTTGCCCAGTGTTTGTACCAGCTAACGGCTCATAGAAAAAAGACAGCGCGTAAAGCGACTCTCTCTTTTTGCATTACCGCTTTTTTCATCATTATACCATATTGTGGTAGACTACCTAGACTCCCGACTCACTCTTCGGAACGCCTCTTCGTAGAATGCAAAGTTGTCCCTCACCCAGGGAATGCTTTGAATCTTCTCCGGCCCGAAAAGTCCTCTTTCCTTAACCTCCTCGGTGCTTTCGAACGGATCCAGCTTTGCAATGTTCGCGCAGTAAAAGACCATGTAACTGCAAGGAAAAGGGTATTTATATCCGGGAGGCCTTTCGCCTAATAAATGAATCTTCATAAATCCAAGAAATTCGGGTTCTTCTATGACGGCTCCGGTTTCTTCGTACAGCTCTCTCATTACCGCCTGAACCGGAGTTTCCCCCGCTTCGATATGCCCGCCGGGAATATCCCAGCCCCGGTCGTTCAAGTTCGTTACAATCAAAGCATTCTCTTTAAAAGCAAGTACAAATGCGGATGTCACAAGCTCGGGAGGAGGCAGCTCGTTCGTTATTACCGAGCGAATTTCGTTAGGCATCGGCAGCCATTCCATGTTCTCTTTCACATTCACAACGGTCATTGCAGCATCCCCCTTATCGGACTGTGCCTCGAACTATGTAGTGCGCTTATCACCGTTTCGATTGCGGCCGCGATCATCCCGCTTTCAAGGCGTCTCCTGACTAAGAAATAACGATCTTAATGTTTATGAATTGTTATCAGTAGCAATACTATGAATAAAACAAAATAACCTTTGAGGGAACTATGATCATATCCCTTTATATTTCCTTGTGTTGGCTTCTACTAGCGTCAGCTATGTCGGTAAAAAAAATACCCAACCAGGAGTTCGCCTTTGTTTTTCTAATTGTAAACTTTATCAATACTAACTTATCCTATGTATTCGGCGACACGTTGCATCTGTTCGGCATAGCGAAGGAAGCCCATCGCTATGTCTCTTTCTCGTTGCTGCAAAGCATCATGATCCCATTATTTATTGCGATTATGATCAACTTATTGTATTTGGTCCGCACCTTTTCTAAAAAAATACTCGTTCATCTCTTCGCAATCGGTTTCCTTATTGGCACGGAAGCGCTCAGTTACTTTACAAACATTGTCTCCTACAGCGAAAAACATGTATGGATATGGCTTATCGGCTATAAGCTTCTTTTGTTTTTCTTAGCATTCGCGATGTTAAGATCCTTTAGATGGGTGTGTAGCCGGTCATGAAAGGTCCCGCTTGGTTGGTTGAAAAAGCATTTGATCTGAATGACTGGTTCGTGCTGGGCTGCCTTGTGCTTGCATACACGGTGATGTGCTTTATGCCGAAACGGTTTCCGATGTCCACCACTCTCTTGCTGATTCTCTTTAGCGCTGCCGTCGCTTCCATATTGGATAACTCTGCCGGCGGTCATGTTTTTGACCTGTACGATATTATGGACGGACCTGCCTATACCTTAATGGATTTTATCGTTTATTTTCTCTACGCGCCTTTCGCGTACTATTTCATTTACTTTTATGACCGTTGGCAAATAAAACGGTTCGGAACTGTCGGATATATTATACTGTTTTCCGCTATTTCCGTCGCTTTTGAATTGTTATGCGCGAAAGCGGGAGTCTTTCATTATAAGAACGGTTACCGCGTGCAATATTCATTCTGTATATATTTATTTGTTCAAAGTGCCACGATTTGGTTTTATCAATATATTTCGAAGCGCGCTTCCTGAGGTAAATAAAGGCTTTTTGTTTGAATATCCAGCATACGTATCATCTATCCAACTTATAAGAAGACTCTAGTAAGAAAGAGAAGCAAATGCGGATTTGTTGAAGCCTTTCACGATGAGCCACACCGCGAGAGTCATTTCGTTAACGAAAACAGGCACCGCCAAAATAGCGCCCCAAACGGAAAGTTGATCAAATACGCCGAACATGACTAACAACGCGCAGAGAAAAATACAAACTGACCCCGTCATACCTAAGATCGGAATAAACCTTGGCAAGAGCCTGGTTTTGTAGAAAATATAACTGTACATCATCGTATTGATGCCCAACATGAAATTGGGGCCAAGCAGGAAGGTCCAGTCATGTATTGCTTTCAGCGAAGTGCCTGTTGCTTGAAAGAAGGCGGCGTCCCCCGCACCTGCGGCTGCAAATTCACGGCTTAAGGTCACTAGGGACAATACGCTGATTACACCGACCGTAATAATGATCGCTTCAAGAAACCGAAAGCACACATGCCAAAGCGCTATCGTTTCATTATACTTCCTTAAAATCGGAAACATGGTCGTTGCAGTGCCGACCGCCGAAACGACCAGGACTAACTCCATAACCGCACCGAATATCACTTCATTGGCGTGCTCGGAACCGTTCACCAGGTAATCGGAACCAAGGATCGGTTTATAAAAAATAAGTCCTCCGATCACCGCCGTAACGGCTGCAACAATAAACAATATTCCCACAATAATTGCGCTCTTTCTGATAGAAAAATTCACTCGATTTTCTCCTTCGTTGTTATATTCGCGCTTACTGCTCCGTATGTTCCCCGTAAAAGAACACCTCTTCCAAAGGCAAGCTGAAGGCGTGAGCAATGCGGAAAGCAAGCTCCAAAGACGGGGAGTAATTTCCTTTTTCCAGGGCCACGATCGTTTGTCTCGTTACGCCCACCTTGTCAGCCAGCTGCTGTTGGGTCATTTCATGATGGATGAACCGTAATTTTCGGATGTGATTGCCGACAAGATGTTTACTCATATTAGACTCCTCTCCGATAGTGATAAAGTTTCGTAACGGAGCCGGTCACATCGGAAACGAATCCGGCGGCGATCAGGATTACAAACATCATCTGTGACGGCTGATCGACGACCAGCGAACCCATGGCCAGAAGAAAGCCAAGGATAAATACAAAAAATGAGTTCCGGAACGCTTTCAATTCAATGAGCTTATCCAGTTCATCCGCGAACGTCGGTTCCTTCTCTCCGGTCGTGATTCGAAAGACGATGTTGAAAATAACGCTGATAACGATATGCGCGACGATCGACACCAGCATTAAGTTGAGAACGAAGGCGCCCCAGAAACGAAACGTTTCCATCGACTCCAGTCCCGCGGCGGGAAGCTTCGGAACCATGTACAAACAATAAGCTCCGAATATGAGTATGGCGCCGATCAGCGTTACGATGCTCTTCTTTTCTTGATAGGTCATGGAATACGCCTCCTGTATATTCCTCTTTACATAATGTAAAGTATGGTATACATAACGTAACCAAAATCATCCATTATGTCAAGTTTAATTTACACATAAAAAACGCATCGTCTGCGGCCAACCGCGACAGTGCGTTTTCTTTACTCTTTCCTATTTGTCAGCGATATTGACTATTTTGTCAGTGACCGCTGACTATTTTGTCAATATCAGTGACACCCGCTTCTACTAGTCAATCGAATTGACAATTTTGTCACTCTACGCTGACTAATTTGTCTACTTTACTGACATACTCAGGTGAAGGTTGTCCCGGCCCATTCTTTCCGCGGCATCCACTGTATGCTTTAGCAAGGTAGCGATCGTAACCGGTCCGACCCCCGCCGGAACCGGGGTGATCGCGTACGCGTTCTCCATACAGCCGTCATAGTCGACGTCCCCGATGTTCCCTTCGTTATACCCGGCGTCCAGCACAACCGCACCCGGTTTAATCCAATCCCCTTGAACGAACTTCGGCTTTCCTACGGCGGCAACTACGATATCCCCTAATCGAACGATCTCGGCAATATTTCGGGTTTTCGAATGACAGGTCGTTACGGTAGCGTGTTTGTTCAGAAGCATTGCCGATACCGGCATGGATGCTCTTAACAAGCTGATCAGACATCCGAACGATTTCCAAGGCGCATTTCTTTGTTCCTCTTCAGTAGTCTACACACAATGGACTGAGGCCGTAAAACATATGTTTACCTAATTTCGGCAAGCAAGCCACCCCTTAAGGGTGGCTTGCTTGTACGATTTCAACCGACAATGCCCTCAGTCATCTCCAAACCGAGCTCTTCATCCAGCGGTGTCAAATGTTTCACCATCTCGCGCAATACAGCCAGCCCGGCAACCTCGGCTTCCCGTGCTTCACGGAGCAGCCGGATCGCTTCCGCCTTCAACACGGGATCCGCCGGATCCGCGCTATGCGGAAACGGGAACATCTCACGCATGCTTACCCAAGCCCGATAGCTCGACAAATACACGTCGGATGCCTTCAACATCAGCTGCTGAAGCTTCGGATCCTGAATGGACATGCAATGGGTAATCGACGATTGGATGAAGAACGGAACGAGATATTGCCTTGAAGACGTGATCCACAGAAGGTTGTAGCTGGTGAAAAACCGGTGCGCCGTTCCCTCCTCGAAAGCGGTAATCCATGCATCTATGGCGGCTATTCCGTTCTTTCGTACGCTCCCGTCCCCTCCCTTGTCGTCTATGTGGCGAATCGCAAGGGCGAGCGCTTTGCTTAATGTTTTCCTGTAGCTCGCGTCTTCTTCCTCCGAATATCGCGTAACGTTTACGTGCGGCCGGTCGTTCCGCTCCTTTAACGCCAATACGAACATTTCCGGATTGATGGGCTGCCCGTTCCGCGGTCTTCGCCCGAAATCGTCATAGGAGAGCTCTCCTCCGCCCCGCGCGTTAATATCGTGAATGTGGAGAATTCGCCGCTCGTCATCGTATCCGTAAATAAGCCCATGCTCGTAGTTATCAAGGTTCCAGCCTACGACGGCAAAGCCGCGCCCAATGCTTTCCCGGACGATGTCCAGCGCCCGTTCGACGGTATGTTCTTCCCAATCGCCCCCGTAGAGGTTGGCCGACAGCACCTCGATGTCGAAGCCGAGATTGTCCATGGCTTCCCTCAGCAAGCTTCCGTCGCCGAAAACATCCATCGGCATAACGGACTCGTTCGTATTAATGGAGAAAGCTTGTCCCGTATAAACCAATGCCTGCGGCAGGCTCAACGGTTTGGACGTATACAGCATTGCGCCGTGCAGGGCTAACGCAAAAGAGTTATAGCAATCGTTCCAATTGAAGGCTTGGCGTTCCAGCAGCTTTTTCGCCGGGAATTTGGCAGATGCGTCGTACGCCTTGCTTTCGCGGGCCGGAACGTGCGCCAATTGAGGGTCACCGGTGTAGCCGTTTTCCGTATAGAGAGCGGATACCTCCCGCTCGGACAGCGCTCTGTCATACATTCGAAGATCATCCAGCGCTCCGCGAAACCAAAACCGCGGTTCATTCGAATTTTTTTTCCCGATATAAATCGGCTCGTCCGCACTGGGCGCAAAAGATCCCGGCTGTTCGTCCTGCAACATCCCGTTCACATAAAGCGAATGGCGTCCTTCACGGTATACGGCCGCAATATGATACCAAACGCCCGGCTGAATCGGCTGCTTAGCTATCGGATCCCGTCCGCCCATCATGCGATGCCATACAAATAATGCCCCTTTGGTGCTCAACTGAAATACGCGATGCGCCCCTTCCTTCCGAAGGCCGTTATCGTCCTGTGAAATGATGGCGCTGTTCCACCCCTTGAGCGCCGCCTGCTCGTCATACTTCGCCCAAACGGATACGGAAAACGCATCGCGATCGAGCGCCGGCGGAAGCGTTACAACCACATGATCCCCATTCCCTGAAAAAGCGCATGCCCCGTCCGTCTCGCCGAAACGGTCGGCCGTATAGGTTATCCCCTCCGCCCTGCCGTGACGTCCGAAACCGCTCGTGTCCTCAACGTTGCCGTCAAACAAATAGTGCCCGACTAACCCCTCCCGCAAGCTGTCCAATCCATTTCCTCCTTATTGGAACATTTATCCATATCCCTTTTACTATATCATAGATTTGAAAACCAAATAGGATTTCCGCTCTCGATCCCGAATAGGATTAAGAAAGCCATAACAACCGGGAGGATTCCTCATGCGCATCGGAAACGACTTCCGAACGTTCGTATCGATCAAAGGAGCTTGGACGCTCATTGCAACGCTGTTTCTGTACGGTGTCGGCACCGGCATATTAGCCCCGATGAACGCCGTCTATTTGGACGAAAGCATCGGGCTTTCCAAAGAGCAAATCGTTATCGTGTTCGCGTCATCCTTGTTCCTGAACATGACGATTACGATCGTCACCGGCTGGTTCAGCGACCGGCTCAAAAGCAAAAAGCAGCTGCCCATAATAGCGGCGAGCCTTTGCATCATCGGCTTGCTGCTGTATATGAACGCAACCGATTTCGCAAGCGCGCTCGTCGGCATGATTATCGCCGTCGCGCCTTCCGGCTTAATTATGGGCCAGCTGTTCGCCATGTCGCGCAACCATTTCTCACACTATGCGAAGGATATTGTAGAGATGGCTCAGCTGTGGCTTCGAGCCACGTTTAGCGTCGGATTTTTTACCGGCTTGCTGCTGGGGGCGAATATTTTCCTCATTGCGACCTTCAGAGGCGTGCTGTGGGGCAATTTGGCCGGCTACGTTTGTTTGCTGCTGCTTCTGCTGTTTTACCGGGAAACGACAGCCGCCCCCGGAACGAAGCAGGAGGTCAAGGGCGAACCCTTTTCTCTCATTATGCTGATTGCGCTGCTGATGCTGGCTTGTGCGGACGCCATCCGCGGCCTATATTTGCAGCTTGTCGTCTTGAAGCTGTTCGAGCAGCCGCAAATTATGTCTTATTTGTGGAGCGCCCAAGCCGTGTTCGAGCTGCTCTTCATGACGGTAACCGGCTATTGGGCGGCACGCTACGGCAGCAAAAAAATTATATTCCTCGGCGGATTTTTCGCATTGGCGACGTATTTGACGTATGCGGCCGGCGCCTCGCTGCCCGTCTTTTTCGCGGTGCAGCCGTTGTACTCGTTCTTCGTCTCGATTTTGTACGGCGTAGCCATGGGCTACGTCCAGCGCATGTTCATTGCGCGCACCGGCTTCGGTTCGAGCTTGTACGTGTTCATTTCGCAGATGGCTTCATTGATCGGGTACTTTTTGCCGCTGTTCGTTCAAGGGATTACGCCGCATATTTTCTTCATTCCAAGTGCGCTTGTAGCTTGCTCCCTCATTCTTATGGCAACGGTGCTCCTTTCGGACAAACGAGCCCCCGCCTTGAAAGCAAGCGCTTAATGACGCAAATATGATATGATGCTAATGGTCTTTTTTTCAGAGGATTGATCGGAAGGAGCGTTGCGCATCTATGTTAGTTAATCTGAAGCATCGGACAGACGAGCCTCTCGTTCAAGAGCTGGTAGGCTACAGCGTGTTTCCGGACCCGGACAAGCTGGCGGGCGTCATGGAGGCATACCGTGCCGATTCGGCGCTTGAGCTGTACGGCATTGCCGGCGAGGACGAAGAAGACATCGTCGGCATTATAGGAATACGGATCAATGACGGAAACCGGATGACCATCGAGCATATCGCAGTACTTCCGGATTGCCGGGGCATGGACTACGGGCGAGGGCTGATCTTAGAAGCCATTGACCTCAAAAAGCCGTCCGAGGTCACAGCAGAGACGGATGAAGAGGCCGTCAACTTTTATCGCAGCATCGGATTTACGATCGAAAGCCTTGGCGAAAAATATCCGGGCGTTGAGCGGTTTCTGTGCACGTTTGAAGCGGAGGTCGAGTGATCCGTTGTTTTCCGCAGCGACGAGGGCTTTCTTTTTCCTGCTAACGTTACTATATCTCGCCTGCCTGATTTATTGGATGTTTATCGGCTTCGGCCGGTCTGCCGTACCCCGCATCAGGAGTATATGTACAACATTACGCCGTTTGCGACGATCAAAATGTACTTCAACTACTTCGATCATTATAATCTGCGGACTTGGGCGGTGAACGTCTTCGGAAACGTCGGCGTCTTCATCCCCTTCGGCTTCATGCTGCCGATCGTGTTCCGGTGGGGGTATTTGAAATTCGCCTCCGTATTCGTTGCGGGCTTGACGCTGCTGGAGCTCGGTCAGATGGTGAGCAAGCGCGGAAGCTTCGATGTTGACGATATTATTTTGAATACGGTCGGCGCAACGATCGGCTTTCTCTTGTATTTGTCGGTGCCGAAGCCTCGCAAAAGCGGCCGAAGAACGAAGGGAAAACCTAGTATTCGATCAAAATGACCGGCGTACCCAATGTTATTCTCCATTCCTGCGACTCGGTAGAGCGGTGTGCGGCTGCCTGCAGCTGTACCGCGTGCTCCCCGCTTCTTACGGAAGCTTTGAGCATCGGGGTTTGGTAAGTCACGCTGCGGGAGCCCGCATCCTCATAAGATTCTATCATTGTTGCTTTTGCCGAACGCTCGATTTGCTCCCATACGAAATCGGGCGTTTGTTGTGCCTCGGCAACGAGATTGCCCTGGATATTGATGTTCCATGTACCGTCTAAGCGGTTGTTTTGCATTTCGATCATCGCTTCCTTGATCCATTCGGGTGCGGCTTGGGAAGCGGCCGCGCTTTGGATGCTGTAGCGGATCAAATATTCGCAATCGGTTGGGCCGCAAACTGCACGGCCGTACGGGCGAAGCTCGGTCATCAGCGATTGAACGGCTTCTCTCGAACCTTCTCCTCTAACCGTAACGACGATCAGCCTGTTATCGGACGATATGACTTCATCGGCAAGCAGGGTCAGCCGGCGATAATCTTCCAAAACGTGCGGCGATGGCTGCGCAGGCTTCGCAACGGCCCAGCCGGCGCAGGCAAGGATCGTTACGATGAGCATAAGAAGGAGCGAAAGATTGCGTTTCATGTACAGCAGTCCTTTCTAGTAAACTAGTAATAGATTTGCCGATAATAGCGAATAATATACCTGTAGGTTGAGAGAAATATAGAAACGCTTCGGAAGGGGAGTGGTCTTGGGTGGAAGAGATTCGTTTGATTCGGTTCCATCATGCAGGGGATGTAACGGTCAAAGGGGGCCACCGGCTCGGGCCGCGAATAATCGACGATTATGAGCTTGTGTACTTTCCGGCCGGGAACGGGACGGTCTATGAAGCTCAAGGGCGAAATTATCCGCAGGATGTGCCGACCGTTGTCGTGACGCGCCCCGGGGAACCCCATCACTATACGTTCGATCCGGAGCTTCCGACGCGGCATCTGTTCATCCACTTCGATCCTGCGGATGAACGGCTGCTGGAGCGGTATTCGCTGCTGGGCCGGACGGCGGTTTGCAGCATCGGATTGCGGCGCGAATCGCTCGTTCCGCAGCTGATGAATCAGCTGATGTATTGCTTTCATACGCGCCCGGCCCGGTGGAGACAGCTGGGAGAGATGATGCTGCTTAGCATTCTTGAAGAGCTGGAAAGCGGACTTGCGGAGCCTGCCGCAGGCGTGAGCGCGGAAGAAGCGTCGCTGCCTCCTCAAATTTCGACTGCTTTAAGCTTTATGGAGGCCCACCTGACGGAAAAGCTGGAGATTGACCGTTTGGCGCGTCATGTGGGGTGGTCGCACGAACATTTTTCGCGGACGTTCCAACAGCATGTAGGCTGTTCACCGAAGGAATGGATGACGAAGCGGAGAATCGAGCATGCGGCCCAGCTGCTGCTGCAGCGGTCGGACAGCGTAAAGGCGATCGCGCGGGAGAGCGGATTCGGCGACGAGTATTATTTCCATCGCCTGTTCCGGCGGCGGATGGGTGTGACGGCGACGGAATACCGCAAAAAATACGGCGATCCCCGGTTTCATGAGCTGGTACCGGCGAACGGATTCGGTCGGTTTTATCCGTTGAATCATTTTTTTGCGCTGGATGCGGATTGATTGTACCCATATCAAATTTGTCCATCATCTTTCCGGTTGCGTTCATTGTGTAACCGTTCTCTTTCGGTCAAAATGAGGAAAAACGAGGGGAGCTATGCGCGATGACAGTAACTCAAGCTCAAAGACAGCGGTACACCGTAAAGGTAGACGAATATGTAAGCTATCATAGAGACGGATATTTGATTGTGCGCGGCCTGCTTCCGAAAGAGGACGCGGAACGGCTGCTGAAGTGGATGGATGATGTGTACCACGGCCGAATCGACGACTTGGATCATTTGTCGCCGGTGTTCGACTGGATGGACGAGAAGCAGAAGACCGAGCGGTTTTCCTCCGCTCGCCTCCATATGCCGCATCGGCACAGCGCCACGGCGGAATGGGGCTTGCTGCATCCGCGCGTCATCGACGTGCTGGAGGCGCTGATCGGGCCGGACGTATATGCGCTGCAATCGATGATGTTTTTGAACCCGCCGGGCAAGGGCGGACAAGGCTGGCACCAGGACGCCTTCTATATTCAGACGCAGCCGGATACGCTGATCGGGGCGTGGATGGCGCTGGATCGGGCCGATGAGGAGAACGGCTGCTTGTGGGTGGCGCCGGGCTCGCACAACGAGCCGATTTATCCGCCGGAGGAAGCGCACCGCGGAGGCTTCGTGCATGTGGACGACAAGCAGATCGAGGGCTTGTTTACGGCTGAGAACGTGAGCAATATGGACGATACGGTCAACAATTTGTCGGGCGTGGCCGCGAAGTACGGGAAGCCGGTGCCTGTCGTTTTGGAGCCGGGGGACGTGTTGTTTTTCCACTCCCACCTGCTGCATCGTTCGTATAAGAACACGACGACGGACCGGATGCGCCGCTCGTATGTGACGCACTATTGCAATGCGCGCTCCTGGGTGCCGTGGACGCACGGCGAACCGTATGAGGGCGAGGCTGCGAACCATATGCACATTCTCGCCCGCGGGCGCACGCATTATCCGTACGCGCTGCCGCAGTTCGGCACGCCGGTGGAGCTTTCGAGCGCCGACGGCAAAGACGGCGACAACGGCTCCGTCATGGTCGCCATGCCTGGCGGCGAGATGGGCAAGATGGAGATGTAGGTTGGGCTTGAGTGAGGGGTGCGCCGCGTTCGGGTGCACCCCTTCCTTGCTATTGTTCCGTTGCTCTCTCCCGCGCCGCATGATCGACCGCCTCGAACGGAGCTTTATTCCGCTGCATTCTGCCACGATGAGTTAGCGGAAACGATTGTCCGCTAATTACGGCAAAATTGCCAATTTTGCCGATTTATCGGAACCAGATGTCCGCTAACCCGCGCTTTTGGGCCGTTTTTAAATAAAAACCCCCGATTAACGGACATATCGTTCCGTTAATCAGGGGGGGGTTCGCATTAATCACTATTTTAGCGAACATTCGGTTCCGTTAGGTCCACCGTAATGAGTTATGTGTTAGCGTACGTCGTCATCCAGTGTCTTTAACCAGGCTTCGCTGCCATCAAGATTGCGAGTGGATTCATGAGATTGCGTCGCTTCCTGCACTTGGCCGAACGCCCAATGGCTCTCCGGAATATCCGGGAACATCGGCTCCAAACCGTGCAATGGACCGCGATATAACATCCGGTTAATGAGCGTCACCGCTTCCGAGCGAACGATCTTATCGTTCGGTTTAAAAGATCCGTCAGGATACCCGGATACGAATTTGTTCCGGTACAGCTGTTCAATCGCTTCAGCTGCCCAATGGCCTTCAATATCGTTAAAGTGCCATTCGCCTTGCTTACTCACTTGAATACCGAGGAAACGCGTCATGACCGTCGCCAATTCGCCCCGGGTCACGGCCTCCTCCGGACGGAACGTGCCGTCGGCGAACCCGTGGAAGTACCCGTGCTTCGTCACGATCTTGATGTAATTGGCTGCCCAATGGCCGGGAGCAATATCCGTGTACTTCAAATCGTCTTCGATCTCAACATTTTCCGTTAATCTCGCCAGAATTGCGGCCAGCTCGGCTCGCGTCAGCGAACGTGCCGGCTTAAACTCTCCGTCCGGATAACCCAAGATATACCGTTGATGCTGCAAGGTCCCGAACCGGTTGGAGTATACTCTCACAATCGAATCCGCTTGTGCTGTGACCGTTTCCTTCGGGTTAGGGCTCGCAATGAGCTCGGATTTGATCGCAAACGATGCCTCGGCTTGGTTTAATTTCGGCCATTTCACCACGATTTCCAGTTGACCGGATGCATCGGCCGCCAAAGCTTTTATCGTCCATGTAACCGCATTATTGCCAACGCGCCCGCCGTCGGCGTCCACAACTTCGACGCCGTCAGGCAATAATAGCCGGATGTCGACAAAGTCCAGCGGCCGCTCGGACTCGTTCCTGTAATCGATGGTGATCGTCGTCCGGCCTTCTTCCTCGACCAGGTTCTTGTCTACGGACAAATTCAGACTGAATTTCGGTTCAGCCGGTGGGACAACGGCGTTTCCGCTTCCGCTCCCGCCTCCGCCTCCATTTCCGCCTCCGCCAACGTTCGAGGGAATAGGGTCGAGCCAGACATTCTTTTGAACGATCGACCATTCTACCGGTATATCCTCACTCTTATAGAACACATATCCTTCTTTTTCCACTGTAATATAGTAATCCGTCTCCGGATACACCATATAGGCATAAAATCCCGCCGCATCCGTCAATTGAAGCGGGCTTGCGTTGTCATTCGGCGCAAATCCGGCAATGGGCGGCAACGTTACTTTCGTATCCGTCAAAATCCCTTTATCTTTATTTCGATCCGTATTCGCATAGAACAGATTCACCCTTGCCCCCGGAATTACCGCATTCGTTACCGAATCGCGGACCGTACCGTATGGGTCGACAAGCTCGCTGACTATATTCATCTCTCCGTCGTCGTTTACAGTCAGCGCGGAAGTCGAGATTGTCAAGTACCGGTCGGGGCCGACGGGATCGGCCGGATCGTTCAGCACGGCGCGGACGACCAAGTCATATCGCCCGTTAACGGTGATCGGAATGTTGAATGTCCCATCCGCATTGAGTGTAACGGGCACCTTGATGCTTGGATCGTCCTTATCGATCAAAACAGCTTCAATCTTATCGAAATGGTCGACCTCGTCAAACATACTTTGCGGAGACACTAATGCATGATGAACAGGATCCTTGACGAGAACGAGACCGCTGCTCACTTTATTGGACTTATACGTTTCTCCGTTCGAAATAGCGCCCACCGCTGCCGATTGACGGAATGTGATCTTTTGGGATGTCCCTCCGATGCTTACCGTCTTGGTGATCAAAACAAGGTACTCCTTATTCCCTTCAGGTACGCCGATTGCATATTTGCCGTCATCCCCGGTTACTTGGCTGGCATAGAAACCGATCTCCTCTTGAATCACCTCGACCAGCGCGCCGGAAACCGTAATCTTCCGGTTGCCCTTTGTTTCCCATACGACACCCTCAATGGCTCCGGGTTCGAATGTCACCCAAATTTGCTTGGATGCCGTCAAGTCGTACTCTTCGTCGTTTACGGTCATGGTCACAGGGAACTTAAGGGACGATGCGCCGCTAACGGCTTCCGATCGGAATGTAAGCGTCGCCGTACCGTTCTCATCCGTTCGAGCCGTCGATCCGTTCGGGAAGCTCCCGTACGGCGAGGTGAATGAGACCACAATGCCGGGAGGCACCGGTTTGCCGTCCGGATCTTTAATCGCCGCTTGCAAGACGGTGGTCGACATTCCGTCGCCGCGAATCGAGCTCGGGCTCGCGGTTAACACGATCTGATACCGGGAAATCTCCGCATTCACCGTGATCGCGTTGCCCGCCTCGTTATAGTCGCCATACGCCGGAATGGCGAAGAAATTCACACCGGAATCGGAGTAGCCGGCATTTCCGGCCATTAATTGATACTGTTGGTATTGTCTTGCCTTCACTGCCGTGAACGTATATTTCCCGTTCGCATCCGTCAACGCCGGGCCTGCAACCGTTTCGTCCGTGGCCGGATCGACGAGCTTTACCGTTGCGCCCTCAATCCGTTCTCCCGTATTCGAATCCGAAACCGTTCCCTCAACGGTTAGGGTCGACAATACGCCAAGTTTATTGTTGAGCCGATCCGCAGCGTCCTCGCCTTGCGAATCGTTCGTGGCGAACGTGACCGCATATTCGGCCGGAACGATATCGTCCGGCAATCGAATCGTACCTCGCCATTGCTTTTGTCCGTTCGATGCGGAAGTACCGGCTAATTGAGCGGTAAGCTTCTTTGTTCCAACCGGCGTATTTACGTTTAATTCGGCAGTCACTTCTGCCGCGCTCTCATCGCTGACTGCACGGAGCTGAACCGAATCCCCCGCACCGTAAGCGGGAATTGCCCACCCATTGCGTTCCTGGCTGCCGGTCCAACCGTCCAAATTCGCATCCGCCGCCGGCGCCGCTGTCAGCTCGACATCCAAATAACCTGTTTGTTCGGGATCGGCCTTCAAAGCCGCGGCGACTCTAACCGTCGTGCCGGGTGCGGCTTGATGCGCAACCTGCAGCACGCCTTCCGCATCAATGCTCACCCCGACCGGCACATTCGAGGTGCCCGGTTGATAAACACTCCAGGTTACCGTGCTATTCGGCAGTACGCTGTCTCCGTCTTTCGCTTGATACTCCGAGGTCGCTGCTCCCTCCGCCGGAATCTGCAAGGAAGCCGCGCCCGTCACCTCAATGTTCATTTCCTCCGCCGGCGCCGCAGTCAGCGTAACCGACAGCTCATCTTTTATTTCCGGGTTGTCGGCTAAGGCCGCAACTACCCTTACCGACGTCTCCTCTTCCAAATGCGCAACCGTCAATCGGCCTGTCCCGTCAATGGTTACACCGTCCAAGGCGATATTTTGCGCTTGCTGATATACACTCCAGGTCACCGTATAATCGCTAATCCCCTGAACATCCGCCGAGTACGTCGATGTTTTGGTTTGTCCTGCGACAGGAAGCGCCAGCTGTTGCTCTCCCGCCACCTCGATGCTTGCAACATGGAAAGTCGTAACGGCGGTCGCTTCATTGCCGTTGGCATCGTAGGCTTTCGCATATATCGTATGCTCTCCCAAAGTCAACCGGCTCGGTGTATAGCTCCATTTCCCATCGGCATCCGCCCGTACCGTAACTTGCGAACTACTATCGATTTTCAGCGAAACATAGGAATTTGCCCCTTCGGCAGCGGCCGGTTCCGCCATCCCTTTGATTTCCGGGGTTGTTTCCGCAGTGACGGAACGGTGAGCGGGAGATGCGACCGTCACCTCGGTTGTCGTATCCAGTTTCACGGTTTGCGTATCCGTTGCGCTTGTGTCATTCACGCTGGCATCGACCCTGTAATTTTCGCCGGCTAATGGATCTTGAATGTCGACGAACCAAGTACGATCGGCCTGAACCACAACATTCTCATTCTTATAAACTTCTAAATCCGTATCCCGATCCGTAATTTTCAGAGTGATTTGGCTCGCAGCCGGCGCGTTGGTTCTTCCTCTGATGGTCGGCCGATCATCGGTTAAAGTCACTTCATCGCCGTTGTCGATGCTGATCGAAATATCTCCCGTCCCCACAGTATGCGTAGTTGAAGCCGTCGCGACATTCCCTTCGCTGTCCGCAGCTTCCGCCGAAAAGACGTAATCTTTTGGAGACAGCGGCTTCTCCAGCGTATAGGACCAGCTCTCTCCCTCCGCTTCAATCGTTGCGATCGTAAGGCCGTCTTGCTTGAGCTTGACCGTATTGCCCGCTTCCGTCGTTCCATGGACGGTCGGCATGGCTGCTCCGCCAGGACCCGATCGGTCAATGTTTATATCCACATTCGTACCGCCGGCGGCTGCGTATTGAATTTGTACTGTGTCCGAAATGTATTGATCGGGAGTGTTTTGATTATAAAATCTCACTTCCGCCGTATTTTGGCCCGCTCTTAACGGATTAGCGGACGGAATCGGGATCGTCCAAGATCTGGTTACCGCCCCGTTGCCGTTGCTGCCCTTTAATACTTCTCCTAAATCGGCTCCATTGACAAATAATTTTACTCTTGAGTTCGAATTAATCGTTACGGATCCGTCTATCGTTCCTTTTAATGCAGGCGTCGCCGTATCCGCGACGATCGTCTCTCCATCCTTAACAGGCTTGCCGTCCACTTGAGTAATTTGAATGCCTTGCGAAGCCGGGGCAGGATTTACGTTATTTAGCGTAATTGCTTTCTTATCTTTAAACGGCGCATCCGCGAGATCCCGGCCGTCCTTGTTCACCACAGCCAAATTGGCCGCTTTGGAGGTGGCGAAATACAATTGAATAGACGATGTTGCCGGATCAATATCCGGCGCTACCCCCGTTATGACCGACTTGGGAACCTGAAAATCCAAAAAATAATGTCCGTTCTCCGCGGGTACAATTCTCGTGCCCGGCACCTTCGATCCCGTTGCCGGATCGACTGTATTTGACGGATTCGTCGCATAAACTTGAGTCACGTCGACTTCACTTGCGGCGTTCGGACCCGCTGCGTAAACAAAATCCGTGTCGGGATTTTTGCCGAACACACCCACCGTTGCTTTATGTACGCCCCCTACCCCTAATTGAACAAGCCATACCGAAGAAAGGAACCCGCCTTTACGGTCATATGGGTTGCCCTTGAGGCGTACGCGGAAAAACATATGTTCCGTATCCGAAGCAACATAGAAAGAAGGAAGATCGCCTATCCCTTTATCCGCTCCGCTTGTAAAATCGACGTCATCCGGGCTGATTCCCGGCTCGTTGGCCGGATCGTAAATATTGCTCCCGTTACTCCATGTATAAGGTGTAAATTCGCTTGGCCATGTCCCTGGCGTGTACGTCCCGCCTTCCGCCGACGCCGAAACCGGAACAATGCTCATAAGCAAACACACTAACAAAAACAAGTTAATAACTTTCATCCGTTTCTTCCCCACTCCATTACCCTCCCGTTGTAAATCATGCAAAATAAAATATTTATGTCCGTCAACAATTTTTCCAATAAAAAATTGTACCGCCGGTACCTCTACAATTTCTTTACAAAGCTCTATGTAAGTCTTCGAAGATAACCTTTTGGCCGCGATGCTTAATAGTTGTAACTGCCTTCTATATACACCTATTCCACTCCAGTCTTCATCTTCGCTCCGGTAACGTTCTAATTTATCATCCGCATTGTCACACGACGAACTCAACAATTTCTAGACAAGCAGGAGAATGAAGATGCAGCGCGAATAGTAGCCCATTATGCTATCTAACAAAAAGATCATCTTAATCGTTGTCCTGTTTCTGACGGCCATAACAGGGATGCGTCTAACGTGGCTCGGATTCCAAAAAACAATTGAACATCCGCAAGCGATCAATGGCGTACTAGACCTGCGAGGATGGCCGATCCCCGAGAACCATACCATTACATTGAATGGGGAATGGGAGTTTTTCCCCTCTCGCTTGATCCGGCCCGAAACCGACGGAAAGAACGCCGTTTCGTCCGTATATGAGAAAAAATTTATACAAGTTCCGGGAAAATGGAATCATGCTTTTCCAACCGATGCTGACGCTTCGTTTCATTATGGTACGTATAGACTGCGGATCCTGCTCGATGACCATAAAGAACAAAATGTAATATTGCGGATCAATGAAATTAGGACCGCATCCGCCGTGTATATCAACGGAAGGTTCGCCGCGGGAGAAGGGCATCCGGCCGAACGGAGGGATTTGCATCAGGCAAGGCATGTCCCTTACTCCGTTACCTTGCCTCACGGCAGCAATGTCATCGAAATGATCATTCAAGTCTCGAATCACGCGGGAGACGGCGGCATAACGCAGCCCATTCGATTAGGATCGGTGGAAGCCGTAGATCACCGAAGCCTGTTCTCTATGGGCTTGCAATTTATGCTGTGCATTGTTTTTTTCATACACGGAATTTATGCCGTTATGCTGTATTTCCTGGGGGCGGCAAACAAAGGAATGCTCTTATTTTCTTTATTAATCTTCAGTGCGATCGTCACCGTTTTGGTCTCGGATGACAAATTGCTGTTGATCTGGTTTCCTTTGCCGTATGAAATATTTTTAAAGATTGCTCTCTTGTCCTACATTGGCACGGCTTCATGTTTACCGCCGCTGCTGAACCATATGTATCCCGACTGCGGCAGCCCCAAATTATTGCGGTGGTTTGCGGTTTATTGCATTGCATATTCGATGTTTGTCTTATTCGCGCCGTCTCAATACGCAGCTCCGTCCATCAAAATATTTCTCGCGGCGACCCTGCTGATTTCGGTATTCATCTCGGGCTCTATTTTGCAATCTGCGGTCAAAAAGAAAGAAGACGTCATTTACCTGCTGCTCGGCTGTACCGCCTTTGCGGCAAACGTGATGTGGACCATCATTAAAGGCAGAGCTTCAATCCATATGATGCATTACCCGTTCGATTTGATGATAGCCGTGTTCTGCTTCGCGGCTTTTTGGTTCAAGCGATTCTTTCGGGCGAATTTGCAAACGAAGCAGCTTGCGGAAAAGCTCCAAACGGCCAACCAACAAAAAGACGAGTTTCTCGTCAATACATCGCATGAATTGAGAATTCCGCTGCACGGCATCATCAATATCACGCAAAGCGTGTTGGACGATGCCGACAATCCGGCAAACGACGATCACAGAAAAAGATTGGAGCTTCAGGTCGCCGTTTCCAAACGGATGTCGCTGATGCTGGATAATCTGCTGGACGTAGCGCGTCTGAAAGAGAACACCATTCGTTTGCAGATCGCAAAACTGCGGGTGCAATCCGTCGTTGCCGGCGTACACGAAATGTTCAGATTTATGCTCGAAGGCAAACCCATTCGATTTCGCATCGGCATTGACGACGCTTTCCCTCCTGTCTTGGCGGATGAAAACAGGGTTATTCAAATCATGTTTAATTTGCTTCATAATGCGATCAAATTCACGGATGAAGGAGAGATTGCAGTCCGCGCCACGATCAAGAACGGCTTGGCGCACATTCATATTAGCGACACCGGAATCGGAATGGACGAAGAAACGCAGCGGACAATATTTTTACCCTACGAACAAGGCCGTTCGAATATGGAAAGAGCAAGCGCGGGGTTCGGTCTTGGGTTAAGCATTTGCAAACAGCTGGTTGAGCTTCATGGCGGTACGATAAAGGTCGAATCCGCTCTCGGACAAGGCACGGTCTTTACCTTCACCCTGCCCTTATCGGAAGGTGCCGAATATTCGGAAGACGAGTCGCCGTTACCTGCCGCCGTCCGTTACGAAGCCGCCGCCGCCGGATCGGACATGACCGGCGCAGCTTTCGCTTCGGCTTCAACCGCCGGGGCAAGCAAACCGAAACTATTGGTCGTTGACGACGACAGCATAAATTTGAAAATAGTTGCGGAAATACTCGGCGCCGCGCAATATCGCATATCCACCGCTACGAGCGCCTTAGAGGCGATAGCCAAGCTGGAAAAGGAACATTATGATCTCATGATTTCGGATGTGATGATGCCTCACATATCCGGCTATGAATTGACTCGCATCATTCGTGAACGATTCTCGGTTTCCGAACTCCCCATTCTTCTGTTGACGGCGAGAAGTCGTTCCGAAGATATCGTTGCCGGCTTTCAATCGGGCGCGAACGATTATGTGACGAAGCCGGTGGATTCGTGGGAGCTCAGATCCCGGGTGCGCGCGTTAACCGAGCTGAAGCTGTCGATCGAGGAACGGATGCGTCTCGAAGCCGCTTGGCTTCAATCTCAGATTCAACCGCATTTCCTGTTTAACACGTTAAATTCGATCGCCGCGCTCGGAACGATGGATATGGCAAAGATGCAAATGCTGCTTGAACAATTCAGCAATTACTTGCGCATGAGCATCGACTTTCACAACTCCGATCGCATCGTTTCGATCGAACGCGAGCTCGCCCTCGTTCGATCCTATTTATACATCGAGAAGGAACGGTTCGGGGAACGGCTTGATGTACAATGGCGGCTGGATGCGAACATTTCTTTTCTTTTGCCTCCTCTGTCCATCCAAACACTCGTCGAGAACGCCGTGAATCACGGAATATTGCGGCGTTCCCGCGGCGGAACAATCCATATTCGGATTACCGATGAGAAGGACCATATAAATATATGCATAAGCGATGACGGTGTCGGAATGAACGAAGAAACATGGGAGCAGGCGCTTAAACTTTCGGGCTCCGGCAATGGAATCGGTCTTCGCAATACGGATCGCCGCCTCAAACAGCTGTACGGCAAAGGTTTGCAAATTCGGAGCGCTCCCGGTCAGGGGACGGTTGTCGCTTTTCAAGTCCCGAAACAATAAAACTTGAATTAAGGAATGAACAGCGCGGGTTCATTCCTTAGTTTCTTGATTCCAACGATTATACCATTCGGTAATGTACGGGCTCGGCTTCTCGTTTATTTCTTCCATTAGCACGGTTGTCAGCAAACGATACTGACGATGCACCAATAAGTGATTATTCATTGCGGAAAACAGTTTCATCAAGGCGAAATGCGCTTCTTCCGCTTGCGGATACCGGTCGCATATTTCGAGATACTTCTCCATCGCTTTCTCCCGCCGGCCGCAAGAAACATACCATTCGGCCAAACGGAAGGACATGCGGAGCCATAGTATTTTTAACCGCTGGCGCTCGCTCTCCGCCCACCAGTAATCAAATCCCTGCAAATAATCTCCTGCGTACAGAACCATGACCCTCTCGTAATGATCAATTGTTTCGGCGGTTACCGGCGGTCCCGATTGGATACGCTGCTCCCATTCCTCCACATCGATCAGCACATGCTCAGTATGCAAAATATACCCTTCCGTCGCATTCGCTATTTTGATATAAGCGCCGTATGGTTCCAACGTTTTCCGAACGTGATAAACCGCCGTATATAAATGCGAATAGGCCTTGCCAGGCTCGAATTCGGGCCAAAGCAATTCGATCAACGCAGACTTCCGAACAAGCTGCTCCCGGTTTTGAAGCAAATACAGAAACAGCTCCTGAGCTTTGGTCGTGCGCCAACGAATCGTTGCGAAATGATGTTCTTCGGACTGAATGGATATATGCTGAAACATTTTCAATTGAATGTTTTTTACTTTCGGCCGCGAAGCGGCGGACGCTTCCCCGAGACGCTCTTGGATTCGCTGTATGGTTTTCAATAAACGTTCCGTACCGACCGGCTTCAGCACGTAATCCAGCGCATTCAGCTCGAACGCTTGAATGGCATAATCGTTATAGGCCGTTACAAACACTATATTTAGTTTAGGCTTGTGCTCCAATATTTGTTCGGCCAGCTCAATTCCGTTCGTTTCAAGCATTTGGATATCCAGGAACGCCACATCGACATCTTCGCGAAGAATGCTTTCCTTACCCGCAATCGGATCGTCGAACTTCCCCACAATGCGAACATCCGCTATTTTTTGGAGCTGATGCTCGAGATAATTCAAAGCAAGCCTCTCGTCATCTACAAGAATTATTTTCATCGGTTGCTCCCTGAACCTATAAATTGTTGTATTGCGCATTCGGAATCGGACATGATTTCAGCCGGACCGCTCTCGGAGCATGCCCCTTCCTCGCGAATGATCTCCACCCCGAGCTTGATTTGAGCCGGAGACAAGCCCGCAAATCCGAAGCATGCTGCGGTTACGGTCTCCCCTTCTCTCCGGAAGGAAACGTCCGCCCAAGTCACGCCCCTTTCCCGGCATCGCTCGGTCAAGCGCCGATACTCCTCATGAGGCTTGCGGCAGAGGCAATACAGATGCAAGCCCGCATCCTGGGGCCGAGGGTCGAACCAATCCGACAGCCGTTCGCGGAATAAGCCGTACATCGTTTCGTACTTGGCGCTGTATATCCGCTTCATCCGGCGCAAGTGCCGCTCATAATGCCCCCCGCTCATAAAGGACGCAAGCGCCCGCTGCTCCGTCGCACCCGAAGGATGCGGCTCATACAGCTGCTTCAGCTTAACGAACAAATCAAGCAGCGAATCCGGCACCACTGCGTAGCCGAGCCGAAGCCCCGTAAACAACGTCCGCGAAAAGGTTCCCACAAACACGACCCGCCCCTCCCGATCGACCGACTTCAAAGGTTCGAGCGGACGGCCGCCGTGCCGAAACTCGCTGTCGTAATCGTCCTCGATAATGACGGCGCCGCGCTCGGCAGCCCAGCGCAGCAGCTGCTGGCGGCGCTCGAGCGGCAGCACGGCGCCGGTCGGGAACTGGCGGTTCGGCGTCACGACGAGCACGCGGGCGTCCCAAGGCGCTGGCACGATGCCTTGGGCGTCCACCGGGGCGAGCAGCGGAACGCCGCCCGCCGCCTCAACGGCGCGGGACGTTCCGGAGAAGCCCGGGTGCTCGACGACGACCGGGTCTCCGGGGTCGACGAGCAATTGCACGAGCAGCGCCAGCGCCTGCATCGAGCCGTTGACGACGACGACGTGCTCCGCCGTCGTCGCAATGCCCCGCGTGCGCCCGAGATGGCGCGCGATCGCTTCGCGCAAGGGCCGGTACCCTTGCGCGATGAAGGCGTCGTAGCCTCCGACGCCGCTGCTGCGGGCCGCCGCGAAGACGGCCCGGTTCCACTCCGCCGCCGGGAATGCGGCGGTGTCCAACCCGACGGTGGAGAAATTCACCGTCGCACCCGGCTGCGCGGCTTCACGCAGCCGCATTCGCGCGAGCCGCTGGGCCCAGGCGGACATCGGCACGGACGGCGCCGCCGGAGCCGCAGCCTCCTCAGCCGCATCCGCTCCGCCGGCTGCCGCAGCACCCGCAACCGCGTCCGCGCCGGCCCCGCCGCCGCGAAACGCCGCATACGTACCGCTCCCCACGCCGCGGATAACATATCCTTCCTCCGCCAGCATATCATATGCGAGGCTCACCGTCCCTCGGGACAAGCCGTAAGCGCCGGCGAACGACCGGCTGGAAGGCAGCCGCTCGCCTTCGGCCAGCGCCCCGCCGACGATCGCCTCCCGCAGCGCGTGATATAACGCCAAATATTTCTGCTTATAAATCGTTGAATACGTATCGTAAAGCGCCAGCATATCCAAGCCAATCGCCGCCTCGACTCCAAATTGGTCTATAAAAATCAATCTAAATCGGTTCTATTTTATTGTCAATTAAAAATGGACTATAAAAAGTTATCGAAATTGGATCTTTTTTATTGTCAATTATGGAACTACAATGATTTTCAAACAAAAACGGGGGAGCGACAAAACGAGATGAGAAGAAAAGAGTTTACAGTAGGGAACGAACAAGAGGTTGAGGAATTTCTAAGGGAAATGACCTTCGGCTTTCTGGGAACGATCGGCGACGACGGCTACCCGCACATTACGCCCCTTAACTTCGTTTATGCGGACGGCAACTTCTACATGCACGGCAGCAAAATCGGCCAAAAAATGTCCGATCTCAAGCAGCATTCGAAGGTCACCTTCACGGTTGCCAAGGAATACGGCATCATCCCGTCTTATTGGAGCGATCCGGTGCTGGCTTGTCCCGCGACCGCCTTCTTCAAATCGGTCGTCGCCCGCGGCGAAGCCTCAATCGTAGAGGATCCCGCGGAGAAAGCCGCCGCCCTTTCCGCGTTCATGGAAAAGCTGCAGCCGGAGGGCGGTTACGAGCCGATCCGCGCCGACCATCCGAAGTACAAGCCGCAAATTGCGGGCGTCGCCGTCATCAAAATCGCCGTGAAGGAAATGACGGCAAAATTCAAATTCGGGCAAAATTTCCCGAAAGCCAAAGCGGAGCATATTATGACGGGGCTCGGCGAACGAGACCGAGACTTGGATGCGGAGACGATCGAGCTGATGAAAAAATATTGCCCGCACCATAACCGGCAAACAGACTAACGCCGGACAGCGCCGCCCCCCCTGCTCATAAACAACCGCACTACGTTTTCCGCGGCCCGCTCAAGCAGCTCGGGCGCACGGGCGATCGCTTCGTCGAGCGGCAAAGGACCGTCCGCTATGCTGAACAGCGCGGTCATCCCGTGCTCGTACAGCGCCTCCGCTCCAGGCTCGACGCCGCCCGAGACGCACACGGCCGGCACGCCCGCGGCGCGCGCCGCGCAAGCGACCCCTTGCGGCACCTTGCCGCTCGCCGATTGCGCATCCGTCCTGCCCTCTCCGGTCAGCACCAACGATGCGCCGGCAAGCAGCGACGGCAGCCGCGCGGCGTCCGCCACCAGCTCCACGCCGCGGCGAAGCTCCGCGCCTAAAAACACGATCGCGCCGTAGCCCAATCCGCCGGCCGCTCCGGCGCCCGGCAGCTCGGCGGCGTCAATTCCAAGCTGCTCGCGCACCTTCGCGGCGAGCCACTGCAGCCCGCGGTCGAGCCGCTCCAGCTCATCGCCGCTGCCGCCCTTCTGCGGCCCGTAAACAAACGCCGCACCCGACGGGCCGTACAGCGGGTTCGTCACGTCGCACGCCGCGACGATCTCAACCCCGTCAAGCAGCGCCGCAGCTTCGGAAACATCGATCGCGGCAATCCGCGCCAGCCCGCCCCCGCCGAACCCGATCTCGGTCCCGTCCGCATCCGTAAACCGCACGCCCAGCGCCTGCGCCATGCCGACGCCGCCGTCGTTCGTCGCGCTGCCGCCTAGCCCGAGAATGATTTTGCGGCAGCCATCCTCCAACACCGCGCTCCGAATCAGCTCTCCCGTTCCGTACGTCGTCGCCGCCGACACATCCCGTACCTCCGGAGGCACAAGCGCCAAGCCCGATGCCGCAGCCATCTCGATGACCGCGGTCCCGCCGCCGCCAAGCACCCCGTAGCGAGCCTCCACCTTCTCGCCCATAGGCCCCGTCACAAGCCGGGTACGCCATTCCCCCCCGGTAGCGGAAACCAGCGCCTCAACGGTCCCTTCCCCGCCGTCCGCCATCGGCACCCGAATCACTTCGGCGTAAGGTGCCGCGCGAAGGACGCCCCGCTCGAGCGCCTCAGCGGCCTCTATAGAAGAAAGACTCCCCTTAAACTTATCGGGAGCCAGCACGATTTTCATATTCACCCGTACCTCCTTCATCCGAGTTGCAGACGCCGGTAAACAAACCACCCGACGTACAATATCACCGCGGCCCATATCGCAACAATGACCGCTCCGCCGATCCAATTGACAGGCTTCTTGCTTCCCGTTGCAATCAGACGTTCCGCTTCCCGCCGGCACTCCTCCAAAACCGCCGGCGGAATCAGCTTCACGACGAGCGCAATGCCAAGCGGAACAAGAATGACATCGTCCAAGTACCCGAGCACCGGGATAAAGTCGGGAATGAGGTCGATCGGGCTGAACGCATACGCCGCAACCGCTACGGCCGCCGCTTTGGCATACCATGGCACATCCTTCCTGCGAGCCGCCAAGTATAGCGCGAACAGCTGCTTCTTCAACCTTTTCGCCCATGCCTTCAATCGTTCGAACACAAGTACCGTCTCCCGCGAATCATTTTTTCGATCGAATCCTTGCCTCAATCCTTACCCCGAAAGCGTAACGCCTTTATCCTTAAACTGCAGCTGATGCAGACGGTAGTAATACCCCTCCTGCGCAAGCAGCTGGTTGTGGTTGCCGATTTCCCGCACCTTGCCCTTATGCATGACGACGATTTGGTCGGCATGCTGGATCGTCGACAGCCGGTGCGCAACGATTAGCGTGGTACGGCCGACGCTTATGTCCGCAAGCGCCTTCTGCACGACCAGTTCGGTTTCCGTGTCGATATTGGAGGTCGCCTCATCCAGAATCAGCACCTGCGGCTTGAACACGATGGCCCGCGCGAACGAAAGCAGCTGGCGCTGCCCGAGCGACAGCGTGACGCCTCTCTCGCCGAGCAGCGTGCCGTAACCGTCCGGGAGCGAGCGGATAAAGCCGTCCATGCGGACCTGCCGGGCCGCCTCCCGCACATCCTCATCCGTAATCGACATTTCGTTCAAGCGCACATTGTCTGCGATCGAACCCGTAAACAGGAACACGTCCTGCTGCACGATACCGACCGCCTTCCGCAAATCTTCGAGCGCAATGTCCCGAATATCGATGCCGTCGAGTAAAATGCGCCCTTTCTGTATATCGTAAAACCGGTTGATGAGCTGAATAATCGAGCTCTTCCCCGCGCCTGTCGCGCCGACGAACGCCGTCGTTTCGCCAGGGCGGATTTTGAACGAGACGTCCTTGAGCACCCAGTCCTCTTCATTGTAGGCGAACCAAACATGTTCGAAAGTGATTTCTCCGCGAACGCCGTGCTCGGGAAGCCGCACCGGGTTCGGCTTGTCGACGATCGCCGGCTTTTCGGACAGCAGGTCGAAAATCCGCTCCGCGCCGACCATCGCCATCTGGACTTGGCTGTATTTTTCCGCAAGGCTTAGGAGCGGGTTAAAAAACTGCCGCACATAGATCGTGAACGCAAATACGACCCCGAACGTCAGCGTCCCGTCCAGCACCCGGATGCCGCCGTACCACAGCAGCATCGCCACCGCAAAGTTGCCGATCAAGCCGATCGCCGGCTGGAACACGGAGTTGATGACCGTGCCCCGCATCCCCGCCTTGTAATGCGCTTCGTTCAGCTCGTTGAACTGCTCCCACTGCTTCCGTTCGCGTACGAACAGCTGCGTAATGCGCATGCCGGACAAGTTTTCCGCAAGAAACGAGTTGAGCCGCGAGAGGAGCGCTCTCGTGCGGCGCTGCGCAGCACGGATGACGTGGTTGTACCAGAACGTCAAGCCGGCCAGAAACGGCAGCACGATAAACGTCAGCAGCGTCAGATTCACGCTCATGTGCAGCATGACGCCGATAATGCCGACCAGCACGAGAATGTCTTTCAGCAGGTTCACAATGACTTGCGTGAACAAGTTGTTGAGCGACTCCGTATCCTGCGTCACCCTTACGACGATGCGGCCCGCCGAATTTCTGTCATAGAACGACATGTGCATGCGGCTTAAGTGCCTGAACAGGTCGTCGCGAATTTTGTACAGGATGCTTTGCCCGGTTTCTTGAAGCAGGTTCATTTGCCATATGCTCAAAAAAGCCGCGCCGATCACCACCGCTAAAAATACCGCACCCAGCAACCATATTCCCGCATAATCGCCGGCCTGGAACGCCGACTCCTGTTCCTCCGTCAGCGAACGAGCCGGTAGCGGCGCGGCCGCGCCTTTCAAAGAAACCTCATAGCTTCCACCGCCGTCGTCCGTGCGCTCGGTCAGCTTGATTTCGCTCTGCTCGGCAGGCAGCCAGCCTTCCACCATGTAGGACCGGCCTTCGATTTCCACGATTTGCACTTGCTGCAAACCGTTTCCGTCTTGGTCTTGCGTCGCCCCCGCGCCCTTCGTTCGCGCATAAGACCGCCCGAACACATCGGCACCTTCGAGCGGCTCAAATCCGAGACTGCGAAGCCGCTCCTCGGAATCCGCCGCAACCATCGGCTGCCGGTAGCCGTTAATGTGGTCGTCGATCGTCAGCTTAATTAAGTACGTTCGGCCGAGATCGGCGCCGACGACGACGAACGCCAGCAGCATGCAGATCAGAAACTTCCCCCAGTAAGGGGCCGCGTACTTCGCCAGTTTTTGCAGAAGCTCCCGGTCCGTAAACTTACGAGTTTCCCCTTCCTGATGAATGCTCACCTATCTCCCGACCTCCTTCGGCAAATCATGAGAATCCTGCGTCTCCGTGCGTTGAGACTCCTCATCCATCAGCTGCTTGTGGTACATGTCGGCATAAATACCGCCCAGACGCAGCAGCTGTTCGTGCGTGCCGCGCTCGACGATGCGGCCTTCGTCCATGACGATGATTTGCTCTGCCCGGCGCACCGAGGAAATCCGGTGTCCGATAATGATCGTCGTCCGATCCTTCATGACGTTGTCGAGCTCGGCCAAGATCCGGTCCTCCGTCAACGTATCGACCGCGGAGAGGCTGTCGTCGAAGACGAGAATCGCCGGCTTCTTAATGACCGCGCGGGCGATGCTTACCCGCTGCCGCTGGCCGCCCGAGAGCGACAGCCCGCGTTCTCCGAGCTCCGTATCGAAGCCCTTAGGAAACTCGATAATGTTGTCGTACACTTGCGCGATGCGGGCCGCCTCTTTCACCTCGCAGAAGGAGTGCGGCTGCGGATCGAACCCGATGTTCTCCTTGATCGTCGACGAGAATAAAAATCCGTCCTGCGGCACGAAGCCGATATCGCTCCGCAGCGTCGAAAGCGGCACGGTCAAAATATCGTTACCGTCCATATACAGCGTGCCGATCGGCGGATTGTACTGCCTGACGAGCAAGTGTACGAGCGTGCTCTTGCCGCTCCCGACCTTGCCGACGATGGCAAGCGAGGTGCCCTTCGGCACGTTCAGCGTAATATTCCGCAGCGCCGGACGCTTCGAACCCGGATATGTGAACGTCAGATTGCGGAACGCGACAGCGCCCTCCAAGTGTTCGATCTCATTGTTCGTATCGGGGCCGTCCTTAACCTCGGGGGCGGTGTTCAATATGTGCAGCAGCCGCTTCTCCGACGCCCAACCCTTCTGCAGCACGTTCATGACGCGGCCGATGTTTTCGATCGGTCCGATCAGCATCGACAAATACGTGTTGAACGCTACGAATTCGCCCAGCGAGATGACGCCATTGAGCACCATCACCCCGCCGTAGATAACGGAAATTAGGAAGCTGACGCCGACAATCGCCGAGCTCGCCCCGTTGAACTTCGAGTTCGTGCGGACGAGCCTTACGTTCGTTTCCACTCCGTATCGGTTCGCCTTCGAAAACCGTTCGATTTCGCGCCGCTCCTGCACGAACGATTTGACTACCCTTATGCCCGCCACGAACTCCTGCACCCGGCTCGTCATATCGCCGATGGCGTCCTGCACCTCGGAGGATTGCTTCTGAACGGTGCGGTGAAACCGGTACGCCAGCGCCGACAGCATCGGCAGCGGCAGCAGCGTGAGAAGCGTCAACAGCGGCGAAATAGAACCGGCCATGGCCACGACCGTAACTCCGATCATAACCACGGCCTCCATCACCTGAAAGTATGCGCCCATCGTCACTTCCCGCATGACGCCGACGTCGCTGACGCCGTGCGCCATCAGATCGCCGATCCGCTGATTGTTATAGTACTGCGCCGGCATTCGTTCCCAGTGCGTGAACAAATCGTTGCGCACCCGTTTCTCCAGCTCCCGTGCCAGACGAAACAAATAAATCCGGCCGACCGACCGGAAGAGCGCCGTGCCGAGCGCCGCCGCCGCGATGCCGGCGGCCAGCGCCGCGATCCCTTCGGACGTCAAAATTTTCTGCTCCAGCCGGTCGGTGAACTGACCCATTAATGCCGGAATGAGCAGCTGAAGCAGCGATGAGACGGTAACGAGAATGAAGCCTAGGATATAAGACCATTTGTGGCGCAAAATATGCTCCCGAAAAATGCTTTTTCGCTCCATCGTTCAGTCCCTCCTGTACAACTGCCAGTAATAAAATCGTTCCGTTTCATGGTACCTCGTGAACCCAAGCTTGCTGAGCACGTGAATGGAAGCGTCGTTCGTCTTCTCCGTCTCGGCGATGACCTGCCGCACACCTTGCCGGAACGCCCACTCGACAAGCGCCTTCGCCGTTTCGGTGCCGTAGCCGATGCCGCGCGCCTCCGGCAGGAAGCCGTACCCGATCTCCACGCACATGCCGCTGTCCGGCTTGCCTTTGAAGCCTGCGTCCCCGACGAACCGCCCGGTGTCCAGCGTCTGCACGAGCCATGTCCCCCAGCCGATCCATTCCGGATCCCGCTTCAAATGCGACAAATACCATGTCACATGGTTTCCCACGGGGTAGCTTTGCCGCTTCGCTTCCTCCAGCCGCTCCGGAGTGCACGGCATGATGCGCAATCGCTCCGTAACGATCGGCTCCGGCGGTGCGATTGCCGCGTGCTGTCTGTTGAGGCCTGCCGCTTTTTGCAGCAGCTCCAGGATCACATAGTACAGTAGAGCCGCAAAGGAACCGATCAATAACGTCGCTGTCGAAGTCGGTGAAGAGATACCGTACGGTGGTCCCGATATCGATTGAATAAAGAAATAAAACACAATGTACCCCGCGGCTGCGTACAGCGGCGCCTTGACGAGGTGCGGAACCGGCCCCGATCGAAGACGAAGCGCGCCGGCGAAGCCGTCGATTGCAAGCGACACCGGGATGCCGGCGATTAGATACACGGGTGCGGCAAACACGGCGATGAACAGGATAAAGTATAACGGCCCCGCTTCTCCCCCGCCCAATGTGAATAAGAACACGATCGCAAGTATGACGGGAAACACTATCGAAGAAACGATTCCCGCCAAAAAACGAAGCAACAACGACGCCAACTTCCGCCACTCCCCCAACCGATCCGAACGTGTGCATTACTGTTATCCTTTATCATACACCAATCCGGCGGCGCGCTCACCGAAAAATTACAGTTCGCTTCCATTTGTCGTGCGTAATGCCGCTTCTCCTGCAAAGAGACCACCTTGAACGGAACTTTATTCCGCTGCAGCCTCCACACCGCCAAACTAGCTGCCTCCAACGGAACTTTGATTGAACTTTGTTCCGTTGCTCGCCACCGCCTACGATCCCCCTCCGACCGCGATAACACCAACTTTTGGTGTTATCCCCGGCGAAACCGATCCGCCGATCCGCCGTCCCGCCCCGCCCCATCTCTACCAAAAAAACAAGCCAGAACCGGACCCGCGCTCGCAGCACGCAGGCCGTTCCTGACCGTTCAACGTCACTCCTCGATCCATACCGTCCGCTCCGCCGCGGGGGTGCGGACCGCCTTCGGCGGCTCCATATCGGGCCAGCCGATGTAGATCAGCCCCAGCACCCGATCCTGCTCCCCAAGCCCGAACGCTTCGTTCATGCGGGGATGGTACGCCGGCTCCCCCGTGCGCCAAATCGCGCCTAACCCGAGCGAGTGCGCGTCAAGCAGCATATTTTGAATGCCCGCATACACCGCAGCGTACTCCTCAAGCTCAATGACGCCCTTGGCTCCGGACGGAGAGCAGCACGCCGCCGCCACGACCGGAGCGCGAAACGCCTTCGCCCGCTGCTTCCGCACCGACTCCTCGTCCGCATCCGGATGCTCCAGCCTATAGATGTCCGCATAAGCGTCTCCCAATCGGCCGCGCCCGTCCCCCGTCATCACGACAAACCTCCACGGCTCCGTGTGCCGATGGTTCGGCGCCCATACCGCCGCCTCCAGCACCTTCGCGATCAGCTCTTTATCGACCGCCTCCGGCTTCACCCTGCCGATGCTTCTTCTCGTCAAAATGCCGTCCATTAGCTCCATTTTTCCACCATCCCCCATCCCCTCTTTTTCTCTATCTTATTCTAACGGAAGCGGCCTCTATTCGTCACGAGACGCGAGTTTACCCTCGCATCGCCATTAAATTGCCCGAGCTGTAACGGCGCAGTCCCGCATAAAACAGCTTCACCGCTCCGATCCCCAGCAGCGCGGACACTCCCAACGCGCCTAGCAGGAACGGCCAATCCACCGCCGACCGCATCAGTCCGATCGGCATATAGCTGATGAATCCGGCGGGCACCACCGTAAAAATAATGAGCCGCCCGGCTCCGCGGAATATGTCGGTCGGATACGTCGTGAACGTGATCATGGACATGAACAGCTGCTGGCTGAGCCCCTCCGCGTTGCCGAACCAGAAGGCGAGGGAATTGATCGCGACGCAAAAAAACAAGAAAATTGCGGCGGATACGATATGCGCCAGCACGTATTTCAGAAAGCCGGACAGCGTGCCGTCGCCAAACATGAAATAAAGCACGACCGAGAACGAAAAATCTCCGATCGCCGACACCGACATGCGGCTCGCCAGTACATTCAGCAGCACCGGCTTCGGCTGCGCCAAATACACGTCCAGCTGACCGTTCGCCGTCATGACCGCGATCCGGTTCATGTTGCCGAACAACGTTGCGGCGATGCCGAACCCGCCGGCGCTTACCGCCCACATCATCATGACATCCTGCAGCTCCCACCCGTTCACCGCGTTGAACCGGTTGAAGAAGACGCTCCAGAAAAAAATCCATACGAAATCGTTGAGCAGCATCATCCCCGCCGTAAGCAGGAACGATACGCGATACTCCAGCGCGCTTGCCAAATTGCATTTCCAACAAGTCCCCAAAAATACCGCCAACGATTTCATTCCGCTAACCGCCGTTAACATTGAGCTTCCGCACCCCCTTCCGGTACATGTACGCCACGACCACAGCAAGCGCCGCCGACCAGCCCCACTGCACCGCCAGCATGCCGCCCAGTTCCCCGGGATGGAAATTCGTCACCGTTCTTGCCGGAAAATACAGCACCGCCTGGAACGGCAGCCACCGGCACACCTCCTGCAGCCACCCCGGAAACATCTCCAGCGGCATCATCATGCCCCCGACGGTGAACAGCAGCTTTTTATATACAAATTCGATTCCTTGCGTTTCCTCCACCCAGAAAGCGCACAACGCGACAATCATATTGAGCAAAAAGTTCACCGTAAGCGCCCCGACCGCCACCAAAACGAACGCGCTCCACCCGAAGCCGAACGACGGCGGCCCGAACACCAGAACGCCGAGCGCTCCCCCGACGAGCAGATTGACGCCGAGCCTGAGGACGACCTCGCCGAGATAAGATGCGTAATGGAAGCCCACATATCCGATCGGCCTCGTCAGCCGGTATGCGACATCGCCGCCCTTCACCTCCTCTTCAATGCGGAAGGCGAGACTCGGAAACGCAAGCGTAACCGCTTCGGAAATAATGAGATACCAGATGATCTGGGAGAAGGTATAGCCGGCGATCACGGGCTCCTTTTCCCCGGCGAACACGGCGCTCCACAGCTGCAGGAAAATGTACAAAATAATAATCAGAAATACCGTACGCACTAGGAAATCCAGCAAATACGCCAGCTGGTTCCGCAGCGTGATATGAGCCACCGCCGGATATTTGCGCATAACGGCCGCAACCGGCGCCCTCGTCCAACCGCTCATGCTCCTTCCTCTCCCTTCTTCTCATAAATGTGGGCGATAATTTCCTCCATCGGCGGATCCTCGATCGTTACGTCTTCAATCCGGCAAGAGCTTACGATTTCCCCTAACACCGATTCGATCGTCGTCTTCCGCGTATCGACCGAAAGTATCAGCTCGCTGCCGGTTTGCTTCGTAACGGTCGTGCCTGCCATCCGGAAGCTGTCAGGCCGCTTTTCGCCGAGCAGCAGCTTGATCGTCTTGTGCGTCAGCAGCTCCCGCTTCATGACCGCCACCTGCTCATCCAGAATGACCCGGCCGTGATTAATGACGATCGCCCGGTCGCACAGCTGCTCGATGTCGCCCGGGTCGTGCGAGGTGAGGAAAAATGTCGTCCCATCCTCCCGGTTCATTTCCCGAATCAGCTCCCGTATGTGCTGCTTCACAATGACGTCCAGCCCGATCGTCGGCTCGTCAAGAAAGACGATTTCCGGGCGGTGCAGCAGCGCGGCCGCCAGCTCGCACCGCATCCGTTCGCCGAGCGACAGCTTTCTGACCGGCGTCTGAAGATACGGCTGCAGCCGGAACCGCTCGATCAGCAAATCTCTTCTTGTCTTGTAGTCGTTCCGCTTCAGCTCATACACCCGGCTCATCAGCTCGAACGTATCGGTCGGCGGCAGGTGATACCATAGCTGCGACTTTTGCCCGAACACGCTGCCGATTCGGTAAGACAGCTTTTGCCGGTCGCGCCACGGGGTAAGCCCGAGCACGCTCGCATCGCCTCCGGACGGGTGGAGAATGCCGGTCAGCATCTTGATCGTCGTCGATTTGCCGGCCCCGTTCGGGCCGAGGAACGCGACCGTTTCCCCCCGCTCCACCTGGAATTCGATCGCCTCCACCGCCGTCTTCTCGACATACTGCGGACGAAGCACGGACCGCAAGCTTGCGGTAAGCCCTGCCCCTTTGCGCTTCGCGCGAAACGTCTTCGTCAATCCTCGGATCTTGATCGCTGCCGTTGTCATTGCATGCTCCCTCTCCCTTTGTTTGTCTCTGCACCCCGGTAAAGCAAGAAAGACCTCCGTCAAGCTCGCCCTTGGTCGGGCGGAACTTGCCGAAGGTCTTTTATCCCTTACGGTGTGGCGCGCTATTGCTTGATCGCCGGCTTCGCTCGGTTCGGACACGCTCGTGTCCGGAGCCCTAGAAGCCCTTCCGTTTGATGTAAGATCTTACCACGGTTATTGGAGCAATGCAACGGTAATTTTCAGTCGTGTCCTTCCATACTGCGTTTCCATTGAGGGAAATGCCGAACCAGCTTCCGCAACGCGCGATGGATACGATCCTTGCGATACATAAGAAACTCGACTAGCCGCTCCCGCTCTTCCCGGCCGATGCCCCATTCGCGAGGCAAGCCGTGAACGGCGGCCTTAACCTGATCTCCGCCGATCGACCGGAGCAAAGCGATATAGTTTCCGAACGGGTCGGGGCCATCGATGTAAGGCACGAATTTGCGATACACCGGACCCCAGAACGTTTCCATATGTCCCGGATCGTCCAGCCATTCGTCCATCTCCCATCCCGGACCGAAGAAGGCGTCGGCATGGTCGATGAGCATGAACCGATTTCGCTCCGGCACATATAATACATTCGCCTGCATTTCATGCCTGTCGCCGTTGTTGATCCAATGGTCGAACACTATCATTCCCGCGCCTTGGCCGACATTGGCGCACGTTGACAGGTCGACCTCGTCGTCAAGCACCTTGGCTTGCTGCTCGAACAAGCTGCCGATGTGCGGCCCTTCCGGTACGTCCATGCTCTTGAGCATCGGATACGTCTCCAGCAAGTCTCGCGTTATCCATACGATGCGTGTCTGCGTCATCGGCAAGTTAAGCAAAGGTCCAAGCTGCGAAGCGATCCATTCGTTAGCCAGCGTGCCCGGACCGTCGGGATTGTTCATAAATTTCACTACATAACTTAAACCGTCGTCGCAAGTGAACAGGTGCGGCTCGCTCCAGCCCTCGTTCATCGGCCTGACGTATTGCACTGCGCGGATCTCCATCGCACTCGCCTCTTAATCGTACGGTCCGAACCAATCCCAGCTTTTCCGGTCGTCCCTGACAAAATAATGGTATTTGTCGCCATAACGGGCGACTGCGGTCAGCTGCTTCTCGTCGTTCTCGACCAGGATGGCTTCGTCATAATTCGCGGACCCGAATTTCACCGGACCTCGCCACGGAAAGCGCGGGTTATCGTTGATTCTGTACCAATGCCCTATGCCCCCGTCCCGAAGCGGCGACACGACCTCAAAGTTGCCGTAGCTGCTCTCGATAAATCCGAGCTTGCCCGCGGCCCCTTTTGCGAACGGCTCGGAAGGGTACCATTCTCCCAGCTTCTCCACTCTGACATAATGGACCAGACTGCTTCCGATGCGGCACACCGCCTCCAGATTGCCGAACCGTCCGTCCAAAGCCGCTATCGATTCCACCTTGCCGCTGCCGAATGAGTAAGGGCCGTACAGGTTCATCTTTCCCTTCTCTCTGGACTGACGCCAATAGAGCATGCCTCCCTTCCGGGATGCCGCCAGCCATTCGATCGTCTTGCCCTTATATTTCTCCCTGCGGATCATGTACGGCTGTACTCCAAGATATTGCCCGGCGAAACTTTTTTGCAGCTGCGGATCGCTTTGAATCTTTCGCTTCATCAGCTCACGAACGAACGCTCTCGTCTCATTCCCCATCCTCCGGTAAATCGGATGAAACAGGCTGCTTTCCGGATAGCGGTTCAATCGGCCGATCACATCGTCAAGCGGAAAATACGGCCGGTACCGGATCGAGTCGGACGCCTTTTTCGGATACGGGTGAACGTCAAAGCCCAGCCGCTGCGTATACGTCACATAAACAAGCTCATCCACTCCGAACGCCTTCGTTTTGCGCAGCCCTTCGAACAGTAAATCAAACTTTTCGCTCTTCAAGATGCTTCTTACAAGCCGCTTGCTGTACACCTGGCCCACATTGAACGATTCCTTGTACGGCTCATTGCCGATCACCGGCTCCCAGCGCTGCTTCTCTTTGCGAAGCTGAATCAGACAATAAAAGTCGTCGTCCGGCGTTTTCGTACCTACTCCCATGTAATCCTTATCCCGCATCTCCTCCGAAATAAACCGCTCAAACCCTTCCCTGGCAAACAGCGCGTCGGAGTCGAGGTTGATTAAGTACTCGTAGGAGAAGCCGGTGTCCTCCAGCCAGCGCATCACTTCAAGGATGTAAATCGCCGTTACTCCATAGGACAATTTCCGGCTCGTAGGACATACCGGATACCCTAAATCTTTACACAGGTCGGGGTCGTTTCCCCCGTTGTACAGAACAATGGAGCTGTCCGGGCAAAAGGTGCGGATATTATCCAGCAGATCGACGACCACATCCCGCTTGTTTTGTACCAAGACGGCGAAACAGATGTTCCGGTTCAACTCGTAAACCCCATTTCCTTGGCATGATGGTTATTTTTATGTGAAAACCGACTCACGTGATTGGACAGATATAGGATATTTCATCGCGGGTTTGCGCACATATTGCGCGTCTGTACGTGTCAGCAGGACGAATGCATTCATAATTTGATGCTAAATAGAGCGAAAGCGGAAGGGACGTGGCGGATCTTGTCTCTTCTGAATAAAGGAGGGGATGAATCGTGAAACGAAAGGCAATTCCCGCCGTAAAAAGACCGCCCGTTAAAAAGCGCACGGTCTCGAAGCAGACGGCGGCTCGAGCACATATGCCGGCTTCCTCGCTCAAGCGAATCATCCTGCCTGAGAAGGACGGCAGCATACACGTTACCGACATTCCCTATTCGTGGAGAGGAAACGATCTGAAGGATTTGCGGGTCCTGATGGTAATCGACCAATTCAACATCGGTGGCACTGGGATGCATGTGCTGTCGTGCACGAGGCAGCTGCTTCGCAAAGGGGTCCATGTGGCGATTGCGGGCAAGAACGGCTTGATGGGTGATGCTTTTGCAGCGTTGGGCTGTCCTATTTATGAGCTCGATTTCGTGACGGACGGCTGCCTGCGCAACGATGCCGAGGAGAAAGCGATCGTTACGCAGCTGAAGCAGATCATGACCTCCGAAGGCATCAATGTGGTCCATGCCCACCAAATCCCGGCCGGCTATTTCGCCGCAGCCGCAGCCGAGCAATTGACGCTGCCCCTTGTGCTCACGCTTCACCAACAATATAGTGCCGAACAAGTCGATCTGCTGAATAAAAGCCGCGCGGCCATTTGCGTCAGCAAGCCGATTTTGAAGCACTTGCCGGTTCACGGGCTGCCTTCGAAGCTTATCCCTAACGGCATCGATACGGTCCAGTTCGATTACCGCCCGCTAATCGAAGCGCAGCAGCGCAAAGCGCTCGGCATCCCCGATACCGCTCCCGTCGTTATGTATGCGGGCCGGCTGTCGCGGGAGAAGGCGGGCATTTGCAGGGACACGATTGAAGCGTGCAAGCAGTTGAAGCTAGGCCGTTATCCCGAGCTGCACCTTCTCATTGCGGGAGACGGGCATCAAAGCGCGAAAATCAGAGAGCTCGCGGATGAGGCGAATGAGCAGGCGGGCCAGCCGTTCATCCATATGCTCGGCAATTCCTTGAACATGTCGCCCTACTACACGATCAGCAATTGCGTCGTCGGCACCGGCAGAATTGCATTAGAGGCGATGGCGTGCCGCCGGCCCGTCATAGCGGTGGGAAGTAGAGGATTTTTCGGCGAGGTTGTCCCATCCAATTACGTGAGCGCTTGGGAGACGTGGTTCGGCGATCACCTGGCGACCGAGCCGTGGACGGCGGCCAAGATCAAGGAAAGCGTGCTCCGTGTGCTCAGCTTGCCCCCCGGTGAAATCGCAGACCGAGGCTGGGCGGGCCGCAATCTGGTGAAGGAGCAGTTCAACATCGTTAGACTGACGGAAAAAATGCTCGACGTGTACCAAGAAGTGCTTCAAGACCGAAGCGCGGTGTACGAGGTGACGGTATAATGTGCGCATCAGCGAAGGTTGACAAGCTCATGATCGTAGCCCATCCGGATGACGAGGCGATATTCGGCGGAGGGGCGCTCGTGTCCGAGCCCGGCTGGAAGGTCATCTGCCTAGCCAACGGGAGCAGCCGAACCCGTTCGCGCGAATTTCGCAAAGCCATGGAGTATGCCGGCGCGGACGGTGAAATTTGGGATTACCCTGACGTGTATGGCGGTTCTTTCGATAAGGAGCGTGTGGAGGAAGATCTTCGGGAGGTGCTCGATTCGAAGCGCTTCTACCGCGTCGTCACCCATAATCCGAAGGGCGAGTACGGTCACACCCAACACAAAGCGTTGTCGCGGATTGTCCGCGGGATGCACGTGGAAAATTTACATTTTTTCGGCACTGCAGACACGCCCCTCCCCTTCCACGTTTTGCGAAGAAAGTTAAATTTGTTGAACATTTACGCCAGCCAGCATTTTGTGATCGAGCAGTTAATGGATTATATCCTGTATGAAAGCATCGTCCCCGCAGACTCATGACCGGAAGAGGTGGATCGAGGTGATTATCGTTCAGGTCGCTCCGTACATCATCCCGTTGCCGGGCAGCGGAGGGCTGGAAAGAGTCGTCTATAATTTGACGGAAGCGCTCGTTGCGAAGGGGCACGAGGTGTACGTGTACGCCATGGCCGGGAGCCGAAGCAGCGGGATCGTCATCCCTTACGGACACCGGTGGAAGGATTGGGATTTGGTAGACTTCGTGTTGGAAACGATGCCCGACGACTTCGATATCCTGCACGATCATACACATGACTTGATTTTCGGGCAGAAAAAGCTGCGCGTTCCGGTCGTTTCCACGTTTCATACGGAGTGGGCGATGCATATTCCCGCCAGCAATCCCGTGTTCGTCAGCAAGACCAAACTAAAGCAGTCGCCGCATAGGAACCACGGATATTACGTGCATAACGGAATCGACTTGGATCAATATGAATTCAGCACTGACAAAAGGGATTACTTGCTGTTTCTCGGCCGCATCGACTGGGAGAAGGGCGTCCCTGACGCGATTCGCGTCGCGGAGCTGACCGGACAGAAGCTGATCATCGCAGGGCCGATCTGGGACGAGGAGCTGTACGATAAAATCCGGCCGCGCATCAAGCGAAACCCGAACATCGAATACGTCGGCGAGGTGCATGGGGAACGCAAGCAGGACCTGCTGAAGCATGCGAAGTGGGTTTTGTTCCCGACCGCCTGCGAGGAGCAGTTCGGCTTAGTCATCGTGGAGGCGATGGCGTGCGGCACCCCTGTCGCCGCATATCGCAGAGGCGCGATTCCCGAGGTGCTGGAGGGGTATCCGGAGTTTCTGTGCAAGACGCCGGAGGAGATGGCGCGGATCGTCACACAGGAGCCTGCCGTGTCGCCGGCGAAGCTTCGGCGGTACGTGGAGGATCGGTACACGAAGGAAAAGATGGCGGAAGGCTACTTGGAAATTTATAAGAAGGTTATACGCAAGGGGAGATGATCGACCCCTTGCGGCAGTAAAATGAGTCGTTGCAAAGAGCCGTAAACAGACGAAGTCGCATGGCTAGTGCCTTGCGACTTCTTTTATGATCGGTTCGCTTGCATCAATTGCGGTCGATGACTCGGTTGCGTATCGGCTGCTCTCCCGTACCGACAATTTCGGCGCCGTCAAGCACGATGCTTCCCTCTAGGCGCACCCCTTCCGCCCTGCTCCCGTCCTGCATGGTGACATGCGGGCCGATCACCGTATTTTTGAGCGTTACGTCGTTGCCGACAACGACCGGTCCGATGAAGGTGCAATTGTCGATCTTGGCATTGCTTCCGATGACGATTCGCTCCCTCAGCGTCTCTCTAAGCATCCACTCGTTCGCCTCCAGCCAGCGCTCCGGCGTACCGACATCGGAATATTTCTTATCGGTGACCGAATATGACACCGGGTAATCGTGATCCAGCAGCCACTGGATGGCGTCCGTTATTTCGTATTCGCCCCGAGCCGACGGTTTGATGGACGCTATAGCTTCGAATATGTGCGAATCAAACCAATACGCGCCGATGACGGCTAAATTGCTTTTGGGCTGCTTCGGCTTCTCCTCGATGCGGACAATCCTTCCGCCTTCAACCTCCGCTATGCCGAACTCGCTCGGATTCGGGACGGCCCGCAGCAGCACGGATGCGTTTCCTTTAAGGGATCGCCGCGATTCTATTAGAATACTTAAATCTTCCGTGATCAGATTGTCCCCCAGCAGCAGGACGAACGACTCTCCCGCCAAAAAGTCTTCAGCCTGCTTGACGGCATGAGCGACCCCCTTTGGCTCCGATTGAAATAAATAGTCGACTTTGGCGCCGTACCTCCCGCCGCTGCCGACATATTCCCTAATGCTTCCCTGTTCCGGATTAATGACAATGCCGATGGTGCGAATACCTATGTTCCGTAAGCTTTCTATTCCGTAGTCGAGGACCGGTCTGCCCGCGACCGGCAGCAGCGTTTTGGGGCGGGTATCCGTATAAGGCTTTAACCTGGTGCCTTTCCCGGCGCAGAGGATGAGTCCCTTCATCGCTTTCCCTCCTAGTCAATTCACTACGAAATTGTATGAAACTATCACGGGTTCAGTAACGGTGTTTGTCTTACGGGACAAATAAAAATCCCCGGCACGCCCGCGTTTAGGCAGCATGCCGGGGGTTCATTCACCCTGCTGGATTATAGTCCTTCCGTTCGCCGATGTGACCCATTGTCACCCAGATTGACTAATTTGTCAGTGTGCAGTGACTAATGTGTCAATGTCGCTGACAATGCTCCGTTGTTGTCAGTCAGATTGACTATTTTGTCAGTCGGCGCTGACTCATTTGTCAATTACGCTGACAAATCGAGTCTGAACCGGCCCTCGCCTACGCTGTGCCGAGACTCCGGCTGCGCGCTTGCAGCCTGGCAAACGCTAGCGTGACAATGACCGCGGTAATCGCGAATGCGCCGCCCAGCCAGAAGCCCGCCTCCAGGCTCGCAAATTCGTTCACCCAGCCGGCAACGAACGGACCGCCGAACATGCCCGCCGCATACACCGCCTGGTAGAAGCCCATTGCGGTCGCTTGCTTCTCCGAAGCGACTCCGGTGATCGACAGCCCTAAGAATAGCGGCAAATGCAAGCCTTGCGCCAAGCCGTTCAGCGCTTGCGTTGCATAAAGCCACGGCAGCGAATCCGTAAACGGAATCGCGAGCGTACACAGTCCGCTGATCGTAAACCCGATGACGATCGTCGTCCACGAGCCGATTCTTGGCGCCACGAGCCGGCCGCTGAAGAACGAAGCAAGCGCGTGCGGAATCATGAAGGCGAAGCTTAGCAGGCTCAGGTCCCAGTTGGATGCTCCCAAAGCCGAGGTGGCGTAAGACGGCGTAAAGCCGAACATCGTAATGAACAGGACGCTATGCGCCAAGATCGAAAGAACGGACACCTTCCAAAGCATCGGACTGCGAATGACGTGCGTCAAATCCTTCAGCGAGATCGGAGCTCGCGCAACCCCTCCGGCGGGTTCCTTGATCGCGAACGTAAGCAGCAAGCCGGCCAGCCCGGCCGCGGCCCCTGCGTAGAACGTAGCGCCATACCCGTACTCCTCCGCCAGCCAGCCGCTCATCCCCATACCGATGAGCTGCCCTGCGACGATCAAGAAGCTGATCGTGCTCATTGCTTTGCCTACTGATTTGCTCGGATAGTAGGCCGCGTACAGCACCGTGAAGGCTACCCAAGCGGAAGAGCAGATGCCGCTGACCGACCTTGCCGCGAGCGCCCAAGCCGGATTCGCCCCGGCGGCAAACATAAAGCAAGACAGCGCCCCGGTGAACATGCCCAGCGCGATGAACGGCCTCCGTCTTCTCAGCCGGTCGGAATAAATCCCGATCGGCAGCCGCAGCAGGATTTGCACGAAGCCGTAGCTGCCGAGCACGATCCCCGCGAACGCAGCCCCCACCTGCAGATGATCGAGCAAATACGGAGAAAGCACCGGCACGTATGTATATAAAGAAGTCCAGTACAACAACGTAACGAGCGCAAAAATAACGTGATGCCTTCGGCTCGTTTCGATTAACGGCTTATCCATCTTCCCATCTCCCATCCCGTATGTAAGAGCAGGCTGCCGGCAGAACGCGCCGTAGCCTGCAAGGTTGATTGTATGGGAAAGCAGGTAAACTGGCAATGCACTAATTTCTAAGCTGCGTAACAATTACATCATGGATACTTCCGGCAATGGTAAAAGCTACATCGTGCCTCTCTACATGGCCGTTCGTCCATGTGACCGTAAACCGCATGGTGTAACTTCCGTCGCTCAGCAGCTTCGGAAGGTCCGTGTTCACCATTTGTCCGTTGTAATGGATACGATTTCCGCTTGTCATCGCCGCCGAATCGCCCGTTGCGGTCAGAACGGCAGTTACCGTCCGCGGTTTCGTGGTACTCGCAGCGGTATTCGTTACCGTGGCGGACAGAACAAATGCTTCACCCGCCCAGAACGTGTCCGGAGAACGCGTCTTATCGGGGAACTTATTGTTCCAAAGCTGCCGGAATGACTCCCACTCCGGCGTGTGCGAAACCTGTCCTGTAATTCCCAAATCACCGACAGGGATCGCTTTCGTTATCGTGCCAGAAGCGCCGTACGGATCCGTTACCGTAAGTGTTACGTTCCATTGGCCCGGACGATTTTGAGTGTCCGCTCCGGATACCGCAGCATTAGGGGTTGTATAGGTTTTTGTAAATCCTCCCGGCCCCGAAATCGTCCATGCGCTGATTAACGAGTCGCCGTCCGCATCCGTGGACGTGTTCGTCAGCGTAATTCCGTCACCTTCCCAAACCGGATTCGGCGACCAAGTAAAATCCGCCGACGGTGCACGGTTGATCATAAACCACGTCTGCGCACTCCACGCCGACCAATCGGTGCCATCAAACACTCTAACCTGTACCCTTAACTTCTGACCCGTAGGAAGAGATGCTGCAGCCACATGAGTCTTTGTAGTCGACATCGTGTTTTGTGCGACTGTTCCGGTTTGATAAATTGTTAAAGTGTTTGCTTCATTCGTCACCCGAAGCTCGTATGCCTGGAACGTGGTGCCGGCATCCGGATCCGTTTGATTCCAACGGAACGTTGGGGTTGTAGTGGCAAAGACCGTTGGCGCAGTTTGCGTTCCATTTGGCGACGTCATGACGGCTGAAGGCGGCTGATTGAGTTGAATCCTTAAATACTTGGCCGCGGAAGGGTCTGACCAATCGATACCGTCAAAACCTTCGACTCGAACATAATAAGTTGTCTTATCCGCAAGATCAGCTGTTGGCACCCACTGTTTTACAGAACCCACCTGAACGTTGGAGCTCTGCACCAGTACATTACTCGTGTTGTAAATGTTAACTCGGTATTGCTGCTGCGTATCGCCGTCCGCATCCGTGAATGTCCAATCGATCGCCGGCCGCAGGGTGCGGTAAATTGTCGGGCTGGCCGATGAAGCCGAAGACGGATTCGTTACATTCACGATCGGTTTCGTGTTCGGCACGACATTCGCCGGGTCCGTCACCAACGTAACCGTATACGCGTCGCTTTCGACGCCTTCCAGGTCCGTAACAATCAAGGAGACGAGATACGTTTGGTTCTTCTCTACTGTTGAAGGGAGCGGTCCGAATGTCCAATCCGCATCATCTTTCTTCTTCCATTTCCAATCCCGTTTTACAATGCCTTTGGCCGCATGCGTTACTTGGTGATCAAGGTCATACGATTGGTCCTGAGTTTTCGTGATCAGCTTCGTGCTGTCGCTCGGATTCACATGCGTTGTAACCGTAAACCGCGCGACCGGTTTTCGATGAATGTAAAATTCAAACGGTACAACCGGCGGATCGCTCCACTTTCGATATCCGGCCACTCCCGGATTATCTTGCGCGGTAAATTCCACAGTGTACTTACCGGGCAGCGTGAACGATGCCGGCGCTGTTGTAATGTACTGATTGTGCTGCGGGAATTGCCCCAGCGAATTATCGAATACGGCCGGGTCGTGCAAAATTCGAAACCGCGTTGCATACATCGGGTCCGACTCGTAGTCGAAATATTGCTGCAAGAACGAAATACTGCTCCCGACTAAATAATAGGCACTTGATCCGCCGTAACGCTGCCGCAGCGAGTTTTCAATGTACACGGCGAGCGTATCGAGAATCGCGGGTCCTCCAATTGAGTTATCTATAAAAGTGCCTCCCGTTGCGTCAACGATGCCCGAAACAGGCTCTTCCAGGATTTCGGGACCGACGAACACGGTCTTTATGTTGCTGCTGACAACGTTGTTTGCAAAATCGGGGTTTCCTTCCCCCGTCCCCATCAAGTTAATGACTGTCGGAACCGTGCTGCCGTTGTATTCCATTGCCAGCAGCCTTCCCTTGCGCATTGCCAATGAATATTTAATATTGTTCTCCGGCGTTTTTTTATTTTTCTCGAAATTCATAAGCTGGAGCGTTCTCTTGTTGAATTGATACATCCGGTTTCCATGAACGGTATAAAGAGAGTCGCCGCTTATCAAGAAATCGGAAGATTGCACCACCGTCCTAGTTGCAGAGTCGACGGCAACAACATAATAAGTAGTTTTTCGGGCGTCATAATCATAAACGCTGTGAACCGCGAAGATCCTTCCCGTATCTTTGTCATAACCCATTTTAATGAAAGACGGATTATTGAAAAAAGCACATGTCGGCACCCCGCTCAAGTTTGTGACGTCGATCGAACACGCTCGGCTTTGTTCCGCCCATACCAATCTTCCGTTGCTGTAATACAGCTGCTGGGTTGTAGCGCCAACGGACGATTTGACGAATGTCCCTGACCGATTGTGGTAGATCGAGCATCCCTTGCTGGAATATCCGGGCTGACTTTGACACACGGCAACATAAGTGTAGCCCTCGTCATCTTGAACCACGGATGAATTGGTTTCGATAGCGTACCCTGCATCTGCGGCAATGGTGCTAATCGGCGTTACTCCGTTGGGACGTATTTTGTAAATCGTAGCCGATATATTTACGCTGCTGCCGTTAATAACGCCTTTATTGCCGAACAGCGAGACCATAGAACCTTTATGGTACGACAAATCCAAGAAGTTCTGTGACGAGGTGCTTTGGAGCACTTTCGTATAAGAGTTCGTCGATCCGTCATACAAAAAATATTGGGCTTGAGTGCTGTTCCCCCATGAATCGAAATGCTTCCAGCCCATTCTCGCGAAGGTCGTCGTTTCCGGGTCGAATAGTAGCCTGGATACATAATACGGCATGTTGCTTTCACTAAATCTGCTTGCGTACATATATTTCTGTGAAGGCGAACCGACACCCTCTTCAAACAAATACGCCTCATTCCCGTTAAACCTGGAAGCAAGCTTGTACCTATCGAACTCGGGTTCCGGTTTGGCATCCGGATGGTTCGTAAACACCATCCAATCATAATTGCCATTGGCATAGAAAGTATCATAGCCGTAATAATACCCCGTTGTCCCGATTACGCCGATCGTGCCCATTTTCTCATTTTGGATATAACCCACCAGTTGAAGGCTATAGGAAGTGTAGGTTCCGCTTGCATCGGTGGAAGCAATAATTTTATATATCTCTTTTGCCGTATATCCAAAATTGATCAGGATATGAGGTACATCCCCGATCATTAACAGCTCGGCATACCTGCCCCCTGTCGATAGCTGTACTCCATAATTTTGTCTGGTCTGTACAGACGGAATATTACTCGCAAAAAATACATCGTATGTGGTCACGCCGCCGCTGCTTCTGTACATATTCTGAATAGCGGCGTAATTACCCGTGCTGTCCCGATCGATATATCCGTTTGAACTGGAATAATTTTGCGAATTGTAATCCCCAACAATCCTTTTCCCATCCGGAGCGCTGATATAACATGTTGTCGTGTAATTTACCTGAGAGCAATACCTTGTTAGTTCCGAGAGCCTTCCGTTTGTTGCGCTATACGTATCCCTATTACTGCTGGATGAATTCCCGGGAGACGTCTGGTTAACCACTTGCTGTCCCACTTTTCCCAAGAAGGTAAAACCATTGGTGCTTCGAATGAATTCATATACCGGGTAGCCTTGCTCGATATAGGCGCTTAAATCGAAAAGATAAACACGTCCGAACCGATCCTTCTGAATTTTTACATAAGGGCTATACGTTGCCGCCGTTGTAATAGACGCTTTCTTAGGCGCAAAACCTTCGGACTCCCGTGCATAATAGAGCTCGTTGGTTGCCTTTTGGTAGAAAAGTATGGCTTCGCCATCCTCAAAAATGATGACACGGTGTGGTTTTGTACCTATATTGTTGAACGTATAGACATACCTTTCACCGTCACGATCTATTTTTTTTACTTGCCAACTATTTTGCATATTATCTACATGTTCTACCCAAGCGCGCTCACCGGTAGAATTAATATCTGCATTATACATAGGATAATGGGTACTTACCGGACGCAGCACATCATTAGCAGGAGCCCGGGAATCACCGTCTTTCGACATGTACAGAATAGTGGAAAGATCCGTTTTAAACAGGTAAATCGGAGTGTTGTCCGTATCAAACATGACATCTTGAATCCGTATACCAGCAGGTACACTTTTGATCCAGTCTGCTTTTTTGTTGGTAAGATCGTACTGTATCACTTTGTCGTTGTACGGCCCGCCTAAAAATATTTTTCCGGTGGCAGGGATATATTGCAGCACCTGCAAATCCGCTTCAAATCCTGGTAAATCCACCGCTGAGAGCAAATTGCCGTTCTCAAAAGTGAGCAGCTTCGCTTTGCGGTCATCCGATTTCAACCGGGCGACAATCGTAACCTTGCTTTGTGATGTATACCCGTGAAGAATGGAGGAATAGTCACTTAAACTCATTTTTTGCGAGCCGTTATATTCCAGTACAAGGTTGTTGGAATGATTCGACCCAGATCTCACGAACCAGTAGTTGTTTCCAGCACTATCGCTAAAGCCGATCTCATACTTGTATACCGTTCCGCTAGAATAGCTTCCATAGCTGGATGGATTCCAGCCGTTGGAACTGGTTCGGAAATAGTTCTCCTGTTGGTCCCACGTATCGATCCAATACAGACCCATGGCGGTCCAAATCGTAGCTCCTTGCGACATCATGCTCATGCGCGACATAATCTGAGTATACTGATTATAATACGTCCGAAATTGCGCCGAACTATAAAAGTCGGGGGCGTACAAAAAATAGTTCTTCCGGAAAATATCCGGAGGATTATTCGTTTCCTTCGTGAAAATCCAATAAGGCCGCCCTAGCGTATCTTTGGACAAACTCGGATAAGCGTTATAGTTAGAGGAGCTATTAGCTTCTGTGTACTGGAACCCGGTAGACTGATTAACAACCACGGAACCATTGACAATTTTGGCATACCAATACGTGTAGTCCGTAGTTGAGCTGCCGATCGGTTTCTTATACATCAGATAAATCGCATTGCCGTACGCTGCAGCATCGAGAACGTTCGTGATACCGCTTGTCGGAATAAGCTTTAAATCAAGAGAACCCGACGACGCAGCAGGCGCCGAAAAATCAAGCGTATTGGTCATACCCACGAAGTATTTTTGATCGATGCCGGTTCTCCACTCTTTCTCCAGTAAGGACTCGTTGGCATCTTTTAAAAATTCCGGCTCGGCCGCTTGATCCCATTGATGAATGCTGATATCGGTATCTATGAGTTTTCCTGCTAAAATCGATTTAATATTATTTAAATTGTTCGCAAAAAATGTACGATCAACAGAAAGCAGATCGCCGAGAGAGACGTATACGTCAACTTTGTATTTTTGTCCGCCCGATAACGATGTAATCGGCGCAACATTATCTACCTCTATTGTCTTGGTAAACTGATTCGAAGATAAATAGTCGGCAGCCGTTATGTAAGAAGCGAAAACTCCCGGATCAAATGTTTCTTTCACTTGATGCATCAATTGATATTTACCGACTCCGGCAGCAATGAATGACCCTTTACCCGTTGCCGGATTAATGGTGACAGGCGTTTGATTCGATTCGTCCGTAAACAGACCGTCATTATCGGTATCCCTCACCGCAACGGTTGTTTGTTGGTTAATTACATCTCCATCCGGAGAAACGGATTCGTCGGTTATGTCGAAAGTTGCACGGTTTCCGTTGTTCGGATCGCGATATATCTTGCTCGCCGTTACCAGTTCTGCAATCGGAGGCTTGTCCTGTTCGATTTCAAGGACAATCGATTTGGTATCGGATAGCCCCCTCGTATTCGTTACTGAATAAGTAACGCGATAGCCGCCCGGCTTCTTAAACATCACTTTTACCGATGAAGTTCCGCTTAGTGATCCGCTTGTTACAATGTCTTCCGCAAATGTTTCGCTCATCGGCTCAATGGTCCATCTTCTGCTTGAATCAATGATGGGGTAAGCTTGCGGGCTGGAGCTTTGGGAACCGTCTAGCGTGATTTCCCGTTTTTCTTTTAGCTGGCCATTCGTCCGAATCTCAGCATTCGGTTTCGGCGGTTTAACACTTATGATCTTGGACTTCCAGTCACTTTTGCCCTTTGTATCGAAAACCGCAACATGGACGTAATAACGCCCGTCGTCAGGGAATGTAATTGTTCCGTCTCGCGTTGCGTGTGCGGACTGTACCGGACCGTTCGAATTGTCGAACACCTGCCAATAATGCCATTGGTAGGTAATGTTTTCGCCATCCTCCGGATCATATGACCCCATTGCCGAAACAAACGTAGTTGAACCTGCTGTCGTTTCATCCGGGGCGGTTAACACGGCTACCGGCGGTTGGTTGTTGTCTACCGGATTCTCAGGGGGATTTACTTCGCCGGGCGGATTGACCGGAGGAGGCGTATCTTTGTAGATCGTTACGGAGCATACATTCGAGTTTGTTGCAGTTGTGCCATCGGTTAAGGTTACTCTTGCGGTATGTTTGAATTCGATAATAAAAAAGTTTTCGTTCTTTAGTTCTGCTTCTTTTAGTTTCTGCTGGATGGTTGCTGCAGAAAAGGTAAATGAAAATGTAGTTTTTATGCCATCTATTATTTTCGATGTCGAAGTGTAAGGCGTTTTGTCTTGCGACCCATCCATGGTTCGGGCGTAAAGAGTCCACTTCTGTACCTTGTTCGGGTCGGTTATGTTAAACAATTTCGCTGGACCCGCGTGGAGGGTTACGTTGATGTCCGAACCTTCGAATTTGATTGGATCGCCACAGGTGCAGGAGGTTTCGACGTATGGAATGGTTGTGGGTTTGTAATATACGAGCACTTTGCCGGTGTATTCGTAGGTTGTTGCGCTCCAAGTCACGTGTACTCGCATAAAATAGTTACGTTCTTCCGCTTCACCTGTAAATGTAGGATTATATGTTTTAAAGTAATCGACACCTTCTTGGTTAAATCCGCTATTTAATGGCTTTGCTAATTGGATATAACCCATACCGGTAATTCTTGATCCTTTGTCAACAACCCAAACTCCTCTCGTATAAGGTGTAGCGTCTGTAATTTTTATAGAGGATGGAGTTACATTTGTTGTTTTTATATAACCTTGAGGACGTCCTGCGATCGACAATTTGAATTGAGTAGGTGGGGGAACATCTTGCTTTGTTGTTACGGCATCCCCATTTTTCTGCAGGTATGGACTAATAGAATTTGGATATTTGCCCGGACACTTCGCAATAGAATTTGAACTGTCTCGGCAACCGTAAGGATCGCCAGGCGCTGTCGTCCATTCACCGAAACCTCCTAGACCTGATGCGACCGTCCACGATGTTCCGTTTGATCTACGATTCACATAATGGCCGGGATTGTAGGCGTCTTTATCTTCAGCCTCAGTATCCCATACCACCGTCCTAGCGATCCCATAAATATCTATAGAAAATACATCTCCACTTACGCTGCTTGTAAGGTCCTTTACAACTCCGCTGCTTCCGACAAACTCCACCTTCTGAATCTCTCGACCCGATGGTGTATTCAGATTTACCTCATAATCATCTAATACATTAGTAGAAAGATAGTAATAGTCGCCGATCTTATCTCCATTAAATGTAAGTTGAATTTCTTTATCTGGTGCAGCTGCGAAAGTTAAGTTCGTTGGTGTAATACTCGTGAAGAGAAAAATAAATAGAAACAGTATCTTAAACCATTTGTAATTCAAGCATTAGTCACCAACTTTTTCTGAAAATCTAATATTCCCACCGAAAGCTGCATTTCGCCCAATGAATACTTGAAATTTCTTTTCATTCATCCACTTGATGTAATTTTCTTTACTAATGGACAACATATACCATCCTGTTTTCTTAAATGGCTTGGACAAGTCTTCTCGGAAGAAAGTTATTGGTGTCTTACCCCGTCCCTCATCAGAAATTGTAGCTATTCGAAATGGCCCTCCCCCAGGAAGCCTACCTTCCGGATACCATGTGCTGAATGGACGTGATTTTTCATTTACAGCGGTCATCCTATAAGCTACAACATAAATACCTTTTTCTGCTCCTGTTTCATCTAGGACCGCAGGGAACCATTTACGATACGCCCCATTTTTATCGTCAATATCCACAACCAACACCTGATCAACCGTAATATCCACGCCATCCCCATTGTTGAAGCTAATCGGCAACGCCTTCGGCTTCACACCAAACATCGTCTCAATGTTCGTACCGCGATACTCCACTTCCGCATAGCTCGCCGCGGTCTTATCCATCGGCACCGTACCGCCCGACTTGATCGTCAATATTCGCTCGATAATCACAACAGCCTGCGCTCGGGTGCTGAAGCCCTGCGGCTCCAATTCCCCGCCCGAGACGCCCTGAATAACTCCCTTTTGCGTGGCAAGGAACATCACATATTTATCGTCAAGCGGAGCTTCGGCATTACGCAGCTCAGGAGTTACTGCGCGAACCGCCAATCTCGCCATTTCAAGACGCGTGAGCTTGTCGTGCCAACCGGCAGAGAAATCGGCAAAGCTATGAATCCCTTTGCCAACCGCAGCACTAACATAAGGGAAAAACCAAGGCTCCCCCGGTTTCTGTTCGGCAACTTCAATCCCAAGCGCAACGGATAACATCTTAATAAATTCAGCACGCGTTACACTAGCATTCGGCTTAAACGTTCCGTCCGGATACCCCTTTACAATGCCGCGTTTTACCGCTGAAACAATGGCGCCCTTCGCCCAGTGCTTTTCAATATCGGTAAGCGCAATCGCCGCTTCTTCGACTGCAGCATTACCTGCCGCAATGGCGGAAACCCCATGCACACTTCCCGCCAATATACTGCCTATTAATACGCTGATTATTGTTTTTTTCATAAATAAACTCTCCTCCAAAAAGCGCATCTTCCGCCAATTATATCCTTATTACCGAAAACGCACATTAGCAACGCTGGACAGGACGATCGGCTCCGTACGGCCGCTTGCGCCGATCATGCGCTGTTCAACCTCGACAATTGCAACAAGAGAAGGCCCGTATACGGTGACGTCTATATTTCGAACCGTCTCCTCCGGCGTTCCTATGCGAACGGTCACGCTTCGCCGGACGACAGACGGGTATGACGGCAAGCTTACGAACTCCAGCAGATGGACAACCGGAGATCGCGCAATATAGCTTCCCGGCCCCGGCTCTCCGAACGGGTCGAGCTTTAAATTCATCGATAAATATGTATAGAAATCAGCTGTCCCCGAAGCTTGATCCCAAACCAATCTGCCAAGAGCCGCTTCCGTTGGGTCAATATTCAGTGCGGCGGCATGAACCGCCCGATCGAGAACCAGCTTCGTCTTTGTCTTGTTTGTGGATTGAAGCATCCAGTTCAATGAAACGACCAGCAACGATACGGCAAACATGACAGCCATAAGCCCAAATAACAACACATGGGCGCCGCCGCGCTCGTTGCATACGTATCTACTCATACGCCTCGCTCTTCCCATGCAGCACGATTCTGTAAAAGCCTTCATTTGACTCCGTGCCCCCCGAACCGCCGACTGCTCTAAGCATTCTTGAAAGTCCGGGAGCCGGATATTTGACCACCAAAGTAACGGTCGAATTTGCCGAATCCTTATACACCTTCGAAACAGTACTTCCTTCAAAAGAAGGGTAACTGACCCCGCCGATCGTAATCGGCTCCATCCCCAAGCCGGAAAGACGCGCCGCGGCGGCGGAGGCAATAGCGGGGCTGACGTATCCGACAGCCTCCGCCTCCTTCAGTGCGTGATTGGCTACGACATTCAGATGATTCGCCTTCAAAATATATACAAAGAACGGAACTCCCGCAAAGCTCGCAAACAGGAGCAGCGGGACGACGAACATCGTGATCAACAAAGTATCCGCGCCTCCGCGCTCATTTCGAATCACGCCGGTCTCCTCCTAGTTGGTTACGTAATCAAATCCGCGAATTGTACTCGTTACGGAGTCGTGCCCTTCCCGAACGGCGTCATTCAATCCTACGCCCCCCGAGAAAATATATATCGCCGCTCCAAGCAGCAAGACCAGCAGCGCAAGCGAAACCAACAGCTTGGACATATTACGGCGTTCTGATCGTAACCGAGCCGTCAGTCGAGCTCACCCGCAGGTTTCCGCTCGACAAGGAAGTCCCGATATCCCCACCCCGGTTCACAATTTGTGCCGCGATGCTGTCTCCGATAAAAAGAACCGCACCTACCAAAATTACCGCCAAAGCCAACGCAACCCCAATTTTGCTCATGTCATGCTCCTCCTATATTTTAATTTTAGAAAGCATCTCGAATCGTTTCTCTCGTGGAAACCCCAGCCTCTCCAACCGCCGGCACAATCAATTGTCCCACCGTGTAAAGCGCGGCTCCCAGCACTAATACCGACAACGCAATTGTCGTCAAAAGCTTCCCCAAGGCAATCACCTCTTTAATTGGCTGAAAAGCTTACCGTAAGCTGCTCCAATACCGTAAGCACCCACGGATAAACGAATAGAAACAAGCAAACGAAAAACGGAATCATAATATAAAAGCTGATCCAAAGCGGAGCGTTCTCGATCCGTTTGTTCATTTCCGCCTCCAGCGTCGAATCGATCGACTTGGAATGCTCGAGCAAAATACGGCTCACATCGGCCGACTTGGCCGTTGAGATCGCCATAAATGCATTCACGAGCGGGTATACCTCGGAAATGCCGACCGCATCTTTAAAATCCATAATCGCTTCCCGCTGATCCTTCCCCCATTGTGCGGCCAGCTTCTGGATGTGAGGCTTCAATATGCGCAGCGGCCGCCCGGCTCGCAATATCATTTCGCGAATATCGTTCTTGTCCGTCACGCAGATCGCCAGCCGGTGGGAAAACTTCGATATTTCAGCTAAACATCTCCCCCTTCGTTGCGCAGCAAGCACCGACATCAGCCATATCGGAGCATTCCATAATGCAAACCCGGCAAAGCCGGAAATGACAAGCAGCCGAACGACTTCGTACAAGCTAACTCTCCCGAAGGCGCCGATTCCCGGGAGCAGTACCGCTAAGCTCAAATAACAGCCTGCCGCGGCCATTCCTAACCTAAGCTGTCGATACGCTCGATAGGACCATGTCACTCCCGAAAGCCTTGCCCGCTCAAGAAACTGAAGCTCCTTCGGAGACATCGGAGTGATCGGCAGCTCAGCGCCTGCAGGCTTGATTTGGCGGAATCGTTCAATCAAGGCGCGTATCGGATCCCGTCTGGACCGCACCAGCGGCAGAAGCAAAGTGCCCCAGACGAGCCCCGCCCCCGCTGCGAAGGATATGTAGAACAGCCACTTCAAGTGCAAGTCCACCTCTCTTAAAACGTCTTCCGGCCCGATCTTACGACCATCAGCAAGGATGCGAACATGACGACCGACGACGCCATAATGATGCCTCTCCCGGACGGGTTTACGAAATAGTGCCTGTAATTCGTGCCGTCGGCGTACACGTTAAAGAAAATCACAAAGCAAGAAAACAAAATCATAAATACCGTACCGATCCGGTAAACCGTAACCATCGCAAGCCGTTTCTCCTCGTTGCGCCTTGCGGTCTGCATGTCAATCACTAATTTATGCAGCGCGTCGACGATGTCGTTGCCGTACCGGTGCTTAATCAGCAATATATCGGCTAAATCTTCCGCCCAAGCGTTATCCACCCGCCGGGCAAATTCATACAACGTCTCCTCCAGCGACGTTCCCATGTGCGACTGCAGCTCAAGATGCTTCCACTCCGAACGAACATGATCCGGCATCGTGGAAGTCGATCGGGCGATAATATCCTGAATCGTCCTTCCTACGCTGTAATGCCCGATCAAGTTTTGAACGAGCTTAATCATATCGAGCGCAATGCGGTGTCTCTTTCGCTGAAGGCGGAATGACACATAAAAGTAGGGAAAAGATCCGATCAGCAGCGAAATAAATGCGCTTAACAGCCATGTGTTGGAAGGGATCAGTTTATCGGCATCCAATGCAAAACGATCCCGCATTCCCGTCAATGCCGCATGCACCACAAACCATCCCGCAACCGCCATCATTACCATGGAAGCAATGACCGCCTCGACAGGGAGCTTCAGCTCCGCAATCTCCATATCGTCCGCCAGCTTGTGGATGAACGGCAAATTTTTTAAAGGTACGGCCGGTTTCTCTGTCCGCCCGTTCGCGATCAAAAGCCTTCGGCGTCTGCTCTTGCGAATCGCTTGAAGCGCCCATGACAGCCAAGTGACGATGACCAGTCCCGCTCCGGCCGCCCACAGAGCATAGAACACCGTTACCGACCAATCGATTGTCATGCCCACACCCCCAACGAACGAAAAGGTTTCGGGTCCGCGCCGTATGCATATATATGGTTGCGCAACGGTTCGCTTAACCGTTCCCCCGTAAATCGCCATTGCTTCGCATCGTAATCCCAAACTACGATGGGTCTGATTTGCGGTTTGCCGTGCTCATCCACGGACAGCTCCGTAATTTCCGTAACGATTCTTCGAACCGTACCGTCGATTCGCACCAAACGCAAAAACACCAAAATATTGAATGCCCGAGCGACACGCCGCTCCACGTCGTCGTATTGATGTGCGCGGCCGTCCTGCTTTACCATGTCGACAACGTCCGAAAGAAACGACTCCCGGTACTTCGTATGCATCGTTCCCATCACATCGTGACCGCGCAAAGCGCCTTGAACCATTTGGGACACTTCCGCGCCCTTCGCCTCGCCGACGATTACCCACTCCGGACTCATCACAAGCAACGGCTTAAATGCATCCTCCATCGTCAGCTCCGAATCCGCCGTTTCTCTCGCGGCCAATATGTTCCGCTTTCCCCGCAGTCTTTCTCGTAACGCAATCTCAAACTCCTTCTCAAGAGTCCGTATCCGCTCGTCCTCCGGAATTTCGGTTGCCAGCGCGAACAGGAACGTCGTTTTTCCGGTATTCGTACCCCCTCCGATCAAAAAACTCGCATGATATCGGACAAGCAGCCGCAGCAGCTCGGCCATGTTCCCGTTAATGGTGCCCAGCTCGACCAGCTTCTCAAGCGTCACATGTTTCACGATAAAGTTCCGTATATGGATGCTTGGCACATCCGTGTACGGCTCACGGGTCATGACAAGCCGCGAGCGGTTCCAAAGATAAGATTGAACGACGGGCTGCTTCTCGCTGATCGGCTTTTTGCCGCAAAGTGCCAGACGGTCCTGGAGCAGGCGAACGTCTTCCAAGCTGTCGAACGCTCGATGATGCAGAATTTGTTTGCCGTTTCGAATCAGGAAAATTTGCCGCCCGATCACCTGCACCTCCTCCACATCCGGTTGAAGCTTTAAATCCTCGATCAAGCCTGCTCCGCAGGTCATCGCAAATACGCAATCCGTAGGGGTCAGATCATCGATTAACGTCGCCGGTTCAATCTCCAGCCTATACTCCGTAATCATCGTTTCGATCACGGCCTTCATCCGCGCCTGCGCCTCCGGTTCTCCCAAACCGGCTTGCAATATATCTTTGTGAAGCGACTCTTCTTTTTTCGAACGGTCGGTAAGCTGCTCGTAAATGATTCTCGACGCATCCTTCAACGACAGCCGAACGTTTCCTTTGTTTAAATCCGGATCGGCTGCAGCCCTCACACGGCCTATCTGTTCCGACGGTGAAGAAAATCGAACGACTTTGGCGTACTGGGCCGCATCAAAAAACGTGCGTTCCTTTAACCCGGGCATATTCCGCGTGCCTCCTATGTAAACAGACCGGATAAAAGCGTCAACAAACCGTTTCTCCGAGCGGTTTGCCGCTCCGGAAGCGCGGGCGCTCCCGCGGCGACGGATAACCGCGACGCCAGCTGCCGAATGCCGTCCGCGAACGAATCGGCTCCGGGCAAGTCGATGAAAAGCGGCCCCTCAAGAGATTCTCTTGGCCCTGCCCAACCCGTTGCATTCGGCAAACTGCAAGCCAGCTTCATTCCCAGAATGCCGGCGATTTTTTCCGGAGATTCGCCGCCCCCGGCGTACCGGTTCAATACGAGGGAGATGTCTTGAGGATGAAGTCCGATATACTTCCAATAGCACTCGTACCATTCCGTCCAGCTCAACCGATGCGAGGCGAAGTCCTGCTGCGCGACCAGCCACTTCATATCGGCATTCTTCACCGCGCAAACGGTCGCGGCGTTATCCGGGAAAGCGGATACGTCCGCTATCGTTACGTCAAAAACGGCTCTGCACGTCTCCAGCAAATGCTCCACCATTCCCGGCGTAACGTCGCCGGCGGTATCTCTGCGGTGCGAGCCTGCAAGAATGTGCAAACGCGGCGTTTTTCTATACTGCTGGCACGCATCAAGCAAGTCGCTCGCCGCGAGCGTCCCGGTATGGAGCTTGGGCCGCAGCAACAAGTTCGACCGGTGCAAATCCTTCAATTGCAAGCCGTACTTTATTTCCGGATTTTTGAGATTTAGGTCCAGCAACCCGACGTTCAGCTGAGAGCTTCTCGCAAGCATCACGGCGGCGTTGACCGCCACGGTGGTCGCACCGTCTTTATTGGCCGCCGACCACAACGCCGCAACGATCCCGCGTCCGCTCCCTCCGACGACAGCCGCAGAAGCGGGGTCGCGATCGTTCGAGCTTAGCTCCGCCAGCAATGACTTTGCATTGCTGCCTAAAGGGGCAACCCGAATAAAAAAATCGTCCCCTAACCGATACAACACCTCCAGCCACAGCGAATCGTAAAGCGACCCGTCGGGAATCACGGTGATGCTTGCGGCGGATTGTTTATCGCGAAGCAAAGGAATCCACTCCCACGGATACATCTGCCCGAATATGCCGGCATGCACAATTACAAGCTCGAACGTCCCCTCCAAAGCCTCGAAAAGGCCCGTTCGCTCTTCAACAACGGTTACTGAAGCACCGGTTTCGGAAAGCTCCTCAAACAGCTCGCCGTATTTACCTCCTAATAAGACTTTCAATGGTGCTCACCTCCGGGGGCATCCTGAATTTCAGCCGCAGAAAAAGACATCTTCAGCTTCTTATAATCTTCCGTAACCCGAGCTGCGGAACGATCCTGCAGCGAGAGATCCGGCAAAGCCAGCTTAATGGTGCCTGCGAGCGCCCCAAACGTATATGCCTCATATATTTGTTCCGACATGATATAGGTGTTGATGTCGGGTTTTCCGCTCGGAGCCCCCCTTAGCCGGTCATACTGCCGTCCGCTGTCTTGAAAAGGGACTCCAAAGGAGGAGGAATCCGCGATCTCTCCTCCCTCAGCCGTCTTCACGTTGGCGATTCGCAAGCCTTCGATGATTTTGACCGAGCCGGCCGGCTCTCCGCCGATCATTCTCGCCTGCTCAAACTCGACCCATACGTCTACGCGGTCCCCTTTCCGCAGCATGTTGCCTACATTCGTCACGTCATCGGTCTTGAAGGAAATATATCTCTCCCCTTCGCCCGGCGTGAGCTGATCGTCCGCCAGCTTCCAAGGGAAAATTTGCTCCTCCGCCCCAATGGGGACGACGACCGTCTTTCCGACGATCTCATGCGGCTCCATTAAAGCACCCGGTTGGACGGCTCCTGCCGGCACCGGCACAGACCGAAGCATGGATGCGTCGATCACCTCGCCGCTCGAAAGCATGCGGACAGGCTTCACGGCTGTTGTCGTCCGTACCTCCTCCTGCACCCGGACGGCATATTTCGAAAATCCGTACACCGACGCCCCCATTAGCACGATGCCGATGATCGTTACGAGCCATTTTCTCATGAGAACGGTTCACCTCTTGCGCACATTTCCGGAAAAATAAAAACGCCCAGCCACCGCTTGCATTTCAAGCGGTAACCAGGCGATGCTTTCGCTCTGTGAAAGATTCGATTAGTTAAAATTTAACATAGCGCCTAATGCTCGTCAATAGAGAAATTTATACCTCGACCGACCATTCCTCCAGCGAGAACAGCGGCTCGGCCTTCATATCAAGCCCCGAAAACTCGCCGCGCTTCCACTTCAAATAACCGGCGGCGGCGATCATGGCGGCATTGTCCGTACAGAGCGACAGCGGCGGGACGGCCAGCGGAATACCTGCTGCTTCACATTCTTGAGCGAGCTTAGACCGCAACCCCTTGTTCGCGGCAACGCCGCCGCACAGCAGCAGCTGCTCCGCGCCGAACTCCTTCGCGGCACGAAGCGCCTTGGTGACAAGCACGTCGATCGCGGAGTTTTGGAAGCCGAGCGCGAGCCCGGCCCGATTGACGACGTCGCCTTTCATCTTCGCTTTGTTGACCTCGGCCAGCACCGCCGACTTAATGCCGCTGAAGCTGAAATCGTACGACTCCGGCTCAAGCCACGCGCGCGGAAGCTCGATTTCCTCGTCCGCCTGCTGTGCGAGCTTGTCCACGTGAGGACCGCCCGGATACGGCAAGCCCATGGCGCGCGCGACTTTGTCGTACGCCTCGCCGACCGCGTCGTCTCTCGTCCGCCCGATCAAGCGAAAGCGCCCCTCCGCCTCCACAAGCACCAGCTCGGTATGCCCTCCGGACGCGACCAGCGCCATCAGCGGATAGCGCAGCTCCTGCACGAGCGCATTCGCATAAATATGCCCTGCAATATGATGAACGCCGATCAGCGGAAGCTCGAGGGCGAAGGCGAGCGTTTTGGCCGCGATGTTTCCGACCAGCAGCGCCCCGACCAGCCCCGGACCCTGCGTTACGGCAATGGCCGTCAGATCGCGCAGTTCTACGCCGGCTTCCCGCACCGCTTCCTCCATAATCCGGGTAATCGACTCCACGTGCTTGCGCGACGCGATTTCCGGCACTACCCCACCAAACCGCCGATGCGTCTCAATTTGGCTCGACACAACATTCGATAAAATCGTCGTCCCGTTTTCCACGACTGCCACGCTCGTCTCGTCGCAGCTCGTCTCCACTGCAAGAATGAGGCAACGATTCCCATCCGCCATGGCCATTCTCCATCCACTTCCAATCCGTGTCTCTCTATAGTTAGCAGCCTTTACATTTTATATGGCAGCATCGTTTCATACGTTAATATTTATTGTTAAAAATGCCCCGAAATCCCTACACCGCCGGCAAATCCGCCCACATAATCAAAGCGTCCTCGCCGTTGTCGGAGTAGTAGCCCTTCCGCACGCCGACTCCGCGGAAGCCGAACTTCGCGTACAGCCGCTGAGCCACAATGTTGCTGACACGCACCTCGAGCGTCATGCGCGCGGCGCCGAGCCGGTATGCTTTTACGGCCAGCTCGGCCAGCAGCCGCTCGCCCAGCTTTTTTCCGCGATACGCCGTCCGCACCGCGATGTTTGTAATGTGTGCTTCGTCAATGATGATCCACATCCCGCCGTAGCCGATAATGCGGCCCTCGTGCTCCATCACAATATATTGTGCAAAATGATTTTGCGTCAGCTCGTTCACGAACGCGGACTCCGACCATGGCGATGTGAACGATTCGATTTCGATCTCGCAAATTTGCGGCACGTCTTCCAGCCGCATCATGCGGAAGCTCACTTCGGGCGCTGTAGCTGCCATGAATGATGACCGTCCTCTCGTTAGTCCGGAGTACGCGCGAGAAGCTTCGCTTCCGCCTCCGCAAGCTGCGTATAGTTCGGGGCAAGGTCGTGCGCGTCGCGC
>NZ_JAQZSG010000002.1:0-247320 GCF_028745515.1 Paenibacillus thermotolerans | reverse complement strand
CGCCCCCCCCCCGCGACGCGCCTCCGTGCCGCCGCGCCACGGCGGCGATGTCCCGCGCCTGCGAAGCATGCGGCACGCGCAGGATGTTGACGCCGGCGCCTTCGGCCGCGGCGTCGATGTCGTCGGCGAAGCTTTGCTCGTCGCTGACGACAAATACGATCGTGCCGGGCCGCCCCGGCGCGTGCGTCACCTGTTCCGAGGCGTATCCGCGGAACAGCTCGATGGCGTCGGGGCGGACGTTCGTCCATGCCCCGTCTGCGTCCACGGCGTAGATCGCCGTGAATGCTTGTCCGCGGCGCGCATCCAGCGCCGGAACCACCCACGCAGGAGCGCTCGGCTGCGCGGCCTCTGCGGCGGCGCGCCATCCGCCGAGGGAGAGCGCTTCGAGGCTCGACACCGCGTACAGCGGAAGGCCGAGCGACCAGGCGAGCGTTTTGGCCGCCGTTACGCCGATCCTCACGCCTGTATACGAGCCGGGGCCGCGCCCGACCGCAACCGCCCTAAGATCGCGCGGGCTTAGTCCGCTTGATTTCATCAGCGTCTCCAGCTCCGGCAGCAGCCGTACCGAATGGTTGCGCTCGGTAAGAGACTGCATCTCGCCAAGCACTCGATCTCCATCTACTATAGCCAGCGTCATCGCTGCGGACGACGTATCGATCGCCAGCATCGGCCCCACTTCGAACTCCTTGCTGCTGCCGCTGCCGTTCAATCCGGTATTACTCACTTGCAAGCACCTTCATTTCCGCCAATTTCTCGCACCATACCTTGTGTCCCGTTCCGTGCGGCGTAATCGCAAACTCCCTCTCCGTCGCACCCTGAACCGATATATACACATCCAGCCGTTCCGGCGGGAGCAGCTCCTGAATGATGCTCGCCCACTCCACAACGGTCACCCCGTCGCCGAAAAAATAGTCGTCGAGGCCAAGCTCGTCCGCTTCTTCCGCCGAAATCCGGTACACATCCATATGATAAAAGGGCAGCTTCTCGCCCTTATATTCCTTAATTATTGTAAACGTTGGCGAATTAACCGATTCCTTCACGCCGAGCGCCTTCGCCACTGCCTGGGAGAAGCGCGTCTTCCCCGCTCCGAGGTCGCCGTCCAGCGCGAGCACATACCCCGGCCCCATCCTCATCGCCAAATGCTTCGCAAGCCGTTCCGTTGCTATTTCGCTCTCGGCGTAATATCGGTACGTTTTTCCTGCTTCGCTCATGTCCGGCCAACCTCCCCCAAGAAAAATATTTGAAACCGCCGCATTAAGGAAGTTTCACCTCACTATTTGCCTCCACAGGCCTCATTACTGCAAAATAGCGCGGTCAAACTTCACTATTTCTCCGGTTCCCCGCCACTTTTCATTGAAACCGCCGCAATAAGGAAGTTTCACCTCACTATTTTCCTCCACGAGCCTCGTTTCTGCAAAATAGCGCGGTCAAACTTCACTATTCCCACTGACACGCCTCAAATTACTACGCATTAAAGGGAGAAACTCCACTTACTCGGTCGATCCGCCGCGGTTCCACCTCGTACAACGGGAAAAACTCCACTTGCTCGAGCACTCAACCGCAGTAAGCCGCCCCCTCCCCACTCCGCAGACTAACCAAAGTGGTTGTACCCGCGCTTGGCGATCGGCTCAAGCCGACCGTCGCGGCGAGCAAGCTCCACGCCGGCATCGCCGGAGCGCACCTCGCCGACGATCGCCGCCTCGCAGCCCGCGCCGGCCAGCGCCGCGAGCAGCGCATCGGCGCGCTCCCGCGGGGCGGTGCCTACCAGCTGGTAGTCCTCGCCCCCATACAAAATAAATTCGAGCGCGCTCTTTCCACCAGCACCCGCACCCGCACCCGCACCCGCACCCGCACCCAGACCTGCACGCGCGTCCGCGTCGGAGCCCGCACCGGCAGACGAGCAGTACGCCGCAAGCGCATCATGCACCGGAAGCGCCGCCTCGTCCAGCACGATCCGCACGCCGGATGCTTCGGCGATTTCCCACGCTTCGCTCGCGAGTCCGTCGCTGACGTCGTTGAGCGCGTGCGCCAGCCCCACCGACAGCGCCAGCACGCGCCCGGCCGCCACCTGCGGCCGCGGGCGCTGATGCGCCGCAACAAGCGCGGCGTACTCGCTGCCGGCCGCCGCCACAGCCTCTGCGGCAGGCAGCCGCCGCCGCATCAAATAATCGAGGCCTGCCGACGACAGGCCGAGCGGCCCCGTCACGAAGACGACGTCGCCGGGGCGCGCCCCGGAGCGCAGCAGCGCGCGCTCCCGCTCCACGCTCCCGACCGCCGTCACCGTGACGACCAATTCATGCGGGGACGACGTTGTGTCCCCGCCGACCACCGCGACGCCGTATTCCTTGGCGCACGCGTACAACCCCTCGTACAAGCGCTCGAGCCGCTCTACGGGAAACCCCTGCGGCACGCTGATCGCCGCCAGCGCATACAGCGGTTCCGCGCCCATCGCCGCCAAATCGCTGATGTTGGACGCCATCGCCTTCCAGCCCGTGTCCTCGTCGCGCATCGTCCACGGAAGGAAATGCACCGTCTCCACCATCGTATCGCACGTCAGCACGATCTGCTTCCCCGGCGCCGCTTCCACCACCGCCGCGTCGTCGCCGACGCCGACCGCAACCCCCGGATGCTTCGCAGCGTCCGCCCGTCCCGCCGTCAACCGGCGAATTAACGCAAATTCGTCCATGAGGCAACCGCACCGCCGCTTCCGTCAACAAAATCCGAATAGCCTTTATATTCCCTTCATTATATATACATGGGCCGGCAATCGGCAAGCGAGCAGGTAAACGATTCCCCGCCCGGCGAATACACGAGTACCTAACCGAAAAAAAGGAGGCATCGCCCATGCCTAACACGCCGGAGGCAGATGCGCCGAGAACGGCGAACCTGCGGGTCAAGCCGGCCGTCATGGAGGACGCGCAAAATCCGTCCGGCGCTTACCGCCTTTACGAGAAAGCCGGCATGAGCGCCATATACGAGGTTACGGTTTACGAAAAACACATCCCCTCCGCCCCATAACCCGCCGCCTGCCAAAAAGGCGCCCCATGGTGAAGTTCACCGTTACCGGGGCGCCTTTTGCCGCAACTTGTCTACATCCTTGTGCTCATTCTGCCTACTTCATCTAATTCCTGCACCCGTACCGTGATCGATTCCTGCTGTCCCGGGCCTTGCTCGTGAACGGTAACCATCTGCGACGTGGCGTCGACGCTGTCGAGCCATACGTCTTTCCCGTTCAGCTGCACTTGAATCGTATCCGTGCTGGAAATGATCTCTTTCGCGCGATTTACGTCCATCACAATCGATGCCTCCAAATCTTTTCGCGTAGTCGTCGAATCATCACGTATTGTTTCCAGCGGCGGACATTTTATCCAAGAGCTACCCCTTGGACCCCGTAATCACGATGCCTTGAATGAAATATTTCTGCGCGAAGAAAAACAGCAGCAGCGGCGGCAGCACGGCGACGCACGAAGCGGCCATCAGCAAGTTCCAAGGCGTAGCGCTGTAAGCCGCGGTAAAGTTGGCGAGCCCGAGCGACAGCGGGTACAGCTCACCGGTGCTCAAATAAATGAGCGGCCCGATCAGGTCGTTCCAGCGGTACATAAATTCCATAATGACCGCCGTCGCGACCGCCGGCACCGACAGCGGCAGAATGACCCGGAAATAAATCGTGAAATAGCCGCCGCCGTCGATTTTCACGGCTTCGTCCAGCTCTTTCGAAATGCCGAGGTAAAACTGCCGCAGCAGGAAGATCAGGAACGCGCTGCCCGCGAACGACGGAATGATGAGCGGCAAATACGAATCGATCCAGTTGAACTGGTTGAACAACAAATATTGCGGAATCATCGTCACCTGCGGCGGAATCATCATCGTGCTCAGCACAAGCGCGAATAGCACCGCGCTGCCTCTGGCCCGCAGCCGCGCGAAAGCGAACGCCACGAGCGAAGAGGCGAACGCCGTCGAGAACATCGTAATTCCCGTATACACGATCGTATTAATCATGTACCGCATATACGGCACCTTGTTGAACACTTCCGAGTAATTTCCCCACACGAACGGATTCGGAATCCATACCATCGGAATTTTATGAACGCTCCCGAGCGTCTTCAGCGACGTCGTGACCATCCAGAACAGCGGGAATGCGAAGAGCAGCAGTCCCGCGAACAACAGCGCATAGACGACCACTCTGCCGACCGGTCCGAGTTCGCCGTGGTTTAAGCGTTTTTTCAGTTGCATGCTGTCCGCACTCCCTACCGTTTATTGTCGTATTCGTAATAGACGAACCGCTTGGACCCCCAGAGGGCAAGCAGCGTCAGCGCAAAAATGACGATGAACAAAATCCACGCCTGCGCCGATGCATAACCCATTCGGAATTGGGCGAACGCCGTATTAAACAAATAGTACACATAGAAGTACGAGTTCCAGTCCGGCCCGCCTCTCGTAATGACGTAAGCTTGGGTAAAAATTTGAAACGATGAAATAATGCCGATAATCCCGTTAAACAAAATGACCGGCGAAATGAGCGGAATCGTGATGCGGAAAAACTTCGTCAGCCGGTTCGCCCCGTCGATTTCCGCCGATTCGTACAAATCCGACGGCATCGACTGCAAGCTGGCGAGAAATATAACCATCGTTCCGCCGAGCGCCGTCAGCTGCATCAGCACCATGGACGGTATGACCCATCTGCCGTCCGAAAACCAGCCCGGCCCCTGGATGCCGAACCATTGATACAGCAAGGAATTGACCACGCCGAAATCTTTGTTCAGCAGCCAAGACCACAGGAAGGCGACGGATACGCCGGATACGATCGTCGGCGCGTAGTACAGCGTGCGAAACACCGCTTGCCCGCGAATTTTTTGGTTGAGCAATACGGCTAGCAGCAAGGAGCAAACAATCGTAAAAGGCACCGAAAGCACCGCATAATACGTCGTAACGGACAGTGATTTGTAAAACAGCTTATCGTGGAACAGCGCGTTATAATTCCCGAAGCCGATGAATGCGGGAGGATCGATGACGTTGTAGTTCGTAAAGCTCAGAAACAGCGAAGCGATGATCGGACCGCCGGTAAACAGAAGAAAACCGATGACCCACGGGGAGATGAAGATCCAGAACGCTCTTTCCTCCTTCAACAGCTCGGGGCCAAGCTTGCTGCGTCTTTTCAAAGGTTATCACCTCGATTGGACGGGCGCTTCCCGCAACGGCGGCATTCACAACTTTCCCGCCCGAGGGAAGCGCGCGTCCGTTATTGTGTTTACTCCAGCTTCAACGCCTTAAGGTTCGCTTCGACTTCCTTCATTCCGTCCTCGACCGACTTCTCGGCATTCCATATCGCCGTTACCGTCTGGTTGATCGTATCGTTAATGACGGAGAACTTATCGATCAAGTGGTTGTCTGATTCGCGGCCGTATTTGATCGCGCCTTCGTTCACCTGCTTGATTTCATCCACCGTCATGCCGGTTATATCCGACATTTGCTTATACCATTGATCCGCAAGCGAAGTATCGGCCGGCGTCGCCGACGTGCTTTCCATGAACGTTTTGCCGCCGTTCTTCGGATTGACGAGGAACTTGACCAGCTCCCATGCTTCATCCGGATGCTTGCTCTTCGCGCTGATGTTCCACGGGTCGACGTAAAGCGAAATTTGACGCTTTTCGTGCCAAGGAATCGGTGCAACGCCCCAGCGGAATTCGGCCGGCTTGTATGCCCAGAAGCCCCAGCCTCCGTTAATGACCATTGCCACCCTGCCTGTCATGAACGGATCGCCGAGCTGGCTGACCGCATCGAGGGTCGCTTGATTCGGAGCGACTTTGTGTTTATGAATGAGATCGACGTTGAATTGGATCGCTTCCAGATTTTCCGGTCTCATGACCGTAGGCTCGCCCATAACCGTAGTCGTGTACGCCTCCGGACGGAAGAAATCGCCGCCGAACGCCCACGCCTTCTTATTCGGGCTGTCGTTGTTCAGTATGCCGAACACCTGCTTCTCCGGGTCGCCCACGTCCTTCGTGAGCGCCTTGGCGTATTCGAGCATTTTGTCATAGTTCCAGCTTTCATCGTCCCAGTCGGTCGGCGGATACGGAAGGCCGGCCGCGTCAAGCAAGTCTTTGTTGTAGAACAGGAAGCTGCCGATACTGAGCATCGGGACGCCGTAAATTTTACCGTCGATTTTGTAGATGTTCATGATGTCCTGATTGATCGTCGCAAGCTCCGCCGCATCCTTCTCGATATACGGAGTCATATCGAGAAGCGCGCCCATCTTCAAATACGTCGCGAAGCCGGAGTTTGCCCAGTTGGACGACCAGACGTCCGGCACCTTGCCGCTGGAGATCATCGTCGTCAGCCGCTGGTCGATTTCGTTCTGCGGAATTTGCTCCAGCTTCACTTTGATTTTCGGATTTTCCTTCTCGAAGTCGGCGATCATTTTCTTTTCCCATTCGATCATATTCGGGTCGGTACGGACGAGCCAGACGATTTCCGTCTTACCCCCTCCGGTCACAGACGAACATCCTGAAAGCGCTGTCAAAACAACGATGATTAATACGGAAGCGACGATAAACGGCTTTTTCCACAATCTCATCAACTGAAAGACCTCCTTAGGATTCGCTGCATTGCAGACCAGGCACACCCAATACTTCAAGCTTTTTTATTGAAATCGATTTCTTCGCCTTCACCTCCTTACAGAGCATACAGAAATGTAAGCGCTTAAATCATTGTATTTTCAGTCTATGAAATCATTCATAATATTGTCAATTATTTTTTTATAACCTCGATTTTATGGTTTTCATTCCATTAATAGGATGATTCGTTCATCGCATAAACTTCGCAATTCGGGGCTTTCCGCGTCCGCGATTTCATATCGCATCCGAGCAATGCGCATACTAACGGCATCCATTAACGGAAAATATTTCGGCTTTAGGAGGACAACGCGATGCACACGATTTGGAAGGGCGCGATCTCATTCGGTCTGGTCAACATTCCGGTAAAAATGTACGCGGCGACGGAGGACAAAGATATTTCCATGCGCATGCTGCACAAACAATGCGGCACCCCGATTTCATACATGAGAAGGTGCCCGACGTGCGAAACGCCGGTCGAGAACGAGGAAATCGTGAAAGGCTACGAATACGAGAAAGGCCGGTTCGTGCGCTTCGAGAAGGAAGAGCTCGATGCGCTGGCGGCGGAGGCGTCCCGGGACATTAAAATACTCGACTTTGTAAACCTCGAGGAAATCGACCCGATTTACTTTCAGAAGACGTATTACCTCGGCCCCGGCGATACCGGCGCCAACGCTTACGGGCTGCTTCAGACCGCGCTGAAGGATACGGGAAAAATCGGCATCGCGCGCGTCACGATCCGCAACAAATCGTCGCTCGCGGCGATCCGCATCGTGGAAAACTGCATTTGCATGGAGACGATTTTTTACCCCGACGAAATCCGCCCCGCTGCGCAGGTGCCGAATTTGCAGGCGACGGCGAACGTGAACGATAAGGAATTGACGATGGCCAAAATGCTGATCGAGCAGCTGTCCGTCCCGTTTGAGCCGGACAAGTACCACGACGAATACCGCGAGGAGCTCATGGGGGCGATCGAGAAAAAAATTGCCGGCGAGGAGATCGAGGTCGCTCCGGAGCCGCGCAAGAACAACGTCATCGATCTGATGGCGGCGCTGCAGGCGAGCCTCGAAGCGGCAAAGGGCGCATCGCCTGACGTGAAGGCGGCGACGGACAAAGGGGCGGCGAAGGCCGGCGAAGCGGCGAAGGAAGCGGACGCCAAGCCGAAGCGTACGCGGAAGAAGGCCGCCGGCGCCGAGGATGATGCGGGCGGTGCGGCACCGAAGGAGAAAACGCCGGCCGGCACGCGATGATGAAGCCGGTACTGCCGCGCGAAACGATGGGCCCGATCCTGCGGGACGACATTCCGAAGGGCGACGATTGGGGCTACCAGCTGAAATGGGACGGCGTCCGGGCGCTCGCGATCGTACAGGACGGCGACGTGGAGCTGTATTCGCGAAAGCTGCTGCGCAAAGACGACAAATATCCGGAGGTCGTCCGGCGGCTGCGCGAGCTGAACGGGACGTACCTGCTCGACGGGGAGATCGTCTATTTCGACCCGGTGAAGCAGCGTCCCGTGTTTCAGAAGGTGCTGCAGCGCGAGCGCACCCGAACCGCCGCGACGCTCGCGCGCAGCAGCGCCGAACAGCCGGTATGCTACGTGCTGTTCGACCTGCTGCATCTCGGCGGCGAAAATATCCGGAGCCGCCCGTACGCGGAGCGGTTTCGGCTGCTGCGCGAAGCGTTCCCACCCCGCGAGGGCGAGACGGCGCTGCTCGTGTCCGACCTGTTCTCCGACGGCGAGGCGCTCTGGAGCTGGGCCGAAGCCAATCAATGGGAGGGCATCGTGAGCAAGCGCTTGTCCGCCCCTTACCGCGAAGGGAAGCATCATCAGGACGCTTTCAAGAAGCGTACCGTGCAGCGCTTTGACGTCGACGTTGTCGGCGTCACGATCCGCGAAGGCCGCGCAGCGAGCCTCGTCATGGTGTACGACGGCGGCTACTTCGGCCGAGCGTCGCTCGGGCTGAACGGGCGGAGCCGTTCCGCCCTGGATGTGTACGCTTCCGCATTCGGCGGCGCGGCAATGCCGTTCCGCGCGCTGCCCGCGGACCTGAAGCGCGAAACGGTCGCTTGGCTCAAGCGGCCGTTCAAGCTCGCCGTCACCGGACTCGAGGTGACGGACGACGGCCTGCTCCGCCACCCGAAGCTCGCGGATCCTCCGTCGCTCGAGCGGTTTCTCGCGGAGCAAATTTCGGGCCTGTCTCCCGCTTCCCCCAATCCATAACGCAGGAGGTTTTGACCATGCCCGCCGCAACCAAAGATAAGGGCGTTATTACCGTCGACGGGCACGAGCTTGTCGTCACGAACCCGAACAAGCCGCTGTGGCCCGAGGACGGCGTCACGAAGCTCGAGTTTCTCGACACGCTGATCGCGCTCTCCCCCTATTTGCTAGCCTATACCTCGAACCGCTATCTGACGACCATACGCTGGCCGCACGGGATTCACGACAAATCGTTTTATCAAAAAAATTGCCCCCAAGGCGCGCCGGAGTTCGTTCGTACGGCGCAGCTCGGAGACATTCGGTACGTCGTGCTCGATTCGCTGCCGACGCTGCTGTGGCTCGGTAATTTGGCATGCTTGGAGTACCATCCCTCCCTCCATTACATCGGAGACGAGCTCCCGGCCGAATGGCTGATCGACATCGATCCGTCGGTTGAGGAGGAGCCGCGCATTATGCAGGCGGCCAAAATCGTCGTCGACCTGCTGTCGTCGCTGAACATCAAGAGCATTCCCAAGACGTCGGGCGCCACCGGCGTGCAAATTTACGTGCCGATCCGCCGCGGCTACACGTTCGAGCAGCTTCGGAAAATCGGCAAGTTTCTCGGGGATTACCTCGTTCAATCTCACCCGAAGCTGTTTACGATCGAACGCCTGAAGAAAGACCGGGGGGATTTGATCTATTTCGATTATTTGCAGCATTGGTACGGCAAGACGCTGTCCGCCCCTTATACGCCCCGGGCGAAGCGGGGAGCCACCGTGTCCACCCCTCTTTATCCGGACGAGCTGACCAAAGGGCACACGCCGAAAGACTTCCATCTCCGCAATATCGTCCGGCGGCTTTCGGACATCGGCGACATCATTCGCACCGTCGAACCGCAGTCTCTCGAACATGTGCTGAGCATACTAAAGTAGCGGCGCCAGCAGCCGGCCGACCGCCTCCTGCGCCTTGTGCAGCCGGGGACGCTTAAGAAACTGTTTCAGCATCACTTCTTCGCTGTTCTCTATATCGCGGTAAAAATCGCCGGCCAGCTTCTCAATCGTTTCCGAGTCGTACACCGCCGCGTTGATTTCAAAATTGCTGAACAGGCTGCGCATATCCATATTCGCCGTTCCTACCGATGCGAAGTGGCGGTCTACGACGAACACTTTGGCGTGGAGAAACCCGTTTTGATATCGATATACTTTTACCCCCGACTGCAGCAGCTCCTCCAGGTAGGACAAGGACGCCCATAGCGTAATCCGGCTGTCGGCCACCCCCGGAATGACGAGCCTCACGTCCACGCCGGACAGCGCCGCCGTCTTAAGCGCCATAAGAATGCTTCGATCGGGGATAAAATACGGCGTCGTCACCAAAATTCTTTCCTTGGCGGTAGTAAATGCGGAAAACAGCATCTCCAAAATGGCGTCCCATTCCATATCGGGGCCGCCCGGAATAATTTGCAGCGCTTCCTTCTCCGGCACGCCGTGCTCGGGAAACAGCGCATGCGTTACCTTGAGCCTCTCCCCGCTCGCCAGCCGCCAGTCTCTGACGAACTGCCGCTGCAGGCCGTATACGCCGTCGCCCGCTATTTTTAAGCAAGTGTCGCGCCAATAGCCGAGCTTCATATCCTTTCCGAGATACTCGTCGCCTATATTGATGCCTCCGATGTATCCCAAGCGCCCGTCTACAATTGTAATTTTCCGGTGGTTCCGGTAGTTGACCCGTTTGTCAAAGAAAGCCAGCCGCACCGGCAGGAAGCACTTTACCTCCGCTCCCGCCGCCCTCAGCTCGTTCCAGAAAGCGCCGCGCGTCGAATAGGAGCCGATGCCGTCGTAAATGATCCGCACCTTCACCCCTTCGAGCGCTTTGCGGATCAGCGCTTCTTGAAACGTCCGGCCGATGTCGTCGTCGTTCCATATGTAATACAAGAAATGAATATGGTCCTTAGCCCGCCCGATATCTTCAAGCATATGGCGATAGGCGTCTTCAGCGGAGGAAAGCACCTCCGTCATGTTGCGTTTCGTAATCGCCGCCTCCGGAATGCTTTGCAGCAGGTTGAACAGCCGCTCTTGGCCCAGCATCGCCGGGTTCGGAAAGTCTTCCAGCCGTCTGACCGTATACGCCTCCGGCAGCCGGCTCCGGCGTTCCTCCTCCAGCGCCGCCCGGGTTTTTCTCCGAACGACGTTGCGCCTCCGGTACTCCTTCGCCAGAAAGTAATACATGATGAATCCGACGAGCGGGAAGGCGAATAATATGGCCAGCCATGCGACCGCTTTGGACGGTTGGCGGAACTCGGCGATGACGATCGTTACGATTTGAAATAAATAGAGAAGAAGAATTATAACAAGCCAGATCAGATAGCGCCACCTCCTCGGCGTAACGATTAGTATGTCCCTTCCGGCGATGTTCATGCCAACGAAGAAGCTCCGCTTCTGCGGAAGCGGAGCTAAAGTGGCGCTAGATTCTTTAAACGGTCTGGGCTTGCCGGCTTCTTGCGATTTTCAAATAGCCGTTTACGTTCAGAAGCTCGCTGTCCTCGGAGAACCGAAGCCGCATGGATCCGGCTTCCTCCAAAATATAAGGCCTAAGCGCGGCGGCCCCCCCTCCGATCACATAGAAGCATTGAATGTCGGGGTATTTGTTCCACCGCTTCTTGATCAGATCGACCATCTTCCGGGCTGCGCGAGTGAAGTAAGTGTCAACAATATTGCGGATATCCGCTTGTCCTTCGCCGATCCGCTGAATTGTGTAGTTGCGGCTTTTGATCCGCTGTACGAGCTTCGCTCGGCTCGGGAACGTATATCCGTACGCATCCTCCACCTCGCGGATAATGCCGTCGAGGTAGGAAGACATCCCCATCTGTTCGCCGTGGCTGAAGTGATTGTCCACCGCGAGCCGCTTGACGACCGGGAAGTCCGTCGTAAGCGCGCCGATTTCGCAAACGCCGATGCAGCCGTGATACAGCTCCTCATCTTTCACCTGCAGCGAGTCGAGCGTCGCCATATGATAGACGGCCGCGGCGCCTTCGACGGCTACGACCGCTTTGCGGATCACGACCTTGACCTTCCTGCCTCTAAGCTTCGGCGTAGAATGAAAAGTAACCTCATGCTCCCCTTGCAGCCGTTCCTCGAACGTCTTATGGAATTTGGCGAACGTTCGGACGGGCAAACCGGTGCCGACTACAAATTCCACTTCTTCCGTCGAGTAAGGGGACTGCCCGTAGCTGCCGGATTGGGCCATTACGCCCATATAAGCCAAAGCGGTCAGCGCGACAATCAAGGACTGGTCGGAAATCGCCTTGTTGTCGGTTTCCTCCAGCTCGAAATTGTCCTCATGCTCGACGGCCAAGTTGCCGACGAAATATCTTCTCCCGTTTCTGCTTAACGCCGGACTGTACACCGACACGTCCAACGCCTGTAGGGCGGACTCCTCCTCCTGCAGCACCATGCGCTCATATCCCAATGCAATGACGTTCGGCACAACGACCGGCTCGCTCACACCTTCCATCAATATTTTGACACTGTCGTTTCCAACGTCCATACCGACGATTTTTAACATTATTCATCCCCCTTCCGCTGTATGCCGCTATACCTGGGTCCCTATGAAAAATTTGCCAACAATAACACTATTTTTTTCGCTATGGTTCGACAAAATCCTGCTTTTTGCTCCGGGAATCGGACATTTTTTGTGGGCGGGCAGGAATTTAGGCGGAAAATGGCGAATATTGCTAGGACTTTTCTTGTCAATTATGCCCATAATATGTTGGTCCGACCAAGGTACTAACTTATCGTAAAGGTGACGATATGCTACCCAATTGGAAAGAAAAGAAGCTGACGCTAGTCGTAATTCCCGAAGCGAACAGGCAGGTGCGGCAATTTCGAATGTCCCTCCTGTGGGTATACGCAATCCCCGCCGCGGTGCTCGTGCTTGCAGCCGCGACGACGGCGCTGGTGCTGCTGCAAAGCGTCCTAGTCCAAACGAACGGCCAATTGAGAGCCGACTGGCAGGGCGACCGTCAATCCTTGGAGAAAGTCGTCGAGAAGAAGGACGAAGAAATCGACCGGCTCCAGACGGAGCTGGCTATGCTCGTTTCCGAAACGGAGCAAATGCGCGTTAAGGTTGAGCAGCTCCAGCAGCTGGAGCAGGAGCTGCTGTCTATTACCGAGAACGGCGCGGACCGGACGGCGATGTCTAACTATTCATCCGTTACCGTAGCGCTGTCTGCAGACCATTCGGCCGATTCGGCCGATTCGGCGATGGACAGTCTGGCCGTCGGCGGCGAGCTGTACCCCGCGGACGTCGATGATACGCTCGAGCTGTCCCGCCTCTCCCGCTCCGGCTTGCAGGAGCTCGAAGTCGAAGCCGACCGGCTCCAGTCGTCCCTTAAGGATGCGAAGAAACATGCCGAGCGGCTTGCGTATGTCCGCAGCATAACGCCGTCGATCTTTCCGACCGTTACGACGCGGATTACATCGACCTTCGGTTACCGCAAAGACCCGTTCACGCGCAGGTCCGCTTATCATCGCGGCATCGATTTTCCGGGAGACGTGAACGATCCCGTCTATGCGACGGCCGGCGGGAAGGTAAGCCGCACCGGTTACGATAAAGCGATGGGCAACTACATATTCATTAATCACGGCAACGGGCTCGAGACAGTATATATGCACTTGAAAAAGTCGCTCGTCCAGGTCGGGCAGAAGGTCGAAAAAGGCGAGGAAATCGGCAAGCTCGGCTCGACCGGACGCAGTACCGGCCCGCATTTGCATTACGAGGTGCGCAAGCAGGGGACGCCTATTAACCCTATTTCCTATTTAGACTCGACGAAGAAAGGATGACCCTGATGTTCAAAGGGAAACGAGTGGATATTAACGCAACCGATACATTGATCGGAGAAGGCAGCGTGTTCGAGGGCAAAATCAAATCGGAGGCGAGCCTGAGAATCGAAGGCCAAATGATCGGAGATATCGAATGCGGCGGCGACGTTACGATCGGCGAGTCCGGCAAGGCGAAGTCCAATATTGCGGCACGGAACGTCATCATTGCCGGCGTCGTTAACGGCAACGTCACGGCCAAAGGAACGTTAACCATTACGGCCAAAGGACAGCTTTACGGCAACACGGCTGCGCAGACGCTCGTCATTTCGGAAGGCGCCGTCTTCCAAGGCATGAGCAAGATGGAAGGCAAAGGCGCCTCCGGCAAAGAAGCGAAGCAAGAGGCCGACCGGACGCAGCAGCAAAGCGGAAACTTCGGTTCGGTCACGTTATAAACGAGCCGTTTTAGATCCTGTAAACTTAAACAAACGAGGTTGCCGATCGTTTTCCATCGGCAACCTCGTTCCATTTTTTTCAATCATGCAACCGCATCTCCCCGTTAACCGAAAAAGAAATCAAGAACGTTCGAACCGGCCGACGATTCCTTATTGTAAAATTCGGAATATCCGCAATTTGCGCAGTACACGACTAAAAATTTATTGTGCTGAATATCGAACATTTTGGAAAGGCCCGTGCCGGTCATTGCCACTTCTTTCGTCCTTGCGTCTCTGCTTCCGCATTTGATGCATCCCTTTTCACTCATACGTTCATCACTCCCTGTATGTTATGTTTCATTGTACGTTTCCAGCGATTGGAAAGTTTCGGGATAAGTCCTTACGCCGCCACATCCCGCTTGCGGAACACGATCAGCGACGTCCCTGCAAGCAGTATATAGTAGACGGCAAGAACGGCGAGCGAGAACGGCAGCGTCATTCCCTCGATCAGCGGTCTGCCTTCAATATACTGTGACAGGTCCGTGTTGGCGAACAGCCAATATTTGCCCCAGCTGTATTGGGACAAAAACTGGGTAACGAGCGAGCCGGCCATCAAAATAAACATCGACAACCCGATCGCAAGCGAGCTGCTGCGGAATACGGCAGAGATCATAAACGAAATCGTAACTACCATAAGCAGCTCTACGCATTTCAACCCGTAAGTCAGCAAGGTGTGCGTCAATATGCTGCGTTCCTGAATCGTATCTCCGTCAAAGAACAAATACGGCGCCGTCGCCCCTTCGGTACCGAAAAGCAGCGCGCTCACGGCGATCGCCGATATCAGAAGAATGACCAGCATCAGCAGCGAAAACAGCAAAGCGGAAATATACTTCGAGATGACGATTTTGTGCCTGCTTACCGGACGAATAAGAAGCAGCTTTACCGTGCCTCCGGTAAACTCCCCCGCGATCGAATCGCCGGCTACCACGACAGTAAAAATCGTAACCAACAGCACCATATTGGACAAAATCCATACGACGCCCCAGAAGGTCGTTTCCGTCGGCGGAATATGATTGGCCAGCCGGTAGTCGATCAGCTTCATTTCTTTTGCCATACCTTCGCTATCCGCCCATCCGGCCGGCATATCCTTCATCGCTTGCTCGATGGAAGCCTTCTGATTTTCAAGGTTGGTTCTCCAATCCCCCGCGCCGAACCCGGTTTGCTTCATAATGATGCACACGACGGCAACGAGCACGACCAAAATCGCAGCCATGACCCATGTGCGGGAGCGCTTGTAAATTTTCATGTTTTCATTTAGAATGAGATTAAACAATTTGGTTCCCTCCCGTCACTTCCAAAAATTGATCCTCCAGCGACTTCGCCCTTTCCCGGATCGAATAAACGCCGATGCCGGATGCTACGAGCTTCTCGTTCAGAGCCGGAATCTCTTCCCTTTCGACCGTGACGATCATCGTATCCCCTTCAACGGAGCAGCTTTTGCCGGCGGCGGCGATGGCCTCCTTCGCTTTATACGGATTCGTCGTTGCGAATTCGACCGTCAGCTCGTTCCGTTCCGCGGCGTCCTCCCTTAAGGATCGGATATCGATCAACGATCCGTTCTGAATAATGGCCACGCGGTCGCACATCAGCTCCATCTCCGAGAGCAAGTGAGACGATACGATGACCGACAGTCCTTCTTCCCGTGCAAGGCTCCGCAGCCGGTCCCGAAGCTCGCGGATCCCCGCCGGGTCCAGGCCGTTCGTCGGTTCGTCCAGAATGAGCACCGACGGATTATGGAGCAGCGCTTGGGCAACGCCCAACCTTTGACGCATGCCTAGAGAGTACGTCTTCACCTTGTCGTGAATCCGCAGCTCCAACCCAACCAATTTCACGACCTCTTCAATCCGCTTCTTCGAAATGTTGCCCATCATCCGAGCAAAATGGACCAGGTTATCCCACCCGGACAAATACTTGTACATTTCCGGATTTTCGACGATGGCCCCGACATGGCGGATCGCCCGCTCAAAGTCGGTTACGACGTTATGTCCTTTAATTTCAATGGCGCCCGACGTGATCGACATTAAACCGACCATCATGCGGATCGACGTCGTTTTTCCCGCGCCGTTCGGTCCCAGAAATCCGAACACCTCTCCCCGCCGCACTTCAAACGTCAATCCGTTTACAATCGTTTTGCCGCCGATCCGCTTCGTTACGCCCTGCAGCTGAACGACGGTTTCGTTCTCGTTCCCCATACTGATCCCCCTAAACGGTTTTCTATGGTTTAAGCTTAGTAGATTCCGAGTCGCCGTCATAGTTACTCCGGTCATCAAAAGAGTCATAAGCGCGGTCATGATTCGGTCATACGCTCCGACATATTTCCAGTTTGTCCTCATTTCTTCGGAAAATATGACTGCGCTCACTTTCCCTTACCGCTTTGTAACGATTACAATAGCATGGAAGTTGCATATGGAATAGCTTACGGGAGTGTGCCGCGTGCTCGAGCAAAAAAAGTTTCTATGGATCGATTGGATTTTCTTTTCTTTATATACGTTGGTATTTGTATTTGAGCTGTACATGCTCATCTTTCAACCGGCGGAGCTTCACTTGCACACGGCTTCCGGCAAGCTGTTGATGTTCGCCGTGTTTGCCGCGGCTTATGCCGTTCCTTTATGGTTTTGGCGGCCCGGATCGATCAAGGCCGTCTACTTTACGATAGCCGCTTTCGCGCTGCACGGCGGAGTGTCGGCTTATTATGCGGTCACTCTCGGCCAGATGGTGTCCATACTCGCGCCGATTACGCTCATTTCCGCCTATTTGCTCGGCTCCCGCGGGCCGTGGGTGCTCCTTGCCCTGTACCCGGTAGTCCACCCGATATTGTACTTTTTCGTTATAGAAGACTACGACACCCTCTATTACACCAATGAAGTAGCCGGCACCCTTCTCGTCTTCGGCATCGGCTTCGGGGCGAACAAAATGCAGTATTCCAATCAAGTGCTGAAGAGATTGCTGAAAGAGAATGAAGAGCAGACCAAAATCATTAAAGAAAGAAGTCTCGTGCTGGAGCAATATTCGCAGAAGGTCGAGCAGCTCACCATTTTGGAGGAGAGAGACCGGGTCGCCAGAGAGCTCCACGATACGGTCGGCCATACGTTCACCTCCGTCATCATGGGTTTGGATGCGGTAACCTTACTGTTGGAGAAAGATCCCGAGAAGGCGAAGGCCAAGCTGGCCGTACTCCGCTCCTTAACGCACAACGGTTTGGAGGAGGTACGGAAGACGATCCACCAGACGGCATCCGAGGAAGAGAAGCTTCCGATTTCCCAGCAGCTGTCCAGGCTTGCCGGAGAGTTCGCCGTTCACACGGGCACGCAAATCCGCTTCCAATTGGAAGGGGAAGAAACCGCGCTTCCGAAACAGACGATGCTCACCCTCATCCGCTGTCTGCAGGAGTCGCTGACGAACGCCAAGCGGCACGGAAGAGCGCGGGTTGTCGATATTACGTTCTCCTTTCGTCCGAACCAGGTCGTTCTGCGCGTGGAGGACGACGGCGTCGGCGCCGAATCCCCGACGCTCGGCTTCGGTCTCACGGCGATGCGCGAGCGGGTTTCCGCGCTGCAGGGACATATCGATTTTCGAACGGGCCCCGGTGAAGGGGCCGTCGTGCTTTGCTCTATTCCGCTAAGGGGGTATGACCATGAGTCCCGTACGTCTGCTGCTCGCTGACGATCAAGAGCTGATTCGTGAAAGTTTACATATTGTGTTGGAGATGGACCCCGAGCTCGAGGTGGCCGGCATGGCGGAGAACGGCCGGGTCGCCGTCGAGGTTTGCGAACGGGAACGGCCGGACATTATCCTAATGGACCTGCATATGCCGGAGATGGACGGAGTCGAAGCAACCCGGACGATCAAGCAGCGGTTTCCGGAGGTCAAAATCATTATCCTGACGACGTTCCAGGAAGTACAGTACGTCGTAGACGCCCTCGGCGCCGGAGCGGAAGGATACTTGCTGAAGGCGATTCACCCTCGCGATTTGGCCGAGGGCATCAAGTGGGTATATAGCGGAGGAACGCTGATTCCTCAAGACATTGCGCTGCTGCTCGTTTCGCAGCTGCAAGGCAAGACAGCCGCAATGCCGGCGACTGCGGGCACGGGCTCCGCCGCCGCCGGACCCGCGCAGGCGGCATCGGCCCGGCAAGAGGCTGCGGATCCAAGCATGAATTCCGCGTACGGCCTTAGCGAGCGAGAGCTTCAGGTGCTTCACTGCATTGCGGACGGGCTGAACAACCGGGAAATTGCCGAGCGGTTGTTTTTGTCCGAAGGCACCGTCAAAAATTATATTTCCGCCATTTACTCCAAGATGGAAGTCCGCGACCGGATCGGCGCCGCCAGAAAAGCGCAAAGCGAGGGGCTCGTGTAACGCCTCCCCCCGCTTCGTTCGTTAACGGCGCGGTTTCCGGTTGCGCGCGATCCATCCGGTGCCGTAATCCACAAGCGCCCGCTGGCGCAGCAGCCTTGTCTCCGCCATGCCGAGCTTTCCTGCGGCGGCGTCCCCGGAATGCGGCCGCTCCCGTTCAAAATCGGCGCCCAGCGCCTCGAAATCGTCCGTATCGAACTCCAATTCGTTATACTGAACCCACTTGCGAACCCCTTCCGCGATAACCGGCGCCCGCTGCACTTCCTTGCTCTTCCCTTCATAATCGGCGCGATACTCGCACAGATGAAGCGAGGTGTTGCTGTCGTGGCCGACGCCGATAAGCAGCACCCTTCCGTCCAAGTCGTATACGCGGGCTAACGGGGAATTTTCGCCTAAGCCGTAGTCGAGTGCAGCCGGGTTCTCTCCGTGGCCCCGCACAATATCGTCGGCATGCTTCCCCCACGCGGCGAACGACATGTGCGGATGCGCGCTTCGCTTCACGCCATCCATTCGCCGAAACGTCTCCGGAATCGTCCCCATGCCGTACACCGGCGTCTCCGTCTTATCGAACGCGGGCATTTCCTCGCGTATGCGCTCCCACCAGCTTTCGGGCGCCGGCGGATTTTGCCACCTTGCAGGATCGGACAAGTTTCCGGTATGCGTAGGCATAACCAGCGTGCCGCTGTCGCCGACCGCCCGCTGCAGCGCATGGATGACGGCGACGGCACCTCCGGGCACCCACCCGATCGAATACAGCGACGAATGGACGAGCAGCGTCATTCCTTCGCGGACGCCCAGCTCCTTCAGTTCGCGGACGAGCGAAGACACTGTCGGCATGATGCCTAGCGCCTCAAAGGTTTGTTCTATCAGGAGCCTCTCTCTACCCATACATTTTCTTCCTTTCCTATACTACGTTCTTTCTAGTCTAAACTTACGGCAAACTTGGGACAAGCCCCCGCCGGTTTGATATAATGGGTCGTATTGCAAGGAAAGGAAGAATACCGACTTATGGCCAAACTGTATTTCCGTTACGGCACGATGAACAGCGGCAAATCGATCGAGGTGCTGCGCGTCGCCCATAACTACGAGGAGCAAGGCAAGAAAGTGCTGCTATTCACACCGTCCATCGATTCCAGGTACGGAGTCGGGCACGTCACATCCAGAATCGGGATTCAGAAGGAAGCCGTAGTCGTTAAAGACGGCACCGATATGGCCGCGATGACCCGCGAGCATATGCCGGATTGCGTCATGGTGGATGAGGCGCAATTTTTAACCGAACCCCAAGTCATTCAATTGACCGATATCGCCGACGATCTGGACATTCCGGTGCTTGCTTACGGTCTAAGAGCGGACTTTATGGGCAAGCTGTTCCCCGGGAGCGAGGCATTGTTTTCTTGGGCCGACAAAATCGAGGAAATCAAGACGATTTGCTGGTACTGCAACCGCAAGGCGACGATGAATATGCGTTATAAAGACGGCATTCCGGTATTTGCCGGCGAGCAAATCCAGATCGGCGGCAACGAGTCGTACCTTCCGGTTTGCAGACGCTGCTATAAGGAAGCGCGGGAGCGTTTCTCCCCGAAATGATTCTTTTTTATGCTTATCCCTCATACATTAGGACTAACATCCGGACCGTGAGGGAGGTTGATCATGATGTTTGGCAAACAGAAACACCGGACCAACGTCAATGCAACGGACACGCTCGTCGGAGAAGGCACGACAGTCGAAGGTAAAATCATTACGAACGCCAGTCTCAGAATCGAAGGCAAAGTGATCGGCGACATCGAGTGCACGGGAGACGTTACGATCGGTGAAAAGGGTCACGTGCATTCGATCATTAACGCCAGGAACGTGTTCAATGCCGGCAGGATCGATGGGAGCGTCATCACCAAAGGGAAGTTGACCATTACCAGCAAAGGCATAGTGAACGGAAGCATTAGCGTCGGATCGCTTCATGTGTCGGAGGGCGGAGTGTTTCGCGGAGATTGCGCCATGGAATCCGGGGAACGCAAAGAGCCTCAACGTCCCTCCCCGTCAAAGCACGACCGCCATCACAACCACGGCGGCAAAGGTAAACACGAAGATAAAGCATCGTCGGCGAGCGCATAAACGAACAGCCTCCTATGCACAGGGGGCTGTTTTTTTATCGGTATAACCTTCCCTGATTTTGGAAACCTATATTCATCTCCAAAAGAGGGTGGTATTGGTTGTTCAGGCTTCATGAGGGGCTGGACGGAAGCGGCAGGGATGAAAAACCGCTCAATCGTATTTTCGGGGGAGCCTTGAAAGATCAACGGCTTTAATATCATGAAGGGAACCCTCCGCCCGCTTTCTTTTTTCGGGGAATCCGCGTAAATGCTAATGGTGCTTACGTTCGCTTCCGACTCCAAGAATGGACCTGCCTGGGCGGCGGGCGGATTCGCATTGTCGGCGGCTTTGGTGTGCATGATTGTCGCCAGTGTCGTAATGACGCTTGGTCCTGAGATTACGGCCAAGGAAAATTACCCCGCTTTCGACGCCATCAGCTTCATCAACGTCATGAATTTTATTCAGAACCTTGAGATTGTCGCCATATTGACTTGGATCCTCAGCGTTTTCATCAAAATATCTCTGTATGTTTTCCTCGCTGGCTACGGCACCGCAAAGCTGTTCCGTATCAAGAATTGGCGAAAAACGATCTGGTTTACGGTCGCTTTCGTATTTGCGGAGGCTATGATCATGAATAAACTAAACGTTTACGACGCCTTTTATCATAATAATTATTGGATTCCGATCGCTCTGCCCGTGAATATGGCGGCCATTCCTTTGTTGTTATGGATTGTCGGAAAATTAAAACAACGAAATACAAAAGCTCATTATAAGGTATAAACAATAAATCAAACTCAACAGCAGCATCGGCGTTCCTCCTCTCCGGATTTGAAACCATCATACAAGACCGCCGAAGCCCTCAAACCGCAAAAAATCACCGCACGCCGCGCAAGGATTTGCGCTGTCCGCGCAATAATTTGTAATTCTCTGCGCTTACTCTGCCCGTCTCTGCGCTTACTCTGCATGTTCTTTGCACTTACTCTGCTCGTTCTCTGCATGTGTTCTCCGCACACTCTCTATATGTTCTCTGTACGTTCTCTGTACGTTCTCTGTACGTTCTCTGTACGTTCTCTGTACGTTCTCTGTACGTCCTACACGTTCTATGTACGTCCTCTGTACGTTCACGTTCCCTGCACATTCCTTGCACTTTCCCTACACGCTCTACACCCTTCATTCCCCACTCTTTTCTTCCATCCCCTTCCTAACTACTTTTCCCGGCGATACCAACACCTCCTTCGCTCTCCTTTTTACCGCTATCCCTTTCACTCAGAAATTATTCCATGGTGCCAGTCACTCACTTATCGAAGGATTCGGTCCCTTCGACATCACCCGAACGATTTATCTGAGAGAAGGGAAGAGTGGTCAAAAGGACGCCATGAACGTATATCCTTCCGGCCGACCTCGACCGCACGCGACCGCCGCCGTATTGCGCGACCACATGCGCGACCGCCACCTCAACGCAACCGTCACTACACACGCCGCCGCGCACGCAATTCCGACGAAAAAAAAATCGTCCCGCCAAGGGGACGATTCGCTATTGCGTAAAGTCGCGAATATCCGCTACCGGCTCTTCGCCGAATTCCGAATGCTCCAAAAACTTTATTAGCCGTTCCGCCGCCTCGCCGGGCGACGACAAGGCGCCCGACTCGTGCATCTCCACGAACCGCGCGCGGGTCGGAAACTGCTCTTCTCCGGACGAGCGGATCAACGCCTGCATCGCGGTATCGACGACGCCGGGGGCCACCGAAGCGACCTTCGCCCCGCACCGCAAAGCATCCTGCTCCAGCTTCACGCAGCGCGTGAAATGATCGAGCCCGGCTTTGGCCGCGCAATAGGCGCTCCACCCCGCATACGGCTTGCGGCCGGCCCCGGAGGAGATTTGCATGACGCGCTTGTCCGCGTCCAGACTCTCCGTGAGCCGGAGAAACGCGGAGGTCAATCCAATCGGCGCCGTCAGGTTGACGGCGATATGCCGCGCCACGGCGCTCGCATCGTTGCGGTGAGCCGGCCCGATCGGTTCGAGAACGCCGGCGTTGTTGATCAGCCGAAGCGCCGGCGTCGAGCCGGATTCGGCGATTCCGCCGAGCAGCTCCCGCATTAGCGCGTCAGCAGCGTCCCCCTGGGCAAGCTCTTCCAAGTCGCGCTCGAACCAATCGAGACCGACTCCAGCAGCCGCAGCCCTTTGCTGCAGCGCCTCGTTGCGCGTACGGGAAATGCAGAACAGCCGGTTCCCAGGCGTCAGCAGGTACTCCGCGATCGCTTCGCCAAGGCCGCGTGAAGCGCCGGTCACAATATATACGGCACTCATTGCAAAGCTTCCCCGTTCAACGGAAAGTGCCGGTTCAGCCAATCTTCCAATGTCTTCGTAAACTCCTTATGCAGCGGCTTCGGGCCGACAAGAGGCAACTCCTTCCGGTAATTCAGCATGTCCGTCTTTCCTACCTTCAGCTTCAAGCCGTGGTCCATATCGTCGATAGCGGCGATTTCGGCTGCGCCTCGCGCAAGCTCGGTCACCCTGCTCAGCTTTTCCGTATCCGCTTGAACGTCATTCTTGCCGGTGACTGCCAGCACCGGACATTCGATTTTCTCCAAATCCTTGACCACATCGTAAAAAAAATGCTCCCGCATCCACTTGGCATTCACCGGAACCATACTAACTTTAATAACGTCTTCCTCTGACTTCTTAATCCTGTCCGTAAACTTCCGAGCATTGCGTTCGGATTTCTCGGCCGCTTTCAGTACCCGGAGCAGCCAGCCCTTAAACCCGCCTAACTGAGCCATATCTTCGTACGCAAGATTTCTTTGGCGCTGCAGCGCCTCTTCGAGCCTTTCTCCCCCGCCGGAAAGCAAGACCAACCCGTTCACCGGCCTCACCGCATTCAGAGCGGTTGCCAGCGTAGCTCCTTCGCTGTGGCCGAGAACGATGATCCGGTTCGGATCCACCTCCGGACGACTCGCCAAAAACTGCACCGCCCGCTTGGCGTCGTCTACAAGATCCCACATGCCTGTCCGCAAATATTCGCCTTCGCTGCCGCCTACCCCGCGCTTGTCATAACGCAGTGTAATGTAGCCTAATCCGGTAATGAACTCTGCCAGCTGCTTATACAAACGAAGATCTATTTTCGGCTTATCGACGACACCGTTCCTGTCGATCTTTCCCGATCCTACGATCATCAGCACGGCCGGCAACCGTTCATTCGTCTCCCCGGGTAACGCCAACGTCCCCTTCAGTAACGGCGTCCCTGTAATCTCGATTTCCTTCTCCAAGATAGCTGTCATGTTTCTGCTCCCCTAAGTTATTCTAACGGTTCCTCTTCTACGGTCGGCATTACGATCGTTGCAAACATTCTGCGCTTTCTTCCGGGCTCTTCGGATAGCGTCGCATAGTCCGCCAACACTTCCCGGAGCCGCACCATCATTTCCTGAAACTCTTCGTCTGTAAGCCATAGCGGGGCTTGTCTGTAGCCGACTCCGTCTTTCAAGAAATCAGGCTCCTTCTTCGAATGGATATAGCTTTCGAAATCTCTAAGCAGGTTGATCAAAAAGGTGGCGAAATGCTGAACGTGCTCCTCTTTTCCGATATGCTTCATGTCTTCCGCCGTAAGCACATAATTCGCGCCCTTAGGAAGCGAGTATGTTTTCTCGGTTGCCCCTCGAATCTGCTGCGTCCCGATCACTTCAATCAGGCCGTTCTCCACCAGCTTGCTTAGATGCCGATAAAGCGTCGCTTGCGGAACGTCCGGCATTGCGCCGGCAATTCCTTGCGTGGTCAATTGGCGGCCTCCGGCTAGAGCCGATAATATTCTCATTCGTACCGGATGCAATATTAAATCGGCTTTCATCGTTTTCCCCCAAACATTATTGTTATCGATAATGATAATATTATATTTTAAACGTTCCGTCAAGCACATATTATGGTGCGTTTCCGCAAGATGCTGTATACTATCTCAAGTCACGCGCATCTAAGAAATACTATCATGAACCTATGGAGTGAACGCTTCTATGCCGCAACCGTCCGATCGCCCTCCTTCTTTGCGCAAGGCGTATCTTTACGGCTTTCTTACTATCGGAATGATCGCTATTTCTTTCTCGGCCATATTTATCCGCTGGTCGAGCGCTCCCGTCTCTGTCGTCGGCATGCACAGGCTTCTGCTTACCGTTCTGGCAATGACGCCGTTTCTGTATAAATACCGCCGCCAGTTTACCGCTCTTTCCATCCGCGATTATTTGCTGTTGTCCGGATCGGGAGTGTTTTTGGCGCTGCATTTTTTACTGTGGATGGGTTCGTTGAATTATACGACCGTTGCCAGCTCGACCGTACTGCTCACGCTGGAGCCGATCCTCGTTATGCTAGGTTCGCTTTGGGTGTTTAAAGAGAAGATCAGCCGCGGGTCTGCCGTGAGCATGGCCGTGGCCGTCACCGGAGCGGTGATGATCGGCTGGGGAGATTTGCGGTTGTCAGGGACGGCGCTTTATGGAGATTTGCTTTCCATTCTCGGCACGCTTGCCGTCGTCGTTCATATGCTGCTTGGTCAAGCGCTCCGCAGCCGAGTACCTAACTTCTTGTACAATTATATTGTATTTGCGTCGGCTTCCCTCTCCTTCGCGATCTATAACGCGGCGTTCGGGTATTCGTTCTTCGCTTATCCGCCGAAGGAATGGATTTTGTTCGCGCTGACGGCCCTTGTTCCTACCGTATTCGGGCATATGCTGTTCAATTGGCTTCTAAAATTTGTCGGTGCCACGACGGTTTCGATGGCCACTCTAGGAGAGCCGGTCGGCGCAACACTGCTCGCGTGGCTGCTGCTGGGCGAACGTCTCGGACCGCTGCAGGCCGGCGCCGGAGCGCTTCTTATTGCGGGCGTTTGGATGTTTTTGCGTTATATCGGCGACCGCCATACCGCTCAGACGGCCACGAAAGACGACAACACCGCCGCCCTGCAACATGTATAAATTTTATAGCATTAAAAAAGGACCGTTCCGACGGTCCTTTTTCTTTATATTTTAGGAGACAGAGTCTCCGAGCTTCGCCATCTCATTCTCTACAAGACGTGTCAGCACGTCCTCATATCCTCCCGGTATCCGATATTTCTTTACGTAATCCCTAACGAATTTCCGCGGGTTGGACGGCCTGTAAATTCGAGCCATCTCCTTTACGCTTTCCTTTACTTCATTACTTCCTTTTGCAGCCATAAGCTAGCTCCTCTCCGTAAAGTAATTTCATTCGGCAGATGGGTTAGGCAGTAATGCTCTCTTATTACATTCATAATACATCAATGAATTGATTATGTCCCTATTTTCTTGTCTGAAAATTCTTAATTGGGTAAACTTTCTTACGATTTAACCCGACTTAAGTCTTGGCTGCGCCAAATCGTAGGTCGTGTGCATTCGACCGGTTTTTCCGCTACAATGAATAAGCCTCTATACGCAGCATGTGGTTAAATACTGATAATTCCACAGGAATAAGTTAAAATATGAGCAGGAGCAGATCCGCAAGGAGTTGAGCGGCCATTTGAATGTCGTGACGAAAAAAATATTGATACTATACGCAAGCTACGGTGACGGCCATATCCAAGTATCGCGGGCGCTGAAAGAGCAGATCGAACGCAGCGAAGGGACCGAAGCGGTGCTGGTCGACCTGTTTGCGGAAGCCTACCCGATGCTCAATGCATTCACCAAGCTTTTATACATTAAAAGCTACACGATGTTTCCGAAGCTATACGGCTGGACATACTATAGAACTCGCCATATGCCGAACGATACGCTTTTCTCCAGCTGGTTCAACGGCTGGGGCATGTCGAAGCTGAAGCAGGTCATTAAGGAGCACCGGCCCGACGCCGTCGTCAACACGTTCCCGATGATGGTCATGCCGGAGCTTCGCAAGAAAACCGGCGTCGGCATCCCGATTTATAATGTCATTACCGATTTCGTGCTGCACTGCCGCTGGATTCACCCGCAAGTGGACAAGTACTACGTCGCCACGGATGACTTGAAGAAGGAAATCATTAATGCCGGAATACCGGCGGACAAGGTCCGGACGACGGGCATTCCGCTGAAGAAGGAGTTCCAGATTACCGAGCGTACGACCGAGCTGTTCGAGAAATATAAGCTTGACCCTGCGAAACGAACGGTATTGATCATGGCAGGCTCTTACGGCGTCTTATCGGGCTTGAAGGAGGTTTGCCAGTCGGTTGCCTCTCTCCCCGGAATGCAGCTGCTGGTCGTTTGCGGCAAAAACAAACAGCTTCACGATTCTATGCAAGAGTGCTTCGCCGGCCATCCCTCCATCCGCGTCTTCAGTTTCGTAACCGAAATGAACGAGCTGATGGCGGTTTCGGACACGATCGTCACGAAGCCGGGCGGCATTACGCTGACCGAATCGATCCAGAGCGAGCTGCCGATCGTGCTATTCCGGCCCGTTCCGGGACAGGAGCGAGACAACGCCGAATATCTTTCGTCGAAAGGCGCCGCCTTTATCGCAAACGATTTTCACGAATTAACCCGGCAAATCAGAGAGCTTCTGGAGGATGAACGGAAGCTGTCCGAGGCCAGAGAACGAATTTCTCTGCTGCGCATGCGGCATTCGGCCGAAACGATCGTGCAGGATATGTTGGCCGACATGAGCTCGCGCCGATTCGATCAGCGGGCGACTCCAGAAATAAGGAGAGTATCTAGTGAGCGCATTTCGTAGTCTATACGTACCCGCAAGCCTCGTTCGATTGGCAACCGTCTTTTTCTTTATTGAATTCGTACGCGGAGCCGTACTGATCTCATATATTCCTAAATACGCAGTAGATGAGTTGTATTTAACCGTAACAACGATCGGATTTGCCGTTACCGTTCACTACATCGCCGATACGGCCGCCAAGCTGGGCATCGGGGTGCTGCTCGACCGGCTTCCGAAGCAATGGGTGCTTCAACCGAGCTTTGCCGTTTCCATTATCGGATTAATCATGCTCCAATATTCGGTTCAGGCATGGATGCTCATCGTAGGGGCGGCAATTTTCGGAATCGGCGCCTCCCCCATTTGGATCATCGGGATGAGCAGCGTTTCCGAGAACGACCGCGGCCATCAAATGGGCGTGCTGTACATGGCATGGCTGCTCGGATTGGGACTCGGGCCGGTGCTGATGAATTTTTTCCTTGATTGGTTCGGTTACGGAATTTCGTTTATCGTACTGTTAGCGCTTGCCGCCGCGGCATGGGCCGTTTCGTGGCTCATGCCGAATACGCGGGTACATACCCATAGCGCTCCCGTTAAAGAGCAATTTACCGAACTGAAGGGACGTTTGCGCGCCATGCGTCCGCTCCTTCCGGGAATGATTCTGCAGACGCTTGGAGCGAGCATGCTTCTCCCGATTTTGCCGATTTTCGCGGAGGACCGGCTCCAGCTTACAAATTCCCAGTACTCGTTCTTTCTGCTGACCGGGGGTGCGTTCGCCGTTCTAGGACTTGTCCCGCTAGGCCGCCTTAGCGACAAGCTCGGCAAAAAGTGGTTCCTCGTTCTCGGCTTCGCCTGCTTCTCATTCGGCTTATATTCATTAACGACCACGGAAACCCTCTGGATTTGCCTTATCTGGGCCATCGTGCTCGGCTTATCCTACGCTGCCGTTCTGCCTGCCTGGAATGCGCTTCTCGCCGCTTTCGTACCGCCGCAGCAAAAAGGCGTCGGCTGGGGCATCTTCTCTACCGTGGAAGGCATCGGCGTCATGATCGGGCCGGCGCTTGGAGGCGCAATGGCGGACAGCTTCGGGCTGCAGGTCCCGTTCCTCATCGCCGCATCTCTGTTTCTGTTTATCGGCCTGTTTTACGTCTGGTTCCCTTTCAGATTGTTCAAGTAGCACTAACGGCAGCGGAAACTCCTCAGGGCGACGGAAATCGCTCATGATGGAGTTTTTTCATTTATTTTACGAGAGCCCCTTGACCTTTCCCTTGGGGAAATGTTGTATTGTTACTCATGGAAAGGGCGAGCATTCAGCAAACACGTTCTAAGGAGGCAGCAAGCCAATGACCACCCTGCTTACCGTCGGGCAAATCGCGCGGTTGTTCGGCGTTACCGCAAAGACGCTTCGCCATTACGATACGATCGGATTGTTTTCCCCGTCCCAAACGGGACCGGAAAATCAATACCGCTACTATGCGCCGGAGCAAATAAAAGATCTCAGCAGAATCATCTTTCTGCGGGAACTGGGCGTAGGCTTGGAGGTCATTCGCGAGCTGAAGGAAGCCGGTGCGCTTAAGGATCCGAACCGGCTGACCGCCATTCTTCGCGAGCATACGGAGGAGCTTCGAGCTTCCATCCTGGAGCGGCAAAAGCTGCTGCATCGCGTGGAGCATGAGCTGAAGCTTCTGCTTGGCCCTGAATTACCGAAGAACGATTGGGGAGGAACGAAGATGGAACCGAGAATCGAGCATAAGGAAGCGTTCATCGTAGCAGGAATGGCCGTCAGGGGAGCCGGCGGATCGCCGAAATTTGCGGAAATATGGGAGCGTTTCGTCCCGGAAATGGGCAGTGTGCCGAACCGGATCAATCCGCATGAAACGTACGGTCTTTGCTGCGATTTTGACGGAAGCACGGTGAATTATTTGGCAGGCGTACAGGTCGGATCGACGGAAGGGCTGCCTGCGGGTATGACCTTCGTAGAGGTGCCTGCCCAAACCTACGCGGTCTTTACGCACACGGGAAAGCCGAGCGGTCTATTCCACACGTTCCGGCGCATTTACGAGGAGTGGCTGCCGGCGAACAACTTTCAGCCGCTGGAAAGCTATGAATTTGAGTTTTACGGGGAACGTTTCTTCGGCCCGGACAACGAAAAGTCGGAAACGGATATTTACGTGCCGATCAAGTCATAATTTACATGAAACGGCGCAACGTTGGGAAAAGTAACTCCGATGCACGCACTTTTGGCGCATAGAGGAGGTTGCAGCCCATGTCAAACGACAAGTCGATGAACCCGCTGTCGGGCGATATTGTGGAAACCGACGGCGTATACCAGGACATGAACGGGCACGAGGTTGAGCTTAAGGCCGGCGAGGAATTTCCGATGGACCCGCAGCTAGGCAAGATGGAATACGAGATGGTCGGCTTCTCGCTCGGAGACAAGCGTGAGGACATGCATACGGATGAAGGCGCCGCGGCGCAAGCGAACATTCCGGTGTCCGCCGTCAATTCGAAGGATCCGGAAGCCCGCCAAGCCGCACAGCTTCATCACCGCCGTCACGGCGGAGAGCGGTAAGCATTTGCAAGGGGGTAGACCAATGAGCATATAAAGCTCATTGATCCGCCCCCTTTCCCTTTTTACTCCGACGCGTTCATATGGCTGATCATCCGGTCCAATCTCCGAAGCTGATGGCCGTACTCGTACATCGCAGAGGCGATCACAACGAGCATAAGCTGCGAATCGGCGTTTTCCGCCGCGTATTCTATGTTTCGTCGAAGGAGTGTTTCCAAATCCTCCTCCACTTTATCGTTCATCTGGTCGCTTTGCTTCATTTTCCCTTCGTACTTTAACAGCGTAAATTCATGAAACTTAATCATCTCTTCGAGGCACGCATCGAACGTCTGGTCGGCGTTGCCGCGGTTCCGCTGGGAAAAATAGTGCTCCTCCACCGTATCCAGCGCCTCGACCCCGATCATGATCGTCTTCAGCATTTGCTTCTGCACCACAAGCTGTCTGCTCGGCTGGGGGCGGAACCGGCTCCATTTTCTCCACTCTTCTTCCAGCATTCCGTACCATTCGTTCAGTTTTCTCACCGTATTGTTCAGCTGCTCTCGAAGCGCCTTTGCTTCCGTTTCCTTCAATTCGTCGGAGATGGCGGTGCGCAGAAGCAGCGACAGCGACTGCACGGCGGAACGATAGCCGTCCAGAAACTGCTTCACATTATTAGGGGGCAAAATGACCGCGTTCACCGCAAACGCAACCCCGATTCCGAGCAGGATCAGCAAAAACCGGTGAAGCGCATATTCCCAATCGCTGCCGGCTAGCAAAACGACAATGACGGTGACGAGCGTAAGCGATACTGCGCTTTCCATCCGCAACGCAAGCGTGATCAATATCACAATAATACAGGTTAACCCGATCACCAGCTCGTTGACGGGCAGCAGGTAGCCGATGCCTACGGCGAGAACGGCGCCCAAGGTGTTCGATTGAACCTGTTCCAACAGATGCTGCCACGACCGGTAAACGGACGGCTGCAAAGTAAAAAGAGCCGCAACGCAGGCGATGATGCGGTCGCCGGGCTGGAAGCCGAACAATTCGGTAAAGTATAAGGCCAATGCAACGGCAATTCCCGTCTTGATCACTCGGGCGCCGATGGTAACATTCATGAAAAGAGCCCCCTCAATCGGCAATAACTGAAATCATACCCCATAATAACTCATTCCGCCATTGACTGGCAAAATAGCCTCAGGTTATAATTGGAAACGGCAGCACCGATTAAGTAAACGAAGGATGTCATCATATGGCACAGGGTGTTCTTAACTAACGACAATCGAACCGCATGCGACGGATGCGAGTAAGCTTGCACATGCGAATGTGCAGGTTTGATTTGCTTTGCTTTGCAAATCTGCTCCTCCGCCCGTGCTTTGAATCGTTATAAGAACCGTTCGCCGGCCATACGCTCATCCTTATCCTTTCCGCATGGGTGCACTTTTTTTTGTGCGCTTCGTTTGCTGCCTGCGGAACATATTTGGATTTGCGCTAATCCGCGATGAACTTAGGTTCATTCGCGGTTTTTTGTTTTTATTCACTTACATGGAGCGTGAAACTGTTTGATTTTGATTCGTAAATTTGTTGCTTACTATAGGCCTCATATCGCTTTGCTGTCGCTCGATTTATTTGCGGCACTAATGGTCACCGTGCTGGGGCTCGCGGTGCCTTTTCTCATTCGGGATTTCCTTAATAACGGGATTGTAAATGCAACATTGGAAAGCGTTCTATGGTTCGGCGGTGAACTGCTCGCAATTTATCTCGGAATTACCGTCTGCACCTACATTGTCGGTTATTACGGTCATGTCATCGCCATCCGGATGGAGATGACGATGCGCAGGCAAATATTCGCCCACCTGCAGAAGCTCTCTTACTCGTTCTATGATAATACGAAGAAAGGGCACATTATTTCTCGCGTCATGAGGGACATTGAGGAGATCCCGGAAATCGCGCATCACGCGCCGGAAGATTTCTTGTTGTCGGCAGTACGGATTGTCGGGGCATTCGCTTTGCTGTGCATCATTAACTGGAAACTGACGCTCGTCGTGTTCGGGCTTGTTCCTTTTATCTTTTGGTTCATGCGGGCCTACAGCGGAATGATGTCGAAATCGGTCGTTAAAATCAACGAATCTCTCGCGGATGTGACTGCCCATTTGGAAGATAACATTTCGGGTATGAAGGTTGTTCAGTCGTTTGCCAACGAGGAGCACGAAACGCAGAAATTCGAGCAAGGCAACCAAAGGTGGCAAACCGCTTGGACCGGATATATCCGGCATATCGGCGGCTTTGATGCAGGCGTGACGTTCTTGACGAATGCCGCGACACTAATCACGATTGTGGCTGGCGGCGTATTTATTACGATGTCGGAGATTACGATGGGCGATCTTGTCGCGTATTTGCTGTATATTTCGCTGCTGACCCAGCCGCTCCAGACGCTGCAGCGCTTTATGGAGCAGTACCAGCGCGGCATGACCGGCTTCCGCCGTTTTATCGAGCTGCTGGAAACGCCGCCGGACATCGTCGATCGCCCGAACGCGGTGTCGCTGAACGGCGTTACCGGGGCCATCGAATTCGACCGGGTATCGTTCCGGTATTCGGAGAATGCGGACGCCGTCCTGCAAAATATATCGCTGTCCGTCCTTCCCGGCGAGACGGTAGCCGTTGTCGGCCCTTCGGGCGCGGGGAAATCGACGCTCTGCTCCCTCATCCCCCGATACTATGAGATTGAGGACGGAGCGATCCGTGTGGACGACAGAGACATTCGCGAGTTTACGCTGCAGTCGCTTCGCCGGCATATCGGCGTCGTTCAGCAGGACGTATTCCTGTTCTCGGGGACCGTCCGTGAAAACATCGCATACGGGCGGCTGGACGCCTCATTCGATGAAATCGTGGAGGCGGCGCAGGCGGCGAATGCGCATGATTTCATTATGTCGCTCCCTGACGGTTACGACACTTACATCGGCGAGCGCGGGGCGAAGCTGTCCGGCGGGCAAAAGCAGCGTTTGTCGATCGCGCGCATGTTTTTGAAAAATCCGCCGGTGCTGATCCTCGACGAAGCGACGTCCTCGCTCGATAACGAGAGCGAAGCCATCGTGCAGGCGTCGATCGAGCGGCACGCGAAAGGACGCACAACGTTCGTGATCGCCCATCGTCTTGCCACCATACGTCATGCTAAACGGATTATCGTGCTTACGGCAAGAGGCATCGAGGAGGAGGGCACTCATGAGGAGCTTCTAGCTCTCCGCGGCGCCTACTATCGGTTGTATCATGCTCAACATGAAACGGCCTCGTCGGTACCTTCGACTTGATCGTTTATGAAGCCCTTGCGTTCTTTGCCGGCATTCTCTTTTGGGAATGCCGGCGGAGATTGCGCACGCTTGTCCGCTCTGTTTTTCCAGTTTTGCCTGTCTTGCCGGCCCCGTCACCTCTCTCTCTCTTGCGCGCACTCCCTTTTGACCGCTATCCCCTTCGTTCAGAAACACTTTCATCGATTTGCTTTTCGATTCCCCTTACTCCTTCCAACGTTTCGCAACCTTGTTCCTCTTCCCTTTTCCAATCCGCGATCTTGCTACCCTTCTCTCCTCCGATCCTTGACCTTGTTTCCCTTTTCACTTCCGTTCCGCGACCTTGTTTCCATTTTCTCTTCCGTTCCGCAACCTTGTTCCTCTTCCCTTTTCCAATCCGCGATCTTCTACCCTTCTCTCCTCCGATCCGTGACCTTGTTTCCCTTTTCTCTTCCGTTCCGCGACCTTGTTTCCCTTTTCTCTTCCGTTCCGCGACTTTGTTCCCCTATCTTATCCGACCCGTAACTTTGTTTCCCTTTCTTTCTTATTGAATAACCTATTCCCAATTGTGGCGCACCTCCGAATATACCCCATAATTTGGTTTAAATGAGTTTACATACGAACATTTGTTTGGTATAATTTGATTACAAGTATTGCCCGGAAGGAGTTGTCGATGACGATGGTTTCTATTGATGGCGGAGCTCGCCTTACGGAAAATCGTTGGATCGCTTATTTTATTGGTATAAGATGGCCGAAAGGCTTTAACTGTCGGAATTGCGGGTACAACCGAGCTTATGTTTTCCATACCCGGAGACTGCCTCTGTTTCAATGCCGGTCTTGCCGCCATCAAACCTCGCTTACAGCGGGCACCGTCATGGAAGGAAGCCGCACCCCGCTGGCGAAATGGGCGGCCGCTTTGCAATTTCTTACTCAAGAGAACAGCATTAATGCCGTGCAGCTGGCCAAAGTAATTCAGGTTACCTATAAAACGGCTTGGGCTATGCTCAAGAAAATTCGGCATGCCATCTCGCAATTTGACCATCGGGAACTTCTCTCCGGCAAAGTTAGGGCGGGCCTATCTTTCTATGGGCGCGACTACTTGCATCAACCGTTCGTCGCGCATCCCTCGGAGCATCCCGTTATGGTCGGTGCAGCATTCCGGGCAAACGGCGAACCGACTTATGTCAAAATCAAGCAAGTTTCCAAAGAGCATATGTATGGAAAACATATGGACCGCTCAGGAGAGAAGGCTTTCGTGGAAGATCATGTTGTACAAGGAAACTACGACACCATGATTCTCAAGCGATTTCGGATCCATGAAGAGAACTTGCTCCCCCAACTGATCAAAGAAGCTAGAACTTGGTTAAATCGAACTTTCCATGGCATCGGGGCTAAATACTTGCAGTTTTATATGGATGAGTTTTGTTACCGGATCAATCTTTCCCTTCAGACAGCCGCTAACGCCCTAGACTCGCTTTCGGAGGTCTGCTTGTCCGCCCCTTCCCGATCCCGTCAATAACCCTCCCCCTTGCTATTGGTTTTACCGGCACTGTCCCGAGATGGATTGGGAAAGTGACGATACTTTTTCATACCCTAAAATACAACTGCCCGATCGCAATACGCCTTCAAAAAAGCAAATTCTATAAAGCTGAGCCAATGGGATAGCGGTCAAAAGGGCTTGCTAAAGCATACTCATACTCATACTCATACTCATACTCATACTCATACTCATACTCATACTCATACTCATACTCATACTCATACTCATACTCATACTTCAACCCATACTCCAACTCCCACTTCAACCCCAACCCCTAACTCATACTCCAACCCCAATCCCTAACTCTAAACCTAATCCATAACTCTAATCCCAATCCCTAACTTCAACCCCAACCCCAACTCCAACTCCAACTCCAACCCCAACCCCTACTCTTTCCCCTTCTCGGAACCAACAAACTAGAACGACGAAAAACATATGAGTATAATCAGTCATATTTGGATGACGCATCTTCGTTTCTGAGTAAAGGGGATAGCGGTCAAAAGGGACCTCGAGCACGATAGTCCCCCCAACACGCCCGTGTCTTCACTCAAACCCATAAATAAAAAATATCCCCCGAGTCCAAAGACCCGAGGGACATCCATCGTTGGAAGGTTAAGCGTACCGGCGTATTACGGACTCCAGCTCACCGGCAACCGCACGGGCACCGCCCGAGAGAAGAGCGGCATCAAGACGAACGCGAACGAACGATTCGTCCAAATCCATAGCCTCCGAGAACAGGCTCGCCAGCCCGCGCACACGGCGGTCGATCTGCAGTAGCACCTCCAGCGGCCCGCCCGAACGGTTCGGTACGAAAATCACCTCAAGCTCGTCCAGCTTGCCGCGGAACGGTCCCGACACCGGGTAATACTCGAGCTCCTGGGCAAACGCTCCGTATCCGAGACGCGGCGCATACTCGCAGTCCGCCTTACGCAGCTGAAAACCGAGCTCGGACACCGCGTCCAATACCGTTCTCATCTCCGCGCTCGGAGAAACCTCGATCCGGTCATCGTCCGTCGGATCGACCGAGCTCGAAATATCGAGACCGGTCTTGAGCCATATCGGAGTGCGGCCTACGGACAGCGGCGTACCGGACGGAAGCAGGAAGGAGAATGGGATTTCCTTGACCTCTCCTGCAGCGAGCGTAAACGGATCGGTAACGAGAAACCGCCCGACTTCTCCGGTATTGTACACTTTCCGGTCATCGATTTCTTTCGCGTATTGCGTCATTACCGATATATAAATCGTGTTAATATGCTGGTCGACATTACCGCCGCGCAGCTTGACAATCCCGCGGACCTCTTCCCCGATCGCATACCGCTGCTTATCAAGAAGGGTATCCACCTGAGCGGCCCCGATCCCGATACTAGCCAGCATTCGATTAAAGAACGACATTTCCCCAGCTCCCAACGTAGAAGATGACATCTCCTCTTCTTACGCAAATATCGCCAAAACGGTTTCAAATGCCCTTATAGCGGCAATAAGGCGATATCGCTTTGAGCCTGGGACTCAAGTCGGTCCACCATGTCCATCCATTGCCGTGGCTTCGGCTCAAGCGCGGCATAATACGTCTTTAAGAACTGAACCACAAGAGAAGCAGGGACCGATGCCCTTTCCTCATCGGCAGGAAGAAATCCGAGGTCAAGCCCTCCGACCGCCTCGCCGTCCTGCTGCCAAGACGGGTGCACATAATCCATATCCAGCCGCTTGTAACCAAGGTGCGAAAGCACTTCTCTTCGAACGTACGGGTTCATGGAAGCAACGCCGCCAAAGTTAAGGTCCGCCGCTTCGCCCGGTCTGTAAATCTCAGCGAACATCCCCAGCATCGGGCCTTCCGTCCGGCTAACCCACTCTGCCAAATCGCGCGCCCGATGTCTTGCCAGGAACGGTCCGATTCCGAGTCCGTCCTTGCCGATAATCGTGAAATCGGTCATCGCTACCCGCATGTCCGGATAGTAGCGATACTCCGTCGCTCCGACCACCTTTCCGTCCTGCACCGCAACATACACGCGCAGCCCTTCGTCTTTCAGCGGCTCCGCCCATGCGGAAAACTCCAATACCTCTTCCGGAGGAAAAATGCTCCCCATCAACTCATGCATCTGCTTAAACAACGGATCTTCCACATTTTGAATACGAATGTAATCCATTCTCTACCCGTCCCCTTCGATAAAAGGATTTTTCCATTCCATCAATGCCGCATAATTGCGGGACTCTTCGTCTTCCAAATAGTTCTCGGCAATCCCTACAGGCGTTCGTCCGCAGCGCATGAGAAAAGTAATCACCGGATCGTTCCGTTTTCCATCCAACACCTCGCTGAGGTACTGCTCCGCGCTCATCTCGCCGGCCGCCGAATGATAGCCCGACATGCGCCCCCCGCCAAGCAGCCGCTTGAGCCGCTTTTGCACGACAACATGGTACATGGCGTGCATCATCGCTTTGCCGAAGCCGTACGAGCGGTATGAAGGGCGTACGCTGATATCGACGATATACAGCGTATTCCCTTGCGGATTATGGTTACGAATATACCCTTCGTCGGTAATTTCCGCCCAGCTGTGGGGAGGATCTCCCGGCTCCCAATCGACGATCAGACCCGTCATTGAGCCGATAAGCTCCCCGTCCGCCTCTACGCACAACGCTCCCTCGGGAAATCGCGACACGTGGGACGCCAGCTGTTCGCGGTTCCACCACAGCTCGGGCGGAAACGGCGGCGGAAAGCATTCCCGCTGAATGTCGATCAGCCGGTCGAAATCGGCTTCCGTATACGTGCGGATCAGCGATTTCAGCGGCCGCTCCGCTCCGCATCGAAACGCATAGTACTCGGATCGATACAAGCTGTTCATCGACCGGTACCTCTAAGTCCAATCCGTGTACAAATCGGTTCTGCGGTCGCGCCACGTCGTAACGCTGCCCCGCTCCCGCACTTCGTACAGCAACGCCAAATCAAGGTCGGCTACGATGATCATGTCCTGATTGATCTCGCCCTCCGCTTGAATGCCTCGCGGCGGGAACGGTACGTCGTTCGGCGTAATGACCGCCGCCTGCCCGTAATTCCCACGCATGAAATCGACCGTGGGGAGGCTGCCGACCGTACCGGTCGTTACGACATACACTTGGTTCTCGATCGTCCGCGCGTGGCTCGAATAACGAACCCGGTAAAACCCGTGGCGATCATCGGTGCAGGACGGGCAGAAGATGACGTCCGCCCCTTTAGCCTTCGCCATTCGCACGATCTCCGGGAACTCGATATCGTAGCATGTAAGCATCGCTACGGTCCCTTTCGCGGTCGGAAATACTTGCAGCCCTTCGCCCGCACTCATCCGCCACTCCTTCACTTCCGTAGGCGTGATGTGCAGCTTAGGCTGCTCGACGACCGTCCCGTCAGGGTAAAACATATGGGCGACGTTGTACAGACGCCCTCCCCGCTCGATCACATGCGTGCCGGCAATGATGTGCATGCCGGTCTCGCCCGCCAGCTCGCGGAACAAAGCCAGATACGCTTCCGTATATTTAGGAAGCTCCTCGATGCCGGCTGCCTTACCGTCAGACGTCGGAATCGACAGAAGCTGTGTCGTAAAAAACTCCGGGAACAACAAAAATTCCGTTTCGAACTCTTGAGCGGTCTTTACATAATGCTCCACTCTCGCCCGAAAATCCTCGAAGCTGTTGATAGAATGCAAATGATATTGAACTGCGGCAACCCTAAGCTTCATCGCTTAACCCCTTTCCTTCATTCGAGATTACATGCTACATCGTAACAAACAGTCATAATCAGAACAAGCTCCCGATACAATGGTGGTGATACGAGTCACCATTCCCCGGGGGTGCGCCGCGCTATGATCGAATCGCTGTTTCCGTCGATGGACAATTGGCTTATTTGGATTTCCGTGAATAAAACACGTATTTTTCTGTTTGCGGCTTTTATTACGATTGTCACGTTTTATATTTTCAACCATTGGTGGTTCAAGTATCAGCGAATTATGAAGCAAGTATTTGAAAATACCAATCTTTACGTCAAGCCGAAGCACGAAAAGAAATTCCCTCTGCTCCTCTCCTTGTCCAACCGGAAAGACGATGTGTTTCTGGAATTTCATTACAAGCTGCGCCCCGGAATGACGATCTCGCAATTCGAGGAAAAGAAAAAAGCGATCGAATCCGCATTCAACCGGGAAGCGAAAGTGTTCGGTAAAGGCAATCATTTGATCATTAAAGTGAAGAAGACGAAGGAATTGTCCACAGATTATTCCAAATGGACTTTAGATCAAGACTAGGGTAAAATAGGAACTGATGTTCTTATTCTAAAGAAGCGGATGGTGTGAAAATGGTACGCTATGAGACTTTGCAAGCGAAAAATTTACTGAGCCGCGTCACCGCCCCGTCCATGCCCTTTGAATGGTCGCTGAACCCATACCGAGGCTGCCAGCACGGATGCAGCTTCTGTTACGCCCGCTCCACTCATACTTTTTTGGGTGAGGCCGCAGACGACACGTTTCAAAATACGATATATATGAAGTCGAACGCCGCGCAAGCATTGAACGATCAGCTGGCCAAGATGACTCTAGGCGGACGCCGTTCTTTAAACGGAAGCATCGCCATCGGCACGGCTACGGACCCTTACCAGCAGACGGAAGGGAAAGCCGGGTTGACGAGATCGTGCTTGGAGGTGCTCGCCAAATACAAGGCCGATGTAACCATTACGACGCGATCGCCCCTCATATTGCGGGATGTTGACCTGCTGAAGAGGATGAACAGCGTGTCGGTCAATATTAGCGTCAACACGCTGGATAACGGCGTATGGCGCAATCTTGAGCCGTCCACCCCGTCGCCCGCGAAGCGCATCGATACGGTGCGCCAGCTGAACGAGGCCGGTATACGCACCTCCGTCTTTCTCGCGCCGATCGTTCCGTATTTGACGGATGCCGAGGACGACTTGGAGAACGTTATTCGCAGCGCCGCTCAAGCGGGAGCGGCTTATATTATGCCGTCCTTCCTTCGCCTCAGCACGCCGGAGGTGAAATGCTGGTTTTTCAAATGCATCGGCGAACGATACCCTCACCTGTCGGCCAAGCTGGCGCGGCTGTATGAACGGTCCGCATACGTCTCTCGGGAATATAAACAATCGGTAACGAAAATCGTTCAAGTGTATTTCGAACGTTACGGCGTATCCGAATGGGATATGTCCCGCAAAGCGGAGACGGTAGCCGCGCCTGAGCAGCTGACGTTCCATTTTTAATCGGTTTCGGGTATGCCCCAATCGATTTCTTGCATGCCCGAAGCTACAAGCCACTCGTTCGTTCTGGAAAAAGGACGGCTGCCGAAAAAGCCTCTTCGGGCCGACAACGGACTCGGATGCGCGGAGGCGATGACAAGATGGCGCGACTCGTCGATGAGCGCCCGTTTCTCTCCCGCATGCGCCCCCCAGAGTATGAACGCAAGCGGAGCAGGCCGGGCGTTCAATCGTTCGATGATGCCGTCGGTGAACGTCTCCCAACCGCGGCCCCGGTGCGAGCCCGCTTCTCCGTCCCGCACCGTTAACACCGTATTCAGCAGCAGAACGCCCTGTTTCGCCCACGCTTCCAAATTGCCGTGCGCGGGAATCGCAACTCCCAGGTCCGAATGCAGCTCTTTGAATATATTGCGGAGCGACCGGGGAACGGCGACGCCCGGCCTGACCGAGAAGCTTAGCCCATGCGCCTGACCGGGACCGTGATACGGATCCTGCCCCAAAATTACCGCTTTAACTTCCCTAAACGGGGTCATGCGCAAAGACGCGTATAGCTGAGACTGCTCGGGATAAACGGTACTTCTTCGGTACTCCTCCTCCAGAAAATCGACGAGCTTCAAGAAATACGGCTTTGTAAACTCCTCCGACAACAATTCATCCCAATCGTTTCCAAGGCAAAGCACAAGCTTACCCTCCCGTCCAATGCCACAGCCAAACGATCAGCGCTCCTGTTCCGAGCGTCCAGCCTGCGACGGAAAACACTTTTTTGATTTTTTGCCGACGGTTCAAACGAATTTGGTTTCTTTCTTCCGCACGCGACAATGTCACGGGCCTCTCCCCTTTTTCTCTCTGTTACACAAGCAATATATGATAAAATGCGGTATACGCTTGTTTTGATTATGTACTAAAAAGAAAAAGAGAACAACGGGAGTGGTTGCGAATGATTAAAGCGGTTATTTTTGACTTTGACGGCACGATTCTCGATACGGAGACGGTCTGGTACGATTCGTTTCGCGAGGTGCTGGCGGAGCACGGCATCGACCTGCCGCTTGAGGTGTTTGCGGAAGGCATCGGAACGTACGACGATTCGCTGTTCCGTTACATTACCCGTCAGATGGGTACGGACCGGTTGCTTAAAGACATCCAAGAGAGAGCTCTGGCAAGACATAAAGCAAAGACCGCCGCGCTCCCGCTGCGCGAAGGCGTCGAGGAGTGCCTTCGCGATGCGAAACGGCTTGGGCTCCGCATCGCGCTGGCAACCAGCTCACCGAAAGCTTGGGTGGAACCGTTTTTGCAGTCGCACGGCTTGCTGCATTATTTCGAAACGCTTTGCACCAAGGATGATGTGGCAAAAGTGAAGCCGGATCCCGAGCTGTATTCTCTCGCAGTTGCCCGATTGGGTGTCGCTCCCGGGGAAGCCGTCGCCTTTGAGGATTCCGCCAACGGCGCGAAATCCGCAGCCGCAGCCGGACTCAAAATCGTTATTGTGCCGAACCCGATGACGGAAGCGCTGTATTTTGAACGGTACGATTTGCGTATTTCTTCCATGTCCGAGCACACTCTCGAGGAAATGCTGCATCGCCTTGCGTAACACGGATAATCATCCTCCATATGAAGAATGCTACTAACGAAAAAAAACGAGCTATGCGGTCAGAGAGGATGATTAGTAAAGATGAGCAATCGGATTGATGCAATAAAAGCGGATCAGCAAAATTTTCTCGACAAAACGGAAGACGAAGTAAAAACCGTTCCATCAAACATCTCTTCATCCGCCATGGAGGCCAATCCCGATCTTGAAGCGGTTGCAGCGATAACCAATCACATCAACAAGTACGATGTGCTTGAGGAAGACGAAAAATCGGCCAATGATTAAACTTTGTTGTTTTCATTAGAATTCAATCCATCCGGATGGAGCAAACTATGTTCCGGGACTTAGGGGCGCGCAATCGGCAACAGGTCCTAAATCAAATGAGGAGTGAATTCAATGGCTGAAAATAACAAACGGAATCAAAACAATGCCGGCAACAATATGACCAACAATGCCGGAGAAGCGGTTGGAACGGTAGGAGGCGGCGTTGCCGGAGCCGTTGTCGGTTCCGCATTCGGACCTGTCGGGACCGTAGTAGGCGGATTGGCTGGCGGAGCGCTGGGCAATCAGGCGGGCGAAGGCGCTGGCAATCTCACCAACGCTAACACAAACGCCAACGCAAACAACAACGAGGAAGAAGCTCAAAACAATAACCAGTAATAAGCGGTTCTAAACGAAAAAAGCGCGGTTTCCGGATTCCGGAAACCGCGCTTTCTTTACGATGCTGATGAAGGGATTCGAACCCCCGACCTACGCATTACGAATGCGTTGCTCTACCAGCTGAGCTACATCAGCAAAATTTGAAGTCAACGATGTTCATTATATTGCTTTCCGCACTCGCCGTCAATAGTTTCATTACAGGTAATATTACCCATTCGCATGATTTCTTGCGCTTTGCCGGAGCTTTCGGTACATAATCTAAGCCCCGGCTGCCAACTTATTTACAAACGCAGCGAACCGTAAATTCGCCGCTTCAGCTCCAAAAACTCGCTTTGCGAGGTGATCGACTCATCGCGCGGACGGCCGAACGGCACGACGATTGCCTCGGACACCGACGCCGGTTTGCCCGTCAGCACGTACACGCGATCGGAAAGGAGCAGCGCCTCTTCTATGCTGTGGGTTACAAACAGCACCGATCGGCGCGTGTCCTCCCATATGCGGAGAAGCCACTGCTGCATGTCCATCCGAGTCAACGCGTCCAGCGCGCCGAACGGCTCATCCAAGCACATCAGCTCCCTCGGACTGAGCAGCGCCCTCAGAAAAGAAGCGCGCTGCTTCATTCCGCCGGACAGCTGGTGAGGATACGCGCGCTCGTACCCTTTCAAGCCGACGCGTTCGAGCGATTTCTCCGCCTGCTCCTTCGCCCGCGCCTTAGGGATGCCGGCAAGCTCCTGCGACAGGATGACGTTGTCGAGAATCGTCCTCCAGGGAAGCAGGCTGTCGTGCTGCGGCATGTAGCTGATCAGTCCGCGCTCCCCGTTCGTCCGTCTGCCGTCCAGCACGATGTCGCCCTCTGAAGGCTCCGTCAGCCCGCCGATCATATGGAACAAGGTGCTTTTCCCGCTTCCGGACGGCCCGACGATGGATACGAACTCCCCCTCCGCTACCGTAAGCGAAACATCTTTAAGCACCTGTACAGTTCCTTTGCCGATCGCATACGTTTTCCCGACGGACCGAAGCTCCAATTTCACGGACTTCCCGGCGGGATTCGTTTCTATTGTATGTTTCAACGACACGGTTCAGCCCTCCCCCTACGTCCGATTGCGGCGCCACCCGGTCAACGATCGCTCCAGCAGCACCATCAGCCCATACAGCAAAATGCTCAGCCCGACAATGACGAAAACCGCCGCGAACATGCCGTCCACTTGAAAGCCCGCTTTTTTCAGCTGTAAATAATAGCCGATGCCGCTCTTGGAGCCGACCCATTCCGCAAATACGGAAGAGAGAACGCTGTAAGCGGCCGATATTTTCAAACCGGAAAACAACGACGGCACCGCCCACGGAAGCTCCAGCTTGAAAAACATTTGGCGGCGGTCGGCCCCCGCCATCAGCATGTAATTGCGCATCGTCCGGTCGGCCGACAGCAGCCCGTCCATCATTGCAATGGCGACCGGAAAAAAGCAAACGATCGTCAACAAAATAAGCTTCGGAAGGACGCCGAACCCGAACCAGGAAACAAGAATCGGCGCAAGCACGACGATCGGCACGTTCTGGGTTAAAATAAGCAGCGGCCACAGGCCGGACTTGGCGAGTGAGGAAAAATGCAGCAAGGTTGCCGCCAGCATGCCCACTGCGCTCCCGATCAATAGTCCGACCACGGCGATGCCGAGCGTTGAGCCCGCATGCCGCAAAATAATCGGAGCCTCCCGGGCGGCAGCGTCCGCGATGGCTGCCGGACCCGGAAGTATATATTTCGGTATGCTCCATAGCCATACCGCTCCTTGCCAAAGAATGAGAAACAACAGCACCGTCACGACCGGCGGCCACCAGCTTGAAATTCGTTTCATTCGTTCCATGAACGGGACCGCTCCTTCCAGTTCGGCGTTATTGCGGCAAAAACTCGTTCGTAAACGCGTCCTCCGCTTTAAATTCCCCATCGAGCAAACCGTGCTCCTTCATCCACCCGGCGTAGTTTTCCCACACCTCCGTCTTCTGTTCGCCCCAGCGCGGCGCATCGTCGATATATTTCGGGCTTAACCACTTCTGGCTCGCGGCAACGAGCTCCTTATTCAGCTCCGGCACCGCCTTCACCAGCAAATCCGCCGCTTCCTCCGGATTTTCGATCGCATATTGATAGCCGCGGGATACCGCCTTCAGAAACTTCTTCACGAGCTCCGGTTTTTGGGAGATCAGCTTCTCGTTCGTCGCAAGGACCGGCGTGTAATAGTCCAGCTTATCGGAGTAATCCGTCAACCAAACCATGTTCAGCGGCTCGTTCCGCAGCTCCGCTTCGACACCCGTCCAGCCGTAGAAAATCCAAGCGAAGTCGATGTTCTGGTTCATCGCGGTAAAGAAATCGGCATTGCCGATGCTCGCGACCGTTACCTTCGAGAAGTCCGCGTTCGTCTCTTTCATCAAGGATTCGATCATCGCGCTCTCTACCGGCGAGCCCCAGCCGCCGTACGTTTTTCCTTCGAAATCTTTCGGCGTTTTGATTCCGTGATCTGCCGGCGAAGCGAAGCCGGAGGTGTTATGCTGAATGAGGGCGGCGATCGATACGAGCGGAACGCCGTTCACTCTCGCCTGCGTCACGCTCTCCTGATTGCTGACGCCGAACTGCACCTCGCCCGACGCTACTACCGCATCCGCGCCGCTCTCGCCCGGCAAAATAATGTCAACATCGAGCCCTTCCTCTTTAAAATAACCCAATTCCTTTGCGGCATATAAACCCGTATGGTTCGTATTCGGCGTCCAATCCAGTACGACCTGCACCTTCTCAAGCTTTCCGTCGTCAGCACCCGCCCGGTCCTTGCCGCAGCCCGCCAACACCGATAACGCCAAGCACAAAATGATTCCGACAACACCCCAACGTTTTGCCATTGCCATGATGATTCTCTCCCTCTGTTTCCTAGTATTTCCGCACAAAAAACGCCCCCGAATCCGGGAGCGTCCGCCGATAGCTGAAGATCACGTTATAATAAAAGTTGGCACAGAAAGCATTGTTTGCGCCAATACGGCATAATCGTCGTGTCTACGCTGGCATTACCCAGATCAGATCCGGTCAGGAACATACGGTTCCTATCTCAGCCGAACTTCATTCAGCTCCCGTTGGTTTATGCGGTTATCTTGTCTTGCCTGAGTATAATGCAACATCTTTTTTTTGACAAGTGCTCATATTTCCAACTTCATCGAGGTATTTATTTGGGTAGGATGACCTTTACTAAATTTTATCTTCTCAAAGCAACTTAACGGTGTTAAAATGATGCACGACATTTGATTAACCAAATGAACAAAAAGGAGATTGATCGATTAATGGTAAGCAATTCGGAGATTCGTGCGATTGCGCGGGCAAATTTGAAAGGGTTCTGGGGCATTTCGATCCTGGTATGCTTCCTGTACGCCGTCATCATGGGTGTACTCGGCTACATCCCGATCGTCGGCGCCATTGCCGCGCTGCTGCTTTCAGGCGCCTTCTCTTACGGTCTTTATTCGTTCTTTCTGCAGCAAACCCGCGGCCAACAGCCGGAGCTGGGCGTCTTGTTCTCGGGATTCCAAAAGTTCGGCGCGACGCTGGTTCTTTACTTGCTGATGGCTATCTTCACCGCTTTATGGAGCTTGCTCCTCATCATTCCCGGCATTATCGCGGCATTCCGGTATTCCATGGCCTACTTCATTATGATCGATAACCCGGGGATCGGCGCAATGGAAGCCATCAATCAGAGCAAGCTAATGATGAAGGGCTACAAAGGCAAGCTGTTCATGCTGTACCTGAGCTTTATCGGCTGGGCGCTCCTTTGCATCGTTACTCTCGGTATCGGCTATTTGTGGCTTATGCCTTACATGCAAGCCTCCCTTGCCGCTTTCTACGAGCAGTTGAAGTCCGCACAAAGCTACGCTGCGCCAAATCCGACATTGTCCGTGTAAATCGAATACAAAAAAATGCGGCGGCCGTAATCGGCCGCCGCATTTTTTACCCCTTGAGACAGGCTGTGGTTGCGAGTTCTTTGTACCGTTATCCCCTTCACTCAGAAGCTCGGCCCGCTCGATTACGCTTCAGGCGAAGCCGGGTTCGGCGACGTCTTGCCGCCGCCGGCAGCCGCAAATGCGCCGCCACCCGCCAAAGCCGCCTTCCGCTGCTTCTTCGACTGTCTGAAGTACAGCATCTCGTAGAACACAGGCACGATCACCAGCGTCAATACCGTAGCCGCCGCAAGTCCGCCGATGACGACAATCGCCAAGCTTTGAGACACGATGTTGATGCCGCCTTCCGTCTTGTGGAATAAGAGCGGCGCCATGGCGCAGATCGTAGCGATCGCCGTCATGAGAATCGGTCTTGCGCGGGTCACGGCCGCTTCCACAACCGCTTCGCGGATCGGCATGATATGTTCGTTCTGCTTCGCCCGATCGATCAATACGATCGCGTTCGTTACTACGACGCCGATCAGCATCAATGCGCCGAACATTGCCGTAAAGTCGGGGTTAATGCCGCTTACGATCAATCCGACCACCGCTCCGATGGCGGCCAGCGGCAGACTGAGCATGATGGCGACCGGAGTGCGGAGCGATTTGAACGTAATGACCATGATCAAGTATACGAGCAGGATCGCCACTACCATCGTCATGTACAAATCGTTGAAGTCGCTCATTTGGTCCGCCGAGGCGCCGCCTACGCTCACTTCGACACCGTCCGGAACCGTAATTTCGGCTACCTTCTTATTCACTTCGAGGCCAATAGTCGATATTTCCTTCGGATCGGCCTGAGCGAAAATGCGGATATAGCTTTCGCCTTCCTGATGATAGAACGTGCTGGCTTCATCCGTCTTCTTCAATTCCGCAACGTCCGCAATCGGGACCGGTCCGCCCGCGGTCATGACCGTGAGGCCGGCGAGGTCCTTCTCGGATTGCGGAACGACAAGCGGTTGAAGCATAACCGGAATGTCGCTGCCTTCATACTTCATCGTCCCGATCGGCATCGGGTTCAGCATGCCTTGAAGCTGCATCGAAATTTCTTGCGCGTTCGCAACCGTCGGATCCACTTCGAAGGTGTAAACCGGCGTCGTTTCCTCTTGGTTGCTCGACACTTTCTGAACGCCCTCGATATCGCGTATGGAAGCCATTACTTTGTCGGCCGTCTCTCCAAGCGCCGCAAGATCTTCTCCTTTAATATCTACCGTAATGGCAGTAGAGGCGCTTCCCATCATGCTCATCGGCGAAACCGCGATATCCGCTTCCGGATAATTCGCTTTCTGCTCCTTCAGACGCTCCATGAACGCATCCGCGTCGACGTCCTTTTTCATGACGATCGTAAAATCCACCAGCGTCGGGGAGACGACCTGGCCCCACTTTGCTCCGTCGGAGCTGTTGCCGTTCGTCATAAGCACATGACCGGCTTCCTTCTGCGCCATAATGAACGCTTCGAACGCTTCGCCGTTCTTCAACACCTCGTCAACCGGCGTGTCGCTCGGGTAATTCATTTGTACCTTTACATATTCCGTGCTGGAAGTGTCAAGCGCCCCTTTCGGCATCGCAACGTAAGCGGACACGGAGCCGACCAGCAGCACGAAACCGATCAGCAGCGGCACGAACTTAAAGCGCAAATTCCAGTTCAAGAACGCTTTAAAGCGTTTGGAGCCTTCATGCTCCTTCATCGTCGTGTTTTTAAGCAGCCAAGAGCTCATGAGCGGAACGACCGTCAACGCCACGATCAACGATGCGAGCAGCGAATAAGTTACCGTCAATGCGAACGGAAGCAGGAACGCCTGCAAACCGCCGCGGAGCAAGCCCATCGGAAGGAACACGGCTACCGTCGTCAGCGTCGAGGACGTGATGGCGCCGGAAACCTCCTTCGTCGCCGATATGATCATATCGCGGGAGAACGGCTCCTTCTGCAGCCGGCGGTAAATATTTTCGATGACCACGATGCTGTCGTCCACCAAGCGGCCCACGGCAACCGCAACGCCGCCGAGCGTAATAATGTTCAACGTAATGCCGGACATATAAAGCAAATACAGCGTAATGCCCAGAGAGAGCGGAATGGACACGACCGTAATCAGCGTCGCCCGAACGTTCCGCAGAAACAGCAGGATGACGACGGTAGCGAACAACGCGCCCATCAATACTTCGCGAAGCATGCCGTTGACCGAGCTTACGATATTTTCAGAGGTGTTCAGGAACACCGTCACGTTCGCATCTTTGTGTTGTTCGTTGAATTTGTTGACGGCCTCTTCCACCGCATTGCCGACTGCGACCGCATTCGCGTTCGCCGCCTTCGTCACGCTGACGACGAGAATGTCTTTTCCGCCCATGCGGGAGACGCTCTCCATTTCGGTGACGACCTCGATATTCGCTACATCGCCAAGCTTAACGCCCGGTACGACCGGAATCGCGCGAAGCTCATCGATATTGCCGATTTCAGCCGATACGTTCACATTGCCGCTTTCGCCGTCAATCGTCCCCTGCGCAACCGCAGCGGACACATTGCGGCCTTGCAGCGCGCCCATTAACGCTTGTGCCGGGATTCCATATTGCGCCAGCTTCGCCTGATCCGCTTCGATATGTACTTGCGGAGTCGTTTTGCCGTAAAGCTGCACGGCGCCGGCGCCGTCGATATCTTGAAGCGCCGCAACGAGCTTCTTTTCCGCGAGCTCCATGTTTTCTTTCGTCAAGCCGCCCTCAAACGAGACGGCCATCTGCACGACAGGGATCATCGACGTATTGAGAAGCAGCACGTAGGGCTTCGATACGTTCGGAGGAAGCTGTACGGCGCCGACCGCCTCTTGCACCTCCGCCTTCGCGTCCTTCATATTCGTCTTCGATTCGAACATCATATCGATTCTTGCAAAGCCGTTCCCCGAGGTGGACAACACCTGGCTCTTGCCCTTTACCGCGGACACGGCCGCTTCGATCGGAGCCGCCACCTTCTGTTCCATCGTCTTTGCGTCGCTACCCGGTCCGATGACCGTGACCGTAATGGCCGGATTGTCAGCCTCGGGCATCAGCTCCATCGGCAGCGACGTATAGCTGAATACGCCGACGATGAGCGACATCAATACAAAAACAATGATTGCCGCCCTGTTTCGAAACGACCATTTCGTTACGTTATCCATGATTTCTTTTTGCTCCTTCCGAATCCGGTTGTTTCTTGTATGTTTTCATGCTTCATTATAATTTGAGGGAGTCACAATGACAGGTGGGAGAAGTCACTTCTTCTGAGTGACTGAAGTCATGTATGACACATGCATAATTGTTCCAATTCGTGCGCACAATACGGTTTAGGTATTTTTTACAAATGCCGCACATTACCCGAACTTCAGGAGGAAGCCATGTTCCAGCAAACGCAAAACATCGCTCAGCAGCTACAGCAAATCGAAACGATCTGCGAGCAAGTCATTCAGCAAACGCAGCAGCACAATCAGATCTACCAGCAAATGTCCCAATTGGAGCAGCAGAACGCGCAGCGCATTCAGATGATGATCCAAGAGCAGCAGCAAATGGCTCAGCTGGAGCAGCAAAACGCGCAAACGGTCGCACACATGCTGCAAGAGCATTACAAAGCGATCAACCAGCTGCAGCAAGCCGTACAAGCATGCCGCCAAATCGAAAACCAAGTTCGCATGACGATGAGCGCTATGGCTCAGCAGCAGCAGCAGCAATTTCAATACAATCAAAACCAATATCAATAAGCGATAGAAAAAAAGCCTCGGGCGATTCGCCTCGAGGCTTTTACTTTTTCTTCCACTCTAAAGTGTCTAATACGCAGGTTAACTTCATAAAAATAGGACAAAGGCGTTCGTTGCAGAAGGATGGGTGTCGATGGAACCGGTAATTTCCGTAATATTAATCGTGCTGATGACTTATTGCGATACGCTGTTGATTATCGGATCCAAGCTGCGCGCGGCAGCCTTGCGGCCGGCCGCGTTGTCCGCCGCCGTATTTATCACTTTGTCCCTTACCCATCCCGTATATTCCTTTATTGCCGACTCGCTCTCCAAAACCCCCGGCTTGAGGGTCGCCTCCGCCGCGATTACGCTGCTGTTCGCCTTCTCGCTGGCCGGCTCCCGCATGGCTTTCCGTTCGTTCGGGGACAAATCGCTGCCGTGGGTCCTATGGACGCTTCTTTGGATGGATCTGATCATGTCCGTAGATACGATTTTGTTGATTTCCCAAAGCTCGCCCAGCATTATCGTTACCGTGCTGGGAAACTCGATCGGCATCGCCGTTCTGCTCCTGTTTACGCCGTATATTCTTCGTTTGCTCTACCGGGCGATCTGGATTCAGGTTGTCGCCGCCGGCAGCATGGCTTATTCCGCCGCCCGCCAGCTCAGCTTCGATCCGTATCTTTCCTCCTTCATCCACGGCCCCGCCGTACATATGACCGGACTCATCTTTATATGCGCCGTCGCTTTTTACGGATGGAACCAAATTCGCCGCTTTTATTGATGCTTCAGCCTGGCTGCGGCCGCCGCCCAATCCTCCGCAAAATTCCGGTACAAATTGGGCCGGCGGTGAACGGCGAGCGGGTGATAGGTCACGATCGCAGGAGCGCCGAACGCTTCGTGCCACCGGCCGCGCAGGTCGGACATCTCCGCTTCGGGCAGCCCTAGAACGTGTTGGGCAACAACGAGTCCGAGCAGCACAACCGCCTTCGGCCGCATCGCTTCCGTCTGCTCCGCAAGCCACCCGCCGCACGATTCGCGCGCCTTCGCCTTGTCATACGCCCGGATCGGTCTGCATTTGAGCAAGTACGTGGCATATACGTCTTCCTTCGTCAGCCCCGCGTCATGAACGGCTTGCTGCAGCTTGGCCCGAGTGGCGCAGACGAACGCCTCTCCGTTCGCGTCCTCCCTGGCGCCCGGATTATCAAGCAGCGCGAGCAGCGGCCCATTCGGGTTCCCCTCGCCCCAAATCACCCGCTTTCGCTGTTTGAACAGCTCGCAGTTTCGGCAATCGGCCGCATGCGGGGGTGCCGGATCCTCCGGCCAAGCCTCCGGCGCAAACGGCGTACGGTTCTCCATCATTATGACTTGTCTCCCCCTCTCGCACGAAAAGCGTCTTTGCATAATTTTCCCCAGACTGAGGAAAATAAAAAATAAATTGGTTACTGGAGGCTAAGATCATGGCGATGCAAGAAAACCAAACTCAGCTGTCTGCAGGCGCGGGCTCCGTGAACGCCGCCGCACTCGGAACGGGACCCGTGGGCACCACCGGCATGTCTTATCAGCAGTATCAAAAGCAAATTCATATGAAGCAAGAGCAGGAAGCGGCTATGGCCCAAAAGGCGATCGTTTCCGCAGGACTGGACTCCTTCTCCCAGCAAGTGTTGAACACGATTCAGCGCTTGCGCCAAATCAGCCAGGATTTGGGCAACGGCCAGAAGCAGCTCGAAGCGCAAATGGCGGCGCAGCAGCGTCAAGTGAAGCAAATGCAGCAAAATATCGAGAATATCTGCAACGAGCTGCAAAATTCGTATAAGCCGGGCCCCGTTCAATCCCGGCTTCAATAACCGAAACCGCAGCGCAAACGGACGAGGCGGCGCAATCGTTGCGCCGCCTCTCGCTTTTGTTTAATCGTTCGCCGCCCGGTCGAGCTCGGGCAATACGGACGGCTCGTCCATCGCCGCCGGGAGCTCCTCCACCCCGCGAAGCTTCCGTTCGATCGCGCGCGTGCGGGTCGCCGCGGAATCGAGCGTATTGGACGCCTCCTGCAGCTTCTTCTGCGTCTTGTCAAGCAGCGCCCCGAATTTGCCGAATTCCGTCTTGACCGCCCCGAGCACCTGCCATACTTCGCCGGAGCGCTTCTGAATCGCCAGCGTGCGGAAGCCCATCTGCAGGCTGTTCAGCAGCGCGGAGAGCGTCGTCGGCCCGGTCACGACGACGCGGTAATCGCGCTGCAGCGTCTCCCATAAGCCCGGCCGGCGCAGCACCTCCGCAAACAGCCCCTCCACCGGCAGGAACAGGATCGCGAATTCCGTCGTGTTCGGCGGATCGATATATTTGTCGCGGATCGACTTCGCCTCCGCCTTGACGCGCGCCTCCAGCAGCTTCATCGCCTCGAGCGCCTGCGCCGCGTCCCCGTTCTCCTGCGCCTCCGTCAGCCGCTGGTAATCCTCCAGCGGAAACTTCGCGTCGATCGGCAGCAGCACGCTTTGCTTGCCGTCGGACTTGTCCGGCAGCTTAACGACAAAATCGACCCTTTCGCTTGCGTTTCTGCGAATGGCGACGTTGCGCTCGAATTGTTCGGGCGACAGCGACTGCTCCAGCAGCGCCTCGAGCTGAATTTCGCCGAGCGTGCCTCTCGTCTTCACGTTGGAGAGCACCTTCTTCAAGTCTCCGACACCGGAGGCGAGCGCCTGCATTTCGCCGAGCCCCTTATGAACCAACTCGAGCCTCTCTCCCACCAGCTTGAACGAATCGCCAAGACGCTGTTCCAAGGTGGCGTGCAGCTTCTCGTCAACGGTGGCGCGCATTTGCTCCAGCTTCGCATTGTTGTCCGCCTGCAGCGCCGACAGCTTCCGCTCGACGCTCTCGCGCAGCGCCTCCAGCTTCGACTCGTTCAGGCGCATCAGCTCGGTCAGCTGCGAAACGACCGCGTGATGCTGCCGGTTTAACGCGCCTGCCAACTCCTCGCGCTGCTGCCCGCCGGAAAGCTGCTGCTCCTGCCTGCTCCGCGCAAATTCGTCGCGAAGCAGCTTGTCCAGCAGCTCCTGCTGCTTGAGAACCGCATCCAGCTTGCGGCCCTCCGCCGCATGTCGCCCGCTTCCCTGCTTCGCAAGCAATACCGCCAGCAATGCCGTGTTGACCGCGCCGATCGCCAGCGCCGCAACGGTGCCGATATCCATCGCCTAACGCCTCGCTTTCACAAACTCTCGTTTTTCCCCATAGTATCATAAAAACGTACGTTCGCATAATCGCACGCAAAAAAAGAGCGGAACGACTCCACGCCGTCCCTCTCTGAAAATTACCTGCTTAAGCGCGCGCCACATCGGCCAAAAACCGGTCGAGCACCCGCTCGTAGTCGTCCTTATGCCGTAAGTACGCCTCTGCGTGCCCCGCTTCCTCCGCAAGATACAGCTCCTTCGGACCGGCTGTGGCCTTATGCAATTCGAGCGTCATCCTCGACGGAACGAAATCGTCCTTATCGCCGTGCACGTACAGGATCGGCGCCCGCGAGCGGGCCACGTCGCGGATCGGCGACACCTGGTGGAAAAAAAAGCCCGAACGTATCCGGCACCAAAGGCTTGTCAGCTGCAGCAGCGGGAATTTCGGCAGCTTGAACTGCTCCTTCAGCCGAAACGCCAGCTGCTCCTTCAGATCGGAATACGGGCAATCCGCTACATAGAAGGCGACGCGGTCGTCGATCGCCGCATGCTGAAGCGCGGTGGCGGCGCCCATCGATTCGCCGAACACGCCGACGACGGGGCTTCGGCCTTGATGCCGTTCAAACACCCAATCGACGCATGCCTTGAGGTCCCATTTTTCATAGAAGCCGTATGTCGTCGTCTTGCCCCCGCTCGCTCCGTGCCGCCGCTGATCGTATACAAGCACATTAAAGCCTCGCCTGCGGAACATGCCGGTATATTTCGACATGCCGTACAAGGAGGAGGTAACTCCGTGAGCGAATACGACCGTCCTGACGTTCTCGCCTCCCTCCGCGGGAATCCACCAAGCGTTCAGCCGGTAGCCGTGCGGCGACGGAATCGTCACCTCCTCCTTCCGGAGCGCGTCGAATTCCTCCTTGGAGATCCGTCCGCCGTTCAATTCGTAATTGATAATGACGTCGTTCGAGTGGGTTCGGATATGGATGACCATAGAAGAAAAGTAATACGCGAGCGCGAAAAGAGCGATAACCGCCGCACATGCTGCCGCAGCCAATATTTCAATCCAATCCATGTTTCTTCACCTGTCAGCAAGATTCGTGTTGCTTACTTTACCCATAATTGGATTGGACCATTCCCCCATAACCGGCCCGGCTACAGCTCGTGAACGGTTACCTCGCTGCGGATGAACAGCCGCAAGTTGACGCCCGCTTGGCCGAGCCCCGTCGAAATATAGAACGTTCCGTTCGCGTCTTTATGCGTGCCTTGCAATATCCCTTTTCGTCCGAGCGGTCCTTTTTGCAGAAAATGGCGCAGGAACGGCAGACGAAACTGCCCGCCGTGAAAATGTCCGCACAGCAAATAGCCGTATGGCCTGCCGATTTTCAGCGTCACGTTCGGATCGTGCGTAATGACGACCGTTGCGTCATCGGGCGCCGTATCCCGGAACGCCTTGCCGATATCGCTTTTGCGGCTGCAATCGTCGTCGATCCCGACGAGACGGAACGGTCCGAGATCGAGCGATTCGTTCCGCAATACCGGAATGCCGTAGTGCCGGAACAGCTGCAGCAGCCTCTCCAGCCGGCCTTTCAGCCGGTAATCGTGATTCCCGAGCACGGCAAAGGCCGGAATTCCCGTAGATGCGATCGCGCGCAAATACACGTCGACCTTGCCGAGGTAACGCGGCTTCTCCGTGTAATCGCCGGTCAAAAAAATATAATCGGGCTTCTCCCGCTCGATGACGGACACGAGCCTTTGCGGGCTCACCCGCAGCCGCTCCACGTGCACGTCGCTGATGTGCAGCGCCTTCTTCCCGAGACCGAGCGGCGACCGCACCCGCCTCACCTTCAGCCACATCGTAGGAACGACGAACAATATGACAAATAAAGCCGCGGCTCCCGCCGCAGCGATTCCCCCGATCGCCAGCGCCGACATTCGGATTCCCCCGTTTCCTTTCGTTCATCGATATGAGAGAATATGGACATATGAAAGATGACACCAAGTGTAACTACTATAGCTTATTCCGGACGATTTGACACGAGAATATGGAAGGAGCGATCCGCACATGGCAGTGAAAATCATTACCGACAGCGCGGCCGATTTGCCGAAGGAAGCGGCGGAGCGGCACTCTATTGCCGTCATCCCGCTGGTGGTTTATTTAGGCGATCAAGAGTTTCAAGACAATGTGACGCTAAAGCCGTCGGAATTGTTCCAAGGCATGCGCGAAGGCCATACATACAAGACGTCCCAGCCGCTGTACGGGGACGTGGAGTCCGCGTTCAAGAGCGGGGTCGAGAACGGCGGCGAGGCGGTGTACATCGCCTTCTCCTCCGAGCTTTCCGGCACGCATCAAACCTCGGTGCTCATCCGGGATCAGCTGAAGGATGAAATGCCGGGGTTCGACCTCGACATTATCGACTCCAAATGCGCCTCCCTCGGGGCGGGCCTTGTGGCGCTCAAAGCTGCGGAATTCGCCGCGCAAGGCGCCTCCAAGGATGAGGTTGCGGCGAAAGCACGGTGGTATGCTCAGCATATGGAGCACATCTTTACGGTGGACAACCTGGAGTATTTGGTGCGCGGCGGACGTGTCAGCCCCGTGGCGGCGTTCATCGGCGTCCTGCTGAACATCAAGCCGATTTTGCATGTGGAAGCGGGCAAGCTCGTTCCGCTGGAGAAGGTGCGCGGCCGGAAGAAGGTTTTCGCCCGGATCGTCGATATTATGGCGGAGCGCGGCGCCGATCTGGCCGACCAGACGATCGGCATCAGCCACGGCGACGATCTCGAGGCGGCCGAAGAGCTGAAAGCGCTGATATCCGAACGGTTCGGCACCAAGAGCTTCTTCATCAGCATGATCGGCGCCGCCGTCGGCGCGCATGCCGGCCCCGGCACGATCGCCGTGTTTTTCTTGAATGCGAAAGAGGATTGATCGACGCTTCGATGAAGCTGTCCGTTTTGTAACGGACAGCTTCTTTTTTCTCACCCTTCTTGGGCGGACGACATATAGTGCAGCAACGACACTAATAAAGTAGGGTGAGACGTATGATGTCGCAGTATGCCCCGCCGTATATTCCGGGTCACGGACGACAGCGGGCGTTCGCCTCCATCCAAGGCGGGCCTTTAGCGCCGAATTTGCGGGGCGTAGTAATCATTCAGAATGTAAGAGGAGGCGCCGAGGTGCACGTCGAAGTGCAGGGACTGCCGCCTTACCGCCCCGCCCGCGACGGGCAGGATCCGGTCGGTCCGCACGGGTTCCACATCCATGAGCACGGCTCCTGCGAAGTCGGCAATCCGGCGAATCCGTTCGAGGCTGCGGGCGGACATTGGAATCCCGCGAACGAACCGCACGGCAACCATCCCGGCGATTTTCCCGTACTGTTCTCGAACGACGGGTACGCCCGAATGAGCTTCTTCACGAACCGGTTCCAAGCGAGAGACGTAATCGGCAAATCGATCGTCATTCACCAAGCTCCGGACGATTACCGGACGCAGCCGGCGGGCGATGCCGGGAAGCGGCTCGCTTGCGGACTGATTCAAGCCTATTGAAAAAGCGGCAAGGGCAGCCCCCGGAAGAGAGCTGCCCTGAATGCTTATTTAAGACGCTGTCGCATGGTTCGCCTTCGATTTTCTCGCAAGCCATCCGAATCCCAATATTCCCGCAATGACGATGACCGTCAGTGCGATTTTCACGGCCGGATTTTGGAGGAAGAAGCCCTTTAGGAACGGTTCGTCGGTAATCATTTTGACGGCGGTCCACCCCAGAACGCCCGCCCCCACGTACGTGATGGCCGGGAAGCGGTCGACCAGCCGCAGTACGATCGTGCTGCCGAAGATGACGATCGGAATGCTGATCACAAGCCCGGTAACGACCAGAAGGAAATCGCCGTGGGCGGCGCCCGCTACCGCAAGCACATTGTCGAGGCTCATCAGCGTATCGGCTATGAGAATCGTACGAATCGCTTCTCCGAAGCTCGCCGCTTGATGCTCGTCGCCGTGCCCCTTCTCCTCTGCCAACAGCTTGTAGGCGATCCAAATGAGCAGCAATCCGCCTGCCAGCATTAAGCCCGGAATTTTCAAGAGCAGCACGGCCGCGATCGTCAGCACCGACCGGATCGCAATTGCCCCTGCGGTCCCCCAGAAGATAACCTTCTTTTGCTGTTGTTTCGGCAGGCGCCTGGCGGCAAGTCCGATGACGATCGCATTATCGCCGGCCAGCACCAAATCAATAATAATAATCGACAACAACGAAGCGGCGAAATTCGCTTCATACATCCCCATCATCAGGCTCAATCAACTCCTAGCGGGATGCGATAAAGTTCACGAGCGAAGGAAGCAATCTCACCTCGCTGTACATCGGAGAGGAGCAAAGCGGACAAATCGGTTCCGTGTCGAAGCGCAGATTGTCCCGCATCCAGCCGTTGCAGCCGTCGCTTGAGCAAGTCCATACCGCCGTGTCTTCTTCGGGAATTTTTTCCTCGACTTTCTTGCGAAAATTCACTTACCATCCCTCCTTCGTTATGGAGAAAGAAAAAACTGCCCAAACTTTCGTTTCGGGCAGCGGTTGTATTTACAGTTTTACGACATTTTCAGCTTGCGGGCCTCGATTGCCTTGCACAACTTCGAACGACACTCGTTGTCCTTCGTCAAGGGATTTGTAGCCCTCGCCCTGAATGGCGCTGAAGTGAACGAAAACATCGTTCCCGTCTTCCGTTTCGATAAAACCGTAACCTTTTTCCGCATTAAACCATTTCACTGTTCCGTTCATTTACCTTGCATCCTCCAAATATTAAAGTGGTTCTTTACCTATGGAGAGGATTGTCCCCCCCATATATAGTAAATGTTGCCCTATTCGGCAGGAATACATACAAAAATATTTTTACGCTATAATGGACATAAGATGTTAACATCGTGAACTGACCCGCAAAAAAGAGGCGAAAGCGAAATGATCGAGGAGCATATCGAAAGGCTGAAGGAAGGAAACACGCTGATCCGCCTGACGGTTGTCAAAGGAAGGGGCGTCAAATTCGAGCTCCCCTGCCGAATAATTGCATACGACCGCGCTACGCAATATTTGACCGTATACCATGTCGATGAAAAGCAGGTATACACCTTTGCAATCAACGAAGTGGAGGAGTTCGCTCCGGCGTGACGTTTGGATATGAAAAGGAGGCCCCATTAATGACCGAATACCGTGTGTCAACTTATACCGATACATACAAGATGTACGAGCTTATGGAATCGTCGACGTCCTCGAAAGTCGCGCTCTGCCCGCAACGCGGCGGCATCGTGACCGGCTGCAGCCTGGGCGGCACCGAGCTGCTTTATCTGGACAAGGCCACCTTCTATGATCCCGAGGCGAACATACGCGGAGGCATTCCGGTATTGTTTCCGATCAGCGGCCAATTAAAGGACGGCTCTTATGAGTGGAACGGACGCACGTACTCAATGAAAAATCACGGCGTGGCCCGGATTCATCCGTGGGAGGTCGTCGCCGCGAACGAGGACGGCGAAGCTTCCGTGACGTTAAAGCTCGCGAGCAGCGACGCGACGAAGGCGATGTTCCCGTTCGATTTCGATCTGCGGTTTACTTACACGCTGAAAGATGCCGCCCTCCGCATCGCGCAGGAATACCGCAACTTGTCCGATGAGGACATGCCGATGTATGCCGGCTTTCATCCGTATTTTGCGGCGGAGATGAAAGACATTGCGTACGAGACGGATGCGACCGTCTACCTCGACTATAACGATAACCGAGTGAAGCCGTATAACGGCTCCGTCAACCTTGAGGGCATGGTCGAATCGGCGGCATTGCTGGACGCCCGGGCGCAGGACATTGCGTTCCGACCGTCGGCCGGCCGGCGAATTCGCATGACTTACAGCGGCCATTTCAAGTACGTCGTGCTTTGGTCCGTGGCGGATAAGCCGTTCGTGTGCGTTGAGCCTTGGATGGCGCTGACGGGGGAGCTGAACCGCAAGGAAGAGCTGACGATGGTGAAGCCGGGCGAGACGCTGCGCGCGGAACTGACGATTTTGCCCGATTAAATTCCGGCATTGGGAGAGCGAAGCCGACAATATTCGCTTCTTTCCCGCATACAAATAATGAAAGCGTTTTATTTGATGCGGTGAGGAGCGTGCTGCGCATGGTAGCTTTTGCGCTGTTGACGATCGGGTTTCTGTTATTCGCCGGGGCCGCGGCCTATTTGCTGGCCAAAGGTATTCGAACGGATACGTGGAGCTACGACGAGCATCATGTGTGGGAAAATCCCGAGGTAAGCAAGTATCGAGATAAATAACGCAAGGAAGTTAATACTAAGGAAGGTGGTGTTATCTTAGAAGGACAAACTGGAGGAGAATCATGACAGCATCGCATAAGAAAAAGTCCGCATTCGCCGTATGTTTCGCGGCCGCCGCTCTCGCCGTCCTCAGTCTCTGTTTAGCCGGCTGCGGCGCCGACGACCGGTCGCAGTACCATCCTTATTACAACCAGCAAGGCCAGCTTCGCAACGACCCTACTACGCACAATCCTGCGCTCCAAGGAAAAGGCCGTCCTAACTATTTGCAGTACGGCTCCGGCAAAAAGACGGACAGAGAGTTTTCCCGCGACCGGCTTCGCCAGTGAAGTACGCAGTACGCCGGATTTCAAGCGATCCCGATATGCGCATCGCCCGCGCAGCTCGGGATTTTTGTTGTGTTTAAGCGAGCATAAGGCGATTGAAATAAGAGAACATTTGTTCTATAATTAACGCGACAAGGAAATAACAACACTACAGAATGCTATTCGACATAAAAACCGGCGCACCGATTTTTTAGCAACACTGTGAGTTATTATTCAACGGAACATCGCCATTTCCGGCCCGGAATCGCACCCATAGCAACTCGTAGTGTTGCTAATTTCCCCAACAGGTTCAAAAACGGGCCGATAGCAACTCGTAGTGTTGCTAATTCGCCCAAACGATAAGGTGTCATTGACGATGACGAATAAACAAACGAAGGAAAACAAACCGGAGTTCAAGCTGCTGCCCTGCGAATGCTGCCAATACCCGATTGCCGTGCCCGCCGACGCTTCCTCCGCCGTATGCATCGCCTGCCCGCAGTGCGGACACCGCTCCTGCATGTAGTATAATGACAGTAACTTGAAGCCAAAAGGAGCGAAATCCCGCACATGCGAACGGAAAACCAGATTAAGCGAAAGCTGAACGAGCTGATGATGCGGAAGGAATCCCTCGTCTCTAAAGAGGATGCGGCAACCGCCGAGCAGATCGACAGGCTTGACGAGCAAATCCTGCTGCTGGAGTGGGTGCTGAACGAACCGACAGGCACCTACCACGGTTAAACATATCGTTAGCGCAGCATCAGCAGCCGGTCGTCCGCTTCCGAAGGCTCTCCTCTTCCGTCGGTATTGTTCGTAATGACGTAAATGTTCCCTTCGTGGAATTTTACGTCTCGAAGTCTTCCTTCGCGCTCGAGCAATACTTCCAGCTTGCCGTTTGCAGGATCGAACCGGAAAAGCCTTTCCCCTCTTAGGGCGGCGACCAACAGCCTGTTTTCCGGATCCGCCGCAATGCCGGAAGGCGCAATCGCGACATCCCCCGTATGGAATATCGGTGCCGCCATCCCTTCGCGCCGCTCGTCGCCGATGATTTCCGGCCAGCCGTAATTGCCTCCCGGCTCGATCGAATTCAGCTCGTCGTGTCCTCCGGGACGGCCCGAGGGGCCGTGCTCCGAGCCGAACATGGCGCCTTCGCTGTCCCATGCGATGCCTTGGGGGTTCCGGTGACCGTACGAGTAAACATACGAGCCCGGGAACGGATTGCTCTCCGGAATGTTGCCGTCCGGCGCCATCCGCAATATTTTGCCTGCCAGGCTGGTTTTCCGCTGCGCAAGCTCCTCTTCTCCCGCATCTCCTGTCGTAATGTAAAGAAGCCGATCCGGTCCGATGGTGAGTCTTCCGCCGTTATGAATGTTTCTCCCCGGAATTTGCTCGAGAAGCGCCTGTACCTCAACCCATTCGTCTTTCTTTTCCTCCAGCAGCACTACCCGATTAAGCACGCGGCCTTTTTCCTCATAGGAATGGTATGCATATGCCCGTCTCGATTCGGAAACATCGGGCGAAAGCACAAACCCGAGAAAACCCGCCTCGCCTTTGTTGAACAGCGTCTTGGCCAGCCGCACCGGCTTTCGGACAAGCGCTTGATCCTTTACGGTAACGATGAAGCCCGGCCTTTCGCTAATGAGCACGGCATCCTCGTCGAAAGCGATCGACCACGGCGCGCGCAGCTTCTCCGCCAACACCGTATATGCGCCCGCAGTTCCCGCTTCACTACCGGAAACCGGCGCCGCTCTCTCACCGGAAGAAGCAGGCTCCGAGTCGATGCAAGAAGGAAGCAGCGAGAATGCGGCGGCGATAAGCGGGATAAACCATGCCGACTTCAGCATCATGAACTCACTCCATTCGTGTCTGTCAAGTTAAAGCTTACATTTCAAAAAAGCTTTGCCGTTCCACCTTGGCTACTCTTAACGCATAGGTGCGATACCACTCAGACTTGCCCTTCTCTTGGGCGGCCATGTGCGCCGTATGCTCCTTCCACGCTTTGACGGCATCGAGCGATTCCCAATACGACACGGTAATACCGAAGCCTTCCGGATCCCGCGCGCTTTCCTCGCCCAAAAAACCGGGCATCGCTGCCGCCAGCTCCACCATTCGCTCCGCCATCGCCGCGTACCCTTTATCCCCTTCGGTTCGTTCCGATGTAAAAATAACCGCGTAATACGGCGGCTGCGGCGTATTAGACAGCTTTGACATCAAGCTTCCCTCCCTATACGTGTACAAACGCTCCATACTTCCTAAATTTCTACGGTTTCTCCGGCGCCGAAAAGCCCTGCGTCTCCATAAACTTTACCCATTCCCTCGCCGCAAACGACATGTATTTATCCTTCGTCCAGATCATCGACAACCGCCATGGAATGGACGGCTGAACGAGAGGAACGGTGCGGAACCTTCTCGAATCCAGTGTCCGGCATATGCCTTCCGGCAGCAGGGCGATTCCGAAGCCGGTGGCCGCGAGCTCGGTCATAAAATCCCATTGCGAGCTCTCGAACACGATTTGGGGGTTGAAGCCGGCGTCCAGGCAAGCGTCCTTAATCAGGTGATGCACGGTGAAATCCTCGTGAAACATAATGAACGATTCGTTCTCAAGCTCGAGCAGCTGCACTTTTTTCCGCTCCCCCAGCGGATGGCCCGCATGTGCGACAAGCATTAAGTTTTCTTCCAGGCACGGCATAATATGAAACTTGCTCTCATCGCCCACCGGCAAAATGACGAGCCCGGCATCCAGCTCGCCGTGAACCACATCCGATTCGATGCGCCTGCCGCCCTTCTCGACCAGCTGCAGCTGAATATGAGGATAAGCTTTATGAAACCGGTCGATGACGGATGAGAAGAAATAGCCGCCGATCATCGGAGGAATGCCGAGCCTGAGCTTCCCCTTCTTGATTTTCATCAAATTGTTCAGCTCCGCGGACAGCTCGTCGAGCGACTTCACGATGTGCTTTGCCGACCGCAGAATGGCCTCCCCCGCATCGGTCAGCTCGACGTGCTTTCCGCTTCTGTCGAACAAAGCGACGCCAAGCTCCTCCTCCATCGTTTTGATCATTTTGGACAGCGTCGGCTGCGTGATGTGCAGATGCTCGGCCGCTTTGGTGAAGCTGAGAAACCTGGCGACCTCGATAAAATACGTTAACTGGCGAATGTCCATGGCAGTCACGGCTCCCTTAACGAATCCCATTGATATAGAGAAAACGAATGAAAACCATTCATATTATGTATTTTACTCATGCACCGAGTTCGTGTACATTTATTTGTGCAACTTTTGAAAGAAGGTATGAAAACATGATTATTAGCAATGAATCGCCGAGATCGGCTGCGAAGCCCGCGAGCGAATCGTATACGATAAAAGCATCCATCGTTCTGCCGCCCGACACGAATCATCACGGCACCATCTTCGGCGGAAAGCTGATGGCCTACATCGACGATGTGGCGACCATCGCCGCAACCAGACATGCGCGACGCCCTGTCGTTACGGCATCGACCGACTCCGTGGACTTTCTGCACCCGGTGAAAAAGGGCGATGCCGTTTGCTTGACCGCATTCGTAACGTGGACGCACAAAACGTCCATGGAAATTTTCGTCCGGGTCGTCACCGAGGATCTGCTGTCCGGCGAGCGCAAAGTATGCGCGACATCGTTCCTGACCTTCGTTGCGCTCGGAGACGACGGGAAGCCGACGGACGTTCCGGCCGTCATTCCGCAAACCGCCCAGGAACGCAAATTGTACGATACGGCTCCGCTGCGCAAAGAGGCACGGAAAATCAGAAGACAAGAAAGCAAAGAATTCGCCGAGGTGTTCGGCACCGATTACCGGCTGACCAGACAGGCAAAGCAACCGGGAAGCAACGTAATCGAGTTCAAGCCGCAGGAGCATAAAATACAAGAACCGGCGGCGCAGCAGCCGAAAATGTCGAGTGCGATGGACGCATTCGCCCAATCGTTCGGCGTTGAATGGTAATGAAACAGCCCGGCCTTTACGGTCCGGGCTGTTTCATTGCCACAACGGTCCTGCCGACGGACTCCCCCCGCAACATCCGCTGCACGGCTTCCGGCACCTGCGCCAGCGATATTTCGCTATGCATATCCTGCAAGCCCGCCGGTTTAAAATCGGAGGAAAGCAGCTCCCATATTTGTTTGCGCTTGTCCATCGGCGTTTGGACGGAGTCGATGCCGATCAGACGAACTCCCCGAAGAATAAAAGGATATACGGTAGCCGACAGCTCGGCTCCTCCCGTCAACCCGCTGGCCGCAACCGCCCCGCCGTAGGCAAGCGACGGCAATATCGCTGACAGCGTTCGCCCGCCGACGCAATCGACCGCCCCGGCCCAAACCTGCTTATCCAAAGCCCGCAGCTTCTCGGGAATGAGCTCTTCCCTTGCGATGACCCGGTTCGCGCCGAGCCCGAGCAAATAAGGCTTCAAGTCCGCCTTTCCGCTGCTCGCAACAACCTCGTAGCCCAGCTTGGCGAGAATCGCCACCGCCGCGCTCCCTACCCCGCCCGTCGCTCCGGTAACAAGCACAGGTCCTTGCTCCGGACGGAGCCCGCTATCCTGAAGCGCTTGAACGGACAGCGCCGCCGTAAACCCGGCGGTTCCGTAAATCATCGCTTCCTTCAGCGTCAGCCCCCGCGGCAGACGGACCGCCCAGCCCGCCGGAACGCGCGCGAAGCCGCTGAAGCCGCCGTAATGCGTGACGCCGAGCTCATACCCGGTCACGAGCACCTCGTCGCCTTCGCGAAAGCCGGCGTCCGCGCTCGCCGCTACGCTGCCTGCCAAATCGATGCCGGGGACAAACGGATAACGCTTTACGATGTTCCCGTTCGGACTGCAAGCCAGCGCGTCTTTAAAATTCACGCTGGAATAAGCGACCCGGATCAACAGCTCCCCCGGAGGTAAATCGTTCACCGTCATTCGGCGGATTTCCGCAGACACCTTCTCTCCGAATTGATCGACTATGAGCGCTTCAAACGGTTCCATCGCTTTCCCCTCGATTCAGTTCTATTGTGTTGAAGGCGAATATCTCTCGAGCAATGTCCGCTTGGACATCATCAAATATCGGATCGACTGCCTTCGAAACGATTTATACGGCTGCGAGACGAAAAGCGCGTAAAGCGCGAACTGCATCAGCCACTTCAATACTTTGTAATAATGGCTGGTCAGCGGATGCGTCTCGAAGCCGAGAAATTGACTGCCCTTGCCCAACATCGAAATGCCCATCACCGCTTTAATGCGATCGGCCTTTGGATGATTGATAACGTACTCGGCGAGCTTCGGCAAGGAAGCTTCCATTCTCCGGTAAATCAGCTTCCCCTTCACGACCTCATTGTTAATATAAAGCATATTGCGGAGAAGCTCGACATTGTGTAGATGAATTTTCACCAAAATGTCGCCCCTGTTGATATCGGTACCGTCGGAAAGCGTAATGTTTTTCCCTCTATATGTAGACAGCCTGACCCGCAAAATGTTCCGGACCGTGCCCGAGTCGCCCACATTCTGAAGCCGGGAGCACCTGAAATAAATCGGATCGATCAAATTCCATATTGCGAGCACCAACGTTTTTGCGTTCATACGAGCGCTCCCTTACCCGTTATTTATGCCGTTATTATTTTTCCTTGGAACGGCGAGGGCTACGATGGCAATTCATTCCGAAAGTCGGGCTGAGCGTCTTGACACTTGGAAGGCTTGTCCTTTATATTGTAATTAATTTGAAACGCATCGGCACTTACGAAGGAAGCACCCGTAAGCAAGGCGTAACCGCCTTACTTGCAGGTGCTTTTTTTGTCGGCTGTCCTTGCGTTTCTTTAATTCCAAAGGGGGGTATTTATGTTTGCCGCAAGAAGAGCCATGTTCCCGACGATCGCCGCCGTCTTAACGTTTCTCATCGTGTTCGCCGGAACGGCCGATGCCGCGGTTACCGTATCGGCGACAACGAAGAAGGCGTTCGACAAGACGGTTGAAGCCGCGGACGGAGAGCTGAAATCCAAGCTAACGAAGCAATACAACGAGTTTGTGAGCTTGCAGGAGCGCGAACGGCAGAGCGATGCGCGCAACAAGTCGCTTCACTACAAGAACCAAGAAGCGGAATCGGCGATCCGAAAACAAATGTACGAAATCGACGCCAAAAAAATCGCCCAGCTCGAAGACCAGCTGAAGAGAACGCGCGACAAGCACCAGCCGTTATTCGATGCGTACAAGTCGATCAACCAACAAAAATCGATCGCTTCCACGCTCGGCAGCAAGGAACTCGTGTCGGCTTTGAAATTGCAGGCGGATGCGATGAAGGTGCCGCTCCAGCTCGCCCGTGACGATATTAAAGCGAAGGACGAGTTATTGAAGGCGGCAAAGAAGGCGCGGACGGACAAGATCGCGAAAATTCGCAAAATACTCTCGGAAATCGACTCGATCGAAACCAAGATGAAGGCGGAGAAAAGCGCGGAAAGCACGTATAAGAAAAAGGTTTCGGGCGAGTGGAGCTACTTTATGCTGCACGCGAAAAATAACGATCAGAAAGCGGTCTCCGCCTCGCTCGGGATTCTTGTATCGTTCTCTGCGAAAATTGTGGAGCAAAAGCAGAAGCAGTATGATCTGGAGCAAAAAATATCGGATATTGTAGCGAAAGCGAAGGGGCAAATGGCCGCTTAGCTTAACCGTTAAACCGGTAAACGTTCAAATTGACGCGATCCGCCGCATCGAGAACGACGCCTTCCCGCTGCAAATATAATTTCTGCACGTAGCGCGCTTCCTCTTCCCGGATCGCGATTTCTCCCTTGGCATTCACGACCCGGTGCCAAGGGAGATCGTATTTGCCGCTTAGCGAATGCAGTATTCGAACGACCTGCCTGGCGCCTCTCGGACTGCCGGCCAGCGCCGCAATTTGTCCGTAGGTCATGACGCTTCCTTCCGGTATGCTTTGAATCGTCTTGACGACCTTCTCAGTAAACGGCTCCATCGTTCTCCTCCGGTAACTCATATAAATCGGCAGTATAGAACATTCTTCGCTTTTCTCTTTTTTCCTGCCGATTACCGAATCCCGCACATCCGTTCCGGCTGCTCCAGCATGACCGCATGCACCCATCTCTCGATTTGAAGCGGTTCCTTCCCCGCTTTCCTGGACCGCCCGGCGCGCCGGCCGGCGGATTCCGCCCGCAGCCATTCTCTGGAGCGGTAAAGCGCGGATTTGACTGAGGAAACGGTCGTGTTCATTCGGTTTGCGATATCCTGCATCGAATAGCCGAAATATTCGGCGAGCAGCCAAATCTCGATATTCCGTTCCGGCAAAAGCTCCGCCAGCCATTCCACGATACTGCGGATTTCCGCGTAGTCCGATTCCGTATACCCTTCCGGTCTCTCCATAACGAATCCGGTTTTCCGCGCTTTGCTTCTGTAATGATCGATCCATATCAGCTTGGCGGCGCCGAACAGGAACGATTTCGTAACCTGCTTTTTTTCCGCGTTTAAGTAATACGTCAAGCTTTTCAGGAGCGCCTCCTGATATAAATCGTCCGCATCCCATTTGGATTTCGTTAAGTAATAGCAAAATCGTTTGAGCTCGGGCAAAAAGGGCGTAACTAACGTTTCGAACGACGGCAGCGCAGCCACCGTTTTCACCCGCCTTTCTTCTGAAGCCGTCATAGCCGCTCTACTCGAACCGAAGCGCCTCGATCGGCTTGAGCTTGGCCGCCTTAGCCGCGGGGAACAAGCCGAAAATAATGCCTATGATCACCGAAAAGCTAAAAGCGATTGCGATAATGTCGGTGGAAAATACGATGTCCATAGCCAGCATCCCAGATGCAAATTGCGCGGCGCCGATGCCGATTCCGATGCCCAGTACACCTCCGAAACCGCTCAGCACCATCGATTCGATCAGAAACTGAAATAATATATCCCGCCTCTTCGCCCCGATCGCCTTGCGGATGCCGATTTCCCGGGTCCGCTCCGACACGGACACCAACATAATGTTCATAATGCCGATGCCGCCCACAAGGAGCGAGATGCCGGCAATGCCGCCGAGCGCCAGCGACAGCGTCGAAGAGATGGAGCTTACCGTCTCCAGCACGTCTTGCTGGTTGAACACCCGGTAGCTGTCGGTGTTTCCGCGGAACAGCTTGCTGAGCGAGCTCTCCAGCTTGGCCGACGCCGCATCGATTTGCTCCTCCGTCCCGACCTGCACATACAAGGTTCGCACGCCTTTGGAGCTGAACAGCCTTTCGGCGGAGGTGAGCGGAATAATGACCGTATCGTCGTTCGAGCCGGTAGAGGAGCTTCCCTTCTCCGCCAGCAGCCCGACGACCTTGAAGCGCGACCCGTTGATGAGAATGGATTCGCCCACCGGATTCGCGAAGCCGAACAGCTCCGAAGCCGTATTCGAGCCGAGCACGGCGACCTTCTGGTAATACTCCAAGTCGATCGAGGCGAGAAAACGGCCGGATGCGACCTCATAGCCGCGAACGACCGAATAATCGGGGTTCGTGCCCACAACGCCGACGCTGGCGCTATCATTGCCGTATTTGATCGAAGCGTTCTGACTGTTTACCGGAGCAATGTAGCTGATTTCTTCAATATCGGCGAGCCCAGCCGCATCCTCATAATCGAGAGCCGAGGCCGACCCCCGTCCCAAAATATTAACCGTAAGCAAATTGGTCCCAAGCCCTTGCACCTGCTCGGTCACTCGCTTCGTGGCGCCCTGCCCGATCGCCACCAGCGCAATGACCGCCGTGACGCCGATAATGATGCCGAGCATCGTCAGAAAAGACCTCAGCTTATTTGAAAATATGCTTTTCATCGCCATCTTGATCCCTTGTCCGACGTTCACGTTTCGCCGCCTCCCTCTGCGATTGTTCCGTCCTGAATGCGAACCGTGCCGGCGGCCTGACCGGCAACGGACAGGTCGTGAGTGATGAGGATGATCGTATGACCGAGCCCGTTAAGCTGTTTGATCAGCTCCATCACCTCCGCGCCGGTCTTGGTGTCCAGCGCGCCCGTCGGTTCGTCCGCGAGCAAGATCGGAGGATGGCCCGCGAGCGCTCTCGCGATGGCGACGCGCTGCTGCTGCCCTCCCGACAGCTCCGCAGGACGATGGTGCATCCGCTCCTCGAGCCCGACCTTGCGCAGCGCCTCCGCCGCTTGCTCTCTTCGCCGCTTCGAAGGAAGGCCGCGGTAAATCAGAGGCAGCTCTACATTTTCCAGCGCGCTCAGCTTGGGCAGCAGATTGAAGCCTTGAAAAATAAAGCCGATTTTTTGATTCCGGATTTCTGCGAGCTTGTTATCGGAAAGCCGGCTGACCTCTTGGCCGTCGAGCCAATATTCGCCGGAGGTCGGAGCGTCCAAGCAGCCGATCACGTTCATCAGCGTCGATTTTCCGGAGCCCGAAGGGCCGATAATGGCCGTAAAATCGCCCTCGCGGACCGTTAACGACACGCCGTCCAGCGCTTTGACGGTCTCGCCTCCCATAACGTATTGCTTGCAAACTCCGCGAATGTCGATCAACGGCCGCTTCTTTAGCGTCATTATCGCCCGCCTCCTCCGAAGCCGGATCCGGTATTGCCGATTCCGCTCGTCGTCCTTCCCGCTCTGCCTTGGGCGCCTCCGCCTAAGCCTCCCGGGACCGCTCCCCCGCCGAAGCCCCCGAAGCCGCCCCCCGGCATCATGAAGCTTCGCGAATTATTCGCGGATGTCGAAGTCACGGTTGGCAGCACGACGGCGTCGCCCTCGCTGAGTCCGGACACGATTTCAATGTAATCCTCATTGTGAATGCCGACCTCGACCTGCACTCTCGTTCCGCTCGCGCCGCCTCCGTTCATGCCGAAGCCGCTTGAGCGGTTTCCGCCGGCCCGCTGCGGGCGATCGGCCGCTTCCCCCCTCTGCTCCGATCCGGAATTCCCCCCTGAACCGTCGGCTTGGCGTCCGGTCCCGGCCTCAGCGTTTTCCGCGGATGCCAGCATGACAAAATATTGGCCGCGAAACGACTGCACCGCCTCAATCGGCACATACAACGCGTCGTCTTTTTTGTCGGTCATGATCGACGCCTCCGCGGACATGCCCGCTTTCAATTGCTCCGGCGCCGTCACCGCAACGGTCACGTCGAAGGATGCGACGCCGTTGCTCTGCGTGCCTTCCTCGGCGACGGAAACCACTTTGCCGGCGTAAGACTTGCCTGCAATCGCTTCAACCGATATTTCCGCCTCTTGTCCGACCTTTACCTTGGAAATGTCCAGCTCGTCGACCCCCACCGCCATCTGCAGGTTTTTGTAATCCACAATATCGGCGAGCACGGTATTCGGATTCACGTTCTGTCCTATCTTCACGTTCAAGGCCGTAATCGTACCGCCCATCGGGGAGACGACAGGCTCGATCGCCGCTTCATTCCGTAAAGATTCCGTATCGGCCTGCAGCTTCTCCATCTCGAGCTTCAGCTTTTCGATCGCGATCTTCTGCTCCGCCGCGTTCGCATCGTTCCCGTCCATTACCGATTGCTTATAACGGCTTTGCAGCTGCTCCAAATCCAGCTGCTTGCTTTTCAAATCCAGCTCGTTCGAGCGGATTTTGTCGGAATTGTCGGTTTGCTCGAATGTAATCAAGACGTCCCCTTTTTTCATCTGGTCCCCTTGTTGAACAAGCACCTCTTCCACGGTTGCCGATGTGTCAGCCGTAATCGATTCTCTCGCGGCCGGTTGAATGCTTCCCGTTCCGCTTACTTTGACCTCAAGCGTGCCTTTGCGCACAGGCGCGGTCGCGACGTTCGCCGCAGCCGGCTGCCGCCCCGCGTTATCCTTCGGCCAAAACCACCATGCGGCGGAGCCTCCTACGATCATAAACCCTAAAACTAACAGCCATATTTTACGCATCCGATTATGATCCACCCTTCTTCGTCGCACGATTTCCCTCTCGAAAAAATTATGGGCGGACAACATGAAATCAAGATGAAGATTGGCTGAAAGTTTACTGAATGTTTCCAATTGAGGAACGGTTCGCTTCCGCAAGATGTGTCCGCTTCCCAAAGATGTGGTCCGCTTCCGTACGCCGCCCCTGCACCGAGCCAAGGTTTGTCAGTCTCATTGACAAAATAGTCAGCGAAGAACGGCAAACTTGTCAGTTTGACTGACAAGCGGCGGCTGTTGTCAGCGAGATTGACAAAAAAGTCAATGGTTACTGACAAACATGTCAAAGTCGCTGACAAAATGCTGCGTGCAACCACCCAGCCTCCGAACCTCCGTTATAACCGCTCGCCATAACCCTGCCATTCCCGACGTACCCTGTATACCTGCCATACCCGCATTCCCGCTATACCCTCGCCATACTCGCTATACTCGCCACACCTGCCATACTCGCAACACCAGCTTTACTCGTCACACCCGCCATACTCGCAACACCAGCTATACTCGCCATAACCGCCATAACCGCCACACCTGCTATACTCGCCACACCCGTCATAACCGCCATAACCGCCACACCTGCTATACTCGCCACACCCGTCATAACCGCCATAACCGCCACACCCGCTATACCCATCCATACCCGCTATACCCTCGCCATACCCGCATACTCACCATACCCTCGCCATACCCGCCATACTCGCTATACTCGCCATACTCGCTATACTCGCTACACTCGCAACACCTGCCATACTCGCAACACCAGCTATACTCGCCACACCCGCCATAACCGCCATAACCGCCACACCCGCTATACCCATCCATACCCGCTATACCCTCGCCATACCCGCATACTCACCATACCCTCGCCATACCCGCCATACTCGCTATACTCGCCATACTCGCTATACTCGCTACACTCGCAACACCAGCCATACTCGCAACACCAGCTATACTCGCCACACCCGCCATAACCGCCATAACCGCCACACCCGCTATACCCGCTATACCCACCATACCCGCCGCATTCCCGCTGTACCCATCCATACCCGCTATACCATCGCCATACTCGTTATACCCGTCATATTCGCAACACCAGCTATACTCGCCACACCCGCCATCCGCAACACCAGCTATACTCGTCACACCCGCCATACTCGCAACACCAGCTATACTCGCCACACCCGCCATACTCGCAACACCAGCTCTACTCGCCACACCCGCCATCCGCAACACCCGCTATACTCGTCACACCCGCCATACTCGCAACACCAGCTCTACTCGCCACACCCGCCATCCGCAACACCCGCTATACTCGTCACACCCGCCATACTCGCAACACCAGCTATACTCGCCACACCCGCCATAACCGCCACACCCGCTATACCCGCTATACCTACCATAACCGCTATACCCACCATACCCGCATTCCCGCTATACCCATCCATTCCCGCTATACCCATCCATACCCGCTATACCCTCGCCATACTCGCCATACCCGCCATACTAACCCCCTCCCCCGCCATTCTCACCATTTCCGATATACCCGCTATACCCCCGCATACCCGACATACTCGCCACCTCCTGCCATAACCGCTATACCCGCCATACGCGCTATACCTGCTACCTTAAGCCGTCCATTCGATTAGAAACCTGATCGCTGCTTCAAGTGCAAAAGTCACTCCTCAAACATATCCCGCACCTGTTCCACTTTAGCGCCTTATCTCACTTATCTGGTGGGTCACTTCTAACGGACATGTATGCAGTTATTCGGCGTTTTGAATGGAGTTTAGAATTTTAACGGACACCACTGCAGTTATTGCCACGAAAAAGCAAGGATCAGCGCCAAAAATCGGGATTTAGCGTCTGTGGTGTCCGTTAGCGGTTTGGGGGTGGGCAAAATGGCCATATAGTGTCCGTGGTGTCCGCTAGCACCGCAGGGGTTAGGAGCGGCGAGAAACCGGTGGGGGAAAACAGGAACCGACCGCGATTACGAGGAAGTGTAACCTTAGTCGTCACTTTAGTACCGATAATAACTTAAAAAAAGCCGCCCCGCTTTCACATCGTGAAAACGAGGCAGCTCCTTTCTTGCAACCATAACCATATTTATGTCCGCCGGACCCACTCTCCGCTCATCCATTCCGTAGCCTTCCAGCGGAGCACGTCGGGCGTCGCCAAATGAATCACTTCTTTAAAAAACTCCAGCTTCTCGATATCGTCCATCGGCTTGAAGTCCTTGACGACCGCGAGATTTTTCTCCAGCTGCTCCATCGACTCCATCCCGATGATCGCCGTCGAAATCGGCAAAGACAGCGTATACCGGAGCGCTTTGTCGTACCAGGGGGCAAGCTTGCCGAGCGCCAGCACCTTCATGCCGATGATGCCGATGCCCTTCTCGTTCGCCTTCGGCAAAAATTCGTGCGCAAAGCTGTATATCAGATGGTCCATGGCCGATAAGGCGACCAGCGCGCTTTCGAACGGAAACCGCTCGAGCGCCTCCAGCTGAATTCTGGGATCGGTATGCCCGCTAATGCTCAGGTGCTTGACGATCCCTTGCTCCTTCGCTTCCAGCAGTGCCTCCAGCGCGCCGCCCTTCGCGAAGCACTTGTCCAGCTCGTCCATGGAAAACACGTTATGCAGGCGCCACTCGTCGATATGGTCGGTCTGCAGCCGCTTCAAGCTTTCCTCCAGCAGCCGCAGGGATCCGTCCCGCGTCCGGTCGTGCGTCTTCGTCGCGATCCACACCTCGCCGCGCCGATGCTTCAGCGCCTTCCCGAGCCGCTCCTCCGATTGCCCCTTCGAGTAGCTCGGAGCCGTGTCGAAATACACGATGCCTTCGTCTATGGCCCGGTTCACGATCGCAATCGCTTCCTCTTCGGTGCAGTTATGCTCGTCAACGATCCGCTGCGCGCCGAAGCTTACAATCGGAAACTCCCGGCCGGTCTGTCCGAACTTCCTTTTTTCCATGGGATCCATCCTTTTCCTAAGGAATGTGACTTCGCCATCAATATACCAAGGATAACGGACGTTGTCGAACGAACCCTTTTGCCGTCAGCGTTATTGATTGGCGGTTACGCCCTCGGACGGCGCAAGCCGATCCCCGCCTCCGGACAGCTTCAGCCGGAAAAGCGCCGCCAACAAGCACATCGCGACGCCCGCTCCCAAAAACACGCCGCCGACCCCAAGCCGCACCGACAAAGCCGCTCCGATCAAAGGAGCTACGAGCATCGAGCCCGACTGAAGCGCATTCGACAAGGCGGCGACCGGACCGATCGTCTCCTCCGTCGTCTCCGTTTGCAGCAAATAGCCGTACGGCACCGCCGTAAAGCCGCCGCATGCGCCAAGCAGGGCAAAAATCGGCACCCAAAGCCACAAGCCCGTAGGAAGCAAGCCATACCCTCCGGCGCCTACGACCGCTATCAGCAAACCCGAGAGAAGCCCGTTCCTGCTCATAAAGGCCAGCGGCTTGGCCTTCCAGAACGTCCATTGCCCCGCGGCTAACGATCCGACGACGCTGCCCGCCCCCACCGCACTCATCAGCAAGCCGCGAGACGACTCGCCCATGCTTAAATTTTTAGTAAATAAAACGAACAGCCCGTCGTACAAAAATACGAGAAACATAGCGGCAGACATAAAAACAATCGCGAAGAGCAGCGGCTTCCGTCCCGCGATGAACGCGAAGGATTGCCGGAGCCCTCCCGCTTGAGCCGGCTTCCGTCCGCTTCCGGAATCGGCTGCCCGCCACCTTGGAAGACCGCAAAAAACCGCAGCCGAAAGCAAATACAGTCCGGAGCCGATCCAGAACGTCAGCGTCGCACCGCCGGCAGCGATACATAAGCCTCCGAGCATGGGAGCGACGATCTTTGTCGCGCTTACCGACAGCTGGCTTAACGAGCTCGCCTCGGCAAGCAGCGACGGGTTCGCCAGCCGTTTGATCCCTTGCTGGCGAACCGGATCGAATACGGAACTGACGCACATTTTCAGAAACACAAGGATCAGTAAGAGCGTTAAAGAGCTCGCCCAAATAAACGAAAAAACGATAGCGGCGCGAAGCAGGTCGCATACGATCAGCACGGTTCGGCCCGGAAGCCTTCCGATTCGGGCGCCGGCCAGCGGACCGATGACAACCCACGGAAGCCCGATCGCAATCGATAAGGCGGATAACGCCCATGCTCCGTAGCCGAATGCATATACGACGATGGAGGAGAGTGCCAAAAAATCGAGCCAGTTCGCAAAATCGGACAGCACCTGGCCGGCGAACAGCTTTCGATAATGAACATCCTTGAGCGGCGAAAAAACGGCGTTTTGTTTACGAGCTTGCATAGGAAATAAACCTCCCGACTTGTTCTCTGCTGTCAGCTTAACCCGCTTTTATCAGAGAAATATCAGAAGGTTCATCCTAAATTGATTTGCAGTTGGTATTCTATTTCAGGAAGCAGCTCAAGCAGCCCTGTTTCGGCTAACTTGCGCTCCCACTCGGGAGCATATCTCTCCTTCAAAGGCTTCCACGGCTCCGATTCGGAAAACCGGAATATCGCATACAGTCCGTCCAGCAGGTGCGGAATGAAGCGCGAGTCTCTCAGCACGGAAAGCCCTTGTTCGATGCGCTCGATGCCTTCTTTCGGGCTGCTGCGGTACCGGGCGATCCCCTTGAAAATATAATAACCGCCTTGCTCCCGTTGATACGGATACTCGGACAACCGCGCCTCAATGCGTTCCATTGTCCGTTCGGCCATCTCCCATACGCCCGTCCGCATCCAATATTCCAGCTCCCGGATCAGCAAATACGGGACGATGCCTTCCATGCCGGGTTCCTCTAAGGCTTGCTTCATTGCCGCATCCAGCTTTTCCTTCGCACGGCCGAACTCGCCCCAATCCATGCACATGAAGATCATATTCCACTGCTCCAGCTCCCGATGCCAATGCTCCGGCATGATTCGGCGGCGGAGCGCTTCTTCCACGAACCGGCGGCTCTTGTCCGGCTTGAAGCGGTGATAGAAGTGAAGCAAGTACAGCGCTTTTTGCCCGAAGGGCACATCAAGCTGAAGCAAGGCGCGAGTGTCCCCTCCCATAAACAGAGCGTACAAACGAAAAAACGCATCGGACTCCAGTCCGAACACGTCCCGCTGATTTGAAAGTGCCTGCAGCGCGTCGCCTCTGCCGTAGCGGATATACGTTTGGACGAGCGTATTCATATGCTCCGCATAGTCCGGAAGCAGGGCCAGCGGATTCGGTTTGGCATCCCGCGCTTTGTCGGCGAGGCGGTATCCGACGCCGCGTACGGTTTCCAGCTCGAACGCCCCGTCCCAATCGCTCAGCTTCTTCCGCAGCCGGTACACGTGGTCGTCCACCGTACGGTCCGTCGGCGTTTCGAGCGGCCACACCGCATCCAGCAGCTGCTCGCGCGACAACGTTTGCCCGATATGCCGATATAAGTGCTCCAGAAGCATAAATTCCTTCGGCAGGAGCTCGATGCTTCGCCCCTTATACGACGCCGTGCGGGCGCTGCGGTCAAACGCCACGTATCCCACGTTCATTCCCTCCTCTTTATTTGTAACTAATCATATAATTTTTTGATTGCCAATGGAATGCGCTTGGTATACAGTAGAGTCAGTTGAATAGCATGTGCGGGGGCTTGATGAAGTCAGGCTGAGATAGCGGCCGTATGCCGCTGACCGTGAATCTGATCTGGGTAATGCCAGCGTAGAGAACACAAGGTGCAGCTTTTTTTTGCGCACTTTCTTTACCCGCCGCTTCCCGGCGGGTTTTTCTGTTCGCGGATCCGGAGCGTATTGCATGCTATGCAAACGACCTAATAAACCTTCATAAAGAAAGGGAGTATGCAGCAATGGCGGCAACGCAGCATCAATCGAAAGGTCTGAAGCTCACGGACATTCTCGTGACGATCGTCATCTCGGTCGTATTCGGGATCGTCTACAAAATTTGGGGGCCGATGTACGATGTGTTTAAACCGCTCGGCTTCGGGATGGAGCAATTAAGCTACGGCATGTGGTTTATCGCCGCAACGGTCGCATTCCTCATAATCCGCAAACCGGGCGTGGCTATTCTCGCGGAAGTCGCGGCTTCCAGCGTGGAGACGTTCTTCGGCGGAGAATGGGGCGCTTCGACGCTCATTTACGGATTTCTGCAAGGTTTTGGCGCGGAAATATTTTTCGCGGCGTTCCGTTACCGTGTCGCGAACGTATGGGTAACCTCCTTGGCGGCCATCGGCTCCGCTGTCGCGTCTTTATTCGTCGATTCCTACTACGGCTATATCGAGTCGCTCTCCTTCTGGAACTATTGCTTGTATATCGGGCTTAGGCTGCTCGGAAGCATTGTCATTGCGGGCATTTTCGCTTATTTCATCGCGAAGGCGCTCGAGAAAACAGGCGTCCTAAATCTGCTCCGGCCGGTGTCCAAACAAGATTACGAAGCGCTGGGCTGAGCCGATGGGTACAGGTACGGCTGCTTCCGTCACCAATCTAAAATTGAAGTACCCGGGAGAAGGCCCCTTGATATTCAAGGGGTTGTCTCTTTCTTTCCGCCGCGGCGAAAAGACGCTGCTGCTCGGGCCGAGCGGCTGCGGAAAATCGACCCTGCTTCAAGTGCTGAGCGGCATCGTCCCGCATACGGTCGAGCTTCCGATGAAGGCGGACGATCTCGTCGCGCCCGAGAAATTCGGATACGTATTTCAAGACCCGGACGCGCAATTTTGCATGCCTTACGTCGATGAAGAGCTCGCGTTCGTGCTTGAAAATTTGCAGGTTACCCGAGAACGCATGCCGGAGCTGATCCGCCGATACATCGAGCTTGTCGGCTTGCAGCTTAAAGATATTCATACGCCGATTCGGCAGCTGTCGCAGGGAATGAAGCAGCGGCTTGCCGTGGCGTGCATCCTGGCGCTCGAACCGGACGTTATTTTTCTGGACGAACCGACGGCGCTGCTCGATCCCGAAGGCACCGAGCAGGTGTGGGAGACGATCCGAAATATCGCGGAAGACAAAACGTTGATCGTCGTGGAGCACAAAATCGACGGCATCATCGGCTTCGTCGACCGCGTTGTCGTCTTCACACCCGACGGAGATGTTTTGGCCGACGGGCAGCCGGACGAAGTATTCCGCCGGTACCGCAAGGAGCTTACCGAATACGGCATATGGCATCCCGGCGTCTGGGACGATGCCGGTCCGCCGCTGCGAACGAAGCCGGCGCCTTCCGAGCGGACGGCGCCCGAGCCGGATGCGGATCGGCCGGTGCTGTCGCTGCGCGATTTCCGCGGCTTTCGCGGCGGCCGTCCCGCCGTTGCCGTGAGCCGCGCCGACGTGCAAGCCGGCGATTGGATCGCCGTCGTCGGCCCGAACGGCGCCGGGAAGAGCTCCTTGCTGCTGGCGATCATGCGGCTGATCCGCTCGGAAGGAAGCTGCCTCCTTCAAGGGACCGTCTGCCGCAAGCCGGAGCAGGCGGCGCTAGAGGCCGCGTTCGTGTTTCAAAACCCGGAGCTCCAATTCGTGACCGACTCGGTGGAGGCCGAGCTTGCCTTTTCGCTCGATCCGTCCGACCCCGCGGTTATCGAATCGGCGCTTGCAGCTTACGGCCTGCTGCCGCTTCGCGAGCGCCACCCGTATCAGCTGTCGATGGGGCAAAAGCGCAGGCTGAGCGTGGCAAGCGCTTTGATCCGAGGACAGCGGCTGCTGCTGCTCGATGAACCGACGTTCGGACTCGATGCGCGCAGCACCTTCCGGCTGCTCGTGCAGCTGGAGCGGCTGCGCGCCGAAGGAACGGCCATCCTTATGGTTACGCACGATCCGCACATCGTGCGCCGCTGCTGCAACCGAATATGGCGCGTTTCCGAAGGCAAGCTTACGGAAAGCGAGGCGATCGTATGGAGCTGACGTTCCCCCATCGGGAAACATGGCTGCACCGGGTGAACCCGGGGGTCAAGCTAATTGTCGCCGTCGGTATGTTCGTTGCGGTCGTTTTAATTCATAACATCAATATTATGATCAACCTGTGCATCGCTTCCTTGGCGTTATTGCTCGCATGCTCCGGTCATCCGTGGAAACGCATGCTGCTTTACCTTACCCCGTTCTTATTTCTCTTCGTCTCTTCCTCGACAGGGATGATGATGTTCGGTCAAGGGACGACGACCTGGTTCCGGTACGGGCTTGTTCATATTACGGAGGAAAGCTTCTATCGCGGGCTTCATCTCGGATTTCGCGCGCTGAATGTCGCTTCGGCGGGTTTGCTGTTCGGACTGACCACGAAGCCGGCCGCCTTGTTTTATGCGCTGATGCAGCAGTGGAAGCTTCCGCCGAAGTACGCGTACAGCTTCCTTGCCGCCCTCCGCATGGTGCCGACGATGCTCGACGAGTTCCAGGCGCTCCGGCACGCGCTGAAAATACGGGGCAAACGGAGACGCCGCGGCGCTGCCGGCTTCTACGACACGCTTCGCATGTATTCGATCCCGCTCTTGGCGCAAAGCATCCGCCGCGCGCACCGGACGGCGGTGGCGATGGAGGCGAAGCGGTTTACCGGAAGCGGCCGGCGCACCTACTATTATCAGGTGTCCTACTCAAGCTGGGACGCCGTTTATCTCGTTTGCACCGCGCTGCTTCTCGGCGCTTCGATATACGCCGGCACCGAGTGGCCCTACGTCGGAATAACGGATGTTCGGTAAACGCAAAGCCGCAGCGGATATACTTCTCCGCTGCGGCTTTCTTCAATTGCCGTAAACCGCTGCCTTTAAAGCGGCGGCGCTTGCCCTGATATCCGGCGCCGCGCTGATCGCGGTAATGACCGCGACGCCGTCCGCACCGGCGCGGATCACCTCGCCCGCGTTCGCCGCGGTAATCCCCCCAATCCCGACGATCGGCGTATCGCAGCCCTTTTCGCGCAGCGCGCGAATCAATGCCGTTCCCGATGCGGCCTTGGCGTCTTCCTTCGTCGTTGTCGGGAAAATCGGACCGATCCCGAAATAATCCGCTCCCTGCTCAAGCGCTGCCGCCGCCTCCTCCGGAGTATGAACGGATACGCCCAATATTTTGTCGCGGCCGAATTTGCTTCGGACCGATTGCGCCGTCTCATCCTCTTGCCCTACATGCACGCCGTCCGCATCGACGGCAAGCGCCAGCTCGATATCGTCGTTCACGAGGAACGGAATGCCTCTCTCGCGGCATAACCGCCTCATATCCGCCGCAAGCCGCAGCTTCGCTTCCCCCGTAAGCGCGCCCGCCCCTTTTTCGCGGAACTGAAACATCGTGATGCCTCCCGCAATGGCATCCTGCAATACATCAAGGGGCGGCTTCGAACTGTTGACGCTCCCCATCACAAAGTAAACCTTTAATTGGCCGCGAAGCGGCTCGTCCCGGTTCATCGCGCTCATTCGATACCTCCCCCTGTGCGCATTGCGGTCCTATTGCGATACGCCCAGTGGTTCGTCGGCCCGTGCCCGTTTCCGATCTCAATCCCGTTCTCGATCGCGGCCTGAATGAAAGCTTTGGCGGTCTTCACGGCCTCAGCCACCGGTCTGCCTTTGGCAAGCTCCGCGGCGATCGCCGCCGCGAACGTGCATCCGGTGCCGTGCGTACGTTTCGTCGCAACCTTCCTGCCCTCAAAATAGTGAAACTGCTTTCCGTCATACAGCAAATCGACGGCGCCCCCTTCTTCTCCGTGCCCGCCTTTAATCACGACATGCCTTGCGCCCAGCTCCGCCAAGCAGCGTGCGGCCAGCTTCCGGTCGTCCATCGTTCGAATGGCGATGCCGGTCAGCGCCTCGGCCTCCGGGATATTCGGCGTAATCGCTTCGGCCAGGGGGATCAGCTTCGTTCTTAAGGCGTCGACCGCATCCTCCCGCAATAACGGCGCGCCGCCTTTGGCAATCATGACCGGGTCGATGACCAGCTTGCTCCATCCGAACCGGGCGATTTGCTCGGCTACGGCGGCGATGATTTCGCCGCTGAACAGCATGCCCGTTTTCACCGCGTCGGCGCCGATATCCTCGCCGACGGACCGGATTTGGCTTACGACCGCTTCCACCGGCAACGGGTAGACGCCTTGGACGCCGAGCGTATTTTGTGCGGTTACGGCGGTAATCGCCGACATCCCGAATGCGCGCAGCTCTTGGAACGTCTTCAAATCCGCCTGGATTCCCGCCCCGCCGCCGCTGTCGGAACCGGCGATCGTTAAAACCCGGCAAGTTTTCATGACAGCACCGGCTCCTCGACGGCTCCCCGCTCGATGATGTGCTCTGCCGTCACCTTCGCAAGCTGGTTCAGCAGCTGCATTTGGAAGCTTCCGGGACCTTCTTCGCCGGCTATTTCCGCGGCGCGTTCCGCAGCCACCCCGTAGTAGACAAGCGCAGCCGCAGCCGCAGCGGGCAAAGCCTTCTCAACGGCGGCGAACGCGCCGATGACCGAGGTCAGCAAACAACCGGCTCCCGTCACTTTCGTCAGCATCGGATGACCGTTTCGTACGATATACGTCGTATTTCCGTCCGTGACGACGTCTTCCTTTCCCGTGATCACTACGGTCGTTTGGAGCTGCGCGGCTGCCGAGCGGGCAAGCTCGAGTACGCTGCCGTTCCCTTCCCCCGCATCGACCCCTTTGATCGTCCATTGCTGTCCGATTACATTCGCCACCTCGGCGCTGTTTCCGCGCAGTATGGAAACGCGCGCCCCGCTCATGATTATTCTTGCCGTTTCCGTGCGGTAAGGCGTCGCGCCGGCGCCGACCGGGTCGAAAATGACGGGTACGCCCGCTTCATTCGCCGCGCGTGCCGCGATCAGCATCGCCTCGACCTCGTCCTCGCTAAGCGTCCCTATATTGAGTACCAAAGCGCCTGCGATTTTCGCCATATCGGCGACTTCTTCTTTTGCATAAGCCATGACGGGCGAAGCGCCGAGCGCCAGCAATCCGTTCGCCGTAAAATTCGTTACGACGACGTTCGTAATGTTGTGCACGAGCGGGTTTTCTTCCCGCACCTTTTGGAGTAGTGCGGAAGCGTGCTGAAGGAACATGAATGATATCATCCTTTCGCGAAGTATTGGAAGTGCGGCCGAACAACAAAAAAAGCCGCTTTTCCGTAGAAAAGTGGCTTCATTCCGCAAAATGATATGTAAGCGAAACTGCTTCACTTCCCTACGCCGGTACAAACCGGATCAGGTTCGGAGGGTTCGGAAGCGATTCCGTCTCAGCCTTGCGGCACCCCTAGTGAATGAACATGATTTATTCCTTTATAGCACGTTTCTATGTATGTTTCAATCCGTCCCGGGATGGATTCCCGCCGGCCGAGCCATGCTAAATCCGTGCACCCATTTTATCGACAGGAGCGTAAACATATGACGGCAACCATCGATTTTACGAGCGTTCTTCTCGAAAGGCACTCCATCAAGCAGTACGACCCTAACGTCAAAATGTCCAAAAAAGAGATCAAATCGCTGGTCGAACTCGCCCAAAGGGCTCCCTCCGCTTGGAACCTGCAGCCTTGGAAGTTTTTGATCGTCGAATCGGACGAGCATAAACAAAGGCTGCTCCCCATTGCCAACGGGCAGCAGCAGGTTGTCCAAGCGTCGATCGTCGTTGCCGTGCTGGGCGATTTACAAGGCGACGAGAATGCCGAGCCCGTCTATCAACAAGCTGTAACCGCCGGATTTATTACGGAGGATATTAAGAACAGGCTCGTCGGGCAAATCCGCGATGCGTATAAAAATCCGAGCGTGGCTCACGACCAGGCCGTATTGAATGCTTCGCTCGCCGCGATGCAGCTCATGCTGGCCGCGAAGGAGCTCGGTTACGATTCCTGCCCGATGGGCGGCTTCGATCCGGACGGACTCGTCAAGGAGTTCCGCATTCCGGATCGGTACATCCCCTTATTGCTCATCTCTGTCGGCAAAGCGGCGAAGCCGCCGTACCCGAGCTCGCGCTTTCCCGCGGAGGACGTAATCGTCTGGAATCAATTTTGAACGCGGCCGAATTCGCCGAAATATAGCGATTCCTTCAGCTCCCGGCGGCCGTTCGGCTGCTCCCGGTCGCGGAGATTTTCGGGCAGGTCGTCTATTCCGCCCTGATAACCGATGGCTACGACGATGTGGAGCTGGTACTCCGGCGGAATGTTCAGCACGCTGCGCGCCTTCTCGCGGTCAAAGCCTCCCATCGGGTGCGTAACGAGGCCCTTGTTTACGGCTTCCAGCGCGAGGTACCCCCAGGCCGCCCCCGTGTCGAAGGCGTGCGTGCGCAGCGGCTTGTCTTCGTGATTGGTCGTTTTCGAAATAACTAAAGTTAATGCCGGCGCTTTTTCGCACCATACAAGGTTACTGGGGTTAATAAACGAATGAAACCGCTCAAGAGACTCCTTCGTATTGGCGATGACGAACCTCCACGGCTGATGGTTGTTCCCCGACGGAGCCCAGCGTGCCGCCTCGAACAAGCTTAACAGCACTTCCTCGGGGATTGTTTTGTCCGAAAACGATCTTGGGGACCAACGGTCGATAAAGACCCGATCGATCTCGTAGGTCGGTTTGCGCGGTTGACTCATAACTTCCACCCTTTCATGTTGTTTGCTTATTTACCCAAGAACGAATTCAGCATCCACACGTGCTTCTCAAGACCGGAATAGATGCCTAGCAACAAGTCGCCCGTCGTCTCGTCGCCTGCCGCATCGGCAAGCTCCATACCAAGCTTTAGCTCGCCCAGCAGCATGCGGAAATCGTCCGCCACCGCGCTCACCATCCCTTCGGCACTCTCTTCTCCGGACGCCTCTTGCACCGAAGCGAGCTTCAAGCTGCCCGCCATCGTCGCCACCGGCTTGCCGCCCAGCGCAAGCAACCGCTCCGCGAGCTCATCGATGTGCAGCGCCGCTTCGTTATACAGCTCCTCGAACTTCGCATGCAGCGTAAAAAATTGCTGCCCTTTCACATACCAGTGATAGCTATGGAGCTTTGTATAAAGTACGGTCCAATTGGCGATTTGTTTGTTTAATACGGCAAATAATTGGTCTCTCATGTTCATTCTCCTCCGTTATTATATAATATTTATAATTAGACTTAATCTAATTATCTGGGATAAGAAAACCGCAGGCGGCCCTGCTCTAATGAGCTTGGGCTCTGCATGCGGAGCAAACGCCTCTAAACACAATCTCGGAATGGTCGACCAAATAACCGGTCTCCGCTTCCACCGAACGAATCCAATCCGAGGGCGCTTCGGCCTGCACCTCGTCCAATCTTCCGCATCTTTGGCACACGATATGATGGTGATCGTCCAGCCGGGCGTCGTAACGGCTCGCCGCCTCGTCGAGCTTCAACTCGCGGATCACGCCCATTTCCGTCAAATAGCGCAGCGAATTGTAAATGGTGCCGTATGCGAAATTATGGCCCTTGCTTCTCAGCCGTTCGATAATTTCCGAGGCAGTCGGATGATCGTCGGATTGCCGAAGGAGCTCAAGTACGGCTTTTCGTTGGGTCGTCAAGTTCAGCTTGTTCATCGTCACCATTCCTGCCGTTGGATTTAGATTAAGTATAAATATAAATTAACAAAAAGTCAATTCCTCCTTACCTCCAATGATTCCACCGCTTCGTTTCCGTAATTTCTTCTCTACACCAGCTCCCTCAAACCTCTTCTATAGCTGCGGATTTGCTCCCTGGACGGCATAATCCTTTCAGCGGCGCGCACTGACTTGAAGATCCGCAGGTTCCGAACGACCGGATAAGGAACGAGCAGCAGCGCACGCAGCAAGCTTCTATCTTCGGCGCTTAGCGGCCTTTTCCGGTCGTAATACTCGATCCACTGCAGCATCCTATCGCTCTGCCATGGGAAATTGCGGTACAAAATATGGGCGAAATCTTGCATTCTCGAGCTGAGCGACGTATTTTCAAAATCGATCAGATGAATTTTTCCCGCTCCGTCCAACACTAGGTTCGGATAATTAAAATCGCCATGCGTAAACGCTCCGGCCGCCCGCTCCTGCTCGATGGCCTTCAAAACCGGCTCGGCCTTCAAACGCGCCGCCGCTTCATCGCAAAGCTCCGTAAGCCGGCCGAATCGGGAATGGCGCTTTAGCGTGTCTCGGTAAGAAGCAATGTTGTCCGGTATGCCGCCGTATCGGATTCTCGATTCCGGAGCCTCCGAGGAAGGATAGCCTTGAGCCGCCTTGTGAAACGAAGCAAGCCGCCGAATCGCTTTCTTATATTCGGACGATGCGCTGCCGCTAAAATCCGGCTGCCTTCCCCTCACCCAATTGGTGAGCATGTAGTGTACTTCCCGTCTGGTCACCCATTCCGTATTCCGGCGCGTCCGCAGCACCTTCGGCCCGTAATCGAAGCCCTGCTCCTCCAGATGAGCGAACGCTCGGGCTATAAACCGGACTTCCGCCTCGGGAATCGGATACGGCTTCAAGCAAAGATGACCGTGCTTCTTCGTTACGATCCGGTACACATCGCGAACCTTCATCGGCTTTACAATCGAGATCCCGTACTCCCGCTCCAGCTCGGTCCAAATCGTCATTACGCATCTCCTCCCGCATATCCGGTTGACCGTGCCCAATCGTCAAGCCAACGGACCGCTTCCATACGCTGCTCCCAAGAATCGGACACGATCCGAAACAGCGAATCCCCTTGCCCTTGCAGCTTCTTCTTGGCGCTGTACCACGCTTCGCGGGGCAAGCGAAACAATGCGCTGATCAGCAGCCGTTCCGCAGGCTTCAGCGGCTTCTCGCTTTCGTATCCCCTAAGCAACGCAGCCATAAATGCAGGCATACAGTGCGTCACGTTTGATAACGCTTTAGATATATCGTAATATGCCGAGTCCACGCGAAGCGTGTCCCAATCGATCAGAACCAGGCGCTCGTCATCGATCAGGACGTTAGGGATCGTCACGTCGCCGTGAATTAACGAAGGCCGGCTTGCTTCGTGCTCGATGATTTCCCGTACCTCCGGCCGCTTTACAATGTCCCACGCCTGTTTCGCCAGCTCCTTGCACCGCTCGCCGTTTTCTTTAAACCATCGGCCCGACGATGTTTTTTGTTTGCGGATTTTGGCCAGCACGGCAAGGAACTGTTTTTCCTGCCCCTGCAGCTTTTCGATTTGCCGGCGCGTATATCTCGATTTTTCCGATAATCGCCGCCTGCAAATCGAATGCAGCCTCCCAAGCGCCCTTCCGAGCTTCTCGTAATCGCCTTCATCGTCTGCCAAAGGTCTGCCCTTGATCCATTCCGTCATATAAAATATCGTTCCGCCATAGTCGACCCAGAGCTTCCCCGAACGGGTACGAAGCCAATCCGGCATATTCGGGTAGCCCTTTCTTTGCAGCTTCTTAATATGCGAGGCGATCCTGCGGATTTCCGAAGCGGCGGTGCGTTCGGATAAGGAGCTTTTGTGATACGGCTTTACAAGGAACCTCCCCTTATCGGTAGACACCCGGAAGGCGGCATCATGCCTGTAGATGGAGTCGTACGCTTTGATGCGCTCCGCTCTAAGCCCATACTTTTTGACAATATCTCGGATGCTCTCTTGACGGATCGGTTTGTTCAATGGGATGACCTCCGCGCCGCGCGCTTTTTCCGATAGTTTATTCCGCATTCCCCCATGCCGTTACGGACGACCGCCCTGCCGGCGCATAAAAAAAGGAGCCGTTCGGCTCCCGCTATCGGATATCGATAATACCTTCATCGTGCGCTTGCTTCCCGATCTTGACGGTCCGGTCGCAGATCGCGTCCACGTCCTGCTGATCGTGGGTGACGAACAGGCAGGTCATCTCCGCCCGCTTCAATATATCGCGCAGCTCGCTGCGGATCGCAGCCTTCAGCCCGGCGTCGAGGTTGCTGAACGGCTCGTCCATAAGGAGCAGTGCCGGCTTAGGCGCCAGCGCGCGCGCCAAGGCGACGCGCTGCTGCTGTCCGCCGCTCAGCTCGTGCGGATACCGCCGTTCGAAGCCGGTCAGCTGGACCAGCTCCAGCATCTCCTTCAGACGCTTGGCCCTTTCGGCTTTGCTCATCCGGTGCAGTCCGAATTCAATATTTTTCGCCACGTTCAGGTGCGGGAACAGCGCGTAATCTTGAAACACCATCCCTACGCCCCGATCCTCGGGAGGGATAAACTCCGTTTCATCCACCACCGTGCGGTCCGCTATGCCGATCCTGCCCCCGGCAGGCGCTTCCAAGCCGGCAATCAAGCGAAGCAGCGTGCTCTTGCCGCTGCCGCTCTCGCCGATAATCCCGACAATCTCTCCCCGATCCATCGCGAAGGAGAACCGGTCGATGACTGCGGCTTTGGACTTCGTATAAGTGAACGAAAGCTTGTGAACCTCTACGAAGCGGCTCATTGTTCCTCTCTCCTTCCGAGCTGATGAAATACAATTATGGAAATAAAGCTTACGCCGATAATGAATAAGGAAGGAACGGCCGCGGCGAAAATGCGCTCATCCCCTGCATACTGGTATGCCTTCGTCGCGAGCGTGTCGAAATTGAACGGCCGCAGCAGCAGCGCCAGCGGCAGCTCCTTGACGATTTCCACGAACGTTAAGATGACCCCGCTCAGCAGCGCCCCTTTCAGCAAGGGCAGATCGACCTTAAAGAACGTTCTTGTAATTCCCGCCCCCAGCATGCGGGCCGCCTCGAAATATTTCGGTCCCGTTCGTTCGAAGCCCGCCTCGACGGCGTTGTAGCCGGTCGCCATAAAGCGGACGACATATGCGGCTGCAAGCATGACCAACGATAAGCTCAGCACCAGCGGGTTTTCCCCTAAGCCCATTCGGAAGTATAACGGCGCGAGCAATCGGTCCAGCCAAATAAAGACCGCCAGCATGCCGATCGCGATAATGGCCCCGGGGACCGAATAGCCTGCGGTAATCGACTTGCCCAGCACGGCGACGAACCCGTTGTTCAGCATGCGGCTCGTATTGGCCACCAGCACGGCAATAACCATGATCAAGGCGGTTGACGTCACGGCGACGGTAATTGTATTGCGCGTCAGCTCCCAGAAATCCGAGGTAAGCAGCACGTCGGCATACGTCCAATGCGCCCACTGAAGCAGCTGCAGCACCGGAATGACGAAGGATACGCAGAAGATGGCGAGACATAGCGCCGTCGCTCCCCATGCTGCGGCGCCCTTCAGCTTGATCGGTACGAGCGGACTGCCGCGGCCCGTCGTCGAGCTGAATCTTTGACCGCCGCGCAGCACGCGCTCGAGCACAATGACGAACAAAATACCGATCATAAACCATGCCGCCAGCCGCGTTGCCGACTCAATGTCGTACATGCCGAACCAAGTTTGAAATATGGCGGTGGTGAACGTCTGAACGCCGTAATAATTGACTACCCCGTAATCGCTGAGCACCTCGAAGGCGACAAGCACGACGCCGCCGACAATCGCCGGCCTCGATATCGGGAGCGCGACGCGAAGGAAGATCGACAGCGGTTTCCTCCCAAGCAGCCTCGCATTCTCGATATAAGAGCCGCTCTGCCTCTCCAGGAACGACCGGGTAATCATGAACACGTACGGATAAAGGAACATGGTGAAAATAAAAATCGCGCCTCGGATCGACATCATATCAAACCATCCGGGCTGCACGGCAACCCCCAGTTCGCGCAGCGTCTTCTGGACATTCCCGGTATAGCTCAGCATGTTGCTGTACGTATAAGCGGCTATATAAGGAGGAACGGCCAGCGGCAAAATAAGCGCCCAGCGGAAAAAAGCTTTAAGCGGGAAATCGTAGACCGCAATCAGCCAGGCAAGCAACGTACCGATCACTACGGTAAAAAAGCCCGTAAACACGACAAGCCAAACGGATTGGAGCGCATAATCCAGCAGCATAAATTGCCGGATATGCGCCCAATTTTCGTTCGGCGGTCCGAATACGGAGACGAGAACAGCAGCAATCGGCAGCAATAGGATTGCTGCCGACGGAAGACTGATACATAGCCAGCCGTTTATATGCTTTTTCATGCTGCGCTGGATTGTACCGGTTTGCATACTGTTATTTCCAACCTACTTTGTTCATAATTTCAACTGCTGTTTTGTTATATTCGCCAAGCTTCCCAAAATCAATGTCCTGCGCTTTAAATTCGCCCCACGATGCGAGCAGCTCGGGAACTTTAGCCTGCTTATTCACCGGATATTCGAAGTTTTCAGCCGATACGGTCTCTTGCGCTTCCACTCCGGTCAAAAATTCAATTAATATGATCGCATTTTCCTTGTTTTTGCTGTTTTTGATCAAGCCGGCGCCGCTGATGTTCTGATGCGTGCCGGTCGTTTGCTGATTCGGGAAGAAGACGCCCACTTGCTCGGCTACTTTCACTTCCTCCGGATCTTCGGAATGGTACAATTGGCCGACGTAGTACGTATTCATAATCGCTACGTCGCCGATGCCCGCAACGACCGCCTTCGCCTGGTCGCGGTCGCCGCCTTCGGGATCGCGGGCCATGTTCGCCGCGATGCCTCTCGCCCACTCCTCCGCCTTCTGCTCGCCGTCGATGGCGATGAAGGAAGCCAGAAGCGATTGGTTGTACAAATTAGTCGAAGACCGAACCAGAATTTTGCCCTTCCATTTATCCGTCGCTAAATCTTCATAGGTGGACAGTTGATCCGGCGTAACCCGGTCCTTCGAATAGACGATGACGCGGGCGCGGGTGGACAAACCGATCCATTCGTTGTCGGTATCGCGAAGGTTCTTCGGCACCTGCTCGTCGATAACGGCGGATTCCACAGGCTGAAGAATGCCGTTCTGCTTCGCATTGTTCAGTATGCCGCCGTCCACGGTAATGAACAAATCGGCGGGCGTGCTTGCGCCTTCGCGCTTAATGCGCTCAATCAGCTCTTCCGCTTTGCCGTCCACGACATTGACCTTGATGCCGGTCTCTTGCGTAAAACGTTCGTATAGTTTCGCGTCGACGTCGTAATGCCGTGCCGAATAAACGTTAACCTCTTTGCTGCCCTCTGTGCCGGTGTCTTTATTCTCTTGAGCGCCAGAGTTTTGCGTGCCGGAAGCGCAGCCGGTAATCAACGCGGCGGTCATAACGGCGGTAAGCAATAATGTCCCTGCTCTATGTAATTTCACAAGGAAACTCCCCTTTTTTCATGTTGGTAATGAAAATCATTATCAATTGACATGTTGAATGATAACATCGGTTTTTTGATCCTGTCAACACATTAAAAGCGAACGGGAATTTTTGGCAATAACGCGAAACAAAAACGGGGCGGAAGATGAGCCTCCACCCCCGAAAATTTATACACTTTGGCGTTAAACAAAAAACTGCCTCCGGCACTATAGCCGAGGGCAGTTTCTTCATTGGTTTAAATTACAGCTTAACGACGTTCTCGGCTTGCGGGCCGCGGTTGCCTTGAACGACGTTGAACTCAACGCGTTGGCCTTCGTCCAAAGATTTGTAGCCGTCGCCGACGATTGCGCTGAAATGAACGAATACGTCGTTGCCGCCTTCTACCTCGATAAAGCCGAAGCCTTTCTCCGCGTTAAACCATTTTACTGTACCTGTTTGCATGGATCTTCCTCCAGAACATAAATTTTACACCTTTTCCAATAAAAAAATTCACATATTGCAAAAGGCGCCATCGTCAAAATGATAACCTCTTACAATGTGTGAATTGCGAGTTTAGGTCTCAAATACGATATAAACAATATAACACACCCCGCTTCAATTCACAAATGAATTATTTTTTCAGTACAAAAAATCGCGAAAAAAAACCGTGTTAGCGGAAAACGCCTTCCGTTAAATCGCCGAATTGCACCGGCGCTGTGCGCCAAAAAAAGCCGCCGATCCATAAAGATCAGCGGCCCATCCGTTATTCGATGCCTTCCACCCATGCGTCGACTTTGTCCTTATTCGCCTCAACCCATTCCTTGGCCGCATCCTCAGGGGACGCTCCGTCCTGGATTTTCACCATGACCGCAGCCATATCGTCCGGGGTCCAGTTGAACCGGTCAAGCATCTTGTACGCGTTCGGCTGATCTTCTTCCAGCCCTTTGCGCGCGATCGTATGAATTTGCTCGTCTCCGCCGTATACGCCTTGCGGATCCTCAAGATATTTCAAATCCATCTTGCCGAACTTCCAGTGCGGCGTCCAGCCCGTGACGATAATCGGCGCTTGCTTGTCGTATGCGGACATCAGCTCTGTCGCCATCGTCGCGGACGAGCTTTCAAGCAGCGTCCAGCCTTCGAGACCGTACGTCTCGATCGCTTTTTCCGTCGCCATCATCAACCCGGCGCCCGGCTCGATTCCGATAATGGTGTTTTTCACCGAATCGGCAACCTCTTTCTTCTTCAAATCTTCAATAGAGTTGATGTCCATATAAGCAGGCACGACAAGTCCGATTTTGGTGCCGTCAAGGTTCGGGCCCAAGTCTACGAACTTTCCTTCATTCTCCTTATAGTAGCTCTCGTGCGTGGAAGGAAGCCATGCCGCCACCATTGCGTCGGCGCTTCCGTCCGAGACGCCGGCCCACATCGGGCCCGCATCGACCTGAAGCAGCTCTACGTCATATCCGAGCCGGTTCTCCAGCACGTATTCCACGACATGTGTACTTGCAATCTCCGAATCCCAAGCTACATACGCCAGCTTAAGCTTCTTATCCTTCGCTCCGCCTGCGGAGCAGCCGGCTATGGCGAATACCGCGACAACGGCCGCCAGAAGCAGCAGCAAGCTTCTTCCCCTTGTTCCGTTAAGCATTTGTACCTCTCCCCTTTTTAATGAAATTATGAGTAAAACGGTCCAGCACAATCGCCAAAATGACGACCGCCAAACCGGCCTCAAACCCGACACCGGTTTTTACCTGTGTAATCGCCTGATACACTTTGGAGCCTACGCCCTGCGCGCCGATCATGGACGCGATGACGACCATCGAAAGCGACAGCATGATCGTTTGATTGACGCCGGCCATAATTGTCGGCACCGCAAGCGGCAGCTGCAGCTTAAACAGCTTTTGCGACGAAGTGGAGCCGAAGGCGTCCGCCGCCTCCGCCAAGTCTTTCGGAACCTGGCGGATGCCGAGGTTCGTCAGGCGGATCGTCGGCGGAATCGCAAAGATCACCGAGGCGATGACGCCGGGCACGACCCCGAGCGAGAAGAACGACACCGCCGGAATGAGATATACGAAGGCGGGCATCGTCTGCATAAAATCGAGCACCGGGGTCACAACGCTCTGCACCGCATTGCTTTGTGCGCACCAAATGCCGACGGGCACGCCGATCATGATCGAAATGAGTGCGGAGGTAAGCACCAGCGAAAGCGTTTGCATCGTCGGATCCCACAACTGCAGGTTCCAAATCAGTAAAAATCCGACCAGCGTAAATAAAGCAAGCTTCCAGCGGCCGAGCAAGTAAGCGACAATCGTAAACATAATAATCAGCACCGGCGCCGGAACGACGTCAAATACAAATTCAAAAGTCCCTACGATCGAGCCGATGATCGTTCGAATCACATCAAACAACGGTTGAAAATGATTCTCCAGCCACGACTCCAGCGACTCGATCCAATCCTTAAGCGGAAGTCTCGGAATACCCGCCATTCGACCACCGTCCTTCCACATTCTGATTCCCTGCCAGCGCGGCGAGCACCGCGCCTTTAATGATGATCCCGAGCAGCCGGTCGTTATTGTCGATTACGGCGACCGGAACGCGTGCCTCCCCGACCGGTTGAAACAAGTCGTTCAGCAGCGTGTCGGGCGATACTCTCGGCACGTCCGTTATGATAATGTCCTGAAGCGTCTTGCCTTCCTTGACCGCAGCCGACGCGTCCTCGGCGGTAATCGCCCCGAGCAGCGTACGGTTCGCATTGACGACGTACAGATTCGATATCCCTTGGTCCTTCATGAGCTGCAGCGCAACCCGCGGTCCGCGATCCGGGGTAATCGTCTCCGGTCTGCGCATGACGTGCGAGGCGGTCAACACCTTGGACAGGTCGACATCCTCCACGAATCTCTCCACATAGTCGTTCGCAGGGCTTGTCAAGATTTGCTCCGGCGTGCCGATTTGGACGACGGCGCCGTCCTTCATGAGCGCGATGCGGTCGCCGATGCGAAGCGCTTCGTTCAAATCGTGCGTAATGAACACGATCGTCTTCTTCATCTTCGTTTGCAGCTGCAGCAGCTCATCCTGCATATCCTTGCGGATGAGCGGGTCGAGCGCGCTGAACGCTTCGTCCATGAGCAGCACGTCCGGATCGTTCGCCAGCGCGCGGGCAAGTCCGACACGCTGCTGCATTCCCCCGCTGAGCTGATCAGGGCGCTTGCTCTCCCAGCCTGCGAGCCCGACGAGTTCAAGCGCTTGCAGCGACTTTTCGCGTCTAAGCTTCTTAGGGACGCCTTGCACCTCGAGCCCGTACTCCACGTTCTCCAGTACCGTACGGTGAGGGAACAGGGCGAATTTTTGAAACACCATGCTGATTTGCTTCCGCCGGATGGAGCGCAGCTCCTCCGCGTCAGCCTTTACGATGTCCTTGCCGCCTATGAGCACCTGCCCGTCCGTCGGCTCGATCAACCGGTTCAGCAGCCGCACCAGCGTCGACTTGCCGCTGCCCGACAAACCCATAATGACGAAAATTTCGCCGGGCTCGATCGCGAAGCTGACACGGTTGACCCCTACCGTCTGGTGCGTTTCCTTCAGGATTCGATCCTTCGTCCATCCTTGCTGCAATAACGGAATCGCTCGTTTCGGGTCGCTGCCGAATATTTTTGTAACTTGCTTAACCTCTATAATCGGCATACTTCCCCCCCTTTCTAAAAGTGGCGTTTTTTCCCGTGGCGTGTTGTTTTAAGTCTATAGAAATACGTTCCGATGGGTCAAAACGGGTATGGGGCCGTATAGTTTGTAAAGTAAAAACTTTACGTACAATACATACTGTATACTCCGTCATACTCCCGATTCCTTCCTTTTCACAGCTTTACACGGACGACTCCATTCCCTACAATATTCGTATTACTGTCACGCTACCGTGCAGTCTCCCGCAGGAGGAGGAACGCAATGAACGAATTTAAGGGAATATCGGAAGAGCATGCAAAGAGAATTCAAGCGGTAAGGCAGCGTGTCATTGAAACAATCGGAAACAATATGGACTTGTACGGCATTACAATGTCCATTGGCCATATGTACGGGCATATGTACTTCAGCAACGAGCCGGTCACCTTGGATGACATGGGCGATGTGATGGGCATGAGCAAAACGAGCATGAGCACGGGTATGCGCACATTGACCGATTTGAAGATGGTGCACAAGGTATGGGGGAAGGGATCGCGTAAAGACCTGTTCGACGTGGAGAGGGATTGGCATCAGACGTTCGTCGATTATTTCTCTATTCGCTGGCGGAAATCCGTCGAAATGAACGTTCAAGTCATCAACAAGGCGCTAGTGGAGCTCGGAAAACTGAGGCAATCGGCCCAGGATGCCGAGGATACGGCGCTGCTGGCGCTGATCGACCGGGATGAGCAGAAGATGCAGGAAGCGCTGAAGTATTATGTGTGGGTCGAGCGGTTGATCGATTCCTTCGAAACGGGCGAAATATACAAGCTTGTACCGAAAGAGACGTAAAGCCGTAAAAAGGCAGTCCTCCGTTTTAAAGGAAGGCTGCCTTTTTGTTTTTACCGGGCTTTCTTGCGTAAGTTTGGAGCGGACGACTCAGCCGCTTCCGTCTCTCCCCCCGGGCCTGACCGCCGCGGCGGCCGCGACTCCCGGCTGAACGCCTTCAGCATCGATACCGCCATCATAATGAGCACGAACGCCAGCGGGAAGGCGCTAACGATAATCGCCGTCTGCATCGCTTCGAGTCCTCCGGACAGCATTAGAATGACCGCCGAAGCCGAAAGCAGCAAGCCCCAGACGATTTTCACGATGTTAGGCGGGTTCAAGCTTCCTCCCGTCGTCTGCATGCCTAAGACGAAGACTGCCGAATCGGCCGATGTCACGAAGAAGGAGGCGATCAGCAGCAGCGTCACGACGATCAGCCCCAACGTGAGCGGCATGTGCTCGTACACGAAAAACAACGCCGTCTCCAAGCTTTTATCCGAAATGACAACGCCGCGGTTATACTCCATGTTAATGGCGGTTCCTCCGAACACAGCGAACCAAAACGCGCAGACGAACGTCGGAATGAGGGTTACCGCAATGACGAATTCCCTGACGGTTCTCCCCTTCGAAACCCTTGCAATGAACGTGCCGACAAACGGCGCCCACGCGATCCACCAAGCCCAGTAAAAAATTGTCCAGTTTTGCAGCCAAGCCGCTCTTTCCGGATTGAACGGCGCAAGGCGAAGACCCATGCTCGGCAAATTTTGCGCGTATTCTCCTAACGTCGTGATAAACAAATTCAGCAAAAACACGGTCGGTCCGATAAATAGAACGAAGAATAAGAGAATGACCGCCAAAACCATATTGGCGTTGCTGAGATATTTGATTCCTCGATCCAATCCGGTTCCTGCGGAAAGCAGAAACAGCACCGTCACTACCGCAATGATGATCAGCTGAACGATAAAATTGTTGGGAATAGCCGACACGTAGCTTAGACCCCCGTTGATTTGGGCCGCACCGAGCCCCAGGGAAGCCGCTACGCCGAATAACGTGGCGAACACGGCGATCGTATCGATCACGGTGCCCGCCGTTCGGTTCATCCTTTGTTCTCCGAACAGCGGATACAGCGCAGCGCTCATCAGACCGGGATAGCCCTTGCGAAACTTAAAATAAGCGAGCGCTAACGCGATGGTCGCGTAAATCGCCCATGCGTGCAGTCCCCAATGAAGGTACGTATACCTTAAGGCCAGCTTGGCGGATTCATCCGTATGCCCGGTTCCGAGAGGGGGGGCCGCGAAATGCGAAATCGGCTCGGACACGCCGAAAAAGACAAGCCCGATCCCCATGCCGGCGCTGAACAGCATCGCAAACCATGTCGGCCGGTTAAATTCCGGCCGGTCCTCCTCCTTGCCCAGTTTGATTTTCCCGTACTTGCTAAACACGAGAAACAGGGCAAACACAAGGAAAAAAGTCGCACACAGCTGATAAAACCAACCGAACTTCACGAGAAAAAACGCCTGGAGGTAGGTCATGGTTTCGGATAAGTTATCGGGGAACACCGCGCCCCAAAGCACGAATAGCAAGGTCAAAACGATGGAAATCCAAAATACTTTCGTAACGCGTTTCATTCGCCGCTCACACTCCTTACCTTATAGTGTCAGCGGCGCCAATTTTCCATACATCAAATAATTAAGAACGAGACGCCGGCACATCCGGAAGCTCGTTGACGGAGACGACCGCGTTCGTCTTCTTCTTCGGCTTCACCCAATATTTCTCGTTCCCCGGCAAATCGTCGAACCATGCGGCGTCCTCCGGACAATCGAGCACCATAAATTGGCCGTAATGCCCGTCCCTCGATTGATGATATTTCAAATAAGCCTTGCCGTTCTCGATCGCCAAAATCTCGATTTTTCCCGACGTGTGGCTCATCGAGAGGCGAACTCTTTTGCCGAGGCCCGACGTTCTCGCTTTCGCCTCTTCCACGATTCGGTAGGCGCGCTCAAGCGGCAGCACGAAATCTTTATTGCCCGCAACAGGACGGTTAATGAAGAAATAATACGGGGTTACGCCGGCCCATGACAGCTTGTCGAGCAGTTCCCCAAGCACGGCCGGATCGTCGTTGATGCCTCGGAGCACCGGCGTCTGATTGACGACGATCGCTCCCGCATCATGAAGCGCTTGAAAGCCTTTCTTCGCTTCGGGCGTAATTTCCCGCGGATGATTGATATGGGCCATCACATAAATTCGTTGGTCGACGGAGGAAAATTCGCGGATCGTATTTAGCAGCTCTTCGTCTTCGTAGATACGCATGGGGTTGAAAACGGGCATTTTGGAACCGAGGCGGATAATTTTCACGTGATCCATCTTACGAAGCTGCTCCAGTATCGAGCGAAGCCTTCTCGTTGCCAGAATGAGGCTGTCTCCTCCGGTCAGCAGCACATTGTTGATTTCCGGATGCTTGGCAATATAAGTAAGTCCCGGCTCCACATCGTACAGCGCTTCCTTCACGTCGTTGCGGAACAGACGCTTCCGGAAGCAATACCGGCAATACGAGCCGCACACCTCCGAGACGATCAGCAAAGCCGTCGATTCATATTTGTGCTGGCACCCCGGCACGACGTAATTGGTGTCTTCGTCGGAGGCGTCCCACCTTCCGTATTCCAGCAGCTCTCCCTCGTTCGGGATGACGAGCTTGCGGATCGGATCGTTCGGATCGCTCCAATCTATCAGCTTCAAGTAATAATCGTTAACTCGAAAGACGAATTTCTCGGTGATTTGCTTGAGCCGTTTCCTCTCGATTTCCGGTATCCACTCCAGCTTCTCAATATCGGTGATGTACTTCGGCTGCGGCATTTGCATACCTCCCATTATGAATATTGTAGGCCATAAAAAAAGGCCCCGAATAAGCGGTGCGATTCGTCGCGCCGCTAAAACAGGGCCAAAAAAAGAAAGACCCGAATAAGGGTCTCTGGCTTCCGCAAACGGAAAAATAAATTTGACCCATCTACCGCTGACGAGGTTAGCTGTCGGGCTCGGGAAAGATGGTTCCCTACGTCTCATGAATCCGATCGATTCGCCCCTAAGTTTGGTTCCCCCGCTTTCCGATTGCGTAAATCGGAAATTAAGCGTACGTTCATTATAAATGAAACTTATTTTTCCAGTCAATGTATTTCGGTTCATTGCTAACCTCTTTTTCAAATATGAAGATAATATTTGCAGCGTCGTATGTAAGGCGAAGCTTCTCACGCAGCATCTTGCCCGCTTCGTAATCGCCGACGGGCGTGCGCTCGTATTGCTCATGGTTCGGTCCGAACGCCGCCAGCTCAATCGGCCGAAACCCGTTTTTCAAATAAAAATGCTCCACCTTTATATCATCCGCCGATCCGAGACTGATTTTGGAATATCCTCTTGCCGCCGAAGCTTTCTCGAACGCTCGCACCAGCGACGAACCGATGCCTCTTCTTGCGGCATTCTTGCTCGGATCGAGCGATACTGCGATTCCTTGCAACGTTGCTTCGGCGCCGGTCCTCGGCTGCCCGTAGCAAACGCCGAGCAGCTCGCCATCCCGAAAAGCCGCAGCATACAAGTCGGGATACGCTCTTACCCGCTCAGCAAATTGCGCCTCGGTCTCATGGTCCAAATATTCGCACTGAAACGCGCGCGCCGCTTCGAATTCCGTCTCTCTAAGCTGCCGAATTTCAATCGTCATGACCCGATCAGCTCCTTCGGTTTCGGTTGATGACATGAACAGTATATGTACGACAATAGCGAAAAAAGGCTCGAATTGCCATAGAGAAACAGCGGGATGGATATTTTTTCAACCGCAAGGCATGTTAATGAATGTTACTACGACGCAAGCGAATACACCGAAAGGCAGGGACCGCGCATGCAGCAGCAAAATGCAAGCCAACAACAGCAGCAGCCTGTAATCGGACAGCCGCCTCAGGTTGTCACGACGAAGGACAGCATGTATTTGAAGGATCAGTTGTCATGGGAGTTACTCGCGATGAAAAAATGCCGGCACTTTGCCGAGGAGTGCTCCGACCCCGACATTAAACAAGCGATCGACCGGGCCGGCCGAATGCATCAGCGCCACTACGAGCTGCTGCTGAAGCATCTGCAAACCGACAATAACGCGGGGATGGAGAGCATCCGGCAGCTGCAACAGTAAAGGAGGAACGATAGGACATGAACCAAATGCAAACGCAAAACCAAAGTCAAAGTCAAAGTCAAAACCAAAGCTCGAACGTCATTAAAAACCCGAAGCCTCCCTACGAGCCTAAGGTAAAAGGGCCGGAGCTGAACGACCGCGACCGCGTCAACGATATACTCGCCTTGGAAAAATATTTGACCGACAGCTTCAACGTATCCGCGCGGGAAGCAAGCCACCGGAGCCTTCATCAGGACATTATGACCGTGCTGAACGAGACCCATCAATGCCAGTACGAAATGTTCGAATTAATGTTCCGCAAAGGCCACTATAAGCTGGAGGCGGAACAGCAGCAGAAGCTGGACCAAGCATACGGGCAATTCAGCGGCTATTCGTCCCAATTCCCATACCCGGACTCCATGACGCAATAATGCCGTTATTTTAAAAGACGCCGGCCCCTTAATAGGCCGGCGTCTTGCTTGGCCGCATTCGCTACACCGGCGTTCCGCCGGCTTGGCGTATAATTTTATCCGCAAAGCTTTTCACCATGTCGCAGCTGATCAATAACGGCTTCCTGGTGCACTGCAGCTGCAGCATACCGCCGCCTTTGTTCCATGAATACTTGAACGGAATGCTCATGCCGGCGGCTTGAATGACAAACTCTCCGGCAGGAGCATTCGGTATTTTGTACCCTTCCTTTGAAGCTTGCGATCTCAATGCTTTGAACACGTTCTCGGTAACGCTTCTGTAATTCCATACGCCGCACCCCGCCATAGTCGTTCCTCCCGCACCGTTTTAATACAGTGTATTGAGGGAGTCTTCCATGGGTGAGCGATCGCATCGATATTTCAGCAGCTGGGACGCCGCCTGAGAATCGGTACGATAACAGCGGATAGAACGGCCGTGTATACCGGCAAATATTTAATTCCTACAGCGCGGTCAAACATCAGCTTGCCGACGACGGCGATGAGCTCCGACAGTACGACTCCGACAATAAAGCCGCCGATCAGCGCAAGCACGACAATAAGCAGTTTATTCATCGCGCTTCACCTCCCTTCAAAGCCCGCCATGCGCCTGCGCCGGTATGAAGCGAAAGCCCGAACAGCAGCAGGGCGATCACCGGATGCACCGCTCCCGCCGCCGGAAAGTTCGCCGTAAAATACTGAACGAAGATGAGGACGAACAAGCCGGCGCTCTCCCCTATCAATCTTTTCGGCAGACGCCCGGTAAAGGCCAGTATCAGCATCACGATCGGCACGAATTCGAAGAGATGCACGAACGAAATATGCTGCCTCCATTTGAGCGGATCGGAAAAGACGGCCATTCCCGCGAGCAGCGTTTGAACCACAATGCATGCCAGCAATATCCAAGCCAGCGTAAAAAATGCGTATCTAGAAAACTTCATGAAAACGTTCCCCCCGAAAGATCGTCGATTACTAACTTCAACATTACTAACTCCGCCGATCACCCGCGTACTTACCGACTTAGTACCAAACTTTGTTACTAACGACACCAATCGACCTCGCACGTACCGGCTTAGCACCAAATTTTATAACCTAACCTCTCCTCTCCTCTTCCCCTCGCACCTTTGCCCCTATCGTACCAGCACAATGTTGCGAACTTATGACGGACTTGTTCGCTTCCGATGAAATTTATCGCATGCAGCTAGGGACCCTGTATAATGAATGAAAGCAATCCGGTTTATTAACGGGAAGGTGAACATGTTGACGCATACATTGCTGCTCGTGGACGACGAAGAACAAGTGCTGTCGTTTATGGAGACTTTTTTGAGGCAGGAAGGCTTTACCGTCGTCACAGCCAAAACCGGCAGAGAGGCGGTGAAGAAGGCGCGGGCGATTCGGCCGGCGCTCGTTGTGCTGGATTGGATGCTGCCGGAGATGAGCGGACTCGAGGTATGCCGGGAGCTGCGGAAGACGAGCCCGATGGGCATCATTATGGTTACCGCCAGAGCCGAGGAAGCCGATAAAATCATCGGGCTGGAGGTCGGCGCGGACGACTATATGACGAAGCCCTTTTCTTTGCGGGAGCTGTCGGCACGCATCCGATCGGTCCTGCGGCGGTTGGAGGGGCAGCATGGGCAGCAGCCGGAGGAACGGACGCTCGAACGCGGAGAGCTTTCGATTTCGGAGTCGCAATGCCGTGTCTGGAAGCGCGGCGAAGAGGTTTCGCTTACGCCGACGGAATTCAAGCTCCTGCTAACGCTTGCGGCCAAGCCCGGCATCGTATACAGCCGCTTGCAGCTGCTTCAGTCGGCGCTCGAAGACGATATTCTGAACGACGAACGTACCGTGGATGCGCATATTAGCCGGATCCGCAGAAAAATCGAGGACGATCCCTCCTCTCCGCGCTACATCCATACGGTGTACGGCTTCGGCTACCGATTCGGAGACCGGCTATGAGCGTCAGACGCAAGCTGTTTTTGGCCATGGCCTCCTTTATCGCCGCGATGGGCGTATTGTTCGTGCTTTTGACGATTTTTGTCGTTCAAGGGGTAATCCGGGAATGGATCGATGTGGACCGGAGCCGGGAAATCGAGGCGCTGCTCGGAAGATTTGAAGCTTATTACGAGGAACATAACGGCTCTTGGGAAGGCGTAAACCGTCTCGATACGGCGCCGGACCGCATCGACCGTCCCGATCTCGGAATTATGTTGACCTCGGCGTCGAATGAAGTGCTGTACTCATACGGCGATGAAGATAAGGAGATCGTTACAAGGTTGGGAATTCGAAGCGTCGTAAGGTTCGGTGAGGATACCGCCGGTTTTTTATATTATTACGACCGGGAGGTCGGCAACATCTCGAAGGTAAAGCTTGGAGTCAGCAGCTCGGTAACGTTCCTGCTGCTTGCCGGAAGCCTGCTCTTCATTGCCGTTTCCCTACTAGTCGCATACCGGCTGTCGAATCGGGTGACGGCGCCGCTAAGGGAGCTGGTACCTGTGATTGAACGATTAGGAAGCGGACAGCTCGGCGTCCAAGCCCCTGTCGTCAGCGCCGATGAGTACGGCAAAGTGGCGCTGGCGTTCAACGCGATGTCCGCGCAAATTCTCAAGGCGGAGGAAGCCCGCAGAACGTTGGTTGCGGACGTCGCGCATGAGCTGCGGACGCCGATCACCATCATCCGGGGAAAGCTCGAGCTTATACAGCAAAGCGGAGAATCCGTCGAGCCGGAGCGGCTGCTTCCGCTGCAGGACGAGCTCATCCGGCTGTCGCGTCTCGTTGACGACCTGCACGTCCTGTCGCTTGCCGAGGCGAGAAAGCTTCCGCTCGAACGGAAGCCCGTCAAAGTATCGGAGCTGCTGCAACGAGTGATCGGGCATATCGCCGCCGATAGCGGGAATAAAGGAATTGCCGTTACACTGCACCGACCGAATAACGAGCCTCTCGTTCTTGCGGACGCAAATCGCATCATTCAAGTGTTTCTTAATCTGCTCGTCAATGCCGTCCGCTACACTCCCACCGGAGGCGCCGTGACGGTCAAGCTAGAAGAACAAGCGGTACACGCCGGACAGCCGGACGCGGTTCGCGTCACGATCGAGGATACCGGAACCGGCATTGCGCCGGAGCATCTGCCCTTCCTGTTCGACCGGTTTTACCGGACGGACGAGGCGCGGGCCCGCAACAGCGGGGGCGCCGGTCTCGGTCTGGCGATCGCTAAGGAGCTTGTGCTTGCGCACGACGGCGCCATCGATGTGCAGAGCAGCCCCGGGCGCGGGACGGCCTTTACCGTTACGCTCCCTGCTATGCGCCCTGCGGCGGCGAAATCGGATTAAGCGGATTCCGACCCGGCCCGAACGACGGCTCTCTTGGCTTTCGCCGGCTGCCGCAGCAAGCCGTATACGAGTAAAAACAACGCCATAAAGCCGGCGGCATACCGGTACATCGCCGCGTAGCTGGAGGCGGAGGCGATCGCTCCAAGCATCATGGTGCCGACGGCGACCCCGAAATCCAGCGCATTATAATACAAGCTGTTTGCCGCTCCGTGCTGTTCCGGCGGGGAGGCTTGAAGCATCCAAGCCTGCAGCGTCGGCTGAATCGCCCCGAAGCCGAGTCCGTAAAGCAGCGCGGAAACGATCAGCATCGGCAAGGCTGTAGTGAACGATAGCGCGATCAAGCCGGCCATGACAAGCAGCGCAGCGGGAATCAGCACGGCCGCATGCCCTTTCTTGTCGAACAAGCGCCCCGAGAGCGGACGAACGATCAATACGGTAAACACGTTAAACAGAAAAAACAGCCCGATCTGCTCCAAACCGGCCTCTTTGCCGAACAGCGCCAGGAAGCCGAGCAGTCCGCCGTAAGTGACGGACAATAGCGCATTAAGCAATGCCGGGAGCAGCAGTTTTTTGTTAAACGGACGACGCTCCTTCTCCTGCGGCTGCGATGAAGCATGATGCTTCCGCGGCGGCTGAGGCGGAATCGTCCGGGAGCCGTACAGCAGCGGAATAATCGCCAGCGCCGCCGCCGCGCCTAGGAGCGATAGCGGCTGGAAGCCATGATTGCCGAGCACCGACAAGCCGATTAACGGCCCGAAGGACATCGCCAGGCTCGTCGACAAGCTGAAATAGCCGATCCCTTCTCCGATTCGGTTCGCGGGAATGATTTGGGAAACAAGGGTAGGCATAACCGTGCTCCCCATCCCGAAGCCGATTCCGAACGCCACGCGCAAAAGCAGGAGCGCCGTTACGGAGTCCGCCCATGAATATGCGGCGGTTGCGCCCCCCGCTATGAGCAGGCCGACAAACAGCAGCACGTTGCGGTGCACTTTCTTCATTAGTGCGGCCGTGGCAAAGCGCGCCGCGATGGCCGACAACGCAAACAAGCTTGTCACCAGGCTCACGGTGACGTCATTCGGCGCGAACCGTTCCTTCACATAGCTCGGCAGCGGGGAAAGCAGCATTTGCAAGCAAATAAACAATAAAAAATAACATAACGTAATGACGATGAACGGCTTCGTCCACAACTTACCGTTTCGATCGCTTTCATTCAGCATGGTGTCTCTCTCCGTTGTCATAATTTTCTAATCTCTACTCCTTGTTTAATTGATCTATATTGTTACCGATCCGATTCAGAAGCTTAATGAGCAGTATATATTCCTCTCCGGTTATTCCCGCAGTCGCCTCTCTGACGGTTTGCCGCTCGATTTGCTCCGTTTCCCGGATTAACGCTTTGCCGCTGTCGGTGGCGTAGACGAGAAACGACCTCCTGTCGCTGTCCCCCGCCTTCTTCACGATCCAGCCTTTCTCGTGAAGCACATCCAGAATTCGCGTCGTCGTGGGACGGTCCTTGCCGGACCTCTCGGCAATATCCTTCTGCATCATGCCGTCTCTCTCGCAAATGCAGTACAAAACAAGCCACTGCTCGGATGTGATTCCGTAATCCTTCAGCCGCTGCATAAATAAATTGGATATTTTCCTGTAAGTAACCCCCATCAAAAACCCCACGGATTCGTCCAAAATTCCGTAGAACTTCCCGTCCTGCACCTGCATCATCCGATCATCCTTCTTGCGAAAATTAGTTGTCTTAACAATTATATTTACAGCAATCAATAATGTCAATGACCTCTTACAGAAAAAAAAAGAGGCGCCTCGTTTGCGCCTCTTCGTTCCATTGAAGGTTCACATTCGCGTGACCCGCACGTTGCTGCTCTTGACGTATTCGTAAAATAACGCCGACACGGTTTGAACGGCTAAAAATACGGCGAAATTGTACTCGAGCCGATATCCGTGCTGATAATGCGTAATTCCCATCCACTCGGATACTTTCTGAACCGCTACCCCGACGACCGCCCAGCCGATTACATAATAAACAAAATTGCGCTTATTAATCTTCAACAGCTCGTAAACGTATATAAAAATGTATCCGAACGGCGCAAACACGAAATACGTTAACAGATCCGTCAGCTCGTACCGGTCGGAGTCATTCACGCGATAATAATCGAGAAGCCCCCCGCCGATCGTAAAATCGAATAAGGTGGAGCTGGCGAATCCCCAAACGAGGCTTAAAATCATCCAGCTTCTCGGAAGCCTTCTCGGCAAAAAAAAGACCAATGCATACGAAATGACGAGCATAATCAGAACAAACCACTCGTTCTTATCGAAATGCTCCCACAACATCATAGGGCATCCTCCCCCCGCATCGATCTTCGATACAGCTTATGCAAACCGTACGCAGCGCCCAGCATGGCGGCGGCATACACAATATCGTACAGCAGATTCCATCGAACGTACTTCATAATGCCTAAGAGCAAACCGAGAACGTTAACCCCGGCTATGAGCACGACGGCCGCTAGAGCGGCAAGCCACGCCCCTCCGTTTTTTTTCGCAAGATATATCGCATTCAGGGCAATAACGAGCAGCATCGGAATCAGGATGCTTCTGCTTATTAGAAGCGCCGTATAGTCTATACCTCGCCGGGACTCTTCCACCCGGTGAAGCTCTTCGATTACAATCCATGAAAAGTTAATGCTTAATATAAGAACCGTCAAAAATATGAACGCATTCTCAATGATCGTCAAGCTTTTGCGCATCGAGTAAAAACCGAACACCGCCAGCCATGCCGCAAGGAAAATGACAACGGAATCCCACTGGAGCTCACCACCTGCCTCGGATTGCTCCATATTTTCTGTATATCCGCGACCTAATATGCATTTCATCGGTAAAGTTTGCTTATAATCGTTTTTTCGCTTTTAAAGTTCCAGACTTTGGCTGTACAATAAAGTTGTCGGGCCGACGAATTGCGAGGAAAGGAGATGGTCAAGTTGATCAACAATCCTGAGGTGGTCTCCGTTTAATCGGAGACGCCGTAGGCGGGAGGCCTTCGGGCCTCCTTATATATCTTTTTTAAACCGCCGGATGTTGCGGTTTTTTTGGCTTATATCCATAAACCGAGAGGAGGCAGGAACAATGATTTTGACAATTGCCGATCAAGCATGCTGCGCAATGACAAACCTGTTCCAGGAGGATTTTATAGGTGAATTACAAAAACGGGAGAGATATTCTTCCCCCTAGCCTGCTCTCAGAGCTGCAAAAATATATTCAAGGCGAGCTCATTTACATTCCCAAGCCGGCTCAGCGGCGTGCGGGCTGGGGGGAACTGAGCGGGGCGCGGAAGCAGCTGGAGGAACGGAATGAGGAAATCATCCGGTTTTATTCCAGCGGCTGGTCCGTCGCCGACTTGGAACGAAAATACCATCTATCGGGCGAAAGCATCCGCAAAATCATCGTGAAAACACGGTAAAATAAAGCCGGTTCGAGCATGTTTCCATGCTTGAACCGGCTTTTTCGGCGGGCGAAATATTAATAAGTTAACGCGAACAATCCGTCAATATGAGACAAGTAACGCGCGTTGCTCGCCTTCTTCATAAGAGAAGCAGGTGCGCCCTTCAGCTCGATGCCGCTCGCGCCGATCGTGCCGATGGCGTCCTTGCGGCCCAAGCTTGCCAGCGTTCCGGAAAATACCGGGCTGAAGGTTTTCATATTGTTGCCTCTGAAGTAAGCGGCGATGTTGCCCCCTACCAGCTCGCCCATCTGCCATGCCAATTGGGCTGTCGGCGGGTACGGGCGTCCTTCCGGACCGAACACGACCGCGCAGTCGCCTGCCAAAAACACATCAGGATGCGATACGGATTGAAGGAATTCGTTGACTGTTGCACGGCCGCGGTTGACTTCTACGCCGCAGTTTGCAACCAAGGAATTGCCTTGAACGCCGCCGGTCCATACGAGCGTGTTCGTTTCGATCGTTCTTCCGTCCTTTAAAGTAACGATGGAGCCGTTCACCTCGGTGATCGGGAGGCTCGTCAAAAACTGCACGCCGCGGCTTTCCAGGCTTGTTACCGCACGCTGAACGAGCTCGGCCGGAAGCATCGGGAGAATGGTCGGCATCGCTTCAACCAAGTAAAGCGAAAGGTCCGCAAAATCGACACCGTAGCTTCTGCAAATACCCGGAAGCTCATCCACAAGCTCTCCTACGAGCTCGACGCCGGTAAGACCGCCGCCGCCGATGACGAACGTTGCGTCCGCTTTGTTTTTCGTTTGGCTGTACACGCGCACTCGTTCTTTCACGTGAGCGAAAATTTTGTTCGCATCCGCGGCGGATTTCAAGATCAAGCTGTTTTCCTGAAGTCCCGGAATCCCGAAGTAGTTCGTTTCGCTGCCGAGCGCAAGCACAAGCGCGTCGTAGCCGTAGGAAGAACCGTCTTCAAGCGATACTTTGCGTCCCGCGACGTCGATTCCGCTGACGGTACCGACCTTCACGTCGATGTTTTTACCCTTGAACAGCTTGCTGAGCGGAAGCGCGACAGCCTTCTCCGACACATTGCCTGCCGCGAGCCGGTGCAATTCGGTAATAATTTGATGATTGTCCACTTTATTGATAACGGTAATCTTTGCATCCTCCGCCGACAAATGCTCGCGTGCGGAAAGCGCACTCAACAGGCCGCCGTAGCCTGCGCCAAGGATTACGATCTGTTTACTCATGTTCATCCTCCATTCTTATCTATACATTGGAAAAGTGCCGCTGTTTAACCGTTTCTTTTTCTTTCGCCGAGGATATCCAAGTACGCTTGCCCGAAGCGAAGCATCTTCTGGAGCTCCGGATCTTTCAGCAGCTTCAGCATGCCGAACAATCCGATCGTCTCTTCTTTCTGCTCTGCGCGGTCGCTCGCTTCAATAGCGGCGGATGCGTAATATTTCGCCTTCTCCGCGATCGGCTCCATAACTTCCTTAATTCCGCCGACCGTATCGTTAATAAGCACCGGATCGTTGGCAGCCTTTTGGATCAAATCGTAAGTCTTCGACATGAATGTCATCATTTCCGCAAGCTTCGGCAGGTTGTCCACCAATGTCGTTAAAGCTTCCTGAACTTCCGGCTTCAGCAGTTGCTCCAATACGTCCGGCTTTCCTTGTGCTGCCGGAGCTCCTTCTTGAACGTTCGTTTCCAACATAGCACTTTCCTCCTTCATTCATGTTTGCTGCTTAGGGCGAGCGGCGGCAGCTGTTGTGAAATTTATCACATATTTTAAAAGCGTGTCACCCTACGCCAATCAATTCTCTTATTATAGTTCATTGACAATGATTTATGCACAATTTTTGTGAAACAAATCACATTAATATTTTTAATAAGATCGATTAACATTTTGTATATCACACTCGACAAAAAGCCGTAATCCGGATCGTTCGGGCGCCTCGGAGGATCACTATTTGTGCGTCCTCTCTCAATCATCCTCGTTTCAAAACAGAACGAAGCCCCGACCGGAACGATCGAAGCCTCGTATCCTACTTTTCGTTTAACCTTCCAAATGCTCCTGGCGTTGAGTTTCGCCGCGCAGCTTCGCCAGCTGCTCTTCGATGCGCGCTTCGCGGGCGGCGTCCGCTGCGGCTTTAGCCGAATTCGCCATCTCCAGCTTCATTTCTTCCTGCATAATCGATTCTTCGATTCTTCTAAAGCCTAATGCCGCAGAGCCGCCTGCGCCCGCAACATCTTTCGTATAGCCGGAGCCGGTTTGATGCGGGTTGGAAGCGAGCTTTTCCGCCCGTTTGGCCAACTCTTCCTTCTTCGCCTTCATAGCCGCAAATTCGCTCTTCGCACGCTCGAGCCGTTCGGCAATCTCTGCAGCTCTGCGCTGTGCGGCTTCGTACGCCTGCTTCCGCTCCTCCGCACGATCGCTGCTGGCCAGCTTCGCCTCAATCGCCTGGCGGGCTTCCGCCATGCGCTCATCCGCCATCGCCTCTCCCGCTTTGCGCTCATGCTCTTCGGCCATGCGGCCATAATAAGCGATTTCTTTCTCGAGCCGCTTCAGCTCCGCTTCCTCCCTGGCTGCGGCTTGCTCCAAGGCATACAGCTCTTCTTGCATGTTGCGGACATAATAATTCAACATCATATCGGGCTGCTCCAGCTTGTCCAGCGCCTCATTAATAGCGGCCTTCGATACGTCCAACAATCTCGATAAAACTCCCATGGTTAAACCCTCCAATAATTAGTTATGTTATCGATTAACGGTAATAAAGATACGGATCTTGCTTCGGTATTACGATACTGGCGATAAAGTACACAAGCAATGTCGTTCCGAAGCTGCACAAAGCGGAAACGACCGTTACGAACCGAACGAATGTGGCGCTGATTCCAAGGTACTCCGCGAGTCCGCCGCAAACTCCGCTGATTCTGCTGTTCGTTGCCGAGCGATAAAGTTTTCTCATATTTCATTTCTCCTTTTGTTTTGCTTATGGCTTTATTGTAAACATTCGAGCACGACGACAAATCGGTCGGGCGGCGGTTTTTGCACCTAGCCTTTAGGCGGAGAGCGACTGTGACCTAAGCGAATGTTCCGCTTATTGCAAATGAAGCCGAAGAGTGATATATTTAACGGCATTGAAAAATGACCGAATGTCTATTTCGGTCAGTCGGTTTTGTCAAAAGGAGGGATAACACATGGCGACGGACCGCCGCCAATTAATTATCGAAGCAGCGTCGAAGTCGTTTGCCTTGTTCGGATATAAAGCCACGACGATGGAGCAGATCGCCAAAATCGCCAACGTCGGCAAAGGCACGATCTATACGTTCTTTACGAATAAAGAAGAACTGTTCCAAGAAATCATGAACCGTCTGATTCAAGAAATGAAGATGGTTGCCGAACAAATCGTGGACCCGAACCGGAACTTCTTCGACAACTTATACTTGGCGCTCGACCGGCTGCTTGATTTCCGCGACAAGCACGAGCTGGCCATCAAGCTTTCCCAAGAGGTGAGCGACCTCAACACGCAGATGGCCTTCGAAGGGACGCGGCAGATTGAAGCCGCAATCGTCGGCTACATTCGGCAGCAGGTGAGTATCGCCCTTGCCAAAGGAGAAATCAAGCCTTGCGATCCGGAGGTTACGGCTTATATCATTCTAAAGCTGTACATCGCATTGACGGCCGATTGGAAGAAGCACCACCCCCCGCTGGAGAAAGCGAAAGTAGCGGAGCTAATGAAGCTTTATATACAAGACGGCTTGAATCCCTAGGCGTATTACGCCCTTTTTTTTCAACAATTATGACCGAACGACGATTTCGGTCAATTCGTATTGGAGGTAACGCACGTGTTAAAAGGCATAAAACAATACGGCAAAGAACTGCTTGCTATCGCGGGAAGCTACAAGCTTCTCATTCCCGTCATCGCGATCGCCATCGTGCCCGTTCTGTACAGCGCGATGTTTCTCGGCGCGTTCTGGGATCCGTACGGCCATCTGGAGCGGCTGCCGGTAGCCGTCGTCAATTCGGATCAAGGCGCCGAATTCAACGGCAAGACGTTGAACATCGGGGACGATTTCATTGACAATCTTAAATACAATTCCGAATTCAAGTGGAGCTTCGTTACGAAGGAAGAAGCCGTATCCGGTATGAAGGACAACAAGTATTACATGACGATTGAAATTCCGGAGGACTTCTCCGAGAACACAGCTACGCTTACGTCCGACCGTCCGACTGCGGCAACGATGAGATTTATGCCGAACCAAAGCTTTAATTTCCTGGCATCGCAAATCGGGAACTCGGCCGTCGAGAAGCTGAAAGGGTCCCTGAACAAAGAAATTACGGAGGTATATGCCGAAACGGTATTCGACCAATTGGAGCAGCTTGCCGGCGGAATCGGGCAGGCCGGCGAAGGGGCCAGCAAGCTCGCCGACGGCTCCGCTCAAGTGAAAGACGGTGCGCTTCGGATTAAAGACAATCTCCGCAAGCTGGTAAGCGGCTCCCAGTCGCTGCAAGAAGGCGTCTCCAAGCTGAACGCCGGCAGCGCGACGCTGGAACAAGGCGGTAAAGAGCTGAATACGGGCGCGGCCGCCCTTGCAGGCGGGCTCGCTCAGCTCGTTGAAGCGCAGCAAAAGCTTGCAGCCGGCGCAACGGCTGCGAGCGACGGAGCCGCTTCGCTGGCTTCGAACGCCCGGACGCTCAGCGGCGGATTGTCGCAGCTTTCCGAAGGGAGCGCGACGCTGGCCGGGAACGCCGGGAAAGCCGAGCAAGCTGCCGGGCAGCTGGCAACGGGGCTTCAGCAGTCCGAAGCCGGGGCTGCGAAGCTTGCGGACAGCGCGCAGCAGTTGTCGGACGGTCTTGCGGCGTTGGCGCAGCAAAACCCGCAGCTGGCGCAGGACGCAACCTTCCAGCAGCTCCTCGCGGGAAGCAAGCGGCTGGCCGCAGGCATTGCGAGCTCCGAGGACGCTCAGCATCAGCTGAATGAAGGCGCGGCTCAATTGCACGAAGGGCTTGGTCAGCTGAACGCGGGCTTGGCCGCGTTCGTGGGCAAGCTTAACGAAGCGTCTGCAGGGTCCGCTCAGCTTGCGGACGGCAGCGCTCAGCTGGCCGAAGGCGCGAAGCAGCTGACGGACGGGATGTCCCTGTTCGGCGGCAAGCTTGCGGAAGCCAGGGACGGCGGAGCGGCTTTGGCTTCCGGAGCGGCCACGCTGACGGACGGCGCAGCAGCCTTGCATTCCGGCCTCGCGCAGCTTGAGAGCAAAACCGTTCCGTTCGTGGAGGGCTCCTCCCAACTCGAGAACGGTGCGGCGCAGCTATCGAACGGATTGCTTCAGCTGGACGAAGGCGCGCACGAATTGTCCGGAAAATTGGGGGATGCGGCTGCGCAAACTTCGAGCTTGAAAGGATCCGACTCGATGTACGACATGTTTGCAGAGCCTGTCCGGTTAGACGTTCAGAAGCTGAAGGAAGTGCCGAATTACGGAACGGGCTTAGCCCCTTATTTCTTGTCGCTCGGCTTGTACGTCGGCGCCATGCTGCTGACGATCGTTTACCCGGTTCGCGAGCCGGCGGGACGTCCGTCGAGCGGATGGCAGTGGTTCTGGGGCAAAGCGTTGACGATGGTCACCGTAGGCACGGTTCAGGCGTTGATCGCCGATGCGGCGCTTCTCTATATATTGAAGCTGAAGGTTACCGACATCCCGCTGTTCTTATTATTCTCGGTTTTGGTAAGCGTGACGTTCATGATGATTATTCAGCTCCTTGTGACAACCATGCAAAATCCGGGCCGGTTCATTGCCATATTGATTCTGATCTTCCAATTGACGAGCTCGGCCGGAACGTTCCCGCTTGAATTGATTCCCGGCTGGCTGCAGAACGTTACGCCATGGCTGCCGATGACCTATTCGGTAGCGGGCATGAAGGCGGTCATTTCCAGCGGCGATTACGGCGCTTTGCAGCACAATGCCGTCGTTCTCGGCGGATTCGCCGTCTTGTTTGCGGCCGCCACGCTCGCGTACCTGATCGTTTCGCACCGCAAATCGAGCCGTCAGCACCCGGAAGCGGCGCAAACCGCATAACCTGTGCCGATCGGGCAATGAGTCCGGATATATATTCCGCTGGCTGACAGATCGCTCCAACGTAACGGACATGGATGCAGTTATTCGGCGTTATGAAGGGAGTTTGCAGTTGTAACGGACACCGCTGCAGTTATTGCCTCGACAAAGCAGGCATAACCGCCAAAAATCGGGGTTTAGCGTCTGTGGTGTCCGTTAACGATTTGGCGACGGTCAAATCGGCGATATAAAGGCTGTGGTGTCCGTTAGCGCCACTGGGGCACGAGGGGCAGCGAGAGGCAGCAGAAAACAGCGAGAAACCAAAAAACCCGGCCGTATGCGACATACGGCCGGGTTTTTCATATATCTACAAGAAGAGAATCTCAATGACTTTAAATATGAGCCCCGCCAAGACAGCGGTAATCGGGATCGTAATAAACCAGGTAACGACGATCTTACCCGCCACCTCCCATTTGACGTCCCAAAACCGTTTCGAAGCGCCGACGCCCAATATCGCCGAAGTAACGACGTGCGTCGTGCTGACCGGAAAACCGGTCATCGTTGCGGTCAAGATTACGGAGGAGGAAGTCAAGTCGGCCGCAAATCCGTTGGCCGGCTCGATCTTGAATATTTTGGAACCCATCGTCTGGATAATTTTCCAGCCGCCGATCGACGTTCCGAGGCCCATCGCCGTCGCCGCGGCGATCTTAACCCAAAGCGGCACCTCAAGGTCGGTCTGCAGTCCGCCGGCGACCAATGCGAAGGTGATGACCCCCATCGCCTTCTGGGCGTCGTTCGTGCCGTGCGTGAAGCTTTGGAAGCAAGCCGTTATAATCTGCATGAAGCGGAAGCCTTTATTGATCCGATGCGGACTGAAGTTTGCGAATATTTTGTAGATGATCCACATGACGATATAGCCCACAACGAACGCTATGATCGGGGAAAAAATCAGCCCTTTGATGATGCTCGTAAAGCCGGATGCGTTAATCCCTTGCAAGCCTGCTGAGCTTATAACGGCCCCAGCCATAGCCCCGATTAAAGCGTGCGAAGAGGAGGACGGAATTCCGAACCACCATGTAACCAAGTTCCAAATGATAGCTGCAATTAACGCGGCTATAATAATTTCCATCCCGTGATCCAGCTTGCTCGGATCGGCTACCTTGCCTCCGATCGATTTGGCGACGCCGGTGAACGTTAACGCTCCGACAAAGTTCAAGCTCGCTGCAAGAAGAATCGCAGTCCTCGGGCTTAGCGCCCGGGTCGATACGGATGTAGCGATGGCGTTGGCCGTGTCGTGAAAACCGTTAATAAAATCAAAGGACAACGCTAAAAACACAACGATTCCGATTATTAAAAGTGATTCCATTGAGTTTTCGCCCGAATGAGTATTCAGACAGGCGCCGCTTACCCCCTACGTTGTAGATACTTTGGCCTGAGCGGCCTTTTATGAATAACGCAACAGCACACTGTCCAATATGTCGGCGACATCCTCGCAAGAATCGGTGGTCGTCTCTAATCGTTCGTATATTTCCTTCAGCTTGAAATCGTGATACGGATCCTTCGGGTGGGTGAAAATTTCGCGAATGCCTTCCCGCATCAGCCGGTCGCCTTCGTTTTCCAGACTGTTGATTTGAACCGTATGCTCCCGAATTTGCTTGTACTTCTTCTGAGCAAGCAGCTTGAAGGCGGACAGCATATGCTCACAGGACGATACGAGCACTTCCGCGAAATCCTTCATGATTTGGTCGGTGAAGGTGACGTTCAAATAGTCGAAGCGCGCGATCGTCGCCTCAATCCCGTCCATAACGTCGTCGACTTTGGAAGCCAGCGTAATAATGTCTTCCCGGTCGAGCGGAGTGACGAAAACCTGATTCAATCCTTTATAAATCAGGTGAGTAATGCTGTCGCCCTTATTCTCGAGCTCCCTTAGGCTCGGCACGTAAGACGCCGGAGGCTTGTCGCCATTCATCGCGTCGCGGAACACTTCCGCCCCCCTCAGTGTGTTTTCCGCGCCTTCTATCAGCAATTTAAAGAAATCCGTGTCGCTTTTTTTCTTAAAAATGGTCAACAGAACATGCTCCTTTCAGGAGATTAGTCATTCTTATGTTCACGTACGGCTCGGAAGCCTCTTCCCGCCATACATTTCATAACATAAATCGACACCGTACGGCAACCGAAAATATCATGATTCAAACGAACTTCCCAACGCCGCCGACGATGTATTTTTCCGTCAAAATGGAAAGCAGCTGCACCCCCACCTCATTATGTCCGCCTTCGGGGATGATCAGATCCGCGTACTTTTTGGAAGGCTCAATGAACGCCTCGTGCATCGGTTTGACCGTATTCAAATATTGATCGTGAATCGATTGGATCGTTCTGCCCCTTTCCTCGATATCCCGGAGCACCCTCCGAAGAATGCGCACATCCGGGTCCGTGTCGACGAACACCTTGATGTCCAGCAGCTTGCGGAGATTTTCGTCCGATAACACATGCAGCCCTTCGATGATCGCGATATGGTTCGGCTTCAGCTCCACCGTCTCGGAAGCGGAACGGGCATGTGTCGTAAAATCGTACACCGGCGCGTGCACCGTTTGGCGCTCCTTTAACCGGTTCAAGTGGGACACAAGCAGCTCATTGTCGAAAGCAAACGGATGATCATAGTTGATCTTGGCGCGTTCCTCGAAGCTAAGATGCGAATGATCCTTGTAATAGTTATCTTGGGATATGAACGTGACCTTGCCCGGACCCAGACGGTCGATCACCGAACGGGCGACCGTTGTTTTGCCGGAACCCGTGCCGCCGGCAATACCGATTATGAGCATGAGATCCAAGTAAACCTCCCGATTGAAAAATATGTCGAATCAATTTCTGTATTGTAGCACAGCCGAAACATATTTTCACACTCATCCAAGCAGGAGGCGAAGAACGGGGTTGTCCGTTTCCAAGGATCGGAAGAAGGCGGCGCAAAACCCGATGCTTCCGAGCTTTGCGCTGCCGGTTTCGTTTCTTTATTTCCTTCTCGGCTTTCTTAATCTAACCTTTGAATATGAAATGATTCTTCTGTACATAGTTTTATCCTTCAGACGCAAAAACAGCGACTTGGCCGGGGCGAAATTCGTCTCGATAATCCACACCTTTCCCCTATGATCGACGCCGATATCCATTCCGACGGTACGCAAGAAAGGATAGCGCTGCCGAAGCCGTTTCGCGGACGCGACGGAAACCCGGTCGATCTTCGCTTGAATGGATCGGATTCGCGGAGCCGTAAAGCCGGCGCTTCGAAGCGCCGCGGTTACGGGCGCCACTCTCCCCCGGCTTCGGGCGGTGTTCGTGATCATAAATCCCGCTCCCGCAATTTTGGCGAGCTTTCCGGTGATTGCCCAAGATCCGCCGCCTCCGCGCTGGACCATGACTCTAAGGTCGAACGGTCTTCCCCCCACTCTCGCAAGCGGTATTTTTTGCTGAACGATAAAAATTCCTTTCCGGGTCAAGGCGCATACGAACGAATATACCGCCGCTTTTGAGGCGAACCGTCTTCGCATCCTCCCGTAATGAACCTCGTATTTTCCCCCTCCCAGAGAGGCCACTTGTATGACGCGCACGCCGCCCTCACCGTTCGAAGGCTTCACGATGACGGTTCCGTACCTCGCCAAGAACGACCAGAACGTCCGGCCGCTCATCGGCGCCGTATTCGGAAGTGCGGAGACAACCGCCCCGGACCCTCTGAGCACCTTATACTTCGCCCATTTCAACAGACTCGTTCCCACTTCTGCCGCCTCCTACGGGAAATGGACTACAATCATTTCCCCCTTAATTGCGTTCTTCTATATTTATGCATTGTCTAAAGGGTCGCTATGGACAGATAACTATTACTGGAAGTCTCGTGTTTCTATTGAAATCAGAGTGCGGCAGAAAAAAAACACGCCTCTCTCCAACTCGTTCGAACGATTGGAAATAAGCGTGCTTTGGAAAAATGCATGTACTTACGGTTCTTCATGGGAGAGCTTCCACAAATAAATGAAAGCGGCCGTACAGCTTCAGCATGCCGCGGCGGATGCCGAGGGGTCGCCCCAGCCGACCACGTCGCGCCGCTCCGAGGAGTGAATCAGCAGCATTTCAGCCGTCCAGATCCCGACGCCTTCCAATGAAGTCAGCTTTCCGGTTGCGCAAGACGGTTCAAGCGGATAGAGAGGTTAAGATCTCGAACAGCTCTTTATTTTTCCCAAGCTTCATCTTCAGCCGCTTCAGAGCGTTACCGACCGATTTGCCGCTGGCGAGCTTTAATTTGTCCTGTATGTCGGTATATCTGTACCCTTCGTAGTAGAAATAGACTAGACACCGGTATTCCATGTCGCTTAAGGAACGCGTCAATAGTCGCCGAAGCTGCATGTGCAATTCCTTCTTTTCCAGCGTTCTCGGTACATCCGACGGAGACGGGATCAAGCTTTCCAGCATCGGGCTGTCTTCCCCGCCGATCTGTGCTTGCAATCGTAAGGCGGCTCGGCTCAGCATATGCTTGGGGCCGAATTGCCGGTGCAAGTAGCCTTTCATATGATTGAGCACGGTCCACTTGCAATAGCTGACGAACGGCATTTTCCCCGGCTGATAGGAAAGCACCGCCTTCCACACTTCGATTCTCGCCATTTGCAGCAGATCGTCATACTCCATGACCGATGAGTAGTAATACGCCATTTTGCGGCAATAACCGTCCATTTCTTGCAACAGCCTTTCAAACGCTCTGCTGTCGCACTTCGCCTCCAATGCCAGCGTGTCCAAATCGCTCATTGTTCCTACTCCTGCCTTGTCGTTCATTCATTTTACATCCGAAAAAGGGACCCTCCCGTACCGAAACAGGAGAGTCCCCTACTTTTTTCGGTAACCGGCTGGCATAACGCATCATTTCGAAGCGTCTTAGCCCCTTGGCTTTGCGGCCCTATTTTTCAACAGGTGTGCCTTTTTCGTTTACTCGTTTAATAATTTACCACAAAAATCGTACGATCGTCATCTAGGGTAAAAATTTGGTTGGGCGAATATTCGTTTCCGTGCACTCAATGCTCCAAAAACACAGCCTAGGAGAACAGAAAAGAAGCTATATAAAAAAACACTGACGCGTTGTCAGTGTCTTCCTTGTCTTACTAACTCTGCTCTTTTCCCGCCGCAGGACCGACTTAGTACCAACATTTCCTTTCCCGCCGCAAGACCGACTTGGCACCAAAAAAAACCATGTCCAAGCGGACACCACCAGGTATGAAAATGTAGGATCTATCTGCGATGATGGTAATGGCAGGTCAAAGGTCGGACCGATCATTGGCTGTACTGCCGGCGCTGCAGGTACTGCTAATATTGCCGATGCTGCCGTATCGCCGGTTGCCACTGCTTCCGGAACTGACGCTAGTCGCTTTGGCGCTAACGGAACCGGATGTCCGCTAATTTTGTCGAAACCGGATAAAAGGGCTCATTAGCGGAACCGAATGTCCGTTAATTCGCTTAAATCGCCGCTAATTGGCGGTTTTCGGGCGATTAGCGGACAACTTAATTCGCAGCTTTTAGGGTTGAGGCGGTTTTTAGCGGACATTTCGCTCCGTTAACTCCGGCGACGCAAATGGGATAACGGGGACGCTCCGGCGTTAGAACCAATAATTCTACTCTTTCCCGTCGTACGAGCGCCACCAGTTACAGCTTCTGGCCGCAATTCGGGCAAAAATTGGCTCCTTCGTTTTTCGTGCCGCAGTTCGGACAGAAGTTCGGCTTTTGGCCCGAACCGGAGCCGGAGCCCGAACTGGAGCCGGAACCCGAACCGGAGGCGTTCATATCCTTCATCATTTCTTTCGCCACGTTCATTCCCATCATCATCCCGGCCATATCCGCAGCGGCGCCGCCGCCTTTCGCCTTGCCCGACGCAATGCCGTCGATCATAGACACCTGCTGGTATTTTTGCAGATTGCCGATCATCTCGTGGGACGCCGTCTTCGTAATCATGTCTTGAATTTCCTGCGGGTAATTGAAGCTCATGACATGAAAGCCCGTAATCGTCATGCCCAAGTCCATCAGCTGCATATCCAAATCTTCCCGAATGCCCTTGGCGATGTCGAAGGCGTTCGCCTGCAAGTTAAACATGTCCTTCCCTTCCTTGCTGATCCACTTCATCAGAAGCTGATCCAGAACGGAAATAATGCGGATCCTTACATCCTCCACTAGATAGCTGTCTCTCATCCCCGCAACTTTGTCGATGAGCGCGACGTATTCGTTCACTTTGAAGGTAAGCGTGCCGTTGGCGCGAATCGGAATGCCGCCGGGAAGCTGCGTAGACGGGATCAAAATCGGATTTTGCGTTCCCCATTTGACGGTAAACTCCTTCGTATTGACAAACAAGACCTCGACCCGCATGCCGCTGTTAAAGCCGAATTTGAACCCCTTCAGCGTAGACAAGAACGGAATGATTTCCGAATCGATGCTGTACTCGCCTTCATTCTGGAAAATCCCTTCAATCTTGCCGCCGTTCACGAAAATTGCGTCTTGGCCGGGACGGATGATCAGCTTGCTTCCTTTTTTAATTTCCCGGTTGCCCCACTTCCAAAAGATCATATCATCGCGAAACTCTTCCCATTCCACTACATTCGCAAATTGATTTCTGAAAAAAGACATCGGTTACCCCATCCCTTCGAAAAATTAAAACGACCCTCTGCTGCCGCTGTGCGAATGGCCGCCCCCGGTTCTTCCGCCGCCGCCTCCGCCGGATCCGCCGCTGCTCTTGACTATTTTGCGCTTCGTTGTCGTCGTGTGCGTGTACTCGTCTCTTCTGGCGACAATCCCCGAACGTGCCGCATCCTCATACGTCCCGCGATGCACCGTGACGCGGCCTCCCGAATGATAAGCCATCATCCCGACGACGATCGCCCCAATCCCGGCCGCGACGATGAGCTGAAACCAAAGGTTGAACAATATGTTGTCCGGATCGACTCCGGGGCGAACTCCCATATAGTCGTATGCGGTTCGGATATACTTCTCGAATGCGAGCGCATAGTCGCCGTTCGTTAAATACGGCGTAATTTTGTCGCGAATGTTATCGAGCCGGCTGTCGTCCAAGTAAAGCTCCGCTTTGTAAAATCCGGCTAAGTACAGCTCCCGGTTGTTCATGTCCAGCGTCAGGATGACGGCATTGCCGTGAGGCTTATCGTATCCGGGGGCTTGCCTGTCGTAAAAATCCTGCGTCAGCTTCATAACGTCGATGCCGCCCGGGTTGCTCGAAGTAAATATAATAATGTCCGTTTCTCTTTCGGCCCCGTATTTCTTCGCCATCGCTTCCAGCCGGTCATGCTCTTCCCGTGTCAGCAAACCCGCATCGTCGTAAACGACATGTTTCGTATTGGCCGCAACCGACTCTGCCATAGCCGCTTGCAGCGGTATCGCTGAAAGAAGGATCGTTGCGACAACCAAAACCATAGCTGCAATCCACCGGTTCCTGCTCACCAAAACCCGCCTCCCATCGCCCAAGAGATGAGCTTCAGCGAAATGAACGAAGCGCAAAATATGCCGCCGAACCACGCGCTCACCTTCGCCATGCTGATCGGCGGCTTGCCGACGACCTTCCCCGTCTGGCCGTTCATCGCAAACGTATGCTCCGTTTTGTCATAGTCATAGCGCACCATCCATACCGGAAGCAGCACATAGTCTGCGCGTTCCGCCGTCGTATCGATCCGCTTGCTTGTATAATTCACGGTAGTGTAGCCTGAAGTCGCGGACCGGATATAAGCGTCGATGAATTCTTTAATTTTTTCTTTAGCCCGCGGAATGAGCTCATCGCCCGTATAATTGTATCGTTCGGCGACGTAGCCTGCGAGATACGGAGTTTTAAAGCTTTTGAGCTTGTCGTACGGGAACGGCTCCAGCTTATCCATCAGCTCGTCGCTCATCTTCGTGGAAGCGTCAACCGGCACCTTCACATAATCCAGCACGATCTCGCGGTAAATATTGTAATGCTGGGTTTCGGTATATACGTACTCTCCTCTTGTATAGGTTCTTACTTTCGTTCCGTGCGCAGTAACCTCGATCGCGTTATGCAAATCATAAAGCCAGAAGGGTACATAGATTCCCGTGATGCTCTTGATTCGGTCCGCCGTCATAAACCCGCTCGGCGTCAAGCGGCCGTTTCGGCACCATTTGCGGAAAGCTTCCATCGCTTCTTCTTTACTGATCGAGAAAGGGATAATCTTCACCGGAGCCAGCTTGCCGGCAAGCCGGTCGCCGAGAACAACGCCAGACCCGCAGAAGCTGCAATGCGTCGCCGTCGTCTCGGGCTCGGTCATTATGACGGCTCCGCAGCTGGTGCAATGATATTCTTCCACTTCCCCCTCCGTAAAAGCATGCCTTACCAAAGGATCGGGAATATTCTCGATATTGTCTTGTCTTCCGCAGCTATGACAGGACAATGTTCCCGTCCCGCTGTCAAACACCATGCCGCTGCCGCAGTTCGGGCATTTATATTCGATTACCGGCAATCCGCTTCACCTCTTCCCCGAAGCGTTAAGGCCGTTCTTCGCTTCCGCCCTTAATTCGAAAAGCGCCATCGCTTCTTCGTAGACTCTGTCGATTTCATCCTTCGCCTCGTTCAGAGAGGAATCGAGGGAATGTAACGTTTCCCGCGCTTTGGCGGCCGCCAGCTTCCCTTTCATCGCGGCGCGCCGCGCTTCCAACCGATCCGCGTCCGTCGAAAGCCGATCCCGGATTTGTCTCATTCGCTCTGCGTTTGCAGCGGCTGCGCCATAGGCAGCTTGCAATTGCGACTCTTTTTCGTTTAGCGCCGCCTTTTTCTCCAGAAACGTTCTTGCGTTCTCTTCGCAGCCGTCCGCCGCCGCCTTCTCGGCATATAGCCGGAGCTTTCGGATCTCGGCGCGGCATTCGTCCAATGCTGTTCTCGCCCTGCGCTCATCCGCCTCGAACGCAGCCGTTTCCGCCCGCACTTTGCCTACATTTTCTTGCAGGCGCCGTATGAAGTCGTCGATCTCTTTCACCGGATCTTTTGCCATGATGAGCCCCCGTTCCGTAAAAGATTCCTTAACCTAATGATACCGCAGATCGGTAAGGAAGGTTTCATTTCTAAAAAATTTCGCGCACAAACGGTATTTATTTCTTGATTACGATTTGGTAATGTTCTATCAAATACAATGTTTTCCAAAAAGGTGCTCCGAGCATTTTGAGAGGGGGAATGACGGTTGAGGCGGAAACCGAGGATCCTGTTTATCGCCATATTATCGTACGTTGCTTTGAGCTTCTATGAGCCTTTTTGGAGGCTGCTCGTTCGAGGTCTGATGGAGCCGAATTTTATGTGGAGCTACGCAGGTCTTAACGGAACGGGGTTGTCCGGAGACTACTGGGTCATCTTTTTAATCGCTTTATTCGGCACGTGCATGCTGTTTTGGGGTTGGAGAGGCGGACACCGTATTGTAGATTGGGGCATTTTTATTTGGGTAGCCTTGCTGTTTTGCTCTTCGCTCGCCATCATCCTTTCCGAGCCGGAAACGAAAATTACCGCCGAGACGCTTCACATGGAGTTGCCGTATATATGGGTCGTGTTCCCGGTTGATGCCCTGTTCTTTGTATTGACCGCAATCTGGATGATCTTTTTTAGAAAAAGGACCGGCGAAACGCGGGCCGCAGAGTGGAACCGCCTGAACGGCGTGCTGCTCGGGATTGCCGCCGGCATGCTGCCCGTGGAATACTTTTTATTCAATAGCGGCGAACAGCACGGTTTATTCGATCGGTTAGGCGTATTTGCAACGCTGGTTCAATGGGTAATTTTGAATACCGCCTTCCTTCCGTCGAAAAGCGCGAAAAAAAGGAGCTTCCCGCAAAACTTCTACGGTCAAGCTCCCGAATGAGGATGATTACTGATTTAGTGCCCCGCTGCAGCTTTATCTACGTGCTTCACATGCTTATTGTTGGTCAACACGAAAACAACGGATACCAGTACAAATGCGGCGCCCACGATGAACGGAACATGGGAGTTGTAAATTTCGGCCAGCTTGCCCGCCAAATAAGGCGCGACGGCGGCGCCGAGAAATCTTAGGAAGCTATATGCCGCAGAAGCTGTGGACCGCTCGATCGGGGCCGCATTCATAACGGCGGTAGTAATCAAAGTGTTGTTATTTCCAAGCAGCGCGCCGGCCGCAATGACCGCCGCAATGATGACCCATTGCGTATTCGTCCAGATGCCCATGGCAAGCAGCACGAGGCCGAACAATGCCAGCATGACGGACATGGACTTTACCGTTCCGAATCGTTCCTGCAGCTTGGGAGCCATGAATACGGAGGTGATGGCCAGCAGCACGCCCCAACCGAGGAATACGTACCCGAGACCGTGCTCATCGAGGCCCATGACGAAAGGCGCGTATGCCATCAGCGTAAAAAAGCCGAAATTGTAAAGGCAGGCCGTCAATCCCAATACAACCAGCGAACGGTGATTTTTCAGCGCCAGAAACGGATCCTTCAAGGACGTTCTGACTTTAGGCGCCTTACTTTCCTTTTCCTTGGGCATCATAATGGAAAGCGCGATAAAGGCTACTAGCATTAAGCCGGCTACTCCGAGGAAAGGGCCCCTCCAGGATATAGCGCCCAGCTCCCCGCCGATCAACGGGCCGACCGAAATGCCGAGTCCGATGGCCGCCTCATATAAGATAATGGCCTTCGTTACGCCGCTGCTGGACAGCATTACGATGGCGGACAACGCCGTGGCGACGAACAGCGAATTGCCGAGGCCCCAGCCGCCGCGCAGTCCGATCAGCGTCCAAATATTGTTCGACAGGCCGCCTAGCGCCGAAAACACGGCAATAATGACGATCCCGGAAAGCAGCGTCGCCTTAATCCCGAGCCGCGAAGAAATGAGCCCGGTAATCAGCATCGCCACCGCCATAACCGCGTTATAGCTAGTAAACAGCAAGCTCACTTCGCTCGGCGTCGCATTCATCTTTTCGGCGATGGCCGGCAAAATGGGATCCACCAAGCCGATGCCCATGAACGCGATGATACATGCGAAAAACACGGCCCAGACGGCCCGCGATTGGCTCAAAATACTTGTCTTTTCCTGCATAATTGCGGATTGCGAAACATTGTCCATCTCTGCTCACTCCTGATTATATTTAGCTTTGGCTTCTTGAATTTTGTCGTAGAGCCCGCCGATTTGTTTACGGATTTCGTTTAATTTATCAAGCTTCTGATCGACGGCTTGCAGCTGTTTCACAACCGTTTGCTCAAGCTCCCCGATTATTTTCAGCTTTTCCTGCCGATCATCGATCTGACTGACGGCTTTGCGCTGGTTTGCGAATTGCTCGCTGATCGAAATAAATTCCTGGAGCTCCTGCAGCGAAACGCCGAGCACATCGCGCGCATTAATGATTTGATTGAGACGCTCTATATGCTTATCCGAATATAAACGGAACCCGCCCTCGCTCCTGTCGGGAGAGAACAGCAGCCCGATTTCCTCATAGTATCGAATCGTCCGCTTCGTCAAACCGCATTTTTTGGCCACTTCCTCGATCTTATACGTGTTCATCCCCCTCGCTCCTCCGTCAAAAAAACTATAGGAACAAAAATAACACATATTAAACCTTTACGTAAACGTTAATTTTGATGCAAAAAAGCCGAATAATCCGAATCTCGATGGAATAGGCTTGGGATTTCCGCAATTTACTGCCATTATGGGGGCGGAATTGGCGCTCCGGGATGTACGGAATTGAAGTCCACTACATAAAATAAAACCGCGCTCACTTTATTTCCTCGTATGCGTCTCCCTTATTACATACCGGATTGACACATATACTATTATTCCGATAAAATTACTTGTAATAACAGTTGCGTAGAGGTCAGGTGATTGATTTATGGATCGGGCGTGCCCGCATTGCAAGCATGTTTCTCCGAAGGACAGCTACATTTGCGGCCGCTGCGGAGCGGACCTCATGGAAGGCGGCCAGCTCATCAGCGCATTGTCTCACGGTGACCATTCCTCATCCGCCTCCGTCCTCCATAAGCTTATTCCGGTAGCCGTCATCGCCTCTTCCGGATGGCTTGCCAAAGCCGCAGGAAGCTATTGGATATTAGGGATCGGCATTGCCGCCGCTCTTGGCTACGCCTCAATCCGTTCTATTTATAAATAATAATGATAGACATCATGACTATTTTCAATTTGAGTTATCCCCCTTCATATCTTACGATAAAACCTGAGTCATCATCGTAGGAATAACAGGCAGGGGGTAATCGAAATGGCGCTAATCGTAAAATACGGACCGGGTCTCGCTCTTGTTCTGATCGTTTCCCTTCTGTCCGCTTGGCTCGGCTCTATGGCGCCGATCGTCGGAGCCCCGCTGTTCGGCCTTCTTCTCGGCATTCTGATAAACAATACCGTCGGCAAGCCGAAAGCATCCGTTCACGGCGTTCAATTCAGCTCCAAAAAAGTATTGCAATGGGCCATTATCGCGGTCGGCTGCGGATTAAGCTTGTCCACTGTGTGGGAAACCGGCAGAGAATCGTTAGCCGTACTGCTTTCCAGCCTGCTTGCTTCATTGCTCGCGGCTTTTGGATTCGGCAGGCTGCTGAACATCCCGGCGCGCCTGCAAGTATTAATCGGCGTAGGCACCGGCATTTGCGGCGGATCGGCCATCGCGGCCACGTCGCCGGTCATAGAAGCGAAAGAAGAAGAGATTGCGTATGCGGTTTCGACCATCTTTTTGTTCAATGTGGCTGCGGTCGTTCTATTTCCTTACCTGGGCCGTCAACTCGGCCTGTCCGATACGGGCTTCGGCCTTTGGGCCGGATCGGCGATCAACGATACGTCTTCCGTCGTTGCCGCGGGCTATTTATATAGTCCGGCCGCCGGCGATTATGCAACAATTGTTAAGCTTGTCCGCACCACCTTTATTATTCCGATTACACTGTTTCTTGCGCTTTACGTCGTAAGAATGAAGCGCAACAAGCCCGAAAACGGCGGCCCCTCCGATTCTTACAGCTTGGCCAAAGTGTTTCCATGGTTCATCCTTTGGTTTTTGTGCGCTTCCTTGCTCAATACGCTCGGTTTGTTCGGGGACCGGTTCGTCGCCTTGGCCGGAACGGCGGGCAAGTTCATGATCGTTATGGCGTTGACTGGAATCGGATTAAGCGCGGACTTCAGGAAGATGCTGAAGACAGGGGTTCGCCCGATCTTGTTCGGGTTATTCGTATGGTTTGCGGTCGCCGCCGTCAGCTTGTTCGTGCAGTCGCTAAACGGGCAATGGTAGAGGATGCGGAAAAGGGCTGTCTCAAAATTTCGGGCATCGGACCCTATCGAATTATGATGGCTGGCAGTTCTTTCTAACGTAACGGACAGAGATGCAGTTATTCGGCGTTTTGAACGGCTTTTACAGTTGTAACGGACACCACCGCAGTTATTCCCCCGAAAAAGCGAGTTTCGGCGCCAAAAATCGGGGATTAGCGTCCGCGGTGTCCGTTAGCGTTTGACGGTGGGCAAAAACGGCGAAATAACGTCTGTGGCGTCCGTTAGTGCCGCAGGGTTAGCGAGGAGTAGTACTTCAAGGACGTGAAAAAAGGGTTGCCCCTAAAAGTCAACTGCGATGACTTTGGGGACAGCCTTTTTTTGTGCCGTTATGCTATGGCGATTGCCACTTGAAATACGGGGTGCCGACGCCTTGATCGATGGACCAAACGGTTAGAATTATAGCTTAATATGATCAAGAGTTGTGCATTGGGGACCCAAATTTTCCCTAATATTCTACTCAATCTTAACGGTAACCCGATCGGCTGCATTGTATCCGTACCCTTTCCGGTTCCAGAACGCCTCCATCGGCTGGACTCTGCCATGCGTATCCTCGGATCGCGACAAAATCGTAACCTCTCCCGCCCGGTCCGCTACCCACTCGAACTCCCAATGCACCCACGAGTTCGGCTCGTAAGCGGTTCTGCTTAACTTGGCATCCGCCCATGTGACGCCATGATCAAAGCTAACCTCAACCCGTTTGATCTCTCCTATCCCCGTCCATGCGAATCCTTGAATCCGATATCTCCCTTTTTTTAAGACGGCTCGGTCCAAAGGCTTTTGAATCGAAGAGTTTACGCCCTGCACGGTCACCGGGAATTTATCGATATCGTTCTCTTTATGAGGATAATATTGATAATCGACGCTCTGAAACGGGCCTTGGAAGCTGCTTTCGAGCAAAACGATTCTCCTTACCCACTTCACCGAAGCCATCCCGTACCAGTGAGGAACGATCAGCCGAAACGGAAACCCATGCTTCCATGTCAAAGGCTGTCCGTTGTACTCATAAGCGATGATCGTGTCGGGGTGCATCGCTTTTTCAAGCGGTATGCTTCGCGCAAACGGAAATACGCCCGGCATGTCGGTACGCACGCCCGCATCCCAGCCCTCTGCCGCCACCTCTCGGACTGAGGGTTTGACCCCCGCCGTTTGCAGCAAATAAGCTAAAGGAACTCCTCTCCATACCCCCTGCACGATCGCCCCGCTTTCCCATTGATCGCCGTACGTTTTCGGTTCGAAGAAGGATCGTTTATTGCCCGCGCACTCGAGCACGAAGGGAACATCTCTGGAAGGCATGGACCGGATCATGCCGTAATCCAATGCAAACGGCCGATCCGCCTTCCCTTGGATATGCAATGCAAACATTTCTTTCCTGGGGATCGGATAAGGAAAATGGTTTCTCAAGTAAAAAAGCTCCTCCGGAATACGCGACATATCCATAAAATGAACGGGAGCTTCTTGATTTTCCGGAATCAACTCTCGGGTTGTCCTATAAGGCCTTACCGGCTCGTTAAACAAACGTCCCACCAGCCTCTCCGAAATATTAGTCTAAATGTATGCCCATAAGCGAAAAAAAACACCGGAAGTCGCTCCGGCGTCTTACTTGCTGCGGCTATATTGTACCTCGTACTACGGTATAATCCCTTGCGCGATATTTTTCACATAGTCCTCGTTGCTCATGCCGTATTAAAACGATTTGAACCTTTCCAGCTCGGAACCCGTAGATCAACGTATTTTACGGATCAAAGGCATTTATCCCGTTGGTCCGATAATTCGCTCTATCTTTATGGCCCCAACGTAATTGTTATCTTTCCTTCCGTTTGCGACCTGGACCTGCGTCGAAGGCGATTGTTGCCAAATCAGACGCAGCCCATTTACCAAGAGCTTCAAACGGCTACGTTCAGACCTTTTTGCTTTGTACGGATGTTAGTCCGTTTGATCGACCCATGCGTCTTTTGCAAACACCTTCCCTTCCTTAATTCGGTCGACAAAGGTTTGCAGCCATTGGTAATACTGCTCCGCATGCACAAGCTTATGCAAATCCTTCAACGCTTTTCGGCGGACGTCCTCAGGCGTGTCCACGTGGAGGATCAATTCTTTCAAATCGGGAGCCGTCTCGGCGATGGCACTCGTCATCACATTGATTTCCCGCTGAAGCTTGGCGGCGAAAAAATTTTGAAAAGCGGTAAAAAAGTTGACTTCCGCCTGATACTGGTCTTTTCGTTCCCGCTTTTCCTCCAGCTTGTAAACCATATTCGTATCGAGCAGCGCTCTCACCGCATAGCTCATATTGCTTTTGCTCATGCCCATGACTTCCTTCATATCCTCGAGAGTCATAGGCGTATCCTCAAAAAATAATATGCCGTACAATTTCCCCGCCGAATTGGTTACTCCATATAAGTCCATCGTTTCGGCTATTGCATCGATTAATTTCTCCCTAAGCGCAAGCTGATTGCGTGAGAGGGACTCTTCCTTCTCCGGCATGGGCGATCCTTCTTTCAAAAATAGATTCATTCAAAAAAAATTTAACGTTTATTACATTATATAAGCCGCAAGCCGAATTCATCAAATTTACGAAATATTTGCATCTATTTAATATTCGCATGACGTTTGAAGTAAATAATTTAGGTACAATATTTTTTGAACGAACACTGAAAAGTCAAATAAAATTCGTATTTTTTTCTTATTGTACAATAATTTTTGAACAAAGGAGCAATAAAATGAAACTGTGGAAAAAGCTAGGCGAACCGCAAGCGTATCTGTTCGTCATTCCCGCCCTACTGCCTCTCACGGTTTTCTGGTTCATACCGATGGTGTATGTTGTCTATCTTAGCTTCATGGAATGGGATTTCATGAGTCCGGACAAGCTGTTCGTCGGATTAGACAATTTCACGACGCTTCTGGAAAGCTCCGATTTTTATCGTTCGCTCCGCGTGACCTTCACTTTTGCCATTGGGACGATCATACCGACAATGATCGGCGGCCTGCTTCTGGCGCTGCTGCTTCACGGCAAGTTGGCCGGCTCCCCCGTTTACCGCGCCATTCTTTTCTCTCCGTGGGTTACGCCGACCGTCGCCGTTTCGATCGTCTGGTCGTGGATTTTCGAACCGCGTGTCGGGCTCGCCAACAGCTTGATCTCGGGAATCGTGCCGGGCGGCTTGCCTTGGCTGCAAAGCCCGTTTTGGGCGATGGTGGCGGTTATCATCGTAACTTTCTGGAAGGGCATCGGATGGACCATGGTTTTCTACCTGGTGGCTCTCCAATCCGTTCCGATAGAATTGCAAGAAGCTTCCCATCTGGACGGCTCCAATCGCTTTCAGACCTTCTATCATGTAACGCTGCCGCTCATTTCGCCGATCACTTTATTCCTTGCGGTCATTCTTACCATCGATTCGATGCAGGCATACGACCAAATCAGCATTTTGACGCAAGGCGGACCTTCCGGCTCAACCCGCACGCTGCTCTATCATTTCTATCAAGCGGCTTTCGAAAGGTTTCAAGTAGGCGAAGCTTCGGCCGTGACCGTCATACTGGTCCTTCTTTGCGCAGCGTTCTCGCTATTATCGGTTTGGATATCCCGCAAAAACGTTCACTACTTAGGATAGCAAGGAGGCTTCCCTCATGAGATCGAGCTTCAACGTTACAGTCGCGTTACGCCATACGTTGCTTATTGCCTTGAGCCTTATCGTTGCTTTCCCGTTCTTCTGGATGTTGACAAGCTCTTTAAAAACGAATGAAGAAATTTGGCGGTTCCCTCCCTTGCTTTGGCCGGATAACCCGATGTGGGGAAATTTCGCGGAAGCTTGGAACGCCGCTCCGTTCGCCCTATATTTGTTCAATAGCGTATTCGTCGCCTTGGTGATTATGATCATTCAAATCGTCAATTCCTCGATGATGGCCTATGCGCTCACCCATATGAAATTTTTGTTCCGAAACTCGCTTATGGTCGCCATCCTAGTTACGTATATGCTGCCGGCGGCGGCGACTTATTTGCCGGGCTATATCATTTTGTCCGAGTTGCAGCTGCTCGACACGTACGCCGGCTTGATCATATCCAACAGCGTCAGCGTGTTTTCAATCTTTCTTACCAGACAAGCGTTCATGCAGCTTCCTAAGGAGATGGTCGAAGCGGCAAAAATCGACGGCGCCTCCCACTGGCGCATTCTCACGGGAATATTGATTCCGCTGTCCAAATCCACGTTTGTCGTCATGTCGATCCTTACGTTTATTTCTCAATACAATAATTACTTCTGGCCGATGCTGATCACCAAGAGCCCGGAGCTCAGCCTCATTTCCGTAGGCTTGCGTTCGTTCTTCATCGAAGGCGGCGCCTACGGGCTGAAATGGCCGCTCATCATGGCCAGCAGTTCCTTCACGATCGTTCCGTTGATCGTACTCTTCATCATCGCACAGAAGTGGATTATAGGGGGGGTGAACAACGCGTTTGGTGTAAACAAAGGTTGAAGAAGGGGAACGGAACACCTGCTTGGCAATGTCTTACTTATGAAACAGAAAGAACACAATGGGAGGAATGGAGAAATGGAAACTTTACAGAACAAATCGGCAGCCAAATTTTCACTTCTAATAATGTTGTTAAGCTTTGTCTTGGTATTCGTCAGCGCTTGCGGCGGTTCGAACGGTTCCAACGAGACCGGCGGCGAAAATGAGGAAAATACTCAAAGCGGCGCACAAAGCGGCGAGCAAGCGGCGGAAACGAACAAGGAGCCGGTCGAGATCGAATTTTGGTATGGACTTGGCGGAAAACTGGGCGACAATATGAAAACGCTGATCGACAAGTTCAATCAGTCGCAAAACGAGGTTATCGTCAAGCCGATCGTGCAGGGCAACTATTCGGAAACGGCGCAGAAGCTGCAAGCTGCGATTGCGGCCAAGAAAGTGCCGGCCGTTGTTGCGGACTTCAACGAAGACTGGGCCAGGAAAGGGTATTACGCTCAGCTTGACGAACTGATTGCCGGTGAGCCCACCATGCAGCCGGAGGACTACGTCCCGGCCTTCTGGAACGCCGGCAAGGTGGACGGCAAGCAGTACGCGATCCCGATTTACGGTTCCGTGCAAGTCCTGTACTACCATAAGGAGATGTTTGAACAAGCAGGAATCAGTCCGGATGAACTAAATACCTGGGAAGGGCTTGCCGAAGTTGCCAGAAAGCTCACGGTGCGGGAAGGCGGCCAGGTGAAGGTGTACGGCTGGGAACCTATGTGGGGTTCGGGCAATATGATAGATGCCGTCTACAGCCGCGGAGGGACGATTTTAAGTGAAGACGGCACACAGGTGCTGATTGACAATCCGGAATGGGTGGATACGTGGGAATCGTTCCGCAAATGGATTCATGAGGAGCAAATCATGCGCATCCATCACGGCGGCCAGGGCTGGGAATATTGGTACAAAACGATTGACGACGTGATGCAGGACCGCGCCGCCGGATATACCGGATCGAGCGGAGACCAGGGAGACCTGGATTTCAGCAAAATCGGCGCCCATCCGCAGCCGGCTTGGGAAGGATTTGAATCTAAGCCTTCGGCGGGAGCGCGCGGAACCGTCATCCTCGCCGACGCTCCGCCGGAACAGCAAAAAGCGGCGATGAAATGGCTGGCTTTCTTAACCAGTCCGGAAAACTCCGCATGGTGGTCGATGAATACCGGTTACATCGCCGTTCGCAATTCTTCGCTTGATGATCCGGCGTTCAAAGCGTACAGCGAGAAAAATCCGCACAGCAAAGTACCGCTTGAATCGGCGAAGACGGCTTCCCCGTCCTTCGTTGACCCGACCGGCGGGAAAATCTTCGACGCGCTGTCCATCGCGGCGGATAAAGTACAGATCGAGAACGTGCCTGCGGCGGAAGCTTTGAAAGAAGCCAAAGAAACAGCACAGAAGGCGCTGGACAAAGCGCTGGGCGGCAAATAACATGCGGGAGACGATTCGTTATACAGCGCCGGAAGGCGAAAGTAAGCCGGTATGCAAACACACCTTTCTGCTGGAAGAAGCGGCCGATTGGCTTGCGCTGCGTGTGAAGCCGGATGCCAAGTGGGGATACGTGTACTTGTACGACCCGCTCGGCCGGATACGCATCCAGCACTTGACCAAAGGCGGCGAAATGACGCTGACGCTCGGCTTCGCCGCCGCCGATTCCAGCTGCGGTTCGGTTCCGGGGGATATTCCCCCCGGTTCCTGGACCTTGTTATATGTGGGAACCTGGAAGCAGACCCCGTCCTATGAGATGGAAGTGATTGCGGGAAATGGCCCCGTCAGTCTCGAGAGCAGCGTCTACCGCATCGGCGAAAATGTTTGGACCGACATAAACGCATCGGACGACGGAAACATAGTGTTGAACTTGTCAAAGTACGACTGGAACAAAGTGCACCAAGAAGGTATGCGCTGGTATAAGGGCGATTTTCATATGCATACCCAGCTGTCGGACGGCAAGCAAACGGCTCGGGAGTTGAACGATCTGGCTCTGTCGCGGGGCCTCGATTTCATCACTGTGACCGAACACAATTTGATAACGACCGGGTGGCCCGAATCGCCGCTGTTGGTCATTCCCGGAATTGAAATTACTTCCACCAAAGGCCACTACAACGTGCTCGGCATACGTCGCTGGGTGGACTTTGCGGGAGACGGAAGCGGACGGCCGGACAGTACGGTTGATCAACCGTTGGCGCTCGAGACCGAAGACGGCATGGAGCGAATATTGTCCGACTCCCGTCGGCAAGGCGCCGTCTGCAGCATGAACCATCCGCTGCTGCCTCCATGGGATTGGTTATACGGCGGCACAAGACTTGAACGGTTCGACGTGATCGAGCTGTGGAACGACCCGACCTACCCGGGAAAGGAACCTTATCCGGGGAACGAGGTAGCGACGGAACGGGCGCTGAAGATGTGGGACTTGCTCTGGAAGCACGGACATATGCTGTGGGGCATCGGCGGGAGCGATACGCACAGCCTGCCGCACGAGAGCTATATGGAGGGCGGTCCGCCATCCATTGTCGGCGATCCGCTCACCTGCGTGCTTGCGCCGAATTGCTCGGCCAACGCCATTCTCGAAGGAATCCGTAACGGGCGAAGTTACGTGACGCGCGGACCGCTGCTCGAACCGAAGGTCGTTTGCGGGGAGCGCACGTATGTCCCCGGCGAGCAAGTGGACTTGGCGGATGTTCATGCGGCCCCCGGAGCCTCCGTTCATCTTCGATATGAGCTGGAGATACAGGACGCTCCCGAAGGAAGCTGCATCCATTGGATCGAAAACGGCGATACCGTAATCGTACGGCCTTGCGGCGAAAGCGGCTCGCAAAAGCATGAGATGGTTTGGAAGCCGGGCGAGTTTCAATGGATTCGTGTTGAAATTCGGGATGCGGACAAGCGGCTGCTCGCTTTCGTAAACCCTGTATTTGCCGGCAGCGCCGTTCCTTCCGTGACGTATTGGTCGGAATTGATGGAGCTATTGAAGGGAGCAGAAACGGTTGATTAAGCTTCAAGCGCAAGGGAAAGAAATCCGCATCCGCGGAATTTTGTTCGATAAGGACGGGACGTTGCTGGACTTCATGCATTTATGGGGGAAATGGGCGCAGGTTTTGTTTGCAGGGATGGACGAAGAGTTGTCCAAATACGGCCGGAAGCTCGCACCCGGCTTCCTGGGCGCCTTCCGGGATTCTCGGGGAGCCGTTATCGGCTGCGACCCGAAGGGCCCGCTTACCATGGCTTCCATGGACGATTGTTTAGCGATCGCGGCCGCAAATCTGTATGATGCCGGCATTCCTTGGAACGACTCGATTCGATTGGTCCATCGGTTCCGCGAGCAAGCCGACGCCTGGCTCGACCGTGAGCGGCCGGCCGCGGCGATGCCGGGAATTGAGCCGTTTTTGCGGCAGTGCAGCGCATATAAGCTTGATATGGCCGTAGTGACGTCGGACTCGACCGCTTCCGCTCTCAAGCATTTGCAGTGGCTTGGATTCCAGGAGTATTTCCGCGAAGTGATCGGGCATGAACAAGTGAAATACGGAAAACCGCATCCTGCGATGATAGAAGAGGCGTGCGCAAGAATGAGTCTCACCCCCGCGGAAATCGCAATCGTCGGCGATTCCAACGGGGATATGCAGATGGGAAAGCAAGCGGGCGTTGCGCTTGCCATTGGGATCTATACAAGCGAAGAAGGCAAAGAGGCGCTTGCCGATGCCGATGTGCGAATTGTTTCCTACGATGAGCTCCAACTGCAGGCGCCGGCTATATAAGCCTCTGAAAATAAAGGTTTTACCGGATAGGAGCAAGAAGGATGGGCTGGTTTTATTTATTTTTAGCGATTGTGTTTGAACTGGCCGGGACGACGACGATGAAATTTTCGGAAAGCTTTACGCGTCTTTATCCTTCCATCATGATGTTCGTTTTCTACGGCTGCAGCTTGACGTCGTTAACGCACGCGGTAAAAACCATCGACATCGGCATCGCTTACGCGATTTGGTCCGGATTGGGGACAGCGCTGATCGCCTTGATCGGGTTTTATATATTTAACGAAAAAGTAACGATGCTGAAAATCGTTTCCATCTCTATCATCATCATTGGCGTGATCGGCCTCAATATAGGCGATTATGCACAGAAGCATTAAAAAAAGACACCGGCTCCGCAATTGCCGGTGTCTTTTACGATTATTTCACGGTCGTATCCGTTATCGACATCGGGAGAGCCGTAGCACGGATTGAGCCAAATGACGTCGACACCCAAATCGCGGATGTAGTCGAGCTTGCGGATAACCTCTTCAAGATCTTTTTTTCATTGCTGTCTCTCCCCTTGCGCCGTTATCAATTCGCACCCGGTCGTGTTGCCGAGCACGGTTACTTTCACTTCATTGCCGGGCAGCGCAGCGTCTCTCGCCAGCTCTACGGACAGAACGCCTTGCCCGATGCGTATATTTGTCGCGGTTAAGCGGTTTAAGCCTTCCGGCAGCACCGGGTCGAGCGCGACCTTTCGTGCCGGCACATCCGGCTTCAGACCGAGCATCGCCTGCAGCATGACGATCGCGGTGGCCGCAGCCCATGCTTGCGGCGAGCACGTCGTCGGATACGGCACCGGCTCCCCGGTCTTCGAACCGTAGCCGCAGAACAGCTCCGGCAGCCGGCGGTATTCGAACGCGCCCGATGCGTCTAGCAGCCCTTGAATAAGCCGGGAAATTTCCCGCTTCCGTCCGAGCCGAACGAGGCCCAGCAGGATCATGCCGTTGTCGTGCGGCCAGACGCTTCCGTTGTGGTAGCTCATCGGATAATATCCGGCCGCCTCCGTGCTCATCGTCCGGATGCCGAAGCCGCTGAACATGTCCTCCGACAGCAGCCGCTCCGCCACGGCCGCGGCGCGCTCTTCGGCCGGCAAGCCGCTCATCAGCAGATGGCCGGGGTTCGACGTCACCGAACGAACCTGCCGTCCGTCCTTATCGAGCGCGATCGCGTAAAACCGCTCCTCCTCCATCCAGAACGCCTTCTCGAAGGCGGATTTGAGCGCCTCCGCCTCCCATTCCAGCTTCTCCGCGAACGATTGATCGCCCAGCATCGCGAACAACGAGGCCAGTCCCTTCTTCGCCTGATACACGTAGCCCTGCACCTCGGACAGCGCGATGGGCGAGCGGGCGTACTCGCCCGATTCGTGAACGATGGAATTGGCCGAATCTTTCCAGCCTTGATTCGGAAACCCTTTCTCCGCTTCCTGATGGTAAGCGACGAAGCCGAACCGGTGCATATTTCGGTCGATCCAGCCGAGCGCCCGCTCGATATTCGGACGCAGCTCGGTGACGAGCTCCGAATCGCCGGTCCACCGGACATACTCCACTATCAGCAATAGAAACAACGGGGTGGAGTCCGCCGATCCGTAGTACGGGCCGAACGGGGACTGCCCGGTGGTCACCAGCTCTCCGAACCGGATTTCGTGCATAATTTTGCCCGGCTGCTCGTCCCGCCAAGGATCGTCCTTCTTGCCTTGGTACGCGGCGAGCGTCCGCAGCGTGCCTCCGGCATTATCCGGACGAAACGGGAGCATGAACAACGCCGTGATGAGGCTGTCCCGGCCGAACGGCACCGCGAACCAAGGCAATCCGGCCACCGTCGTCGGTCCGTGTCCGATATCGGCCAGCAGCATTCGCAAATCCCGCGCGCCCCGCCGGAACAGTACGTTAAACCGCTCCGAATCGGATGCCGCCTGCGTCGTATTCGCCAGCCAATCCTCGAACGATGCGGACGCCGAGCGCAGCGCCTCTTCGTACGGCAGCACGGACGGAGCAGCCGTCCCGCTCCCGGAAGGCGCGATCGTGAATACGATCCGGGTTGTCTCCTTGGGCGCCAGTGTCAGCCGGAACCGGATCAGCCCCGCATCATCGTCCGTCTCGGCGCCCTGACGGTCCCAGCCGATGTCGATTCGGCGCTCGATCCCGTCCTTCCCTTCATACCGGACGGACAGCCGCTGCGCGCCGGACTCCCGGCCGGAAATCGCGCCGACTTCGCCCGTCCGGTACTTGCGGACCAGAAACATATCCTGAAAGTCGGCGTCAAACCTTGCGGTGCATTCGAGCGCCGCCTCGGCGGGAAAGTAGTTCGTCAGCGATACCCGCTCGTATAATACGCCCGCATGAATGAACCGCTCGCGAAGCACCTCGATGGCGCCTTCATCCTTCCGCTCTCTCATCATGCGGATCGCCGCGAAATATCCTTTATCCGCCTCGGAAGCAAGCATGGACGGCTTCTCTCCGTCGACGCGAAGCTCCATCTTGCTTAGAAACCGGGTATCCTCCATATACAGTCCGTGCCCTTCGTCGCTGTCCGGACGAATGTCGCCGTCCGGATCCGTCAAGAGAAACAAATTCCCTTCTTTAATAACGAGATAGTCCATCGATGACACGCCCTTCCCCCGGCTTATGTAACGTGGTCACTTCACCGCGCCGGCCGCGATTCCTTTCACGATATACTTCTGCGCAAACATGTAGAAGATGACGATCGGAATGACCGTCAGCGTCAGGCCGGCCATCGCCAAGTTCCATACGATCGTAAATTCGCCGAAGAAGTAGAACGTAGAAAGCGGAATCGTGCGCAGGCCTTTATCGGATAACGACAGCGAAGGCAGCAAATAGTCGTTCCAGGTTGCGATGACGTCCAAAATCACAACGGTGATCGTTATCGTCTTCAGCATCGGAAACACAACGCGCCAAAATACGCCGAATTTCGATGCTCCGTCCAGCGTCGCGGCTTCCTCCAGGGCGACGGGAACGGATTTGATAAAGCCGTGGTAAAGAAACACCGCCATGCTGGAATGAAAGCCGATGTTCATATAGATCAAGCCTTCGTGGGTGTTGAGCATGGGCAGGTACAAATTATCGCGAATCCAGTCCATCACCTGCATCAGCGGCATCATCAGCGTCTGGAACGGGATGAGCATCGTCGAAACAAACAACATGAAAATAATTCTGCTGAGCGGATTGTCGGCCCGCACCAGCATCCAAGCCGTCATCGAGGACAGCAGCACGACGAATATGGCGGTCACGATCGTGACATACAGCGAGTTGCCGAGCGCCGTAAAAAATCCCATCTTATCGATCGCCTTGGCATAAAATTCGAAGCTGAGTGTCGAAGGCAGCGCAAGCGCGTTCTCGTATAGCTCCGCCCTCGTTTTGAAGGAGTTGACCAGCATAATGTAAATCGGAGAAAGGAACGCAAGCGCCACAACAAATATGAGCACTTCAGCCGCAAGCTTGCCTGCCCTGACCATTACATTTGCACCTCCCGCTTCTTGGTGATCGTCACTTGCGTCAGCGTAATGACGGCGACGATCAGGAAGAACACGATCGCTTTGGCCTGACCGTATCCGTAATTGCTGTAACCGAAAATTTCATTAAAAATGTTCATGGCGAACATTTCGGTCGCGTTATTCGGACCGCCTTTGGTCAAGGACAAGTTGACGTCGAATATTTTGAAAGCGCCCGAGAGCGTCAGGAACAAGCAAATCGTGAACGACGGCATCAGCAGCGGGAAGATGATTCTTATAAGCCTTTGCCACAGATTCGCCCCGTCCACCTTGGCCGCTTCCATCATATCGTCGGGAATGCCTTGAATCCCCGCGATATAAATAACCATCGTATAGCCGGCCATCTGCCAGGCGAAGACGATGACCATCGCATACAAGGCGTAGGTCGGGTTGAGCAGCCAGTTGAAAAACAGGTTCACCATCCCCGTCTTCTCGCCGATATACTTGAGCGCGTCCGTAAAAATAAATTGCCAAATATAGCCGAGGATCAGTCCCCCGATCAGGTTCGGCATAAAGAGCATCGTCCGCGCCGCGTTGCTTACCCGAAGCCCGGTCGTGACCAGCAGCGCGAACAACACGCCGAGCACATTGACGAGAATGAGCGCCAGCACCGTAAACTGTATCGTATGCACGGCGGACGTCAGAAACCGGTCGTCCTGAAACAGCAGCGTGTAGTTGTCCAAGCCGACGAATTCCTTGGGGTTCCCCGGAATGCCGTCCCAGTTTATGAACGAATAGTAAATGCCGATAACAAACGGAATGATTACAACCGTCGTAAAAATAAATACGAGCGGGAAAACGAATAACGCATACCATGCTTTATCTTTTCTTCTGTTCATATCGCTACCTCTTCCCGGGGTCAATGTAGGTTGCGGCCGATGCAAGATGAAACGAAAGCCTAACAAAAGCGTTAGGCTTTCGTCATCATTCGCGCGCAGGCGACAGCTATTTATTTGGCACCTTTCGCCCATGCAGCGTCAAGATTTTTCAGGAATTGCTCGCCGGTCATGCTTTTGTCCAAGAAAAACTGCTGCGTGGCGGGGGCCAAATCGTTGATGATAATGCCTTGCGGGAAATAGTTGAGCGCCCACGGGATCGTATTCCCGTCCCTCGTGGCTTCGAACACGACCTGCGACAGAGGATCGAGACCGCTCGCCTCAATATTCGTCATGGCCGGAATAAACTTAAATTCGTTCACGATCGCATTTTTGCCGGTATCGCTAGTGACCAGCCAATTCAAGAACGCATTCGCCGCCTTAATTTCATCCGCATCCTTCTTGCCGTTAATGACCCAGTTGGATGCCACTCCAACCGCGATTTTGTCGTTTCCGGCCAGCGGCAGCGCCATCATGCCGACGTCGAAGCCCAAATCGCCGAAATCCGCCAGCATGCCCCAGCTCCAGTTGCCCTGATGAACCATAGCGGTCTTGCCCGTTGCAAAGTCGCCCATCTGGGTATCGTATTTGACTTCCATCGGATTGTTCGTGTTCGCCTTGATCGCTTCCATAAACTTGGCGAACTCTTGGAATTCCTTCGTATCCGCCATCTTGACTTCGCCTTTGTTCAGCTTGCCGATGAAGCCGACCGGGTCCGGCTGCAGCGCGAACGGCGTATTGATGATGTGGCCGATCAGGAAGTAAGCTTCCTGGGACAAGCTCAGCCCGTTCTTGCCTTGCGCCTTCAAGTCCTGCAGCGTCTTGGTGAACGAGGCGAGATCCGTGACGTTCTTCGGGTCGACAAGGCTTTTATTGTAAACAAGACCGAACCCTTCCACGCCGTACGGGATGCCCACGACTTTCCCGTCGACGGTCGGAGCCATATTGGGAGCGATATTTTTCACGTAATCTTCATTGCTCATGTCGTAGTAATACGATTTAAATTTCTCCACCTCGGAGCCGGATGCTACCGAAAATATCGACGGCCCTTCGCCCGCAGCCAGCTTCGCTTGCAGCTGCGTCATATAGGCGTCGCCGGCGGAGCCCCATACCTCGACCGGATTGCCGGTTTCCTGCGTATACTGGCCGGCTAAAGCTTCAAGCTGCTCCGCAATTTCTACCTTCGACTGGAATATTGAAATTTTTTTAAGCTTTGCGGTTCCGGCTTGGTTGTTCGGCGCCGCTTGGTTATTGTTTTTGCCGCCTGCGCAGCCCGCCACCGCCGCAACCAGTGCAGCAACCATTAGTAAACAGAGTAATTTTTTAACCTTATTCATAATGATCCCCCTTAAGTATTGTGCTTGTGAGTGCAACCTTTTCCGCCGGACCCTTTATGTTCGTTGAATGCCGTTTACTAGGATAACCATATTTCCTTTCTTTATGACAAGAAGAAACGGCTGTGCCGTCCTATACCTTCTTATATTATGAAAAAAAGAAGACGCCCCTCCGGACGCCTCCTCTTCCTTCTATATAAGTTTATAACCGCCAAAGCCTTCTTTACTAAATCAGCCGGTGCTCATACCACTTTTTGCCGCGGAAGCGCCATAGGAACACCGCGCCTCGAATGCCCCATTCGCAGTTCATCGCCAGCCATACGCCGATGATCCCCATCCCCAACGTAACGCCGAGCACATATCCGAGCACTACCCGGAACAGCCACATGGTCAGCATCGACGTGACGGAGGTGAAGCGAGAATCCCCGGCCGCCCGCAGTCCGGAGGGCAAAATAAAGCTGATTGCCCACAAGGGGATTTGGGCTATGGCGTTGATCACCATAAGCCACAAGAGATCGTCGACGATTTCGGCCGGCGGATGAAACACGCTGACCAGCGGGTGAAACAGAGGCAACAGGATCGCCGTCATCAATACGAACGACCACGACGCCAGCCATAGGAACGATTTGATGAACTTGCGGGCATCGTCAATATTGCGCGCCCCGATACATTGGCCGACAACCGTCACGATCGTGAGAGACAATGCCTGCGCGGGAATTTGATACAGCAGGGCCATCGTGCCGCCGATCGCGTTGGTTGCAATGGCGTACGTTCCCATGCCGACGATGAATACTTGCGTCAACATTTTTCCCCCGTTAAAAAACATCTGCTCGGCGGCAAACGGAAGACCGATGTACATAATTTTTTTAAGCATCGAGAGCGAAACATGAAAAAGCTGGCGCAAACGCAAATGAAGCGTAACATCCATTCGCACCAGATAAATCACAGCGCACAATGCGCCGGCATACCGCGCGATATTGATAGCTAGCGTCATGCCCAAAACGCCCATATCCAGAATCGTAATAAAAAGAATGTTCATCAGTACGTACAGGAGATTCATGATAAGCGACAGCGCCAGCGCCACCCGGCTTTTCCCGATTCCCCGCATCACGCCGCAGACCGCCTGCTCGATCCCGATGCCCAAATACGATATGCCGCTGCCGATCAAGTATATCTTCGCATTGGCGAGTACATCGGGCGACGCGCTGCCGAACAGAAGACTCAGCACCGGATTATGCAGCAGCACGACCAAGAGACCGATGCCGAGCGCAAGCAGGGAAACCGAAGCGACACTGCCGCCTGCCGCTTTGGACAGCATCGCGTCGTTGCGGCTCCCTTTGTATTGCGCGACGACGACCGTCCCCCCGGTCGCCACGGCGATAAATACGTTGAGAAGAAACACATTCAGCGAATCGATAATGCTTACCGCGCTGACCGCCGCCACTCCAGACGAGCTGATCATGGCTGTGTTTGCGACATTAAATCCGATAATAAACGCCTGATCTATCAAAATAGGAATAAACAAGGCGATGACTTGCCGGTAATCCATCGTCGCTCCGGATAAATATTTATCCAATAAACGGTGCGTTCGCGCTTTTACCGCATGCAGCTGACTCAAAGTATCACATTCTTTTCTATCATAATAGCGAAAACCCACAACCTGTTACGGTTATGGATTATCCCGAGAAAATAAAAACAAGACCGGCCAGGCGGCTCCTGGTCAGAACCACAACAGCAGTCTTGGTTTTAATAATACCTTATTGTCCGAAGTTCATACAATTCAATTGATCGCCCAAATTGTGGGGATTAACGGGCTGCATGCCCGCTTTGCTCTCTCGTTCTCCATAAGTGGACGCCAATGAAAATAAACCACGCAGGAATGACGGTTAGCCCGCCGATGCCGATTCCGGCGACGACGAACGGCCGAAACCCGATGGAATTGCCTATGACCGTAACCACCAGGCAAATGCCCGATAATATTCCCAAATAGCTTGTCAAGGTCTTTGCGGATACGGGCGGTGGGGATATGGGCAGTGCGAAAAGGGTTGGTGCGAAAAAGGTCGGTGCGGAAAAGTTGGTGCGGAGTAGGTCGGTGCAAAAAGGTTGGTGCGGAAGAGGTTGGTGCGGATATGGATTGTCACGAGAAGTCATGCTTAGGCGGGCTTTCCCAAGGCAACCCTTCCCCGGCAGCCTTCTTGCTGTTAACGGAACGAGTTGTCCGCTAATTGTGGGAATTCCGCCAAAAAGGGCTAATTAGCGGAACCTGATGTCCGCTAATTGGCCAAAATCGGCGAAATTGGCCGATTTTTAGCCGATTAGCGGTCATTTCGTTCCGTTAAAATGCAGTTTTTGCAGTAATGTTAGGTTTTAGCGGACATTTTCTTCCGTTAACGTCGTTCGATGTCACCCGCTTCCACCACCGTACCCCCGAGCAAGCCGCACATACCACCGTTCACCCAAGCAACCCGCACATCCTCCGCCGTACCCCGAGCAAGCCCCGTATCCATCAAGTGGCTAAATGAAAACCGCCGGACCTTATTCGATCCGGCGGTACGATTTCGTTACGGATATACACGATAGACGGCAGCCTCATAAGGTCGCAGAACGGATCCTCTCCCGCCCTCTTTCGCCTGTCCGCGCTCCGGATAATTGGCGATGATCGTCTCGCCCAAGCTCTCGATCACGGACGGCGGAAGCTCGTTCGGAATCGTCAGCTCCGACACGTTCAGCACAACAAGCCATTTCTCGTCGCCAAGCATCCGATAATATGCATAAATATATGGGTGGTCGTCGAGCTCCGCGATCGGCTCATAGTCTCCGTACACCATGACGCCGCTGCCTTTACGCAGCCGAATCAGCTCACGGTAGTAAAAGAACACCGAGTCCGAATCGGTCAGAGCCTGTTCAACGTTGATTTCCCGATAGTTCGGATTCACTTTCATCCAAGGCGTGCCCGACGTAAAGCCGGCCTGATCGTCCGCATTCCACTGCATCGGAGTGCGGGAGTTGTCTCTCGCGAGGTGAAGCAGACTCTCGAAAACCTCCCGAGGATCCCCGCCGTTGCCGACCAGCTCCCGGTATTTGTTCTTCATCGCGATATCGTTGTAATCGTCGATCGACTCGAACCGGACGCCGGTCATGCCGATCTCTTCGCCTTGATAAATATACGGCATGCCGGGGAGCGTATGCAGCATCGTGGCGAAGCATTTGGCGCACTCCACCCGATACTCCTTGTCATTGCCGAAGCGTGTCACAAGGCGCGTATGGTCGTGGTTATTCAGGAACTGAGAGTTCCAGCCCTTGCCCCACATGCCGTCGTACCAGCGGCGCTGAATATCCCGAAACCGCCGCAAGTCCCAATGCGCCATATAATCGCATACTTCGAAATGGAACAGCGTGTTCAGCTCGCCGCGGTCTTCGCCGACATACAGCACGCCGTCCTCCGGCGTCACGAACGGAATTTCGCCTACCGTGAAGATGTCGTAATGCTTAAGCACCTTCTCATGCATTTCGTGCAAATACTCATGGATGCCCGGATTGTTGCCGAGGTACGAAATATGGTCCGGGTCCGCGGAATCGGGGAAGCCTTCCTGCTTCGCCAGCAAATTGATAACGTCCATCCGGAATCCGTCGATCCCTTTGTCGAGCCAAAACCGCATCATGTCGTATATTTCTTCGCGCACGGCCGGATTCGCCCAGTTCAGGTCCGGCTGCTCCACGGCGAAGGAGTGAAAGTAATATTCGTCCGTCGCCTCGTCATATTCCCATACGGAAGGCGTAAAATACGAACGCCAGTTGTTCGTTTCCTTACGCCAAATATAATAGTCCCGTTTCGGGCTGTTCTTTGACGAACGGGATTCGAGAAACCACGGATGCCGATCCGATGTATGGTTGACGACCAAATCCATAATCAGCTTCATGCCGCGGGCGTGAACCTCCCGAAGCAGACGCTCGAACGTATCCATCGTACCCGCCTTCGGCATGATCGAACGGTAATCGGATATGTCGTAGCCGTTATCCACGTCCGGCGAACCGTAGCACGGATTCAGCCAAACGACGTCCGCGCCGAGCTCGCGGATATAATCAAGCTTGCGGATCACTCCCTCCAAATCTCCGTACCCGTCACCGTCCGTGTCCAGAAAGCTCCTCCAATAGACCTGATAGACAACGGCCTCTTTCCACCATGTTTTGTTCATTGCAGTCCATTCTCCTTGCGCCGTTATCGATAAGCATATTTGCGAAAATGTTATTTTACAGCCCCTGCCGCGATTCCTTTAACGATGTATTTCTGTGCAAACATATAGAATATTACGACCGGAACGATCGTCAGCGTCAATCCGGCCATCGCCAAATTCCACACGATCGTAAATTCCCCGAAGAAGTAGAACGTCGACAGCGGAATAGTGCGAAGCCCTTTATCCGACAAGGTAAGCGACGGAAGCAAGTAATCGTTCCACATCGCAATGACGTCCAAAATCGCAATAGTAATCGTAATGGTCTTTAACATCGGAAACACGATTCGCCAGAAGACGCCGAACTTCGTACAGCCGTCCAGCGTCGCCGCTTCCTCCAAGGCGACCGGCACCGATTTGATAAAGCCGTGGTACAAAAATACCGCCATGCTGGCGTGAAAGCCTATATTCATATAAATCAAGCCCTCGTGCGTGTTCAGCATCGGAATGTGCAGATTGTCCCGAATCCAGTCCATCACCTGCATTAGCGGCATCATCAGCGTCTGGAACGGGATCAGCATCGTCGACACGAACGTCAAAAAGATGATCCGGCTCAGCCGGTTATCCGTTCTTACCAGCATCCATGCCGTCATGGACGACAACATGACGACAATAACGACCGAAACGATCGTTACATAAAGCGAGTTGCCCAGCGCGGTAAAGAAATTCATTTTCTGGGCGGCCTGAACATAGTAATCAAAGCTGAACGAAGAAGGTAACGCCAGCGCGTTCTCGTACAGCTCCGCCCGATTTTTGAACGAATTGACCAGCATCAGGTAAATCGGAGAGAGGAATGCGAGCGCAACAACGAACAGCAGCACTTCGGCCGCAAGCTTGCCTGCCTTACGCATTACATCTGCACCTCCCTCTTCTTGGTGATAACGACCTGCGTCAACGTAATCGCGGCTACGATCAAGAAGAACACGATCGCTTTCGCCTGACCGACACCGTAATTGCTATAGCCGAAAATCTCGTTGAAAATATTCATCGCGAACATTTCGGTCGTATTATTTGGACCGCCCTTCGTCAAGGACAGATTGACGTCGAAAATTTTGAACGCCCCGGAAAGCGTAAGAAACAAACATATGGTAAACGACGGCATCAGCAGCGGGAAAATGATTTTCGTCAGCCTTTGCCATACATTGGCGCCGTCCACCTTGGCGGCTTCCATCATTTCGTCCGGAATGCTCTGAATGCCGGCTATGTAAATAACCATCGTATAACCGGCCATTTGCCAAGCGAACACAATAACCAGAGCATATAAAGCGAATTGCGGATGGATCAGCCAGTTGAAGAAAATGCTCTCCATTCCCGTCTTCTCGCCGATAAACTTAAGCGCATCCGTAAAGATGAACTGCCAAATATAACCGAGAATCAAGCCGCCGATCAGGTTCGGCATAAACAGCATCGTTCGCGCCGCGTTGCTCGCTCGAAGCCCGTTCGTCACGAGCAGCGAAAACAGAAGTCCCATCACATTGACGGCCACGAGAGCCATCACAGTAAACTGAATCGTATGCCATGCGGATTGGAGAAACCGCCCGTCTTGGAACAGCTTCACGTAATTGTCGAACCCTACAAATACTTTAGGGTTCGCCGGGATGCCGTCCCAGCTGATGAACGAGTAGTAAATGCCGATCATAAACGGGATGATTACGACAGTGGTAAAAATAAATACCAGCGGAACCGTGAATAAGGCATACCAGGCTATATCTTTCCTTTTGCTCATATCGCTCCCTCTCCCCGGGTCTATTAATTTACATACTGCAAGATAAAACGAAAGCCTAACAATCGCGTTAGGCTTTCGTTTTCGGTTCGCGACGCACGGGATTATAGAGTTAATTCCGCATTACTTGGCGCCGTTCGCCCATGCAGCGTCAAGCTTTTGCAAGAACTGCTCGCCGGTCATATTTTTGTTCAAGAAAAATTCTTGCGTAGCGGGAGCCAAATCGTTCACAATGATGCCTTGCGGGAAATAATTGAGCGCCCACGGAATCGTCTCTCCGTTCTTCGTAGCTTCGAAGACGGCTTGCGACAACGGATCCAAGCCGTTCGGCTCAATATTCGTCATGGCCGGAATAAATTTGAATTCGTTCACGATCGTGTTTTTGCCTGTCTCGCTTGTCAGCATCCAGTTCAGAAACGCATTAGCGGCTTTGATTTCGTCGGCGTTCTTCTTGCCGTTGATCACCCAGTTGCTTGCTACGCCGACCGCGATCTTATCGTTGCCTGCGAGCGGAAGCGGCATCATGCCGACTTCGAAGCCGAGATCGCCGAAGTCCTTCAGCATGCCGTAGCTCCAGTTGCCTTGATGAACCATAGCCGTCTTGCCCGTTGCGAAGTCGCCCATCTGCGTGTCGTACTTCACTTCCATCGGGTTGGTCGTATTCGCCTTGATCGCTTCCATGAACTTGGCGAATTCTTGGAACTCTTTCGTGTCCGCCATCTTCACTTCGCCTTTGTTCAGCTTGTCGATGAAGGCCACCGGATCAGGCTGGAGCGCGAACGGCGTATTCAGGATGTGACCGATCAAGAAGTAAGCTTCCTGGGACAGGCTCAAGCCGTTCTTGCCTTGCCCCTTCAGATCCTCGAGCGTCTTGGTGAAGGATGCGAGATCCGTCACATTCTTCGGTTCGACCATGCTCTTGTTGTATACAAGGCCGAACCCTTCCACGCCGTACGGAACGCCGACGACTTTACCGTCGACCGTTGCCGCCATATCCGGCGCGATGTTCTTCACATATTCCTCATTGCTCATGTCGTAATAGTACGATGCAAACTTCTCCACCTCGGAGCCGGATGCAACGCTGAAAATCGACGGGCCTTCGCCTGCGGCGAGTTTAGCCTGCAGCTGCGTCATGTACGCGTCGCCCGCGGAGCCCCATACCTCGACCTCGTTGCCGGTTTCCTCGGTATACTTTTTGGCGAGCGCTTCCAACGGCTCTGCAATTTCAACCTTCGATTGGAAAATCGATATTTTCGCCAGCTTTTCCGAGCCCTTCGAAGCGTCCGACCCCGAAGCTCCGGTATTGCCGCCGTTCGAAGACCCGCACCCTGCGATGGCTGCAACCAATGCAGCAGCGGTTAGTAAACTAATTAACTTTTTACCTTTTCCCATGCTTCAATCCCCCTAAAATAGTGGTTTTCTATAAAATAATTACTAACTAACACCTCGAATTATAATTGAAAGCGTATTAACAGGTCAAATATTTTTACTAAATAGGTAAAATATCGTATGTATTTTACTAAAATATTTACTAATTCCATCGTTGTCCGCTCAATCACAAAAAACCGTGCTATAATACACCCATAAGCACTCAGGGGAGGACTCGCCATGATTGGCTTGAAGGATATTGCAAAGCATACGGGCGTCTCCGTTTCTACCGTGTCCAATGTTCTTAACGGACGCAAGAATGTAGGGAAAGAAACCAGGGAACGGATTCTGCAATTTTGTGCCGAGCACGGCTATGCTCCGCCATCGCCGAAGAAGCCTAAAGCTGGCGCTTCTAATACGGTTGTCTTTATTTTCAGCGATTTCGACCGGGATTTTTATTTAAAAATCATCGAAGGAATCAGCGACTGCTTAAACGAAAACGGCTACAATTTAATTATTTGCACGAACAAATCGAGCGCAAACTTTATGAACAGCGGCTTCGCCCGCGGTACGATCTGCCTTGACGGAAGCATGGCGGACGATGACCTGATTTCGGTCGCCCAACCGGACTTTCCGGTCGTCGTAATGGATCGGATCATTGCCGACCCGCTCGTCAATACCAAGAGCGTCATCGTCGACAATTACCCGGTCATGTACGAGATGGTGCAGGCGCTTGTCAATAAGGGCTTCAAGCAGTTCGGATATCTCGGCGGCATCGTTACGACGCTCGACAACAAGGAGCGGTTTGCCGGATTTACCGACGCCTTGTCGGCCAACGGAATTGACTTCGACCACCGGAACTACTTTCACGGCAATTACCGCGAGAGCAGCGGATACCAAGCGGGCAAGCTGATGATTTTGGGCAACGCCTTGCCCGAGGTGCTGGTGTGCGCCAACGACAATATGGCGATCGGGGCGATCAAGGCGTTCGAGGAGCACGGCATCAAAGTGCCCGACGACATTTCGGTCACGGGCTTCGACGATTCCGACTCGGCGGCGTTGGCCGGCCTGACCACCTTATCCATTCCGCGATACGAAAGCGGGTATTTGGCGGCCAAGGAGCTGCTCGAAATGATCAAGGGCAAGGCGGCCAAACATCCGATCAAGCTAAGCGCCACGATTAAATGGAGACGCTCGGTGAAATGACGTTAACAAAAGAAGCGCCGGCTTACAAAAAAATTGTAAGCTCGGCGCTTTTGCATTTCGTATAGCGGAGGAGTTTCTGCCGGAAAGATGATACCGGGAATTACACGTTTGCCCGTCTAACCCGAACGGCCAAACCGCTGAAAGAAACCGGGCCGACCACAGCAGCTCTCGTGCCGCGGGTAACGTTCTCGGCTGTTACCATATAGCGATGGGTTCCTGCTGCAACGTTTCTATCAATTGCTTGGAACGTAACTACATAGTTTCTTTCCGAGCCTGAAGATTCGATTCCTTGTTGGGCAGTATAAATATGCCGTCCGTTCCGCCAAATTTTAAAGCGGATTTGTGCGATACCCGTAACTCCGCGTACGCCGACGGTAGCAACTAACTCAACCCGATTCGGTTGGGAGTTCATGGGGATCTTTATTTGAATAGAGGCAAGGTTAAGCTTGCTCGGCGAGTGAGGAATTCTGACAGCCCTGGACAAGTTGAATCTGCGGCGAGGTTGCGTTGCTTTTTTATCAAGAATGCGCACCATCATAACGATCACCTCCTTTTCTGATATACCTCAAAATATGCTAGAGAAAAGGAGCGTTCTTGTGCCATTCTTCCGGTAGAAAAGAACAAAAAAGGAGGGTATTCCAAGAGAGAGAGTTTGAGGTGGAAGATTGATAGAACTATTATCGCTTTCAACAACGAAATGCCCGGCCGGTATTTGTCGGACCAGTTACCGATGCCGGCCGGGCGGTTCTCGAAAGACATTCGTTGCTGCGGGCTGTTGCAATGCTTATTCCCAAGGGTACTTCGTCAATAAGAAATCGGCAAACTTCTTGCTTTCTTCGCGTCTTGCTTTCCTCATTTCCTTCCGCTGCGCGGCCGTTTCATTCAATACCTTCTCCTCTTCCGTTTCCGGCATAACCTGCGGGACAGGGATCGTTTTGTTGTTCTCGTCCAAGGCGACGAAGGTCAGGAATGAGGTTGCGGCGATTTTCCTCTCCCCGCTTTTCAAATCCTCCTTGATTACCTTCACGAACACTTCCATGGAGCTTCTGCCTGTCCAAGTAACGAACGATTCTAAGGATACCGAATCGGTCGGACGGATCGGCTCAAGGAAGTCGACCGAATCCGTGGAGGCGGTAACGGCCGTCACTCTGCATAATTTAGTAGCTGAAATAGAAGCGATATCATCTATATACGACATTAACTTTCCGCCGAACAAAGTTTCGTGGTTGTTAACGTCCGGAGGAAATACCCGCAAGATTTTAAAGCAGCGCGTTTCTTTAACATATTTGTTCTCCAGGTTGTTCACGTTCTTTCCGTAATGTTTTTTCCATTGAAACATTGTGCCCCGGATGCCGTTACAATATTCGCATTACGGACGACGAACGGCTGCGCCTGTGCGCAGCCGTTCGCGTTAATGATTTAACTTCATTTGCCTGTGGCCTAGTTTTCCAATAATAATTACGGCAATCGCCAAAATAATCGGCAGAACGAAGTGGCCTTTTGCGAAATATTCCTCGACCAAATGCGCTACGCCCTTGTCGCTTAAAATCATCTCGCCCGCAGTATAACCGAGCAGGCCCGCTCCGAGAACGACGAGAATCGGGAACCGGTTCATTAACGCCATTAATGCGCGGCTGCTCCAAATGATGAGCGGAATGCTTACGGCTAGTCCGATCGCAATCAGCACAAGGTTCCCTTTAGCGGCCCCCGCCACCGCCACGACATTATCCAAACTCATGACCAGATCGGCGATAATAATGGTTCTTATGGCTTCGGCCATATTGGATCCGCTTTTCAAGCGCTCGCTCTCGTCTTCGCCCTTGAGCAGCTTTACGGCGATCCAGAGCAATAACAGCCCCCCGACGATTTGAAAGAAGGGGATGCGCAAAAGCCATACGGCAACGAAAGTAAGTACGACCCGCAGTGCGATGGCGCCGAAGCTGCCCCAGAAAACCGCCTTCGCCCGTTGCTCCGCCGGAAGCCTTCTGCACGCCAACGCAATGACAACCGCATTGTCGCCGCTTAGTATGATGTTGATGAAAATAATTTCTACAAGGCCCATCAAAAATGCTTCCACCACATACATCCCCTTGAAAGATATCCAGTTATGTAAAGCAAGAAATCATTATAGAATAACAGGCTTATACAAGCAATTATTCCTTCCCTTTGTAATATTCAATCTTTTCATCAATTCGATTCAAATGGTTTTTCAGGCTTTCGATTTGCTTCAACAAACTATTCCGGTGAACCTCCAGCAATAATCGCCTTGTCCCAATTGTAGTTTCACCTTGGTACCGCAAATCGGAAAACCGCTTCATATCGCTGATTTTCATTCCAGTCTCCTTGAGCCTATTTAAGAAATGAATCCAGTCGATATCGGACTCCGTGTACTCGCGGTAACCGTTACAATCGCGACGGACTGCCTGCAACAATCCGATTTTCTCATAATAGCGCAAAGTGTGCGAGGAAAGGCCTGTATGCTTTGAGATTTGTTGAATCGTAAAGGTATTTTCCATGCGAACCATTATAAAGAGCGGAACGTTTAGTTGCAATTCCGGAACTTTAAAAAAGTTGTTGCCTTAGAGCGCGCTCAAACGTGTAGCATGATACCATTCAAACGAATTGGAGGAATCATAGATGTCTGAGGAACGGTATCGCACAGGCTGGGAAAAGCTGATGCAAATCGATGGAGAAGCCGGAGAGCGCGTTATTGAATCGCTGGAAAAAATAGCACCCGATCTCGGAAGGTATATCGTTGAATTTGGATTTGGAGATATTTACTCTAGACCAGGGATTTCGCTTCAGCAAAGGCAATTGGTCACCATTGCTTCCTTAACTACGCAAGGCGGCTGCGAGCCGCAGCTAAACGTACATATCAACGCCGCTCTCAATGTGGGGCTTTCCGCAACGGAAATCGTCGAGGCGATCATGCATTGCGTCCCATACACCGGTTTTCCGAAAGTATTGAATGCAATGTTTGTCACCAAAAAGGTGTTCGAGGAACGGTCGATCATATAATAAGAGACGCCTCGTCACTTTATCTGAAAAAAGAACCCCGACCTTCGCGGTCGGGGCTTAACTTTAAGAGCTTGCCAATTCCTTGGCAGGCTCCTGCTTGACGGTGACCTTCTCCTGATGCGGCTTCACCCTGCGAATGAAGAAAGCCAGCACGAGGGCGGCAACCGTCATCCACATCGCCACTTCGAATGCGTGGTTGATGCCGTAAACGGTCGCTTGCTGCGTAATTTCCAGCATCTTGGCTTGATTCGCGGCATCGGCCGGGTTGATTTGGGCGTCAATGACCATTCTTTTACCTTCCGATTGAGCGGCGTTGGTGAACAGCGTCACCAGGAAGGCGGTGCCCAGCGCGCCGGCCACGTTCCGCAGCGTCTGAGACATAGCGGAGCCGTGCGCATTCAAAGTCTGCGGCAGCTGGTTCATGCCCGCCGTCTGAATCGGCATCATCAGCATCGACATGCCGAACATGCGAACCGTGTATATCAAGAGCATGTGATTGTACGTCGTGTCTACGGTCAGATGGCTCAATTCGTACGTTGTCACGGTTGTAATGATGAGCCCGACAACAGCCAGCCAACGAGCGCCTACTTTATCGAAGATCATGCCGGTAACCGGCGACATAAGACCCATCAAGAGCGCGCCCGGCAGCAGCAGCAAACCGGATTTCATCGGCGAAAAACCGAGAATCGTCTGCAGGAAGATCGGGAGCAAAATCATGCCCGAAAACATCGCCATCGTAATGATGACGTTGATGACGGTGGTCAAAGAGAACATGTCGTACTTGAATACGCGGAATTCCAAAATCGGCTTATCCGTCCGAAGCTCGCGGATAACGAACAAAATCAAAAATAAAGTGCCCGCCGCCAAGCTAACGATCACGCGGGTGCTGTCCCAGCCGTCATTCGCCGCATCGCTGAACCCGTACAACAGACCGCCGAAGCCGAGCGTCGAGTAAATGACGCCTGCCATATCGAATTTCGGCTTCGAGGTTTGGGTCACATTTTTCATGGAAAGCGCGCCGAATATGAGTCCAAGCAAGGTCAGCGGAAGAACGACATAGAATAGAACGCGCCAGGAGTAGTTTTGCACGATCCAACCCGAGAGCGTAGGTCCGACGGCCGGGGCGAAAATCATCGCGAGACCCATCATACCCATCGCTTTCCCGCGCTGCTCGATCGGGAAAATCGTCAGGAACACGATCGACATGAGCGGCATTAGAATACCCGCGCCTGCCGCTTGAATCAAGCGGCCCGTCAGCAGCACCTCAAAGCCTGGCGCCAACGCGCATATCACGGTTCCGGCGGTGAACAAGCCGGTTGCCCACAGGAACAATTGTCTTGTCGTGAAACGACCGATCAAATACGCGCTGATCGGGACCAGAATGCCGTTTACCAGCATATAACCGGTAATGAGCCACTGGATCGTATTTTCGCCGATGCCCAGGTCTTCCATCATGCTCGGAAGAGCGACGTTCAGAAGAGTCTGGCTCAAAATCGCGACGAACGCCGCGATAATCAAGGAGGCGACGATCGGCCCCCTCTTCAGTTGGTTTTGTATAGCTTCCATATCACGATTCCTCTCTCAATTGCTGTAAAATAGAAATAATTTTCCCTTGAATCCTAATTAACTCTTCCACCTCTTCTTCAGGCAGCTGCAGAAGAGGAGATAACCGTTTCATAAGAGCTTCGTCCGTGCGCCCGAGCACTTCCTCGCCTTCGGCGCTCAGCTTGAGCAGAACGGACCTGCGGTCGTTCGACGGCGTCTCGCGGACGATCAACCCCGAATGAACGAGCCGGTCTACAACGGCGCTGGCCGTGCTCGCGTTCGTGCGAAGCTGCTCGGCAAGCTCGCTCAGCCGCATCATCGGATGCAATTTCAGCTTGCGCAGCGTGAGATATTGTATCCGAGTCGTGCCGTGTTCCTCGGCAACCTTATGCGTCACGTGATAGAACGCTTGATTCAATTCTCTCATTGAATCTCCAAATCTTATGATGGGCTTAAACTCATCCACAGCCCTCACCTTTCGTTTACGAATATTTCGCACACGAAACACTTTACTGATTTCTCATTTCAAGGTCAATGCCGAAATATCCCCGAATGCGTTCTATCGGAACCGATGTTGGCGGTTACATCGTAGGTTATTGTCATTTTGCTTCCTTTTACGCCGCAGCTTTCGTAGGGGAAATTCCTAACGTTCCCGAACCATTTTCAAAAATTGCACGGTTCTCTCGTTCTCCGGCTTGTCGAATATGACGCTTGGCGCCCCCTTCTCCACGATCACGCCTTGATCCATAAAGACGACTTGATCCGCGGCCTCCCGCGCGAACGCCATCTCGTGCGTCACGATGACCATCGTCATGCCTTCGGCAGCCAGCCCTTTGATTACCCTCAGCACTTCCCCTACTAATTCGGGGTCCAGCGCGGATGTCGGCTCATCGAATAACAGCACTTGAGGATCCATTGCCATCGCCCGGGCAATCCCGACCCGCTGCTGTTGTCCGCCTGAAAGCTGATGCGGATACATATGAGATTTGCCGCTTAACCCGACCTTTTCCAGGAGAGTCAGCGCCTTTTGCTTCGCTTCTTCCTTTGAACGTTTAAGGACTGTCACTTGCCCTTCGATGACATTTTCCAATGCGGTGAGATGAGGAAACAAATTGTAGCTCTGAAACACCATTCCGGTTTGCTTGCGGATCGACATCACTTTTGCATTGCTTATTTTTTGACTGCTGCCGGTGAACTCGATCGAGGCGCTTCCTATCGATACGGTTCCTTGATCCGGTATTTCAAGCAAATTGATGCACCGCAAAAAAGTGCTTTTACCGGAACCTGACGGACCGATAATGACGGAGGTATTTCCGCGTTCGGCCGCGAAATCAATCCCCCGGAGCACCTCCGTCCCGTTGAAATGCTTATGTAAATCGTCGATGCGAATCAAGAACGATCAGCCCTTTCCTTCCGGACAAGCCGTTTCACTTTACCTGGCTGCGCTGCGCTCGAACCTCCATTCCAGCCTGTTCTGGAAATGGGAAAGCACAGTACTGAACGCCAAATAGATGACGGCCACCTCGATGTAAAGCCACAAAGGCTCGTATGTAACGGACGCGATTTGCTGCCCTTTCTGAAACATCTCCGTTACGGTGATGGTCGCCGCCAGCGATGTATCCTTTACAAGACTAATAAACGTGTTTCCCAGCGGCGGGGTCGATACGCGCGCCGCTTGCGGGAGAATGATGCGCCGCATCGCCTGCCATTTGCTCATGCCTATGGAATAAGCCGCTTCCTTTTGCCCCTTAGGGATGGAGAGGATAGCGGCGCGAATAATTTCCGAGCTATATGCGCCTACATTCAGCGTAAAGCCGAGAACGGCCGCCGGGAACGGGTCCAGCGTAATTCCCAAGCTCGGAAAACCGTAAAAGAGAATAAAAAGCTGAACAAGCAGCGGAGTCCCTCGGAATATCCAAACGTAAAACTTTGCGATCGCGACCAGCGCCCTCACATCCGATATGCGGGCGAGAGCCGTCAAGAAGGCCAATAACAGACCTAGCACGAATGTAATCAGCGTCAGCGGAATTGTAAAATACAACCCAGCCTTGAGAATAGGAAAAAAGGAATCGCTTAGGATTCCAATAATTCGTTCCGCACGGTCGGTTGTCATATCGGTACAAATCCTTTACTTTAAGACGTCGGTGTTAAACCATTTTTTCGATATTTCCAGGTAAGTCCCGTCATCCTTCATGCTTGCAAGAGCTTGATTCACTTTCTGAACGAGGTCGGCGCTCCCTTTCCGGAACAAAAAGCCGTTGCTTGTCGCGTTAGGCTCCTCATAAACGGTTTTAATCGGCAAATCGGGCCGCTGCTTCTTCAAATCCAAGTAGGAAAGACTGTCGTTAATCGTTGCGTCGATCCGCCTCGAAACAAGTAAATCGATAGCCTGGTTAAATCCTTCTACAACCGTATTTGTCGCTCCGTGCTCTTCCGCGATCTTCCGGTAGTTGCTCTCGAGGGACTGCCCCACTTTTTTCCCCTTCAAGTCGTCCAGCGTTTTCACTTCATGATTGTCTTCGCGGACGATCAGCACGGCCCGAGAAACAATATACGGATCGGACATATCGTATTTTTCCAGCCGATCGGGACGAATCGCCACTTCGTTGGCCACCATGTCGTACCGTTTCGCATCCAAGCCCGCAATCATGCCGTCCCACTTCGCCTCAATAAATTTCGGAGCAAATCCGGCGCGCCTGCATACCTCTTCCGCGATTTCAATATCGAAGCCCGTCAGCTTCCCGCTGTTGTCGTGAAACGTAAAAGGCGCATACGTGCCTTCCGTTCCGATCGTTAATTGCTGCAATGCAGGCTCCCCGTTGCCGTCTTGACCCGCTCCCCTTCGCCCGTTATCGGTATTGCAGCCGACAGCAACCGATAACAGCAGCGCAATAAGCGCTGCCGCCGCTATTTTTTTCACGTTCGAATCCCTCCAATCTGCAAAAAAAGGAGACAGCATTTGTCCCCTTTTCCTGTTCAACTTACGCCTTCGAGCCTTCTTTAACCCATTTTGCCACTGTGATGACACGTTTCGTTTGTTGCGCCACCGCGCCTTTAACGTCTTCCTTCATGTTCCCGTCTTGGTCCACCGATACGCTGGTACCGTAAGGGTTGCCGCCCGCGACATAAATCGATTGGTCCGTGTACCCCGGCGTCACGACAATGGCGCCCCAGTGATACATCGATGTGTACAAAGACAAGATCGTCGCCTCTTGTCCCCCATGGGAGTTTTGAGCGGAAGTCATGGCGCTGACGACTTTGTTTACCGTTTTCCCTTGGAACCAGATGCCTCCGGTCGTGTCTAAAAACTGCTTCATTTGCGATGCGACATTGCCGAAGCGGGTCGGCGTGCTGAATATAATCGCATCCGCCCAAACGATATCGTCCGCAGTGACGACCGGGACGTCTTTGGTCGCTTCAACATGGGCTTTCCATGCGGGATTGGATTCGATGACCGATGCCGGCGCCAGCTCTTGAACCTTCAATACCTTCACTTCCGCGCCTTCGGATTTTGCCGCATCCGCTGCGAATTGGGCCAATTTATAATTGGTCCCTGTAGAGCTGTAGTAAACGATCGCTAACTTCACATTCGTCATATATGCTTCTCCTTCAAAGGGTCTGGGTATGAGTACTTTACGCGATTACACCGTTAGAATAACCAATGGGAACCGCGTTATTCGCTTCGGTCGCCGACCTATCAATTTCAAGATGGCCGGCGATCGCTTTAACGGACAGGAGTGCAGTTATTCGGCGTTTTGAATGGAGTGTTCAGTTTTAACGGACACCCCTGCAGTTATTACCTCGAAAAAGCACGGATAAGCGCCAAAAATCGACGTTTAGCGTCTGTGGTGTCCGCTAGCGGTATTCCAGTGGCAAAAAAGGCGATATAACATCTATGGTGTCCGTTAGCGCCGCAGGGGTTAGCGAGGAGCGGCGAGAAATATATTTTATAAATTGTATAATGTCAAAAAGCCCCCTCATTGGGAGCTTTTTTCGGTGTTTTCCTCTACATTGTCACAGCATTGCTATCGTTCAAAACCCCGGCATTCCCTTTCTGCTCCTTCTTCAATCTTATCGACCTGAGCCGCAATCCGAATCCGACGAACAGGATCGTCGTAATGATGCCGCTGGTCGGGCTGAGCCAAAGTTCGCCTGCTTTCGTTAATGTAATTACCCCGGCTACCGACAATAGCAAGGTAGGCACTCCATCTTCCAAAGCATGCATCAACACGCACGGCCATACGGATTTCGTAAGCCGATACATTTCAACGTACATAACCGACCATGCTACCATTAACACACAGCCTATTAAGAGAAAGCCCATTCTCGAGGTCGTCTCGAAATAAGAGTCCGGCAGGAACACCATATAATACGCAGCATGCCAAAGCGCCCACACAAGTCCGGATACGAGGTAGAGCATCCAGTCATTAAGCTTCAGCTCAATCAGTTTCGGAGTCAAATATCCGCGCCAAGCAAATTCTTCAAAGATGTTCTTAATAAAGTTACCTGCGATCGAAACACCCATAAGCGATAGGATTGAATGCAGTTCGACGTCGGAAATACTGGCGCTATTAAACAGCAATGCAAGGCCGACAATGATAACCGTCATAACCGGATAGATCGCAATCGCTGCGCCATACCACTTCATATTCCCTTTCAAATTCGGCAGAACGCCAAAATCCTTCCAATCGCGATTCGCAAGCCGCAGAACGAGCATTGCGATAATCGGCAATATAAGCCACAATCCCATTCCTAATGAATTTTCCGCAGGCTGCTCCGGAAGCTTCGAATCTACCAACACGCCGATCCAACCGCTCGCTAACACCGCCGCAATGAACAATATAAGACTAAACTTTCTTCTTGCCGCTGACACGGTAAACATCTCCTCTTGATTATTGTTGTTCCGCACGACGCTTCGCTGCTCCGATTACATCTTCGGCCGCGCTGCTCATCAGCCGAATCATCTGTTCTTCCGTGAAATCTGCCGGCAGCAATTCATTGGCCGCCATCACGCTCATCCCGACCTGAAACATTTTCATCTTTAGCAAAATTGCCAGCAATTCATCATCAGACAATCCGTTAAGATCGGGGTCCATTCTCATCATCTTTATGAAGCCTTGCGTCTCTTCCTCATTGTGCTTCGCTTGATCGTTCTTCTTCATCACAAGATCGCGAAACAAAACCGGATACTTCCTTGCAAACCGGATGCTGGCCGCCCCGATATCGTGGAACGGATGGCCCGAGTTTTGCTCCATCAAAATTTGCCTGCTGACCTCAAAGGTCTTCTTGTACACCTCTTCGATCAGCTCGCCAGCCTCTTTGAAATTCACATAAATCGGGGCAATCGAGCTCCCCAGCTTCTCCGCTACCTTGCGGATTGTAATTGAATCGACTCCCTCCGTCCTCGCAATTTCGAACGCCGCATCAACGATCTGTTCTTTCGTAAACTTCGTTTTGGGTGCCATTTGCTCTCTCTCCTAATCGAACATTGGTTACATATCATTTGTTCTATATTGATCATTATATATCATACGATATGTATATCAATACCTTTTTATAAAATGTTTCGCTAATACGATATGGCATGGTGATTTTAGGCTTTCCATGCGACCGATTTCGCAATCAGGATGTAAGAAAACCTCTTCAGGCCAACTAAAAAAAAAAACGGCCCGCCTTCCTTTCGGAAGACAAGCCGTCTTGTAGGTTTATACGCTATAGGTAAACGTTCCGCACTCGATCAAATCGCTTGCGTTCTTGCCGACGAACACCTTGAAATCGCCCGGCTCCGCCTCGTATTCCTTCTTAGCGGTGAAATACTTGAGCATTCCCGGCTCGATTTCAAATTCGACCGTCTCCTGCTCGCCCGGAGCCAGATGAATTTTCTTGAAGCCCTTCAGCTCAAGCAGCGGTCTCGACGTGCTTCCCCACAAATCGCGAACATACATTTGAACGATTTCTTCTCCTGCATAATTTCCGGTATTTTGCACCGTTACTTTCGCCTTCACGGAGCCGCCCGGCGTCAACGTATCGCCGACCAAAGCCGCATCCGAGTACGTATATTCCGTGTAGCTGAGTCCGTAACCGAACGGGTAGAACGGCGCATTCGGAACGTCGAGATATTTGGAGAGGAAGCGGAAGTCGTTGTCCTCATGCCCTTTCGGTCTGCCGGTGTTCAAGCAGTTGTAGTAAACCGGCACTTGCCCTACGGTATACGGGAAGCTCATCGTCAGCTTCGCCGAAGGGTTCACGTCGCCGAACAGCAGGTCGGCAACCGCGTTTCCTCCTTCCGTTCCCGGGAACCAAGCTTCCAAAATTGCGGGAACGTTGTCGTGATACCACTTGAGCTCCAGCGGACGTCCGTTAAACAGAACAAGCACGGTAGGCTTGCCGAGCTTCAGCACTTCCTCGACCAGCTTCGGTTGAACGCCCGGCAAGGTCAAATACGCGCGGCTGCCTGCTTCGCCGCTCATATGGTCCTCTTCGCCCATGGCGAGAATGACGACCTCTGCCGAAGCGGCCGCCTCGAGCGCCGCCTGGAAGCCGGAAACGTCATTCGAGCTGTAGTCGCAGCCGGCTACGGCTTTAATTTCCACATCATTGCCTAACTTATTAATAAGTCCTTGCTTTACGGTAACAGCCTCTTCCGGCTTCCCGAGTCCGCTCCAGGCGCCCAAAATCCGGCCGTTGTCGGCGAACGGGCCGACGACCGCTACCGATTTGACGTTCTTCTTCAGCGGCAAGGTTCCGTCGTTCTTCAGCAATACCATCGACTTCTGAGCGGCCTCTCTCGCCAATTGACGATATTCCGGCTTCAGGTGCGCCGCTCTTTCGCGCTCGATATTAATGTAACGGTACGGATCGTCGAACAGACCGAGCTTGAACTTCAACGTCAGGATGCGTCTGACCGCTTCATCGATCAGCGCGGCGTCTACTTCGCCCTTCTCTACCAATCGCTCAAGATGGCTAATATATTCCGTCGAAATCATCTCGATGTCGAGTCCGGCTTCAATCCCCTGCTTCGCTGCGTCTTCGCCGTCTTTGGAGCTCATGTGGAACATCGTTTCCCAAAGCGAAGTGTAGTCGGAAATGACCACGCCCTCAAAGCCCCACTCTTCTCTGAGCACTTTGCGCAACAAGAAGGAGTTGGTGGTCGCCGGAATGCCGTCGTATACGTTAAACGACGTCATAATCATCTCGGCGCCCGCATCGATTCCCGCCTTATAAGCAGGCAAATAATAATTGCGAAGCGCCGCTTCCGACATATCGACCGTATTGTAATCCCGTCCGCCCTCTGCAGCGCCGTATGCCGCAAAGTGCTTCACGCAAGCTGCAACCGTATCCAGCGCCTTAAGGTCATCCCCTTGAAAGCCTCGTACGATTGCCGCAGCCATCAGGCCGTTCAAATACGGGTCTTCCCCCGGGCTTTCCATGACTCTTCCCCATCTCGGATCGCGGACAAGGTCGGCCATCGGCGCGAACGTCACCTTAATGCCCGAGGCGGCGCCCTCTGCGGCGGCTACTCTGGAAGTATCCTCTGCGAGCTTCGGTTCCCAGCTGGATGCCAAAGCGAGCGGCATCGGGAATACGGTGCGGAAGCCGTGGATAATATCGAACATAAAGAGCAGCGGAATTTGCAGCCTGTTATGTTCAAGGAATACTTTCTGCACTTGGTATGCCGTCTCCGCGTCGGTCGCGCTCAAGATGGAGCCCAAATTCGAAATCAGCTCCTTGCTGAGCGTACGTTCGGATACGGGGCCGGTTACCGGAGTCGATACTTCGACATTCGAGTTATAGGAACGAAGAACGGTTCCCGGGTCGGTTTGGTACATTTGCCCGATTTTTTCGGCAAGAGTCATTTGCGATAAAAGCTCTTCCACTTTCGTTTGAATCGTTGGATCGGTGCGGTTCATGATGTAGCTCCTCCTATGACACGAATTGTAGCGTTAAGCGGTCGTTTACCTTGGCATGCTGTCTCGAGACGATTACCGTTCGTCCGCCTTCCTTGCGGACCGTAAAGCTTTCGCTCGGAATCACTTCGCGATCCGTCTCGAGCACGATAATATCTTCAGGCTGAGTCAGCCGGAATTCGAATCCGTCATTGTTCACTTTGGCAATTTCCGCGGTCGAATACACGATCTTCACATCGCCGAAGGCTACATTCAGCGGCAGCATTACTCCGTCTTTGCTTTGCAGCAGCAGCTTGCGCCCGTCAAACAAAGCTTTGCCGTCCTCCAGGATGCGAATCTCTTTATCAAATCCGTCCAAATTGAGCGCATGAACGAACCTTTCCCCGTCCTTCGCCGCCGTCGAAGTCATAAAGATGCCGTGGTATTTGCAGTCGTGCGTGAGTCCCGCTTTCGCCCCAAGCAGCTCCAAGGCCGTTCGGAACAAATCGATGTCGCAACGGTATGCGTGGCCGAATACGATCGCGCGGCCTTCTCCGACCTTTGCGTCGAATGCGCAAACCTCATTGCTGCCGTACACGCGCATAATCGGCGTTTGGCTGCCGGCGTCGAACGTCTGGGCGACGTACGAACGCATTTCCGGACGCGGCGCAGCCCAGCCTTCCGAAACGATCGACAGGTGGTAATGACCCGAATCGCGGAGCAGTCCGGTCGGCTTCACGCCTAATGCGTCCGTCAGGATCGAGCATGGCTTGCCTTCCATGTCGAAGCTCGGCAGCTCGCCGTATACGAGCAGCTTGCCTCCCGCATGCAAATAGTCGGCCAGCTTTTGCTGGATATGGCCGTGCATATAACGGGCGGACGGCATTGCGAGCACCGGTGTGACCGAAGCATCCAGCGGTTTGTTTTGAATGTCGGTCGAGCCGAAACGATAGCCTGCAAGCAGCATCGCGCGGCCCATGATCTCCCAAGCGCCGTGCGCCCGGTTCGCCTCGATATTTTCAAGGATCGCCTTCATGCTTTCGCTGCCCGGATAACGATATTCCGTCATGTAATAATCCGGAATGAACGCGAAGCTGACGTCGTCGCGCTCCTCGTTCATATGCGCGAGCTTATCGGCTGCAGCCAGGATCGTCTTGTTCGCGCGCGCCATTCTCGGGAACGTATAATTCAGCTCGCCCTCCGGATTGATCGGCGCCGCGAAGCCGTGACGTTCGCCGGTAAAGGCGATGCGGTCGTTCCCGTCGCCCACCGGCGTATCCATCCGGTAGTTGTAGCCGCCGGTCAACAAATAATAATTGATTAGGCGATTCCCCTGCGCGACGCACATCCGAACTTTGAAATCGGCTGCCGAAGGGTCGTTGCGCCCGCCGTACGTTTCGCCGAAATTGCTGTCGCCGCAATTAAATTCGACGGAGGTAAGCGGCTGATCCGGATTGTGAACGGCATCCATAAACCCGTTGATGATGTACAAGTCTTGGAACGTAGTTATGTCCAAGTCCCCGAAATAAATATCGGAGCCCGACAAATAGCCTGGGGCTTGCGTATACGATTCGTACAGCTGGCTGATGCCGATCGGATAAGTGAAGCCGCGTCCGCCGCTCGTACCGTGGATGTTAATGACGAACGGCACGTCCTTCACGCCGAACTCCTCGGCATAGGAGCGAAGAACGGCCACATAGCGGGCAATCCGGTATCGCATGTAATAGCCTAAATCGTGCATAAGCTCCGGCGCGTACGCTTCCTTCGGAGAGCGAATACCCGCCTTGCGCGCTTCTGCGTCATCCAGCGAGAACGGATAGCGCTCCGAAAGCTGCTCCTCGGAATACCGCTCCTTCAGCCAAGCGGAGAAATCGCTCAGCACGGTTTCCGTGAGATCCGGGCAATTGCTTACCCAAGAGAGCATGCCGATTTCATTGTCCAGCTGAACCGCGATAATATTGCCGCCGTTCGTGTAAAGACGGGGCGCTACGACAGCCATCACCGCGCGGTACCAATTTTTGCTCGCTTCAAGAAATCCGGGAGCGAGGTAATCGACCGTTTTCGTCGTCGCCGGATTGCCGTCCCAGCCGACCGGCACGATTTCCGGGTGCTTCTCATACACCCAATACGGCAATCCTTCGTTCTTCATCTCCGCCATAATGAACGGGCCCGGTCTGACGAAAAACCATAAGCCGTTGTCCCGGCAAAGATCGATAAAGCGTATGAGGTTCAGCTCCGGATGCGTATGCCCGTCAAAATCGAACTCGCCCTCGACAGGCTCGTGGCATAGCCACGGCACATAGCTGGCCACCGCGTTGCAGCCCGCATCCTTCAGCTTGTCGATGCGGTCCTGCCAATCCTCCGGCTTCAACCGATAATAATGAATTTCTCCGCACAGAACGATTTGCGGCTTGCCGTCGATGAGAATCCGCTTCTCCTTGATTTCGATCATCGCTTCAAACCCTGCCTTTTTCCCGAATTTGTTTTGCGTCCAATTCGATTAGTGAAACGTTTCGACCGTCGCTAAAAAAAATAAGTTTGATATCAGAGCTTTTCTTATCTCAACCGATCCGTGAAGAAGGACATTCCCCGCTTGAACGCCGTCAAGCCGTACAGCATGGAGCTCCAATCGATGACGGTCACCTTCTCCGGGTACCAGCGGTCTTTGCCTTCCAGGTGCCACCAGGAATAACGATGCAAGCCGTATTTGTAAGCGGCGCGAAATTTCGCTTCATCCTCCGGATCTTGCGGATTCGAATATACGTCATACGGAATGTGCAACTGATACATCGCATACAAATCGTGAATGCCCGCAGGGTATACAGGCAGGAATCCGGCTACGATATAGGCGGAAGCGACGTTGCCCGGCGAATCCTCGATTTTATCCGCATGATAGGTGTTGTACAAGCCGTCGTTGGCGCCGGCGCCATAGCCCCATACATAGGATGGAACGTCGGCAAGCTCTTTCCACTTCAAGCGGTCGGCCGTGCATGCATTCTCATAGTACTTGTTGTAGATCTCGCTCTTCGCATAATCCGGCACCAAGTAATAAGGGAATTGATGAACGAACGAAGACAAAAACTTCAAATCGCTCGGATCGTTTGTATTCGTATCCGTAATTACCGGAATGTCCCGGTAATTTTTCATAGGGAATTTCTCGATCTTGTCTTCCGCAAACGTATTGTCCCACAGCTCGCGAATATCCGGGTGATCCGGCTGGGCGATTTTCGCCAAATGAGCTACGAGCACATACTCGTTGTAGGCCGGAAGCGGAGCGATCCCTTTGCCGTCTTTTACGATCATGTTGATTACGCCTTTCGCCTTATCGGCGACAACGACGCTCCAGTCCATCTGCTTCAACAATTCGTGAGCCATCTCATCGATTTCAGGCGCTTTGTCTTTAAAATGCTTCCCTGCGAACAACGCACCCGCTACCAACAACGAAGTATCGATCGTCGAAATTTCAGATCCTAAATTTTCGCCCGTCTCCATATCGATGAAGTGTGCGAAAAAGCCCGAGTCCCTAGCCGGCTTGCAGCCTTCTACATTGCCGAGAGCGGCGTTCAGCGTAAGCTTCGCCTTCTCGGCCGCTTGGTCGTCCCAGCCCTCGTAATCGGCAACAACCAAGCTGATCAAGCCGACCCCGGTCGCAGCGACCGAGCAGCGATCCTCCGGATTTTTCGCAAAGCTGAAATACGCGTCGCCGTAAAGACCCGTGCGCGGGTTGCGGCAAGCGTCGATCAACCGGTAGGAATCCTCATATTGCCGGTCGACAAACGCCTTTACCTTATCCGAAAGCTGCTCGTATACATTCGTCGTTTGTTTCATGGTAACTCTCTCCAGTCGCTGATGTGTATTCTCATTTCTTTTTGAATTGCAGAGCTTCAAGCCCTTTCTTCACATAAGGAACCTCCATAAAGATGTTCCAAACTGCATCGTCCCGGTAATTGGCGGCCATCAGCAGCGTAATGCCTTTATCGATTCCGATATAGTCGGGACCGACCCAATCCGCATTCTCGTTGAACGCGTCCTTGAGTCCGTATTCGCCGCTCAATTTCGGAACGGTGAGGTAATATTTCAACGCTGCGACGGATTCGTCCGGCGTAAATACGACCGAGCCCAGCGCCCCGGCCGGCGGAACCGTGCCGTCTACTTGATGCGCGGCATTGTCATAGCCGGAAGGCGGCGAACCGAGCAACCCGTTATAACCGGCCGGCGAATCGGACGCGGTAAATCCCCAGGAGCTTTCGCCAACCCCTTTAAACTTCCCGCTCTGGTCGATGGCGAATTGCCGGCTCGCTTGGGACGCAACGACCGAGTTGTGAAACCAATCGACTCCATCCCGGTCCAGCATGTTGCGAAAATCGATCCAAGCGTGAGAAAACTGATAGGTGAATATGGAGCCGAACCAGGAATGGATGAACGGTTCGGAATCCTTGTACGATGCTTTATGGCGTTTGAAGCCGTCGTATGCGTCAATCGGATGCGTCGGGGAACCGGCGGCCAGTACGTAGAGCATCAACTGCTCTGCGTAGAAATCCCAGTGCCCTTGGAACCCTTTCTCCGGGTAATAAGCCATATAAAATTGATTCCTGCCCTGATCGACGAACCACGGCCACTCGACGCGCTCGTACAGCTGCTCGCTCTTCTTTAGAACGTCGCCGCCGAAATATTGACCCGCCGTCAGCACCCCGTTCATCAGCAATCCGGTGTCGACGCTCGAAATTTCGCTGTTCCACTCCCGTTTGCCGTTACTCACGTTCACGAAGTGGTAAAAAAATCCGTGCTCGTGTTCCATTCGAAGAAGCGTATCGAGCGTTCGATTCGCTCGCTCGTAACCGTCCTCGCGGCTGATCCAGCCGTTCTCCACCCCGATCGGAAGCGCCGTGAGCGCAAATCCGGTCGCCGCCGTACTCGCGATCGTCGGATTGCCCGGATATCTGTCCCTCGTCAAGCCGTAGCCTTCCGAGCCTTCTTCATGATTCGACTGCTCCCACAAATAATCGAAGGACGCTTTAGCCTCAAGATCCAGCTCATCCGGCTGTTTCTTCGAGCAACCGGCGGCCGCCGTCAAGAGCACTGCCGCTCCAACCAAACAAGCAACCCATTTCCTGTACCGCAAAACAGCGCACTCTCCTTTATTCCCCGGTGATGCCGGAACGCTCGATGCTTTCCACGAACCAGCGCTGCGTGAAGAAGTAAACGATCAATAACGGGATAATATTCAAAAACGTCCCGGCCATATTAATCGCTTCATTCAAGCTTCTTCCGGTCTGCGCATTCGGATCGACAGGGAACATCTTCTGATACGTTGCTGCGAAGTTTTGCAGCTCGAGCGGAAGCGTGGTCAGCTTATCGCCCAAGTACAGCGCCGCAAGCAGCGTTTCGTTCCAATACCATACCATCGAGAACAAGAAGGAAATGATAAAAGCCGGTACGGCCATCGGCACGCAAATGACCGCGAAAATTTTGTAAGCGCCGGCTCCGTCGATTTGCGCGGCTTCCTCGAGCGCCTTCGGAATCGATCTGAAAAACTGGAAGAAAATCAGGATAAACAGTCCGCTTTTTAACCCCTGCCCCATTGCCGCCGGAATAATATAAGAGAATATGCTGCCGATGAGTCCGAGATCTTTAAACATTAAGAACTGCGGAATCATCGTAATTTGCGGCGGGATAATGAACGTTATCAGCACGAGCGCAAACAAGATCGATTTGCCGGGGATGCGGAAACGGGCAAACCCGTACCCGATCACCGCCGCCGAAATCGTTTGGACGATGGCAGGGACGAAGGAAGCAAGAATGTTCTGCCATAGCGTATTCAGGAAATCCATGACCTCAGCCGCACGGGAGAAATTGTCCATAAAAAATCCGGACGGAAGATAGGTGATTAACGGGTTTATAAGGTCTTCCGTACTCATAAAGCTGTAGGTGATCATATAAAACAGCGGGTACAAATATACGAAACCGATAAGAGACAGTAAGAAATATACGGCTATTTTGTAGAGAATGCCTTCACCGGTAAAGCCCCATAACATTCGTTTGGTCTTATCGATCGTTCTGCGGTTGATCGCTTTCATACTCTCTCACCTCCTATCGGTTACTCTTCCGCTGTCTTGTTACCAGCACTAATATGCCTAAGAGCACCAGCATGACAAGGAAATAAATCCATGCCATCGCCGCGGAATAGCCCATACCGTATTTCGGATCGTACATCGCGCTTTGAATCATATTGATGACCGGATTCAAGGAAAATACCGATTGCATAATAACGGTATACACCATGTTCACGATGATCATCGGGTTCAGCGCCGGCAGCGTCAGCTTCCAGAACGATTCCCAACGGGACGCCCCGTCGATGCTCGCCGCCTCATACATGGAAGAATCAAGCTTTTGCAAGCCGGCCAGGAAGATCAGCATCTGCACGCCGGAGAACCAAAGAATCGTAATAAACGACGTTAACAGGAAAATAAGCAAGTCGGCGAGCAATCCCGGCATGCTCTTCTCGAGATTGCTCATCTCGATAATCGCCTGAATCCCCGGCAGCGTAGTGGCGCCTTGATCCATCAGCTGCTTGATTACAGGGCCGCTCGTAATAATGACCGGGAGGAAGTAAATCGTCCGGAATATGCCTTTGCCGCGAATCTTTACGTTCAGCAAAAGGGAGACGATTAAAGCGAATACGACGATAACCGGCACAATGACAAGCGTTTCGACGAAATAGCTCACAACGGTATCCCCGAACTGGACATCCATAAAGAGCGCATTTCTGTAATTTTGCCAACCGATAAAGGTCGTCTTAATTCCATCAGCCGTAATCTTTACTTGGCTAAAGCTGAACAGCAGCGTTCGGATCAACGGATAGCAGGTGAAAATCAAAAACCCTACGATCCAAATCCATATGAATGATAAGCCGACAAGCGCCTCTCTAAGCCGGTAACTGATTTTCATGACCGGCCTCCTTCCAGAACCAAGAAGCCTTGCGCCGGAATCGTGTTCCCGTCCGCCGTAACTTCGTTAATGTTGTAATTGACATAGATGACGGTGCCGTTCGAATAACGGTTTCTAAATACGCCTTCTTGCACTTTTTCGCGTTTTTCAAAGGTCGCGCCTGCAACAGGCTCCAAGGCGTCTACGATCGTCCGGTATTCTTTCACGACCTGGTCCTTCCAAACCGTATACTGCGACGTGAACAGCGACCAAGACGACTCCGTATTCGCCAGCTTAATCGGATCCTCATCGGTCAGAATGAAGGACGGATAGCTGCCGTAATCGATCATCCTCAGCTGTTCCTTCTGCGGGTTCGCGTTGAAGTTGGAAGCCTGGGCGTAATAATCGATATAGCCCTTGAGCACAAGCTGCAAGAACGGCACTTCTTCGCTCTCAAGCAAGAAGCTGGAGGTGCCTGTCGGCAAATCCATAATGCGGTCGGCAAACTTCCACAAATAATAGTTAGGTCTGTAAAGCGCCAAGCTGCCGATTTCATCGTGCGAAAGCATCGACTCATACGTTTCGATCGATCCGCTTCGCGTGGCAGCGTGCTTCACATAAGTGGAGAACAGGTTGCCGCCGATCGAATCCATCGCGATATTGTTTATTCCGTACTTGTTGAATGACGATATTTCATTCTCAAACAGCTTCACGGATACGGCCGGCTGCAAGTAATACGACCTGCCGAAGAACGAGATCAGCTGCTTGGAAATCGATCGGGCGATGTCGCCCTTTCCGTATCCGTCCGCAGATGGAGCGACCGTCACATAGTCGGTATAGAAGTAAACCGGAATGCCTAATTCCTTATACTTCTCTACGAACGCTTTCCAATCGGCCCCGCTGCCTACCTTTCCTTCAAAAGGCAAGTGGGTAGGCGATGCTCCGGTTGCGCCGCCTTCCGTGTAGCCGCGGACGACGACCATCATGCGCTCCACATGATTTGCCCGCAAATCGTCCAGCATACTGTCCATCTGCTTGACCGTGGTCATCGGAATGACTTCGTGTCCGATCATTTTCTTTTGGTTATCCGCCGCAAACAGTTCAATCCGAAGCGGGAGCGAATTTGCGCCGTCCTGCTTCTTGGCCGGCAGCTCTCCCCGCTGAACCATTTCGCTCTGCACCCGGCCGGCCATCCCGGAGTAGTCGGCCTTCTCGCCGGATAACAGCATGATTTTCATCGAAGCGTCGAATTTGTTTTTCTCTTCTTGATTTAAGGTAATGCCTTTGCCCTTCTTATCGACAGGCTGGAAGTAATTTTCCCTGTAAATCCACTTGGCCGTAGTCCAATTGTAAGCCGTGGTCACGCCGCTCGGATAAGACCGGATTTCCGCATAAGGCGCACCGCCCGTAATCATGGAGGCAAAAGCGTTCTTACCTTCGCTCCGGGCGATGCCGAACACCGGAAGATACACTTGCTCCACAGGAGTCGCCGGGCTATCCGAAAATTTCGGACTGCCCTTCATCCCGAGATCGTCGCCGTACACTCTCCCGATATACGGCTGCGTGGCCACCGTCTGCTCGTTCAAGCTGATGAGCGCCCCGGACCCGTCGGGGATGAGCATGTAGCCTTGATCCGGCTGCACTCCTTTGGTTGCGCCGAAGAACGGGTACATGTATAGCGATTGCAGCCGATTATCCTGGTTGGTCTCTTGAATCGACGCCTCCGGAACCTTGAACTCCACCGCGTCGTCCGTCAGTCTCACTTCCATCTTTAGCGAAATTCCAAGCTTGTCATAATCAACGTTCGCCGAGAAGCCGTCCGCAAGGTTCTCAACAGCGATCTTCGCTTGCCCCGCGGTTACGGGAACCGTGCTGACTTTGCGTTTGGAATCCATGTATTCCACGCTCAAGCCGGATTCGAAGAACGATTGCCACGATTTGTTCAGCTTCTCGTCCTTCTCGTCCAGCGCACCGTCCCAAACATAACCGTTCTCTTTATCTTGAACCTTGATGCCCAGCGTTTGCTTGTTGACATAAAGAATCAACCGGTCGTTTTCCGCTGCCTTCCGGTAGGAGGCCAAATTGTCAGCCGATGCGTCCGCGCCGGCGGCGGGAGCTTCCGTGTCGCTCGCTCCTTGTTCCGCCCATGCTACGATAGAGACCAACCCGGCCAACATCAGGAACGTTAACGACAAAGCGGCTATTCGTTTCACTTTGTTAAGCACGGTTTCTCATCTCCTGAACGATCGTTTGCACAAAGTCCACTTCTTGATTAAATAAGAGCACTAAAAGGAAAATAACGAGCGCGGCCATCACAATGCCGAATAGCGTCAAAAACAAATTGCGAACCGTCTGCCCGAACGTATAATCGTGCAGCTCCTTCACCATGATGCATACGAGAAGGATCGACCATCCTTGAATAAACATCATCGAATAATCGTAAACGAATTTTTCGTTGAAAGTGAGCACGTTGCTTAGTAATGCGATCGGAAGCACGAAAATCAAATACGGCGAAAGCGCGTAAATCGTTCCGATATATACTTCCGAAAACTTGCCTTCGCCGTCGCTGATCGTACTCACCATGTAGTTCATGACGACCCAGAACACCAACGGCACGGCCGTGGTCAAAATAATGGGCATTAAGTCCATCTGGTCAGGATCGCCGTTTGCGAACAAGTAGCCTTTGGCATAAACCAATATCACTTGGAGCAGCAGCATCCAGACGTAAAGAATCGTCGCAGAGCGGACAGTCGCCCGTTTGTTTTCCTTGAGCTCCTGGACGGCATCGATCGGATGCTTCAGGAAGTGAAACATAAACAACAGTTCTTTCACCAGCTTGATGTCCGTAACGCGATTTTTTATCCGTATGAACGGCTGCAGAATGCGGTAACGCCGGTGAAGCGCTCGGATCACGTACCCTAGAACAATGAGTCCAAATCCGATATACACAACGATATTAATATTTTGCTGAAGCCAATCGTTGCGGATTTTCCAGAATGCGTCGGAATAACCGCCTTTGTCTTCCGCCATTTTGAAGCTTTCCAGAGCCTTACCGTTCAAGTCTTGCTTGAAATAAGATTCGGCCAAAGATTTGTAAGATAAAATAAAGTAGCTGTTCATCTTGAGGATATCTTTCCAGATGCCCTCGCTCTGCACGTATAATCCTTGCTTGTAAAGATCGACGCCTTCGTACACCTTCGTTGCAAACGGAGTAATCTGATAGCGGTTAATGACATTCCGCTCTTTGTCGGCGACATACAGCGTATGTCCGGAATCGACGACGTCGATGGCGGAAGCGCTCTTGAACAAGCCTTTGCGCTCGTATGTGTCATCCCATCCGCCGAGCATGAACAACAGATTGCCGAAGCTGTCGTAAACGCATATGAGTCCGTTGGCGTCTACGGTGTACATATTTCCGCCCGCATCCACGTCGATATCAACCATCGCGCCGCTGGTCCACGAATGAGAAGTCAAAATGTTATTGCCGATAATATTCAGCTTTTTGAGGCCTTCTCCTTCGCTAAGTCCTGTCGTGACCGTATATAAGAGCCCTTGACGGTCCAGCACAATGCTGGTCGGGGACGGAGGCGTCGTTTTAAACAATTGGCCTTTCTGGTCTTCCGTAAAGATCAACCGTTGAATGAGCATCTTCATCGACATGCTCGTTCGATTTGCGCCGACGTATCCCAAGAAATTCCCGTTATTGTTCAACTGCACGACGCCGTTGATGGAGCCTTCGCTGATGACATATATGTTGCCGCGTTTATCCACCGCAACCTTCTTCGGCTTGAAATCATTCTTCTTTCCGTAAATCGGTTCTTCCGGCCGGCCGAACTGCTTTAGGAGCTTTCCTTGTGCGTCAAAAACGACAATTTGCTTGAGCCCGTAGTCCGCTACATAAATGTGCCGGTCGGCGGTCACATATACCCCCGACGGATTCGATAACACGCCTTCGCCGATCGGCTGCGGAGGGTTCTTTCCGTCGTACGCCAAAATTCGCGCATTCCCGGAATCCGCAACGTACAGGATCCCGGTTTGTTCTTCATAAAAAATATCCGCCGGCTGATTTACGTCGAGCCGAATCATTCCGTCCGGTTCATATGCGGTTTGAGTCCCGACAATCATCCCGCCCGGGCCTTCGGTGCCCGTTCCGTACGGCGTACCCGCCATCGCCGGCGCTGCGCCTTGTATAAGGAGAAAGCAACCAATAACGACGAGCAATACCCAACTGCCAACCGTCTTCTTTTTCATCTGCGTCACCACTATTTCAGCCCGGAATGAGCCATCGTATTCATGACTCGGCTTTGCATAAAGATAAAGATCAATAAGTTCGGGATAAACATAATAAGCGCGGCTGCCGCGGAAATTCCTTGGCCCGCCACCTCGTTGTTCGTTGCCGTAAAGGTTGACATGTAATAGGCGAAGTTTTTCAGGTTTTCATCATTGATGTACAGCGTGGCCGAGTCCGTGCTGTTCCAGGCAAGCTGAAACGCCAATATCGCAATCGTAGCGACCGCCGGCATCGTCATCGGAATGATGATTTTCCGGAAAATCGTAAAGTCGCTCGCCCCGTCCATCTGCGCGGCTTCAATAAGCTCGTTCGGAATTTGATCGATAAACTGCTTGATCAGAAACAGACCGACCGGCATCGCCAAGAGCGGAAGAATGTTGACCGAGAAGTCGTTAATTAATCCGAGCTTGACGACGAGGAAGTACCTCGGAATCGCGACTGCGACAGGAACGAACATGAGCGCGAGCGTATTGATCGAAAACAAAGCGTTTTTCAATTTGAAGTTTTTCTTAGAAAAGGCATAGCCCGCCGCCGCGCTGATGAAAATCGTGGCGAGCACCGTCACAGCCGTAATCACGATGCTATTGAAAATATAACGGCTGACCGGAATGCCTGATGTTGTAAAGGTCGAAAGCAAGAAACGAAAGTTGTCCATCGTCGGATTCTGCACGAAAAACCTCGGCGGAAATGCGAACAATTCGTCCATCGGCTTAAGAGAATGAGAAAAAATAAATACAATCGGCATAACCATGAAAACCGAGAGAGGAGCCAGAATCAGGTAGAACTTCAACTGACTGATATGAAATCGGCTCGGATTCATCTTTGTGCCTTGAAATGAAGCCATACTTGTTCCCTCCTACTCTTTCTCGGCGAACATTCTCCAAACAAATTTCGAGCAAACCCAAATAATTAACAGCAATACGACGGAAATTGCCGAAGCATAACCCATCTCATACCGGATGAAACCGAAATCCTCAATGTGGTTGACGATGAGCTGTCCGGAATAAGACGGCGTCGGGTTCGATCCCGACAGCTGCACCCCGATGAGACCCGCCTGAAAGGTGGAGACGACGGACATAACGGCGCCGAACAGCATTTGCGGCTTCATGGACGGAATCGTAATATGAATAATTTCTTGGAAACGGTTCGAGATTCCGTCAATATAGCCTGCTTCGTACATCTCCGAGTTGATATTGAGCACGCCGGCGAGCATGGCCAAAAACCCGATCCCCATGCTGCTCCAAATCGTGACCACCATCATAATAGGCATTAAATATTCGGGCGATTGCAGCCATTGAATCGGCTGGGTAATGAAGCCGTTGCGCAATAGCAAGCTGTTAATGTAGCCCGTAGGATCGCCGCTGAAAATCGTCTTCCATACGACGGCCATCGCAACCCCTGCAGTCAGGGACGGCGAATAGATCAGCAAGGCAAGCACGGTCCTCGGCCCCTTCTGAACTTGCGCAAGTATCCAAGCAAGCACAAAAGATAAAATGTACGAGACCGGCCCGACGATAAGCGAAAACTTCAACGTATTGGGCAATACGTACTGCATAAATACGCTATCGCTCATAAACAAATCGATATAATTTTTGAGTCCCGTAAATTTAGGCAGCTGTATGGCGTTAAAGCTCGTAAAGGAGAGCCCGATCGCGATCACAACGGGAAGCACGATAAAGACAAAGAAAAGCACGAGATAAGGAGCCAGGAAAAGGTAGGCGGAGCCTTCCTTTTCCCTCCATTCCTTAAACTTGCTGCGGGGCTTTGAGTTCCCGTCCGTTCTCGGCAGCGTCGTCATATTGGACTTAGTTTCCATCTCTTCCTTTCACCCAACCTTCTACATCCTCGATTGTTGGAACATGATAAGGAACGACTACTTTGCCCTGTTTCATGTACCCGAATTCTTCCATTTTTCTAGAGGTTTCTTTGTTGATCTCAATCACTGCATCCTCTACCGTAGATCGGATATTTTCCCCGTCGAACACAACCTTGGTCCAAATATTGCTTAATTCGCGTTCGATAATATAGGCGCTCGGCGACTTAGGCACCTCTCTCATCCATTTCCATTGCTCCAGAACGACTTGTTTGTCTTCATCCGGCCAATAGAGCTGACTGAAAGCTTCGTTGTTTGCGCTGTTCCACAAATACTCCTTGCCGTACAACGTTTGCAGCTGATTTGCGAAATGAACCTGCGTCTCCGTCGAAAGCCACCATTTCATGAATTCCCATGCCTCGTCAGGATGCCGGGTATTCTTGAAAATCATCGATACTTGCGCGGAACCCGGCTCCCAGCGTTCCGTCACACCGTTGCGCTTGATCCCCGGCGCAGGAGCGATTTTCCACAAGCCTTTCAGTTCGGGAGCCGCTACTTGCATTTGGATATAAGTCTGGAAGTTGCTGACGCCTAGCGGCATTTTCCCTGTGCGCAGGTGCTCGTAGAAGGTAGGAACTTGCATCTGCAAGCCGTACAGCTTGAACAAATTCGTCATGAGCTCAATGCCTTGAAGAGATTCCTTGCTGTCGAGCCCGGTTTCGAAAGCATCCTTGCCGTAAATGTCGCCGCCCGCTTGATAAATGAAAGGAGCGGTAGCCATGAACGGTTTCGTCCCTGTTGCGCCGGCCATCGGCGAATAAAAATTCATACCGTATCTTTGAAGCTCCGGCATAATTTCGATAACGTCGTCCCAAGTATCCGGCACAGGAATGTTCAGATTGTCCAAAATATCTTTTCGATAGAACAGAACCCAAAAATCTTGCGTTTCAGGCAATCCGTATACTTTACCGTTCTCAACGAGAGGCAAGATCGCTCCCGGCGAGATCGGCTGAATGACTTCGCCGAAATCGTCGAATTGCCTCAAATCAAGTGCGGCGCCGCGGAAGCCTAAATCGAACGGCACGTTGTTGCTGACCCCGAGCGCCAAGTCCGGTGCAATGCCGGATGCTGCTGCCAGCGTAAGCCTCTGCTCGTTGGGTAATGTCGAGAAATTAACCTTGATGCCCGTTTCCGGCGTAAACTGTTCGTCCACCATTCGCTGCAGCAGTTCCATGTAGTTTCTTGGGCGGTTAAGCCAAACGTTCAATGTCGGGCCTTCTTTGCTTTGCTGATTGCCGGAAACCCAGAACGTATGGAAAAACTGCTTTGTGCCTTCGTAAACGGAGCTGATCCAGGTAGCTTTATGCTCCGGATACGAAGCTCCCTTATTCGAAATGTACAATTGATCTATCGTTAACGGCTGATTTTCGAAATCTGTGATTGCGTTCGAAAGGTTTTGCGTTACGGAGCCTGCCCCGCCGTTAAGCTCATTCAGCTTGCGCGGAATAAGGTTCGGCTCGGCCGCCAGCTTCTCCAGGCTGTTGACAGCCATCTTGATGCCGGTTAACCCTTTGGAGCTGTCTTTGCCGCCGTTCAGCGCCACTACTTTCTGAAGCTCTTCGTTCAGCGCCTTTGATATCCCCAGCAAATCTTCCTGAATGGTCGGGAAATATTCCGTTAATTCCCAATCGCGATTTTGGTCCACATCGTTGCCCACTAATTTTCGAATTTCCAGCGTCAGATCATTCGCTTGCTTGATGGAATTTCGCAATAATTGAATGGTTTCGTAATAGGGGCTCGCATCCGCCATAATGCCGATTCGGTGCTTCCCTTTGCTTAGATAAAAGAGGTACGGCCCTTCATTGCCTTGCAGCACTTCCGTTTTCCAAGAGGTTGAGTAGTCGAAAGAATAGTTTTTCGCTTCTGCAAAAGGAACTTGGCCGTCGATGGTAAAGGTTCGGAATACACGGGAGTTCGGTTTTTCGGATTGCTGGTATTTGACACCGATTTGATAAAGCCCGTCTTGTTCCGCATCGATATCGTAGTAAACGGTTTGGCCCGATATATCCCACGTTTTTCCGCCAATCGTATTTAGCAGCTGAAGGTTTGTTTCGTAAGGGGAAACTCCCAAATCCCGGCTTGGCATCGGGTTGATCGTCGTATCGTTCTTGACGTCGGGTTTTTCCGCTTCCTTAATAATCATAGCCTGCTTGATTTCAGGCTTGTCTGCGTGCTGCCCGGCATATTGCGCATACGAAGGCAATGCGCTCGGCGGCGCCACGGTCAGACTGCCGCTCAGCAGTTCCCCGTTCATCAGAGTAACTTTGATGATGTTTTTCCCTTTGTTTAGCTTGAGCTTGAACGGCTCCGGATTCATCCGGTTCGGGTCCGCAAACTGAATCGTCTGCCATTCGTCCGCGCGCAGCTGGGTCGGCATCACTTCGTTGCCGTAGCGGTCCTTCGGAAACGTATCCGTGTTGCTTTTCCAAAGCGGCGGCAGCACGAATCGGTTCGCCTCCAGGTTCGGGTACTCCCCGTTTACCTGAATGCTATATTCCGTGGATTGCAACCCTTCGGCAAGGACAAAATAATCGAAAGAGAGAGTATACTCCCCTTCCTCCTTAACATCGAGTTCAGCTTCAAAAGAATCGCCTTTATTTAAATGGATCGCGCCGTCTTCATAACCGTAAGCAGCCTCTCTGGCAATAATCGGTAAGTTGGACATAAAACGGGACGGGGAGATCCTGTAGGATCCCCCGTCACCCGTATTCGTTCCTTCTTTCTCCCTTTGATCCGGAGAGGCAGAATTGCGGTTATTGACTATATTGGAATTGGCATCGTCATTCCCTCTGGTTATAAAGCCGTAGATGCCTGCTGAGATGACGATGAGTCCAATCAAGATCAAGCTGAGTGTGATCTTGGCTCCCCTACGTCTTAACATGGATTCTACCTCCTCTGGCCGCCGGTCATTCCTTAATTCGTCAATGCGGAGATAGCGTCAGCCGCTGCCTTGTACTCGTCGTTAGCAAGCTTGTTGATTTGCTCCGCGTAGTCTTCAATCTTCGTATCGCCATGCACGCTGTTGTAGATCAGATCGCCGAGGTTTGCGTTGTCTTTGTCGCCGATTTTCACGCCGGTCGGCGCTTCCCATCTGGACTTCACATAACCCGGAACGATTTTCACGCCTTCCAGAATCGCATTGTCGATGTTGTCGAACGCTTCTTTCAAACCGTCATAAGCGCCGTTCGCAAAATATTGGTCAAGGATCGCCGAGTCAGTCGTAAGCGGCAAGGACGTGTAGGAACCGTCCGTGTTCAATTCCATACGCTTCAAGATTCCGTCTTTACCGAAGCTCATGTACTTAGCGAACTCATAAGCTTCCTTCGGATGCTTGCTGCTCTTGGAAATGCCCATGAAGTCGCCTACCAATCCGAATCTGCCGCCAGGCATACCGACAAATTTGGACTTGAAGTTCAGGTTGCTGAAATCTTTCGTTGCCCATGTGCCTTCCCAACGAATTGCGACTTTTCCTTGATTCCATACTTCGCCGTGCCAGCCTGCATTGTATTTCGCTTTTTCTTCGTCTGTCAGGCTGTCGAAAGTGTATTTACCTTGCAGGATTTGCTTCGCTTGGTTTACGCCTTCAACAAACGCCGGGTCGTTCAAGTGATATTGCTGGCCGTCCCATGTGAACCAGCCCAAATCCGGGTTCTTGGAAGCTGCGTACCAATCCGGAATTTGAATGGCTTCGGACAGTCCAAGAATGTCTTCCGAAGGGTTGTTCAACGTTTTTACGGCATTCAAGAAATCGCCCCAAGCCGGGTTGAAGGAAAGCTCCGGCAAGTTCGCTTGCTCGAACAAATCTTGGTTGATGAAATATCCCATGAAGAACATTCCTGCAGGAACGGCATAAATTCCGTTACCGTAATGAGTCGCTTCCTCCATTGCCTTCGGCAAGTTCGCCCACTCGGCATCGTCCGCAGTGAAGTCGTTCAAGTCCAGCAGCCATTCGTTGGACAAGCCGAACGGAATGTTCGGAAGCATCATGACGTCAGGCAATTTGCCCGCTGCAGCAGCAGCAGCCAAGGAATCGCCGTATTTCGAGTAGTCGAACGATTCGTCCAACTGGATGTCGATGTTCGGATGAGCCTCTTCGAATGCTGCGATCATTTTTCTTTCAATGTTGTTATCCGCCTCAGTGCCAAGGTTCCAGTTTACATAATTGATAACAACCTGCTCGCCCGAACCTGCATTTGCATCATCGCCGGGTTTTTGAGTTTGCTCCTGGTTCGGTTCGGTAGCGTTGTCGCTGCTGCCGCTCTTATTGGACGAGCAACCGCTGAACAATGCAACCAGCAACGTAAGAATAAGAGCGAATACGACTGTCTTTTTCTTCATGCTTGATCCCTCTCTTTTGAATATTGTTATTTATTTTGTAACGCCCTCCGCCGAAGCGGAACAAGCGCTCAAACCGTAATGAAGATGTTACCGCTTTCTTCTCATTCACGAAGCTTGCAGGATTTTCGCACGACCAATTCCGTCGGCAGCATGTATTCATGCTCGAGATCCCGGCCGTCCAGCAGCTGCAGGATCAGGTGGGCGGCAAGCGAGCCGATCTCGTATTTAGGCTGCCGAATCGTCGTTAACGGCGGGTTCATGTATTCGGCGAGGAAAATATCGTCGAAGCCGACGATCGAAACGTCCTCGGGAACCCGGATTCCGGCCTCTTTGAACGCTTTAATCCCGCCTGCCGCCATCTCGTCGTTCGCGTAAAATATCGCATCCGGGAGCTGACGCTGGGCGATCAGCAGCTTCGTGGCCATATAGCCGCCGTCGATCGTAAATCTTCCGTTGATGTTCAAATTGGATGTGCATTCGAGATTGTAATCGCTTAAAGCTTGCATATACCCTTTGTAACGAAGCTTGTGATCGTAAGAGTTGCTTGAACTGCTGATGTACGCGATTTGCTTGAAGCCGTTCTTGATCAGCAGCTCCGTCGCCATATAGCCGCCCTTCTCGTTATCGACAAGAACATTGTAAATATAATCGCCCTTGAGATACCGGTCGAGCACGACGATCGGAAAGCCTTTGCGGGCGGATTGCAAAATCGCTTCGTCATGAAGATTGTGTTCCGAAATAATAACGCCGTCTACGCGCTTTTCCCTTAGAAATTTGATCGCGGTCGATTCGTTCCCGCCGAACGAGCTGCAGGCAATGAGGTCGTAACCGTTCTCCAGCGCGACTTCCTGCACTCCTCTGATCAACTCCGTATAATACGGACCGGACATATCGCTTAAAATCAGCGCAATCGTCTTCGTGCTGTTTCGCTTCAGGTCGGTCGCCAAACCGTTCTTTTGATAATTCAACTGCTTGGCTGCTTCCAATACCCTTGCTCTTGTCGCTTCGCTGATTTTCGTATTGCCGTTGATCGCGTAAGATGCAGTCGACAAGGATACTCCCGCCGCTTTGGCTACATCCTTAATGGTTGCCATTCCTGTAACTCCTTCTTCTTACAAGCATTGATGAACCAATCGAAACGTTTCACTCATCGCTATCATAATGGAGGAAATATAACATCGTCAAGCTTTTTTTGTAACCGTTTCAATGCAGTTCTTTTCTGGCTCCCTGATTTGTAGAAATGCTTGTACATCACGGATTATTTTGGAATTTTCATGAAAACCCCCAATGTTTTTTCATCGCGGTGAACATCAAGTGAAATTGTAGTGAAACGATTCGTTATTCGTAGCCGTTCCGATCGCCGCGGGGCTGTTCGCCGGTCCGCGAATGAATTATTGCAAACTGTTTATAATAGGAGTTGTTTCCAGTAGGGTATCGAGGTGAGGACAAGTGGTCTTTTCCAGCTTTATTTTTTTGTTTGAGTTTCTCCCTCTGGCGCTTTTGTGTTATTTTGCGGCACCGGAAAAGCTGAAGAACGGGATATTGCTCATTTTCTCCCTGGTGTTTTACGCGTGGGGCGAACCGGTTTGGATCGGCATTTTGCTATTTAACGTGCTTCTTGGATGGATCGGGGGGTTACTGCTGGAACGAAGCCGAAGTGCGGCCTTCTCCCGGTTCGTTCTCGCGGCTTCGATCGCCGGACAAATCGCTTTCCTGTTTTACTTCAAGTATTTGGGGCTTTTCGTTCACACGTTCGCTTCGTTGACGTCGATCCCGCTGAAATATGATAATCCCGGTCTTCCGATCGGCATCTCCTTTTTTACATTTCATTTGATTTCCTATTTGGTCGACGTTTACCGCAAAGTCGCTCCCGCCATGACGTCCTACCCTAAGCTGCTGCTTTATATTTCGATGTTCCCGCAGCTCGTGGCCGGACCGATTATTCGCTATGCCGACGTCCAGCATCAGCTGGACCGACGCACCGTCACGATTCCGGAATTTAGCTACGGTGTAGGCCGCTTCGCAATCGGACTCGGAAAGAAGGTCATTCTCGCAAACTCGCTTTCCGAAATATCTCCGGTGTTTCTTGACGGGGATTTGCAACGGTTATCGATGCTCGGTGCGTGGTTCGGCATCCTCTTGTTCGCCTTGCAAATTTATTTCGATTTCTCCGGCTATTCGGATATGGCGATCGGCTTGGGCAAGATGTTCGGATTCCGCTTCAAGGAAAATTTCGACTACCCTTACGCATCCGCGAGCGCTACGGAGTTTTGGCGCCGTTGGAATATGTCGGTCGGCGGTTTTTTTAGAGATTACGTATACATCCCGTTAGGCGGCAACCGCCGCAGGCCGTGGTTCAATCTGTTCGCCGTTTGGTTTTTGACCGGATTATGGCACGGGGCCAGCTGGAATTTCGTGGTATGGGGACTTTATTTCGGCGTGTTGATCGGAGTCGAGAAGGCGTTTCTGTTAAAGGCTTTGTCTCGAATGCCGCGCGTCATTTCCCGCCTTTATTTCGGAATGATCGTACTTGTGGGCTGGGTATTTTTTTATTTCGAATCGATGCGGCGCGGGGGCACGTATCTTCAAGCGATGTTCGGATGCAACGGCGCTCCGTTGCTCGACACGGAAGCGGCGATCGTTATCCAGAACCATGTATGGCTGCTTCTGATTGCGCTGATTGCGTCGGCGCCTCTTTCCGCACGCTTGCACCGAATCGTCGCCGATCGGGCGCAACGGACGATGAAAGCCGTGTACATGAACACTTTGGTTCCTCTCGGCTCTTTAGCGTTGCTCTCGGTTTCGGCCATCCTGTTGGTTGGAAAGTCGTATACGCCGTTTTTCTACTTCCGTTTCTAATGCGAAGCGAGGTCAAAAGTCCATGCGAATCGGAAACATGCTGCAAATATTGTTTTTTGCCGGATTTCTTGTTACGGGGACGGCTCTGACGCTTTTCGCGCACGTAACGTCCAGCGACTCGGAGACGGAAAACCGGAGGCTCGCCTCGTTTCCCGTCTTTTCCGTACGGAATGTCCTGTCGGGCGGTTTTTTTCGCGAGCTTGAAAATTACACCGCGGATCACATCGCGTTTCGCGATTCTTTCATCCGAACGAGCAAATGGATTGCATCCTTTCAAGGCAAATCGGGAACGGAATCGGCGCTTATCGTCCCCTCCGCAGCCAACAACTCCGCTGAAGCCCAGGCGGCTCCTTCTGCGGAAGAGTCGGCCGGCGCGGGACAACCCGGGCAATCGGCGGGGGCGGCGGCGGAAGCTTCTGCGAAATCGGCGGAATCGGCGCCTCGCGCTAAGACCCGCCAAGCGGTTTCGCCCCTTTCGTCGGCCTCCGCTGAAGAAGAGGGAAAGAGGCAAGGCAGAGTACTGATTATCGGGGACCGGGCGATGAACCTGTATTCCTTCGATGCCGCTTCCGGACAAGCTTATGCCGATGCCGTCAACCGGATTCATGAGCGTCTGGAGCAGGCGTTCCCGAACGGCATCCGCACATCGGTGCTTATCGCCCCCACGGCGGCTGAATTTATCCGATCGCCTAAGCTGAAGTCGCTCTCGGATTCGCAGCGGAAAGCCATCGACGAAATATACGGCAAATTAAAGCCCGAAATCGCAAAGGTGGACGCATTATCGCCGATGCTTCTTCATGCCGGGGAGCCGCTTTTCTTTCGGACGGATCACCATTGGACCGCCGTCGGGGCTTATTATGCTTATTCGGCCTTCATCGAAGCGAACGGCATGAATCCGGTGCCCGTTACAGCGTACGAAAAGGGCGAAGTGCCGCAGTTTCTCGGCTCGTTATATGCCTCGACCATGAACCGCAGGCTCGCCGCCCGTCCGGATACGATCGTGTATTTCAAACCGTATGTGAAGCACCGGTATACCGTCCACTACACCGGTTCCTTGGACATGCCGCTCATCGATATGAGGCATGCGAAGAAGAAAAACAAATACCGCATATTTTTGAGCGGGGATCGCCCCTGGGGCCATATCGCCGCGGAAGCGGACAGCAAACGAAGGCTGCTGGTCATCAAGGATTCATACGGCAACGCGCTGGTTCCTTTTCTCCTTCCGCATTACAGCGACATCTTTGTCGTGGATCCGCGTCAATTCGATCAGCCGCTGATCCCGTTTATCCGAGAGCATCGCATCGAGGAAATCGTTTATGTCAATAACATAGGAGTTACGTCCGGGCCGGGCTTCGCGGGGCTGCTTCGCAAGCTGGTTGCGGAGTAGCGAGGCAAAAAAATTAGCGGAACACAATGTCCGCTAATTCCCAGCAAACGGCGGAATCCCGCGAAATAACGGAACAAGATGTCCGCTAATTTGTTGTAAAGTCAAAAAATCGTGAAAAAAAACCGTGTTAGCGGACAACGTTTTCCGTTAAATCGCCGAATTATGTAAACTAGCCTATTTTAGCGGACATTCGTTTCCGTTAGTATGGGCAACTGCCGGGCGAAGAGGTCGATCGAGTCGCGGTGTCCGGCCGACCTCTTCATTCGATCTGCCTCCCCTAATGTGCCACGATGACAAATCGCTTAGCTCCTATACTAATTTCGGTTTTCGAGTATTTCCTTGATCTTCTTCAAATCCTTCATGTTCGCCCTGCGCATCATGATCGACATCAACGGTGCAAATACAATCGAAAATCCTTTCGGGTTCCTCTGTTCCGCAGCGTCATCCGGGTCGAGTTTTCGTCGATGCTTTCCCAAATATAAGCGGTCTCCATGGGAAAAGGCCCATCCGCCGTTCTCATAACAAGCAGCGCTCCCGGATTATATTTCATGACTTGATATACATATGCAAGCTCTTTCCCTAGAAAGCGAGCTTTAAATGCAACTTTAGAGCCCACTGCCAGCGGCTTCGGAGTTTGCCATTCCGCCGATTGAATATTGACATACCATTTCGGAGCATTATCCGGGTCCGCTGCGTATTCCGCCGCTTTTTCGCGCGGGCAGTCAATGACGATTTCCGTTGAAACGTCTACCATTCCTTAGCTTCCCGCCTTTTCGACCAAACGACGACTTTCATCGCGTTATTTTTTTGCCTTGCTCTTTGCAGGCAGCTTCTCAGGCAAGGTCTCTGCCCATGAAAGCGAAATTGCGATCCATTCCCTTATCTTCTCGGGCTCCCCCCGCCACTGTTCGGGGACTGTCACATACTCCTTCATCGGTCTGCCCGGCATCGGCGAGAACTCGGCCGCTCCTTCTTGCTCAAGCAGTTGTATTCTTTGCACTTCCGGCAAGCGGACAAAAATATGTCGTCCTACCAAGCCGGTAAACATATTTCCGTGAATAAAGCCTGCCAAAGCGCCGAACATCGGCTTAATCGTTATTCTCGGATCCGGAGGAACCACGGAAGTAAATAATGCTTTGGACTCATCATCCATTCGCGGCATGGACATCAAATACCCTCATTTCTAACATAGATAGCGTTTCTCTGTGTCAGAATAAATCATGTTTCCCTTTTGCGCAATAACTATTTTAGTTGACATTTAATTTAGTCGGTGCTAAATTAAGTACATGATCGATAAAGCCATTCATGCATTAGCGGAACCAAGGCGCAGAGATATTTTACATCTCGTCCGTGATGAGGAACTGACCTCAAGCGCCATTGCGGCCCATTTCGACATTACGGCGCCGGCGATCTCGCAGCATCTTAAAGTTCTCGAAGAGGCCGGGCTCGTCGTTGTTCGTCGAGCCGGCACCAAACGAATCTACGGCATTAGGAGGGATGGATTCGCCGAGTTGAAACAATACATCGAGAGCTTCTGGGACGACAGCTTGTCGCGCCTCAAGGAAGCTGCCGAAGAGGAAGAAAGGAGAAACCATGAATCAAATCAGCAGCAGTAATACGGTCACGAAAGAAATCTTTATTGAATGCCGCCCGGAGACGTTATTTTCGTTCTTTACCAACCCGGACAAGCTGGTTCGCTGGATGGGACGCCACGTTCTGCTCGAGCCGAGGATCGGCGGCATATACCGCATCGATGTCAACGGAAGCGATATCGCCATTGGCGAGTATAAGGAGATTGTACCGAACGAGAAAATCGTTATGACCTGGGGCTGGGAGAAATCGCAGCTAGTGCCTCCGGGGTCGAGCACCGTAGAGTTCAAGTTGACTCCTAAAGATAACGGTACCCTCCTGGTCTTAACCCATTACGATCTTCCGGCTTCGGAAATTCCGTCCCATCAGCAAGGCTGGAGCCATTATATGCCTCGCCTGCAAACAGTGGCGCAAGGCCAAGATCCCGGCGTCGATCCGTGGTCCGTTAAAGCTATGCATTAAATTATGCAACCAATTTATAGGAGATATACAACCCATGAAGACACTTTCTTGCAATTGCGGATTTTCCGTAACCGACGATAATAAATATAAAGTGGAAGCCGAAATGTGGCATCATGCTATCCACGATCACGCGGATATGTTGAAGGCCATGTCGATCGAGATGCTTGAGCAATGGTTGAAGAGCAAAGACGAGCAGCTAAGCGCTTAAATCTATAGCAAACAAAGAAGCGGCCTTCGGAAGGCTGCTTCCTTGTCGTTCAAGTAACCCCTTTGGATATTCTTCAGCCAAGGACGGACAATTTTACAATATCGTCCAAAACCCCAACAGCCCCGAATAATTTCCAATAATGAAATGACATATGCTCACACCGATCAAATTGGGGTATTTCGAGTACATCCATCCCCACAAAATGCCCATGACCAGCGATGCGATTCCAAGATTCACGGAAACGTGCAGATGAAGCGCCCCGAACAGCAAAGACGAAACGACAATCGCACATAGGGTCGCATACCGGCCGTCCAGCAATCGCCGGATCGAGCCTTGCAATACCCCGCGTCCGATAAATTCCTGAAGCGGCACTTCGACCAGGTACGTTATATAGCGCCAATTAAACTGAGACATGTCTACAACGGTTTCATGCGGCAGGAATGGCCACTCAAAGATGACCGCCAAATACTTGATGAACGTCAAAACGATGACCGCGATCGCGGAAATGACCAGAGATTGCTTTATGGCAGGCTTCCACTGCTTCAACGTTAATCCGAAGGACGATAAAGGCAGCGAGCTGCCCACGACGATGCGAATAATAAGAAACAAGGTGAACAGCTCCAGCACCAGGTTTAATACAAATTGGGTGCCGTTCGAAGCGCTCGAGAAGATGGAAGAATTGAACAAGCCCAGTACGAACGTATACAGCCCGATCGCCAGCACGACCCAAGTAAAAATCGAACCGAGCTCCTTCCTCAATTGATTGGAGCGAGTGAGCTCTTTGTTTGCCGTCTCCAGCTCCTCATACGATTCGGTAAGACGGTCGTACAGCTTGCGAAGGAACGTCCCGCTCATATTCGGATACGTCCGGATCAAGGAATGAAAGCGGTCTTTGGTCAACCGATATACGGTTACGTCCTCCTGCGCGACGATGCTGGCGGCCCGCGGCTTGCCGGTAAATAAGGACAGCTCTCCGAAAAAATCCCCTTCATGCAGCTCGCCGATTGTTTTTCCGCCTTCGCTTTCTTTGACTACTTTTACCGTTCCCTTATCCAAAATATACAGCGCTTCGCCTTGATCACCTTCCGAAATGACACGTTCGTTCTTTCCGTACTCCAGCTTGTCGAGACTATGCAGAAATGCCGCTTGCTCCTCTGTCGGCGATGATGTATTCGTATCCGGCAATTCCAGAAACAACCGAAAAGCTTTGCGATCCAACAAATGATCCATCGTACATCACCGCCTACGGTTCTATGAAATGAAAGCGACCTCATTATATTATATGGGGATAAAGGCATACAATTGAAAGTAATGAAAATGTTTCCCATGCACCGCGTGGATGCTATAATCGTAACGTAAATTTGTAATTTTTTGTAGAAAATCGTTATCTAGTAAAATATGGGGTCACATCACATGGGGGAGTTGCTGCATATGCATGAAATGATCCGTCCCATTCGTGAGCAGCTGGCACGAATGACGCATTTATCGCCGGATGAATTCCGCATGAACGACAAGCTGGACGGAGCGCGCGCGGATCGCTTGCCTTTTACGCAATTCCATATCGAGCTGCATTCGGAGAGCTCCGATGAGGCCGGCGCCGGATTTACCATTACGGAAAGCACGGATGAAAGCTTCTACGACATTATTCGGCAGAAGCAGCAGAAAGAAGTGAACGTAACGGATTGGTGTCCCGCGGACATATTGGAAGGGATGCTGCGCACTTTCGTCGGAAGAGTCTATGTACAATCCCCCGACAGCTTGAAGGAGCTTTTGAAAGAGCCGGTCACCTTTTTTGCCAATCATCAGACAGCTGCCGAATCGTTGTTTTTCTACCAAGTGTTATACGCGCTAAGCGAAACGTCCTTAATCGGCATCGCTGCAAATCAGCATCTTTATTCGCTATTGGGACTTTTCCTCAAGCATACACGGGCGTTCCCAGGCAGCAATAGCAACGTATTCCCTCTCATATTTTTTGATCAGAGCCAACCGAGGCTGCTTCGGGGGTTGTTGGAGCAGCTGCTGTCGGTCGCGGAACAAGAACGCCGTTCGATCTTGATTCACGTGGAAGGCACGCGCAGACCTCATTGCAGATTTCCCTTGCAGACGCTTACTACGCCGGTGCTGGATTTGGCGATGACCCGCGGAGTACCGATTATTCCGATTCGGTTCGCCGGCGGATTGCCGTCCGAGGATCCGGGTGAAGTGTACTGCGACTTCCCTTATCGCTATGCCAAGCAAGATATTTATTTCGGCGATCCGATGTACCCCTCCGAGCTCCGGGAGCTGAAGCGAAACGAACAGAAGGAAACGATACTTCGTACGATCGAGGCCGTCGGACCGGACTATATGCTGGAGGAGCCGAATGAGCCCAATTACCTCTTTCAAGCCGAAGTGGATCGGTGGGCTAAGCTGCAGGGCATCGACCCCAATCAGGCGGTAGTATACCAAGCGCTTACATCCGTGCCGGAAGCCAACCTTACCCCCGGCATGAAGCTGCTGCTGCAGAAGGTGGAGGCGGGAGAGCGGCTGGAGGGCCGTACGCCTCTGGAGCAATGGCTCGAATTTTATTGGTACTTGTTTGTCGGGCTGAATCAGCAGCATAGGCGGTGAATATAGATTGATAGTTTCGTTGCGCAATGTAAGCAAACAGTACCCGGGCAGCCCCTCTCCCGCTGTAAGAAACCTGTGCATGGAAATCCCAGCAGGAGAATTGGTTGTCCTGATCGGCCCGAGCGGCTGCGGCAAAACGACGATTCTGCAAATGATCAACCGAATGGCGGAGCCGACGGAAGGCAGCATTGCCTTGGACGGCAAAGATATCCGTTCGTTCGATCCCGTCCGATTGCGCAGAAATATCGGCTATGCCATTCAAGAAACCGGGCTGTTCCCCCATATGACCGTATCCGATAACATCGGGCTCGTTCCCCGATTGCTCGGGTGGGACAAAACCCGGGTGAAAGCGCGAATCCGGGAGCTGCTGGAGATGGTCGGCATGGATGCGGATACGTTCGCCGGCAAGCTGCCGTTCCAGCTTTCGGGCGGACAGCAGCAAAGAGTCGGCGTGCTCAGAGCGTTAGCCGCCGACCCTCCGCTTATTTTAATGGACGAGCCTTTCGCAGCGCTCGATCCGATCGACCGCAGGTCGTTGCAGAACGAATTGAAGAAGCTTCAGAAGTCATACCGGAAGACGATCCTGTTTGTAACGCACGACATGGACGAAGCGTTTCATATCGGCGATCGGATCGGAATTTTCAACGAAGGCGAACTCGTGCAGCTGGATACGCCCGAGCGGCTCCGGCGGCAGCCCGCGAACGAATTTGTCGAGTCATTCGTGGGGGAACAAGCAAGCAGGCGCCGTCCGATGCTTCCTGGCCTTCGCCGCATCATGATTCCCCGAACGGAATTTGCCGTCCGGAGGCAATGGCCGGACCGCCGGCAGCTGCTTCAGCTCGGCGACGAGCCGTGCTGCATACTCATCTCTCTCGAACAGCAGCTGATTGCGGCAGCCGAGCAGCCTCATTCGCTCGAAACGGAGCCTTTCCATTCCGAAGCACTTCCAGTCACTGAAACGTTACAACAGGCGTACGAATGTTTCATCCGATCCGAGAAAAATTTTCTCCCCCTTGTTGATGATGAAACCCGCCATTTCCTCGGGGTCGTAACCCGGCAAGCGGTATTGGATACGATGGCGCATTCGCTCTGGGGAGAGGAACGATGAATACTCCGCAAGTGATATGGCAGCTTTATGCGGATCAGATCGCCGCCGCCCTTTGGGAGCACCTTTTGCTCACATTCAGCGCGCTGCTGGCCGGCTGCGCGGCAGCGATTCCGCTCGGATTGCTGCTGGCGCGAAAGCCCGGATGGGGGGATAAAGTGATACTCGTTGCGTCCGTCACCCAGACGATTCCAAGCTTGGCGCTGTTCGCGCTCGCTTTGCCCCTGATCGGAATCGGGTTTGCGCCCGCCTTTTATGTTCTTTGGCTGTACGCCTTGTTTCCGATATTGAACAACACCTATACGGCAATGAAACATATCGACCCGGCTTTGCTGAAATACGCTGAGGCAATGGGGATGACGGAACGGCAGCGCTACGTCAAGGTGCGGTTCCCTCTCGCTTTGCCCGCCATTGTCGGAGGCGTTCGGCTGTCCGCCGTCTATACCGTCAGCTGGGCGACTGTGGCGGCCTTGATCGGCGCGGGGGGACTCGGCAAACTGATCTTCTCCGGCATCGATAACTATAATCCCGATCTCATCCTGGCCGGCGCTCTTCCGACAGCAATATTGGCCATTATGATCGGCTGGCTGCTAGGGCTGCTGCAGCGGCGGACAACCCCGCGCTACAAAAGACGGGAGGCGTTAAACCGATGAACGCCGAGCTGTGGCTGTCCGCCTTTTACCATCTATTCCTTTCCTTGCTGGGCACTCTACTGGGCGGATCGATCGGTTTACTGCTCGGTTTGGCGGCATATCGCTACAGAAGGACGGCCGCCGCTTTGTTATCCGTTACGGAAGTCATACAGACGATCCCCCACCTTGCGATGCTTGCCTTGCTATTGCTCGTATTCGGCTTGGGCAACGCCACGCTTGTCGCAGCGTTGGCTTTGTACGCCATTCTGCCGATTCTGCAAAATACGCTGCTGGCGTTCCGCCAGATCGATCCCGTATACCTCAACATTGGCCGCGGGATGGGAATGACGCGCTGGCAGCTATTCGCCAAGGTCGAATTCCCCCTCGCATTCACCGCCATACTGACAGGCGTCCGTATAGCGCTTGTCACCTCCATCGGCATCGCCGCGATCGGAGTTTTCGTCGGTGCAGACGGATTAGGGCGAACGATTTACCGGGGGTTGCAGACGATGAACACGGGTTCCGTCCTAATGGGAGCGGCGGCGGTTTGCGGCCTCGTTATCGTGTCCGAAATCGCAATCCGGGGAGCGGCATCCCGCTTCAGGACAAATCAAAAACAATAATGAATAGGACGGGAGAGAACACGATGGTCCGTATAGCCATGCTCAAATTCACAATCATTTTTCTAGTAGGCTCCGTTTGTTTCTTATCCGGTTGCAGCAGCAGTAAAGTAAGCACAGGCAGCGAAACGATCCATATCGGCTCCAAAAGCTTTACGGAAAACATTTTGATCGGTGAAATGATGGCGAAGCTGATCGAGGTGAAGCTGGGTGTGCCGGTCGAGCATAAAGCGAACCTCGGAGGGACGATGATCCCATGGAACGCTTTGACAACGAATGATATCGACATGTACACCGAGTATACAGGGACGGGCTTGGTCGATATACTCAAGCGGCCTTCCAGCACGGACCCGCAATTTACTTATAATACGGTCAAGGAGGAGTATGCCGAGAAGTTCTCCGTCGCTTGGCTGAAGCCTCTTGGGTTCAATAACACTTATGCCATCGCCGTACCGAGAGCTTTTGCCGAGAAACATCGATTGAAGACGATCGAGGATTTGGCCGCCGTGTCCCCCGATCTGATCTTTGGGGCGGAACCGGAATTTTTCAACCGCCCTGACGGATATGACGCGTTCGCCAAAGCGTACGGCTTGTCCTTCAAAAATAAAACGGAGATCAATGTCGGGTTGAAATACGAAGCGCTGGATAAAGGAAATGTTCAAGTGATCAACGTGTTCTCTACGGATGCGAATCTTATCAAATACGATCTGGTCGTGCTTGAGGATTCCAAGCGGTTCTTCCCTACTTATGAAGCGGCCCCGATCGTCCGGCAAGCGGTATTGGATCGGCATCCGGAGCTGGAAGGCGTGCTGAATCAATTGGCCGGCCAAATCGACGACGAGAAGATGCAGCAATTAAACTATGAAGTGGATGTAAAGCACCGCCCGGAGAAAGAGGTTGCCGAACAGTTCCTGAAATCGATCGGCTTAATCCAGTAAATGTAGAGGGGGTGTCACCGGCATCTCAGGTATCGTACCTATCAAATTCGGATGGCCGGTCGGCGGGTCTTCTCTAACGGACAGGGATGCAGCTATTCGGCGTTTTGAACGGAGTTTACAGTTGTAACGGACACCACCGCAGTTATTGCCTCGAAAAAGCAGGGCTTGACGCCAAAAATCGGGGTTTAGCGTCTGTGATGTCCGTTAGCTGTTTGGAGGCGGGCAAAACGGCGATATAACGTCCGTGGCGTCCGTTAGCGCCGCAGGGGTTCCACCTCAACGATTGCGCACGGACCGCCCGCCAAAAAATATGGCTGCCGGTTCGGCAGCCTCATAATATGTTTACCGTTTCGGAGCCTCTTTTAAACCAACCGTCCGTCCCCGTGTCAAAATCGTTGGCGACTACCGTAACCCCGACAGCGGCGGCTTGAGCGGTTGGAGCGACTCCGGCCTGCGGAATGAGCAACGCCGCCGTTAAAAGCAGGGATACGTAAACCTTGCACTTCTTCCCCATTCGATACTTTTCCCCCTTAAAGATTAGAGTAAAAAAGCATAAACCGCATGAAGCATAAGCAGTATTCAAGCAGGGATATGTAAACCCTTTCATGTCTATTCGCTGTCTTTTCATAACCGAATGAACTATAGATGTTATTTCAACAAATTAATGCCCGAACAATGAAATACGGCACGAACCGGTGAGGCCCGTGCCGCAGTTTGTCTATTTCGCTTTGTCCTTCGAATCGGATTTTTTCGGCGGCTTCGCTTTCTCCGCTTGTTTGAAGTAATAAGCCGCACCGGCTTTAAAGCCGTCTTTGAACGTTATGAAATTGCCTCCGACCGTTTTGCCCGTCTTCACGTCTTCGAAAATTTGAGCCCAGTTGTCGAAGTTGGCTTCCTTCAGCTTTAGTTTAAAAGCGCCTAACTCGACCTCTCCTTTACCGTACAAATCTTTATCGTTCATCATCCCGTCCAATACCATGCCCAGTCCGTAGGTGAACTTTTTCGCCGCCTCTATGATCTTATCGTAATCGCTAAGCATCAGCGAGAAAGAACTTACGCTCCAGACCGACGTGCTGACTCCGATAAAGGAACCCGCCATAAACGTCTGGTAATCTTCGCCGATCGGCGTCAGAGGCTCGAGTGCCATGAGATACTCCGCAAAACCGCCTCGTTCGCCCGTGTCCATGACGGCTATCGTCTCATAAGTCGCAGGATCGATCTCCAGCCATGCCCACCGCTCTTCCCCGCCCATCGTTGTCGGTTTCGTCGGGATAATAATTGCTTTGGAAGACCCTCGCACCCGCTCCGTCACGAACGCCGGAATCCCTTGCTCCTCCATATATTTGAGGTCGTCCTTTCGGCTGCTCGGAAGGGTTAAGAACACGTTCGTATTGTCCGGGCTCTCCATCCACAAATCCACGATATCCGCCTTATCTCCCGGAAGAACGGCCCCTTCCAGCCGGGAGGCGAACAGCCCGCTCATAATCCGGAAGGCATGCGTTGCCTCCTCCGCCCCCCGGTGCAGTTCATTGGCGGTTTGAGCCAGATCGATGCTCGTACGCAGCGGGGAATAGGCGTCTTTCTTGCGCACCGTAACCGCAATAACCCGTTCTTTATCGGTTCGTCCGGCGGTCACGCCAAGCTCATCCGCAAGCTGACTCTCATACAACGATTGATTCGCAATGAACCGGTACAGGATGCTGCGCGTGTACCAGACAAGCGCGGAGTGATCGTTCGGCTTCGAGATCGAACGATACTCCCGGTCTGCGGCCTTCTGCAGCGCCTCGGTCGCTTCGGGAGTCAGATCCGGAAGATTGATCGCGAGCGTATGGAACACATCGGCGATCTCCTCCCCTTCGTTCAGCGCGGTTTCGTGAACGGCCTTGCTTCCGGGCAGCTGAACCTCCACTCGGATCCCGACAATCTTGTACTTGCCGGAATCCACGCTGCTATTGCCGGGGATTTGTATCGTTTGGTTTTCCAGGACGGCAGTATATAACCCGCCTGCTCCGGCAGCGCGGACGTCAACCGCAGCCGTACCCAACTGATCCAGTGTAAGCTTTGTATCCAATACGCGGATATTTTCCGGAGCGGGCTCGCCGCCGCCGCCGCCGCCGCCCAAAGCATCCGTAATATCGCTGGTTACTTCGGTCACATTGCGATTAACAAGCGGCACCGCCTTGAAATAAACGCTGATCCGGCTTTCGACCGGGGTCATCGCTCGGCCTTCCTGCCCTGCAGGGAAATAAACGAGTCCGCTAAGCTCCGACAAATCTTTCATGAACGGCACAACGAACAGCTTGGCGTTCCCTTCCTCGTCGGTGTATGCCCAAGCGGGCAGCTGCTTCACTTCGGCTTTATCCAATCCGACCATTTCCCGTAATGACTCTCTGCCTCGATCCGTGACGTTCACCATGCGCAGCGAAGGACTGTATCCGAGCTTCGCCAGGAGCCCTCCCGCCAAGTAAGCCAAATCCCCCTCCGTTCCCCAGCCCTGAGTCAGTACGGCTTCGGGCGAGTTTCGGTATCGCCAATAAGGATCCGACGAGGGCAGCCACCCTAATCCGTTCATCGTGGAATGGAATTGATCCGTCGTCTTGACCGAGTCCAGCTGCAGCAAGCCTTGGATCGTCGGCATAGGAGCCGGTGCATATTCCCCGTTCCCGGCATCGAGCTTCACCTTCTGTACGGCATCGGCAAGCGCACTTACCTCCGTAACGGCTTTGTGGCGGCTGATCGCTTTACTGAGCGCAACGGCCAGCTCGGTGTTGAAGTCGTCATCAACCTGCGGAGATACCTCGTTCACGAGCAGCCCCTTTTCCTTATAGGCTTCACTAGAGACAGGCAGCTTCAAGGTGCCGAATTGGGACGATTGCAGCGTCCAAGTCCGATCCGCCAGCTTAGTCGGGATAGCAAATACGAGCAATCCCCTCCGGGAAGTGCCGTCGAATACGGCCCAATCATTGTCGATCCCGAGCAGCAAATCTTCGGTCGCAGGATCGGGCCCCAGCTCCTTCGGGCCCTCCTCGGGAGATACGTCCCCGTCCGGAACCAGCGTAAAGGAGTGCGCAAACCCGGATACGCCCGTTCCGTCCTTCGTATCGGCGATTGTCACGTCCGCAATTACAAAGCTGCCGCTTCTGCTTTCGAGCGACTGCACCTTGGCCAGCGCATTCACGGTCAGCGTCATGCCGTCGCCTTCGTAGACGAAGCCGTCTCCGCCTCCTCCGGCACTTGCTTCTCCTTCTTTCACCGGAAGAACCATCCCCCCGCCGAAAAGATCGGCGTACAGCTCCATCGGCGAATCCTTGAGCACATTCGGTATCTGGAATGCGAATCTGACTTTATTGGAGGAGCCCGGCCCCATCGTAACCGGACGCAAAAACCCGTAAGGAAGCAGCGCAGTCGTTGTATTGACCGGCACCATAAAGGGACCGGCTCCCGTCTTTATCCGCAAATAAAACCGTTCCTGCGGATTAACCTCCAGATGAGCTTGAACCTTGGAATTCAATTCCGCCTCTACCACTTTAAAGACGCTCGTTTTTGGCTTGAATTCTACCTTCTCGATTTGCGCCAAATCGCTGCTCGCCTTCAGCGTCATACTGAACGTATCGGACAGCTTGCCGGTCGCCGTTGTCGGCAGAGAAGCCAGCGGAACGTCCTCCCGCTTCGGCGTCCCGACGAGCGGAAGCGTAATATGCCCGTTAACGGTATCGTAGAAGTTGACGGAAACTTGTTTCGTATCCTCATCCGGCACCAGGAAAACCAGAACGCCTCCTCTTGTCTCGTCAGGCTTCGTGAATATGCTGTTCTCTCCCGGCGGAGATAAAGGCGTCTCGGCCAGCCAGGTCGCCGTCGACGCAGGATACGAGCCTGCATTGTTCATGGTGACGAAGAAATGGGCCGCGAAATCCGGAATCAGGTACGACGCGCCGTCGGCGTGAATATTTTTGATTTCCATATCCACAGCCATATAGCTCTTGCCGTAAGGAGCTTCGATCCCCTTCAGCCGCTTCAAGAAAAAGATCTCGTTCGCCGACCATTCCATCGCCTTGTTCTTTCCTGTGGCGTGAACCGGAAGTCTGCTGTAAATTTGAACGTCCTGACTTGGAATGTCGCTGCCGTATAGAAGCGCTGCCGTCTCCGATTCATATTGGGCGATTTTCGTTCCTGTCTCGTAGCTTAAGGTTTGCAGCGCAACCTTGTCGCCCGAATTTTTCAGCGCGGGAAAATCGACCAGTTCGTTAATCGAGTATTCCCTAACGTCCTCTCCCCCGGCGTCATTCTTTATGGCGAGCGACAGCGCCACCCTCTCGGCGGGCTTCTGCCGAACCGTATCCAACACATCCCGGAACGCTTTCGCGAGCACCTCAGGATCCTCCGAAATGACATATTTGCCGCCGGACTGCTCGGCAGCCCACTGAAAAGCGGCTTCGCTGTCTTCGGTGCCGAGGCCTACCCATAAAACCAGAATGCCTTCGTCCCTAATGCCGTTTAATAATTCAGCGAAGTACTCCTTATTCTCTTCCCTCACATCCAGCGCGGCATCGGTCAGATAGACGATCACCCTCTTATCCGAAGGGATCTTCTCCATCGACTGAAACGTCAGTTCCGCAGACCTGAGAATATTCGTTCCGCCGGCAGCCTTCAAAGAGCCCAAAGCCTGAAGCAGCTCCGGCTTCCGATTCGTCATCACTTGATCGACATTGATCTTGTCGGAGAAGCTCGTCAGCTGGACTAAGCTGTTATCCGGGATCTGTTTAATGAATTCGTGAAATAACCGCTTCACTTTGTCCAATCGGAAATCGCCATGACCGGTGGACGGGTCTACATCCATCGAGCCGCTGACGTCCATCGTCAGAGAGATGACCGGAACGTCCGACGGCGCCTGCTCCTTCGGCCGTTCGTAAGTAACCTCGAAACGATTGCCGAGCCGGTTATTGATGGCGGAGAACACATGGTTCAGCGCCTGCTCATCGTCGGCCGAATAATACGTCCCTTCCGACATGCCGGCGAGGTCCGTCAAGGTCGTGCTGTCGTGGCCCGCACCGAAGCCGATCGTATATACCGGAATTCCCGAATCCTTAACGGCCTTCATCACTTGCTGCTTGCCGGCTTTGCTGCCCGGCCCCGTATCGTTCGCGTTGCTGTCCGCCCCATCGCTGAACACCACTAAGGTAGGCCGCTGCGCATCTTTAAGAAGCTCAAGTCCTTGAACGATGGAATCGTAAAGAGCGGTTGCCCCGTTCGCCTTGATCCCGCCCATGTTTTTCAGAACATCCGATTTGCTCGTTCCTTCGATTAATTTCGGCTCCGTATCGAAATCGATGAGCCGGATGCTGGTGTGATCCGGCAGCCCTTGAATAAAGGCGCGTGCCGACGCGAGCGCGCTCCCCATGGATTTGCCCATGGAGCCTGAGGAGTCGAGCGCCAACACGACGCTTGGCGGCGTCTGCAGCCGTTCGATCTTCAATATTTTTGCAGGCTGTCCCCCTTCCGTAATCTCCGTATTGGATATGGTTGGGGTAAACTTCGGATTCCGCGAATCGAGCAGCATGAAGGAAAGCTTCGCCTGCTCCCCTTGCTCGGCGGCATTCAGCAGCTCCAACTGTGTTTCCGAGCCGCCGGAATCCCCAACCGCTCTCTTGATATAGGAGCTGTTCACGAGGGGCTTGATCTCGAGCTCCGTCATTTCCCCGGCGCTGACGGGAACTAACCTCGTTGTAAGATCGCTCGCTTCCGACTTGCCGTCCTCGGGCATAAATTTGACGTTCCAGTATCCGGAGGGCAGCCAGAACAACGTATCGCCCTCAGGCGTCATGTCTGCTTTCAAATTCAACTCCGGATGGTCCAATCTTACGTTTGGATCCATCTCGACCTTAATGCGCCCCAGTGTGCCGCCTTTTACTTTCAGGGCCCCTAGACGCTCTCCGTCCCGGACCGGAGCGATGGGATCCCCCTCGTCGAGCGAGAACGTGATCTCCTTCGGGTCGCTCCGGGTATTCCAAGTAATCCGCCACAGGATCGGCACGGTTGTATCCATCGGAATGTCGTTCAGCGCATAGTTTTTCGATTTGTACGCATACATCGTTCGGGTGTAGTTGATATACCGTTTGTAATGACCTTGAGTAAAGGCGTTCTGCCCGACCAGCTGCACTTCGCCTTCGGCCAGTGTCGCTTGAATGCTCTGATACTTGTGGCCCTCGTTGTTTGTCATGAAATATATCGATCGTTCTTTGAAGTCGCTCGTCTTGAACGTTACCGTTTTTCCGTGCTGCAGCCTGAATTCCTTGTAGACCGTCAAAATGTAGCCTTTGCCGTTCCTAGCGGTATAGCCCCACCAATCATTGCCTTCTTGGTCCTTGACGTGAACGACCCTCTCGTCTTGGCCGGCCAGGTACGTTTCGCCGCCGAGCTCGGACATATATAACGCAAGGTCGTCGTACGGATGAACCGTCTCTTCTTGCCAATCGACGTGCAGCTGCCATGCTTCGCCGCCGGTCGTTCGGGCCGTCTCGATGTTGTCTTTATTGACGTAAGTAAAATTTGTAGACACATTGAATTGGTAATCGACGGATTTATAAGTGGTTTGGGAACCGAACGGATTAATATACGGAATCGCGATGCTCCATTCGCCGATCGGGTAGGCTTTTCTTTGCGGTTTGGGCAGTTCGTCCGTTTGAGCGGTGTTGCCGGAGAGCCTGCCGGCGGAATCTTGGCCGATGTTTTCCCGGTTCGTTGCAAGAGCTGGCTGCTGCCGATTGTGATTGAACAATGCGATAGTTCCGCCCGCCATAACGCCGACAAACAGAACGATTAGTGCGATTTTTGCGTAAGGCTTTGCCGGCAGCCTTCGGATCATTGGCATCAACTTTTTCATTCTCGTTATCAGTCCTCGTCCGCGAACGTTGCTCCGCAGGACGGACAGAACATCGCGCTTGCCGGTGCCGATTTGCCGCAGACGCAGTCTTTTTCGTTGGAGAGGAGCTTGATTTGCTTTTTGTTTTCTGCGATTTCCCGCTCAAGATTCAGGATCGCATCGATATATGGCTGAACGTCCTTGCTCGCGATTTCCGAGGTTCGGTTTACCGAGGTAAAAAATACAACGCGGCCGATTTCCTGGTAATATCGCTCAATCTCGGCCTTTTTACCGCTGTTTTGCATTCTTAGCTTGTTTACTTCCACCATCACTTTCGCCTTATTGCTCGCCTCGGAAAACCCGGATTTCATTTTGTCCATAAAGCTCATTACAATTCCCCCAATACATACAGTAATGATAAAAATGGAGGGCGAGCATAATGTTTCCGAAGAAAGTCCCTCGCATCTGTCACCAATATATCGATAGGGATTTGTACGTGTAAACCGTTTCGCCGCATATTGAGAGTAAAATGAGAGTAAATCCGTACAATACAAAACCCAGCCGTCATACCGGCCGGGTTTATATGGCAGAGGTGTCTATTCTGTAGAAACGCCTTGTTTTTCGTTGTTTTTTTGTACCGCTTTTGAGTCGTAGCTCGAGTCCAACAGAACGGGAAGTTTTTTCATGCCGCTAATCATCGGAGATTTGCATTGCGGGCAAGTAGGAACCTCTTCAAATGAATATTTGTTCCTCATCCAACCGTTGCAGCCTTCTTTCGTACATGACCAGATGGCGGTCATTTCCGTCGGAAAATCTTCTAACGATCTTTTTCGTGAATAATACATGAACAGGTCCTCCCCTTCAATTGTGTTTCATAAAACCAAAGCAGCCAGAAAAAAAGTCGCCTATTGAAAAGGCAACAGCATCGCAACCCTTTCCAATATGCGACTTGACGTCTCATATACGATTCATTAACCATAACACAGCTTTGAGGTAATAGCAATGATGACAAAGACGCTAAAAATGAAGATAGGCGCATACGACCGAAACAACAGTCGCATACGCCCCAATGACGATTATTTGTTTTCCAGCAGCTCAACGGTTTCCCTCAGCGTCGTCTTCGCGCCGACATTCCCGGGGAAAATAACGTAAGCGATGCCCGGAAACTTGCTTTCCTCGCCTGTGATCCATACCGGGATGCCCGGCTTGATTTGGCCGGCTACGGTCGCTCTCTTCACTTGAAGGCCTTTCGTTCCGATATCGCTCGACGTAATGCCGCCTTTCGCCACAATATAGCTAGGGCGAACCCGCAGCCGCTGTACGATGCTCGTCACCGCATCCGAAATTTTCACGGAAAGCTTCAGCTCTTCCTCTTGTTTGCCTTCTCCGAGGTCGAGTCTTTCCCGTCTCGTATAGACCGTTACGGTTTTCCCGGAGGCGATGAACTTCTCTACCTCGGAAATGACCCGATCGACCTCAACCTGAAACTTGTCCCGCTCTGCGACCAGGTGGCTGTCGAGCCGGATAAACTCGATAAATGAGCATTGTTTCAGTTGTTCCAGCTGCTCCGTCGTTTTCTTGACGTGAGAGCCGACAACAATCAAGCCCCCGTGATTGCCGTCTTCCCGAATCAGTTCCTCTCTCGTAAGCAGCGGCTTGTCGCCGATGCCGCCGACGACCTTCGTGAACGCCGCAGCGCTGCGGAACGCGAAAGCTTTGCCGGCCTTCATCGCCCGAATGAGCGCGATCGTAAAAATTTCCACGTCCGCATAATCGACGGCGTTGACGATCACTTTGTTGAAGCCGCTCACTTGAAGCAGCTGATCGGTTATCCGGTCGACGTGAAATGCCCGAATATCTTCAAGCGAAATATAGGTTGCATTCTCCGCCTTGTACCGGCCGCCCGATTTTTCCTCCACCCACTCACCCAGATGAGATTTCGAATATCCGAAGGTCCGATCCTTTGCAAATTCCGTTTCCCCTGCAGGAACCAGCTCGTCCCCATACTGAACGTAGTGGATGTTGTCGACGGTAAAGCGTCCGCCTTCTTTGAAGAACGGGATGATCACCTCGCCGTCGAACTTCAAATCCGACCGCGCTTCGATCGTCTCCTTCAACGTCTCCGTCTCCAGGGGATAATGGCCCCGAAGCGTGGAGTCGCCCCGGCTGACGATCACGAACGGCTGGTTCAGCTTCTTCGATACGGCCGCCACGTTCTCCGCGATTTCCCGATGCGCCGCTTCACTTTCGCTCGCAATCATCCCCCGGGAATTCGTCAGTATAAAGAACATCGGCTGCTTCTCGCGAAACCCTTGTTCAATGCTGTTCATCGACCAATCGGTGTACACCGAGACGCCGTGCACCGTCTGAACGCCCGTCGGATCGTCATCCAGAACGACAATTTTTCTGTTAAACTCCTGCAGCTCTTTCTCTAATGTTTCATGTACGAGGCTGCTGTCGACATCAGTAAGGTTATCAAATATTTCTCTTGCCGCTCTCTTTCCGATTTGCACTGCTACCGCCTTCCTTTACACGTTTAGATTCCCGGCAAAATTCCGCTGAACAAGCTTAAGACAAATACCGTTGCGAGCGCTGTCAATCCGGCGATGAAGCCGCCTAAGGTCCAAGCCTTCAAGGTTTGTGTGACTGTAAGCTTGCCGAATCTGCTGACTACCCAGAAGCCCGAGTCGTTCGGAAGCGACAATCCGATGCCGCCGGCGCAGATCGCAAGACCGAGCAAAATCGGGGATACGCCCAACTCGCCGATCATCGGCCCCAGAATGCTCGAGGTGGTTACAAGCGCCACCGTCGCAGAGCCGAGAGACGCTCTCAAAATCTGCGAGAAAATGAACGCCAACAACAGAATCGGAATGCTTAGGTTCTGCATCGTGCCGATCAAATAATCCCCGATGCCGCTCTTGTTGATGACCGCGCCGAAGGCTCCGCCCGCGCCGGTAATCAAAATAATGATGCCTGCCGAATTGATCGCTTCCGCGTACAGGTTGGAATATTTCTCCGAAATATATGGCCGAAGCGCAATAATAGCGACGATGGTGCTGATCAATAATGCAATATTTTTATCGCCGATAAATCCGAATACGGACGAAATCGCCGTATCGGGAAACGCCAGTTTTGTAATCGTGTTTAACAAGATGAGCACGATCGGCAGGCAAAGCATCGCGAACGACAGTCCGGTGCCAATTTCTTTGCGCGGCTTCGCTTGTTCTGCGGATGCCTCTTCCACATGAATTTCGCCCGAATGCTTTAACCGCTTGCCGATGTACGTACCGTACAAATAGCCGCCTACTAAGGTGGCCGGGATGGAGCAAAGAATGCCGTACAAAATAAACAAGCCTAAATCGGACCCGGTGTTTTCGGCGACAACGAGCGGACCCGGCGTCGGCGCAACCATGTTGTGCGAAACGATCAAGCCTACTCCGAGTGCCGTAACGAAGGTCATTACAGCGATTCCCGTCTTGGTAGCCAAACTCTTGACCAGACCGCTCAAAATCACGAACGCCGCATCGAAAAATACCGGAATCGAGACGATCGTACCCGTCAATCCGAGCCCTGCAGGGGAGCCTTTGCGGCCGAACGCCTTCAGCACCGCTTGCGCGATTTTCTCCACCGCGCCAGACGCAGCGAGGAATTGGCCGAAGATGACGCCCAGACCGATGAGAATGCCGACCCCTGCCAACGTATTGCCGAAGCCGGTTGTCACGACTCCGGGGACGTCCTTAAGCGGCATGCCGATGACCAAAGCCGTGGCGAAAGCCACGAAGATCAAAGATAAGAAAGGCTCAAGCTTGATTTTCAGAATGAGGAAAAACAACGCCGCTAAAGCCAATAGAAAAATAACGATCAACATCGGACCTGTAACCATAGCTGCTGTATGCTCCTTTTATCGTTTATTTAATATGCGCTTACTTGCGCTTCTCAACCGTGATGCCCGCCAAGCTTTCATAGTATTGAACGATTCCGCTGTGATCCAGGGCTTGCTTGCCTTCCTCTTTCAAGGTGCGGAAGACGTTCATGACGTGGCTTGTTAACGGCAGCGGCACGTTCTCCTTCTCCGCCGTTTCCATCACGTTAGTCAAATCCTTCAAATTAATGTCGATCCGGCCGCCCGGCTGAAAATTCCGCTCCAAAACCATAGGCGCTTTCGCATCCAGAACGGTGCTCCCGGCCAATCCTCCGCGAATCGCTTGATACATCTTTTCAACATCGATCCCTGCTTTCGCGGCTAGGACGAACGCTTCGGACATTGCCGCGATATTGACGTTAACGATGATCTGGTTCGCAAGCTTCGCAATGGAACCGCACCCGCTGCCGCCGACGAGCGTAATATCCTGGCCCATCGCGGCCAAAACCGGTTCCGCTTTCTTAAAGACCTCCTCTTCCCCGCCTACCATAATCGCCAGCGTTCCGTCGACCGCTTTCGGTTCTCCCCCGCTGACCGGCGCATCCAGCAGATGCAAACCGCGCTCTTTCAATGCGGCGGCGATTTCTCTCGAGACGATCGGCGATACCGAGCTCATATCTACGACAATCGTACCCGGCTTGGCACCGTAGACGATGCCGTTCTCTCCGAGAATCACATTTCTTACAATGTCGTTGTTAGGCAGCATCGTGATGATGATATCGCTTTCGCGGGCTGCCTCCATCGGAGACGCGGCGCCCTTGGCGCCTTCCTGAACGAGCTCGCGGACCGCCGCTTCATTCACGTCGGCGACCGTCAATGCGAAGCCTCTTTTTAATAAATTACGGGACATCGGTTTTCCCATGATGCCGATTCCGATAAACCCTACGTTCATTGCATTTCCTCCTTATGAAGCGCTTTCATGATGTTTTCCAACGTTATTGTACACAATGATACACATTTTGTATACAAAAATTTTAAAATTGAATACAAATATGAAAGTTTTAAAACTTTCCTTTGTCCTTTCGCCGCTTTATACTTTAGTATGAGTAAAGAAATAACGAATTACTCTTTTGAGAAATGTGAATAAAGAAAGGAAATCCGCATGAGCAAGCAACCGTTTCAACGGGCCTATTTGACCTCTTATGAGTTTATTAGGGATAAAATATTGAACGGAGAGTATCCCCGGGGGACGAAGCTGGTGGAGGAACGGTTGGCGGAAGAGTTGGGCGTCAGCCGGACGCCGATTCGCGAATCGATTCGGAAGCTGGAGCAGGAAGGGCTAATCAAGCAAAAAAGAGTCGTCAATCCGACGGCCAGCGATCTGAGCAACATTTTTCAGGTTCGCATCTTATTGGAAGGCTTCTCGGCTCGCTGCGCGGCATCTTTCATGGATGGGGCCACGTTGGAAAAGCTCCAGGAGTGCATTACCCTAGCCCGCCGGGGTCCTGATGATGAAACGATGAAGGCGAACGAACAGTTCCACAATCTGATCGTGCAATCCAGCAAAAATCCGCAAATGATCGATATTATCGACCGGATGCAATCTATCATTTATTTGTTCCGGAAAACCGTCGTTATTTATCGGCGCCCGTTTCTGCTCGATGAGCACCAAGAAATATACGAAGCCATCCGCGCGCATGACGGCGATCAGGCGGAACGCCTGATGAAGGAACATTTGCAGGCCGATTTGGAATTTTGCTTGCATCTGCTTAAACAATAATAGCTGCAACAAAAAACCCGCTCTCCTCACGAAGCGGGTTTTTGATATGCAGACGAATTATGCCGCCTTTTCCTTTCTTTGCAAAAGCACCGCGCCGATCACGATAACGCCCTTGAATGCTTCCCTTAAGAACGGCGGCACTCCGAAAAGATTCAATAAATTGTTCATCACGGCGATAATCAGCATACCGTAAACGGTTCCCAGGATGAACCCTCTTCCGCCGCTCATGCTGGTTCCGCCTACCACGGCTGCGGCAATGGCGTCCATCTCGATGCCTCGTCCGGCATTGGAAAAATCCATCGAACCGATCCGGGAAACTTGAATGATCGCCGCGATCGAAACGAGCATTCCCATCAAGGAGTAGACGCGCAGCTTCACCTTCTCCACATTGACGCCGGAAAGCCTCGCGGCTCTTTCATTCGACCCTACAGCGATGATCTGCCTTCCGAAGGCGGTCCGCTTGGACACATAGTAAAGAATGTATGCAATGACCGCCCAATACAGGATCGGCATGATCATATAATTTCCGATTCGGAAGCTTGCAATCTGTAAAAAATCCATCGGCACGGTCGGATTGTATCCTTGCATAAAGTGCTGCGTTACGCTTCTGAAAATCATCATCGCACCCAATGTCGCAATGAAAGGCGGGACTTTGCCCTTTGTAACGGTGACGCCGATTAGCGATCCTAACAAATAACCGGCCAGCAGCACTAAAAGAACGGCAACGACAAAGGCCGGAAACCCGGTCATCCCCATCATGCCTAACAACCCTTTGGAGCCCGTATCGAGCAGCATCATGGCAAAAGCGCCCGCGACCACCAAAGTGGAGCCGACGGCTAAATCGATGCCCCCTGTCATGATTACAAAGGTCATACCTAAGGCGACAATGCCGGTCCCCGCATTGTTCCGCAAAATGTTGATCCAGTTGTTCGTCCAGGCTTGCAGCCAAGCGCCGAAAGAATCGTAATCAAAGCCCAATACCAATGTTTGCAATAGGATCATAATGATTAAGGCGATGGCGATGCTAAACAGCGGTTCGTTCGACCATTTATACTGAAACCATTCCAATACATTTCGATTGTTTTTTACGTCGGCAAATTCCGTAGCCGGTTTCGTCATTGGATTCCCTCTCTCTCGCTTAAGTCAGCTGCCCGCCCGTGGCTAGACTCATGATGCGGTGCTCATTCATCGTCTCTCCGGAAACTTCCCCTTGAATAGCCCCATGATACATCACATAAGCCCGGTCGCATACGCGTATGATTTCCTGCGCTTCGCTGGAAAGCACGATGACTGCAATGTTTTCATCCGCAAGCTTCAAGATGATATCGTAAATATCTTCCTTAGCGCCTACATCCACGCCTTGGGTCGGATTGTCCAAGATCAGCATTTTCGGATTTGCCGCGAGCCACTTGCCTAAGACAACCTTTTGCTGATTACCGCCCGAAAGACTCGTAATGCTGTCCGTCAGCTTCCCCATCTTAATATTTAATTTTCGGCGCTGCTCTTCAAAAATTTCCTCGTGCTTTTTTGTGTTGATAATCCCTTTTCTAGAAAATTTGGGCCACGTAACGATCGATGCATTTTCTATAATGTTCATGTCCTTAATGATTGCATTTTCTTTCCGGTTGCGCGGAAGGTACGCGATGCCTTCGCGAATGGCTTGGGTCGTGCTGTTGATTTTCACTTCTTTGCCATTCAAATACATTTTCCCAGACGTAACGGTTTCCGCTCCGAATATCGCTTGAAACAGCTCGCTTCGACCGTCGCCCAAAAGTCCGGTAAAACCGACGATTTCGCCGGCCTTGACGGAAAAGCCGATATCTCTGAAAGAATGGCCGGATGTAAGCCCTTCTGTGCGCAGCATCTCGGTTCCCGGTTTTTTCGGCCTCCGCAGCGGTTCCGTTCTCACATCATGACCTACCATAAAGCGGGCGAGGTCGTTCGTCGTTACGTCGCCGACGTTGCCGTCGGCCACCAGGTGTCCGTCCCGCAGCACAAGGTAACGATCGCAAACCTGCATGACCTCATTCAATTTGTGGGAAATAAAAATAATGCCGACGTGCTGCTCTTTCAACGTTCGCATCATCGCAAATACGCGTTCGATTTCCGGATCCGTCAACGAGGTGGTCGGCTCATCCATAATGAGGACCGATGCGTTCGTCATCATCGCCCGGCAAATTTCCACGATTTGTTTATAGGAAGCATCAAGGTCGCGAACCATCGTATTGGGGTCCAGCCGTACGTTCATTCGCCGAAACATCTCTTCCGTTTCCCGATGCATTCTTTTCAGGTCCAGGCTTCCGCTTTTCGTTTTCAATTCTCTGCCCAGAAACATATTTTCATAAATCGGCAAATCGTTGATTACATTCAATTCCTGATGGATGAATGCGATGCCGGTTGCCTGCGATTGCGCGGGAGTGCTAAACTCTACGAGCTTCCCGTCTACGGCGATCGTTCCGGAATCCATCCGGTGCACTCCGCCCAGTATGTTCATTAACGTTGATTTGCCTGCGCCGTTTTCGCCGAGCAGCGCGTAGATTTCGCCGCCTTTCAGCGTCAGCGATACGCCTTTAAGCACTTCGTTGCTTCCAAAAGACTTTCGTATATCCTTCATCTCTATGATCATATCATCACTTCCGCGCCTTTGATTAAAAGAGAGGCTATAGACATGCTATAACCTCTCTTTCTCTTATGCTATTCGGTTATATAAGGGTGCTGCAGCTTAATATGGCGAACCTTCGTCAAGAAAGTCCTTGTAATTGTCTCGGTCTACAATCGTTGTCGGAATAATTTTTTCCGTTTCAACGCTCTCGCCTTTCAAAATTTGAACCGCCATATCTACGGCGTCTTTAACCATGGCCGGGCTGTAAAGCGCGGACTGGATCCAAATATCTTCGTTTTCCGGCATCAGTTTGAAATATTCCTGCATGCCGCCGCCGCCGGTGACCACCTTAATGTCCGTTCTGCCCGCTTCGCGGATCGCTTGCAGCACGCCGATGGACGTTTCGTCGTCCATAGAGTATACGGCGTCGATTTTGGCATTTTTCGTAAGAATATCGGCGAAATCCTTCAAGCCGTCTTCCCGCGTGAATTTGGTAGCGTATGTCAGAAGATTCATATTCGGCGCGATTTTTTCGATCGTCTCCACAAAGCCCTTCTTTCGCAATTCAGAGACGGAACCCGCCGAAGGAACTTCCAGAATCGCAACCGTTCCTTCCTTGCCAATCTTGTCTACGATGTAATTGGCGCCTTGAACGCCCATATCCTCGTTATCTCCGGCAACGCGATAAACGCCTTCCGCGTTGATGACGATATCGAAGTTTACGACCTTGATTCCGGCATCGAGCACTCTCTTGATCGGCACCTCCATACCTTCCCACTGCGGGAATGCGACGATCGCCTGCGCGCCCCAAGTCATTAGATCATCCAGCTGCGAAGTCATTTCTTCGGCGTTGCTGCTCGTTTGAATTTGGTACTCGATTTCATTAGACAATTCTTTCGCGCGGTTTTCCGCATGATAGGCCACCGCGGCGACCCAACCGTGGGTAACGGCAGGCGCTAGAATACCGACCTTGTACTTGCCTTTCGCCGGCTCGCCGGCCGTTTCGCCGCCTGCTTCGTTTCCCGAATTGTTGCTGGTCGTCGCTGCGCCGCATGCACTCAGAAGCGGTACAATAATCAACAAGAGCAGCACAAATAAGCTTAAAACCTTTCTCATCAAAACAACCCCCTGCAATAATTTGGTATTTATGGCTCTATAGTAATGAAGTAAAGCCGCTTTAACAATGATTTATTTCACAGTTATTTCAAGTGCCGGGAACATCGCGGTTTATGTAAGCCGTTACAAAATATGCAAGCTACAAGTATATTATTAGAGAGCTTGGCGTTCTGTCAACCAATTCCAATTTACGCGCCATAAGAGCGCAACCAACCGCAAACAACAGGCTCAGAAATAACGCTCGTGCCGCGGTCAATTTTCCCGTGACTCCTTTAACAGACGCCTGGCTTCATTCCGATCCGCAACTTGCAGCTTATTCAAGATGTTGGATATATGGTTGGCTACGGTTTTGGCGCTGATAAAGAGACGGGATGCGATTTGGGCGTTCGTCTCGCCTTCGGCGATGCGTTCCAGGATTTCCATCTCCCGCTTGGACAGCTCGGCCAAAGCCGGATTGTCCGTCTTGCCGTAAGACTTGGGAGCCGCGAAATAGTGCATCATCCGCGCTGCGATATCCGAGCTGAACACCGCGCCGCCGCTTCCTACCATCCGAATGGACTGAAGCAGCTCGGTCTCGTCGGCATCCTTCAGCACGTAGCCTTTGGCCCCGGCCCGCATGGCCGTAAATACGGATTGATCGTCCTGGAACATCGTCAGAATCAGCACTTCGATTCGCGGGAACCGTTCTTTAATGAGCCGGGTCGCCTCGATCCCGTTTAATCCGGGCATGCGGATATCCATCAACATTACATCCGGATGCAGAGCACCCGCCAGCTCCAAGGCTTCATCTCCGGAAGAGGCTTCTCCCACGACTTCCAAATCGTCCGTAGTTTTCAACAAATTTCGAACACCGCTCCGAAACAACGGGTGATCGTCGGCGACGACAATCTTCATACGCAACCCCCCTCCTTTGCAAAAATGCGTTCCTAAAAAGGTAAAACAGCGAAAACTCGAGTTCCGCCATTCTCCCATCTCTCGATCGTGCATTGCCCGCCAAGCTCAGCGGCCCGTTCCCGGATCGATTGCTGGCCGATGCCCCCTTTACCGGCGGCGGAGGCTGCCGAGGCGACCTCGCCGCCAACCCCATCGTCAGTAATTTCCACAGTCAGCTGATGCTCGCGCAGAATTTCCAACCGTACCGTGCATGTCGTTGCCCGCGCATGCTTGATTACATTTACGACCGACTCGATGGCGATCCGGTACGCCGCAACCTCCACGGCCGCAGGCAAGGCCGGCAGCGGCAACGGCGCGTGCAGCCCGATTCGCAGCGGCTCGGCTCCCTGCTCCTCGGCAAGAAGCTGAGCAGGCTTGGAAAGCTCATGGATCCGCTCTTGGATTGCACCGATCAGCCCCAGCTCATCCAGGGCAGGCGGCCGTAAATCATGGACCATCGTCCGAATTTCACTCACGGTAGACCGAATGACCTTCCGCAGGTCGGTCAGCATATCAATGGCGATTGACGGTTCTTTCTCTACGTATTTCTGCGCGGTCGCCGCATTTAGAGCAAGCGCCGCCAGCTTCGGCGCAAGGTCGTCGTGAAGATTTTTGCGGATTTGCCGGCGTTCCTCCTCCCGAGCAAGTACCAGCTGCTCGCGGGATATTTGCAAATCGTTCGCCAGCAGCTTCATGCCGAGCGTCATGTTCACGTTCTCGACGATCGGCCCGGCTTGCCGAAGCAGCACGTCGAGAAACTTGCCGTCTTCGGGAGAGAAGGTCTCCCCGGCCGATCGGGCGGCAATATAGAGCGTGCCGAGCTCATTCCCCCTATGAATAATGGGAAACGCATGCAGCTCATTCACCGGCTCCTCGGCTGATGCTACCATCTGCTGCTGACCGCCGACGCCGATGGAAATTCCCGTATAAGGCAAGCGCAGCGCTTCTTTCACCGTTCTGACGACGGCATCCAGCATCGCCTCCGGCGCAAGCGGCCGGATGAGCTGATTGCCAAGCTCAAGCAGCACGGCATAAGGATCGTCGTGCCGGCCTTTCATCATCCGGTTAATTTGCCGCTGGAGCCAATCTTTGAGCGGTGCGAACGCTATCGCAACCATGGCGGTTGCCAGGAGCGAGACGATAAAGCGATTACTCGTTTGAAACACTTGGCTCAAATAGAAAATGGCAAACGTATATAGCAGGACGACGCAAACTGACAATGCCGCATAGACAAGCGTCCTGTTAACCAACGGGTCGATATTCCACAGCCTCTTGCGCAAAATCGCCATCATCAGCGTTATCGGTATAGCCGTTAGGGATAGGTGAAGGATCGCATTTAAGTATACATAGGTTAGCGCGGAGCCGTCGTTCAAGCTGGGGTCGAACAGGATGCTCATGCACACAAAGCCGATAAAACCGATCGAAACTCCGTACACGACCCATTTGGTTTGCTGCCGCTGCACGGGCTGGGAAACCTTGCGGAACCGGTAAACCTGCGAATAAATGAGGATCGTCGTTGAGCCGACGTACCAAAGCAATATAATGAACTCCGGCACTTCAAAAGTAACCCACAGCCTGCCGCGATACATCAATTGAAGCACATCCACGGCGACAATGAGAAGGAACACATAGCGGGTCCATCTGGGAACGAAAGCTCCGTCGGGAAAAAGAAAGAAAAACAGCGACATCGAAATCCAGCCCAGCATCGAGACCAGCATGAACCAATTTTGCGCGAGAAGGCTGCCCTCCGAGGCCACGATGGTTAGCGACGGAAAGGAAGTGCCGAACGATACCATCGCCGCGGCGGCCAGCAAGCCCATCGGCTCCCGATACCCTTTCCACAGCATTACGGTCGACGTCGCATAAAACACAAAGGTAAAGACGCAATCGATCAGCACGAACAGAACGGCGTAGTTCTCTAAGGTTAGCCCATGATCGGGGATCGGCATCGCAGGAACGGAGTTTCCGCAGCCTTGGACGATGCACACGGCGACCAAGGCCTTATAATAGCTCGGAATGCTGCTAATATACGATCCCATCGTAATGACGCAGAAGGTCAAGGCGAGCAGCTGCAGCATTACCAGCTTCCAATGATTGTTCTTTGGGACTTCCGGCACCATACCCTGCACGCCTTCCTGAACGGTTGATATAGGTAATTATAGCTTCCGCCTTCAGGCTTGAATATGGCTCGTAAACATTTCCCGCCGCTCTTCCCGGTTTTTTCCCGAAACGGTTCCCGCTGCATCGGGATCGGCTTACTCTGGTTTACGGGAATTCCCGCCCCTTATGATATGTACGTAACAACGCGAAAACAATTGGGAGGCTGAGGAAAATGACTGAAAAGAACATTATCAAATGGCTGGGCATGATTTGCATCCTTGCGGGAATTGCGCGAATCGGCATGACTCCGACTTCGATCATTTGGGGAACGGACAGTCCTCAAGAGCTGACATTCGGATTAATCGCCTGCGTTCTGATGTCGGTCGGCACAATCGTCACGTACATGGTGCAGTCCCGCGAGACGGGGGTAACGGGGTTCATTACGACGCTGGCCATCATCATCGGGAACATTATGACGACAGCGATGGTTTGGACCCAATTTGCCGCAGGAGCCGGAGCGCCGATGCCGGAGGGCGTATTGGTGAACATCTCCAGACTGATCATGATGATTGGCATGATGGGGGGATCGCTCGTGTTCGCAATCCTTACTTTCCGCGCCAAGGTTTTCCCTCGCTGGGTTCCGGCACTTTTGCTGCTGATGATTGTAAACCTCTTTCTTCCGATCGAAGACAACAAATTTTTCGCGGCATTCTGGGGCTTGGCCTATGTAGGCATGGGGTACTGCGTCTGGGCCGGGAAGCTTAACGCATCCGGCGCAAGAAGAGACGAGTACTTGAGCGTGTAACACGAATACGCAATATGAAATCCACAACCTTATGCGGTTGTGGATTTTTATGCTGCCATGCAACCCAGTTACGGCACAATCGAGGTTGTGAAAATATCCGTTCGGTTCGATATAACCCCGGAATTCGCCCTTGCAAAGAAGGGATGAAACGTGCGGCCGATCGCGACAAGCCCTTGATAATCGCCAAGAAAACGTCCTCCATTGGTTTGAGGCGCGGTAAGAATATCGAACGGTCCAGCGATGTGCTTCTCGACGCCGAAGCTTTCAGCACCGTTGGCCGAAAATCTGATCCAGTAGTCTGTGGGGGTCGTTCCAGTTTGAGTCGTGGCGCTTCGGAAGTCATAATAAGTGACCCCTACCACACCCCTTGAATTTACTGCCACATTCGGAGTGAAGGCGGCCTTTCCCGTTGGAGGGCTCACACGAATCGGCTTACTCCATGTAACCCCTCCATCGGAAGAATGCGAAATGGCAATTTGGACAAACCGCCCTCCGCTGAACCTGGAATCGGCCCATACCGCGTAAAGCATTCCGCGCGGTCCGACGGCAGCCTGAGGAAGTACGTTTCCCGCTCGAATCAGCGTTCCCGTATTGGGAGTCCTTAGAGGTACGGACATTTGCTTGGCAATGATCGTCGCCGTCGACCACGTCGCTCCGCCGTCGTTGGATCTCTGCACGGAAATATTCCGACCCCTGTTCACACCGCTCCGAACCTGCCAGTTGAAGAAATTGTACAGTTTGCCGTTACGAGGATCAACGATGATCTCGTTGCCGATCGTAGAGTTTCCGGACCCTGGCGCAAAAATAATTTTAGGTTTACTCCATGTCCTTCCGCCGTTTGTCGTTTTAGAAAACAATGTCGGTCCGGTAACCAACGAGCCGGATGAGCCGAACTGCAGGCGATCCCAAACAACGTAGGCCACTCCGGGTCTTGTGGGGTCTGCCGTTATGCTTGGCTTATTATTGATAAAAGTTTTACCCCGGTTGGAAATAATAATCTGAGCATTTTGCCACGTACGTCCGCCGTTGCTGGAGGTCGCCGCGAGTATTGCCGTAGAATTCGTGATTCTGTTGACGGAAAACGCGCAGGAATAAGCAGTCCCATCCGGACCGATGGAAACCCACCCGTCTACGGTACGTCCAAAGTTAAATCTTGAGGTGGTACATAAGCTGAAGGGCAGCGGGGTTTCGTTCCAGGTGGCTCCGCCGTCGAAAGAGAAGCCCGCTACAATTGCACGCGCAAATCCGTTCGACCACCGGTCTTGCTGCCATACGCCAATCAAGTGATTGGGATTTGATGGGTTTACAGCCAGCCACGGTTCACATTCAGCGTTTGTAAAAGCGGTCCCGCTCCCACCGAATCTGCACCCGGCCACAGGACTGGGTCGAGAAACTCTCACTAAAGCCGACATACGGCGGTTCCCCCTCAATAAACAAGTTAGTTCATTAAATGCCGGAGGGAGACTGGTTGGCTCCTTGCAGCTGCCTATTTTTCCGCTTCCCGCATAACGGACGAATTCTGGGTTTTTGTCACACATGCCACGTTCGATCATAATATTTTATAACGGTACTTTTCATTGATATTCGAACGGAAAATACCTCACGCAGACGCAGTATGAGCATGAAATCATAAGAATAGGACTTGCGAGGAGGACTAACTTTGTTCAAAAAAAAGCTGGTTATCATGGGAATCGATCATGGGAACGGATACTTCAAGGGATATAGCAGCAAGGGCAAAGAATTTGTACACCCAAGCGGATTCCTTACAAAAGAGAATTCATTAAGGGAAGATTCCACAGGAGCGGGTCAGGCGGTACAGTACAATGAATTCGAATCGACTCTTTATCCGGGAGAACGATATGTGTGGGGGAATGAGGTTAATATAGCAAAAAGCAAATTCCTTTCAACCTATACGACAGAAGACAGGTATGCGCAAAAATATTACAAGCTGCTGAGTCAATTCGGGCTGGCAAGCCTCATTAACGAAGAAGAAGGGTCCTTTGATGTTCTGCTTATCACCGGTTGTCCGTCAAGGGAAAAAGGAACGAGACGGGAGCTGGAGCTGATTCAAATATTTAAAGACAGACACGTTGTCTTAATGAATGGCAAAGAAAAAAACATTCATGTAAAGGAATGCAAAGTTTTGCCTCAGCCCCTCGGCAGTATCCTGGATTTATATATCGATGAGGCAGGGAACGTCATTCGGGATGAAATCGCATCTTCTTATATCGGCATCGTAGATATCGGCTCCGGCACGACAGATTGCGATGGCATTGATTCATTAAATGCCATTCCCGACGATCGCCACACCATTCAGGTAGGGGTCCACGAAATTTACCAGCGTCTCGCGGATTATATTAACTCTATAAATCCGGATGCTTACGCGACACCTGAAAAGGTGGAGGTCCAGTTCGAAAACGATGATTATCAAGCTTCCAAACGTCTTGTTATTCCGATCAAAGAGGTCAAAGAAAGAATTGTTCGAGAAACGGCGGAATATCTCATTAATCAACTGCAAAAACGGTGGAGAAACAGAAGCAAATTTGACATGATTATTTTAACAGGCGGGGGAGCAAAATTAATGGCGCCTTGGTTTAAGGAATTTATTAAAGACATTCATGTAACCGAGGATTACCAAATATCAAATGCGAGAGGTTTCTTCAAATTCGGGCTCTTAATCGCAAAAGAATATGAACTTGAGGACATTATGGAAACGAATTTGGTTCTGACCAAGGGGTGAACCTTGTGAAAAAAATCCAATCCGTTAGCTTCCAGCTGGACGCAACGGACCTTCAAAATAAAAGGCTTTTATCGCTTTATAAACGACTTCAACGGAATCGTGTGCTTACACGGTTCTGTCGGGAAGCTTTTATCGAGAAAGCTGATCGTCATCTGAGCGGGTTGGATCAATCGTATGCGCAGCTGAATCATTGTATCAAGTCGAAAGGTATCCAGTATGTTTTAGATGCCATCCGCGAGAAAGAAGCCGGAGTATCCCCAGCAGATGAAAGCATGATACAAAAAGCCGCCGACAAAATCATTTTAGCCCTTAAGGAGTATCAAAAAGAGTCTTCCCGTCCTGCCCTGAGGATTCCGAAGCGGACCAACAATAATAAAGTGCACGTTGCAGCCCCCCAAAAAACAACAATCCCGTCGTTGGATGGGCACAAAAAAGGATCCCAACATAAGCCCGACCTCGAAAAATTGAAAGCGTTACTGTCATGACGTGGAGTATAGTTTAAACCAAAGCCCAGATCTCTTGCGGTCTGGGCTTTGTTCAAGACATCCTGCCCCCTACATCTTTACTTTCCGAACACCGCAAACACCAAGTCGGAAATCTCAGCCCTTCATCCGTATAATGATCGGGATTCTCTTCATCAAATAAAAAAGGATAATCACAACGCTGACACGCCAGGAAAATCGGATCCTTCGATCGGAGGATCAACGTTTTTGGCGTGCTCCTTCGTTAAGCGTCCCTTATTCGTGTAAACCAAAAAGCGGACCTTTCATATAACTTTCTGTTGGGTACTGTTTCCGAAGGTCATGGTATTGTCTCCATATAATAGGCAATACGGATGAATCGCCTTTAAGGCCAAGAAGAAGGCAAAGCGTAGAGCGCACGTATGGATTTCGAGCTTTATCCGCCAATTCCAGAACATGATCTAATGGAAAAGCGATAACTTTATTGAAATAACGTACGCTTTGCTCGATCAACACATCATCTTCAGCTTCCCACAGCCCAGCAAGGCAGGGGTAACCTGATTTTCGTACTCCAAAAGCCTCTTCAGTAACAATAAATGATTCATGCTATCTGTTTCTTTATTTAAATACCTTAAAAGCCGAACCGGGTTTTGTTCCTTGCGAATTTGTACCGCCTCTTCTTGTCCTCTGGATATTAGCTGCTTGGATATACTCGTCGCGATCTCTTGAAGAACCGGCATTGTCAAATCAGCATGCAACAGCATAGCAGATGAAAGATCCGAGAACGGGTGATAATGGAAAAACCAATCGTTCACCTTTGGATGGTCTGCATTCCCAAAAAGAAGTCTACGTTCGTATTCTGTTTTATGGATACAGCATTTTTATACTTGTTTTCACTCCCGCATAAACACGGATCATTTCTTCCGATTGATAGCGCAGTCATCATTTTTCTCCTCAGTCGATTGTTTATACATTATAAATCAAGTCTTCGACACTTCAACTCTATTTGAATGATCGGTGTCTCGGAAGTGCCGCACGTAGTTTTTCCCGAACGTCGTAAATTGCGGGATGGGCTGCGTGAAGTCGTAGCCGAGAAACCATAGGCACCAACTCGTCCAGCGAATGAACGGAAATCTGAAAGCGGCCTTCGTAATTGTTTTTACCCGGCATTTCCCATACCCCAAACCCATGGTTTTCCTTATGTATTCAACAAAAAAGACTGTAGACCCTGTCCCAAATGGAACTTTGTCTACAGTCTGGGACTGGGGTAATCCAGCCCTTTGTGTTTACACAGGACGCATCGTAAATTGAAATAGGTAAGGGCGGTTGGCGGGAAGCGTGTATTGTTCATGTGTCTGGGCACCCCAGCTGTCATCACCGCCTACGCCCATCTGCTTATAGTTTACTCTTACAACGGTCTTCTTGCTGTCGGGCAGCTTGTAGACATGGTCATGCGCCTCTAATTCCTCCGGTCTCCAAGGCAGGGCGTTGATTTCGAACGGGTTCTTTGCCTCGAATCGCAGGCCAGGTCCGTTAACACCTTGGGAAATTGTGGCGAACCTGACGTCGGTTTTATTTCCGCATTCCTGCGGCCTTAGATAAGGAACGAATTGCTCACGTACAGTGCCGGAATAACGCCCGAGACGCGCCCCTGTTTTCCGGTCCCAATAGTTTTCATGAGGTCCTCGTCCGTACCAGGATACGGTATTGAGGCTTCCATCCAGCTCAAGGACAATGCCAAACTCAGGCAGCTCGGGCAAGCCGCTGCCGGGAACTAATGTCTCCAGAATTGTTATTGTTCCGTCGGATAAAATCCGGTACTCGAAGGACAGCGCCGAAGCAGGCTCCGTCTCCAACACGTAGTCGGCCGCGACGACACAAGCTTCGCCTTCTATTCGATGTTCTAGACGCATCAACCGACGTAAACCGCCTGCGGTTTTCCATACCTTGCACCGCTCTTGCAGCTTGTTGCCGAGATCGTTGTCGGTGACAGCCCGCCAGAAGCTCGGCATAAGAGGCTTGAGCAGACGCTCTTGGCCGGACACCCGGTAAGAAGTTAAATCGCCGGTATTCCTGCTGAAGCGGATCGATATGTCCCCGCAGGAGATCAATAGCTCCTCCCCTGTTTCTTCCGCAATAAGACGCATCCCTTGAAAGGGGGTCGGAATCGTTGCCAGATAAGGAGAGAGAACGAACTGCTCCCAAGCAATCTCATGTCCCGCGCCGGCCCATGTTTTCTCTTCTTGCGTTATGAAAGACACGGTCAGGACGGCTTCTTTAATGGGATCCAACAGGGCTCTATCATAGGGGATCTCGATGTCGGCTGCCTCGCCCGGCGGCACCGCAACGGTCATGCCGCCGCTTTGTACCGCTATGCCGTCTAGGCTAACCTCCCACTTCAATCCAAAGCTGCTTAAATCCGTAAACAGGTGTTTGTTGCGGATGCGAACAAGTCCATGACCATTGTGCAGGTCAACCGCTTCGATGCTTACATTCTGGTAACACTTCTTCACTTCGTGCAGCTTTGGCGTAACCGTCCGGTCAGCAAGAACGAGCCCGTTGCCGCAAAAATTCCCGTCGTGCGGCGATTCGCCGAAATCTCCTCCGTAGGCCAAGTACTCGATACCGTCTTCTGTCTTTGTCCGGATGGCTTGATCTATCCAGTCCCAAATAAAAGCCCCTTGCAAAATATCATACCGGTCGAACAGCTCCCAATATAGATGGAGACCGCCGCAGGAATTGCCCATGGCATGGCTGTATTCACAGATGATGTACGGTTTTCTCGGGTTGCTGCGCGCGTAATTTTCGACATCCTTGGGTCTGATATACATGGTGGATTCGATATCGCTCGCCGCATCTGTCTTTCGGTGATGGAAAATCCCCTCATAATGAACGAGCCGTGTCGGGTCGGCTTTCTTCAAAAAATCGTACATCGCAACGAAGTTTTCGCCGCCGTAAGACTCGTTGCCGAGCGACCAAATGACGATGGACGGATGGTTTTTATCCCGTTGGAACATCGAATTGCAGCGGTCAAGCACATTCTCGCGCCATTCCGGCTTGCTGCCCGGAAGAGTATAGTCGTTCAACTCCTGTTGTCCATAGTGCCATGTACCGTGCGTCTCGAGATTTGTCTCGTCAATGACATAGAGACCGTATTCGTCGCAAAGCTCGTACCAAAGAGATTGATTCGGGTAATGGGAGGTTCGGACTGCGTTAATATTAAAGGCCTTCATAAGCTTGATGTCCCTTATCATGTCCTCTTTGGTCAGTGCCCGGCCGGTGTCGGGAGAGAATTCGTGACGGTTCACGCCTTTAAACACGATTCTCTTGCCGTTGATTTTCATGAGACCGTCCTTCAGCTCGAACTTCCGAAAGCCGACACGGCAGCTAACGGCTTCGAGTATGCGGCCATCCTTGTCTTCCATGGTAAGGACGAGTGTATAAAGGTTGGGTTCTTCAGCACTCCACTTCAGCGGATTTGCGACGCGCGTCGAAAGCTCGAATGTGCGGGTATCCTCGCCTTGGAAGGATGCATCTGCCTTAAGAGGGCGCTCCAACACGGCTTGCCTCTTATGATCATAGAGTTGTGCCTGCACAGTGATTCCATCGTTCGTTTCGTTGTAATAGTTGGCGATCTTTAGATCCAGCTTTATTTCCGCATTGCGATAAGCGGCGTCCAGATCGGTCCGGACGAAGAAGTCGGAAATATGGATCGGAGGAGCCGAATATAAATACACGTCGCGAAAGATGCCGCTTAGCCGCCAAAAATCTTGATCCTCCAGCCAGCTGGCATCGCACCATCGGTACACTTCGACAGCCAATTTGTTCTCCCCGCCGTTCAAGTACGGGGTAATGTCGAACTCGGCCGGTGTAAATGTGTCTTCGCTGTACCCGACCAGTTCCCCGTTCACCCATACATAAAAGGCGGATTCAACGCCTTGGAAGCTAAGGAACACAGGCTGGCCCCCCCAGGCTTCAGGCACGTTGAAGGTTCGGATATAAGACCCGACTGGATTATAGACAGACGGTGCAAAGGGAGGCTTTAAATCCGGTTCGGATACCGACCAAGGGTAACGTACATTCGTATATTGGGGATAATCATAGCCTTGCAGTTGCCAATGAGATGGGACAGGCATATCCGCCCAGCCGCTGGAATCAAAGTCGGTCTGGTAAAAATGCTTGATTCGCCGCTCCGGCGTCTCCGCAAATTGAAATTTCCAAATGCCGTTTAATGGATAGTAAAAAGGAGAGGACGTACGGTCTCCATCCATAGCTTCCGATAAGGTAGGAAACGGCATCATTGATGCGTGAGCCTCCAACCTGCCAACTTGGAAGATGTCCGGATTATTGTTCCACTCGGGGTAACCGTTCGCCGGCGGCTGGTAGTCCAATTTTTTGCGCATAGCAGCAGCCTCCCTATCATTGATATAATATTGCTATTATAAAATTGGCTTGTCCTTAAGGAAATAAACAATATTGTCGAGTTCTATCAAAATTTGAAACGGAGCCATTGATGTGAAAAGTAAAATTATTTTTGGGAAAACCGACGTGGCGCCTCGACTCCCTGTCATTATGACGACGGTCGGCTATTGGGAGCATCAACCGGAAACGATTCGCCCCGCCGGGTTTCCCGATTTTCAGTTCCATCAAATCGTAAAGGGCCAGGGAAAGTTAGTCATAAGGGAGAATGAGTATATTGTCGGCCCCGGAGATGTTTTTTTTCTATTTCCAGATGTTCCGCACCGCTATGCGCCGATCAGCGAAAATTGGGAGCTTGCATGGGTATCCTTCCGGGGCAGGGAGGCAAGCCAATTGCTTACGTATGCAGGAGTGAGCGGATCGGGTGTAAGCAAACTCCGAATGGAGACACTCATGGACGAGCTGACTCGGATGCTGTCGATGGACGAAAATCAGGAGATGGATTCCGAAATCGAGTACTCGAAGATGGTCTATGCGCTTTTATTGGACTTAAAGCGGCTTCTGCCCGCCCCGAAGAATATCGATTACCAGATGGAACGGATCAGGCCGGTGCTTAGGCACATCTCGCAAAATTTGCATCGAGAAGTGCCGCTCGCCGAACTGGCGGAAATCGCTGCCGTATCGCCGCAATATTTGTGCAGGCTCTTTCAGAAGACGATGAATATCCGGCCTACAGTTTATATCAATCAAGAACGAATTGACCAAAGCAAAAAGCTGATGTTTAGCGAAGGGGGAAAAAAGCTTTCCGAAATTGCGCATTTGGTCGGTTATGAGAATCCCAGTTACTTTAGTGCAGTGTTTAAGCGGTATACGGGGATGAGCCCGGAGGAATTCAAAAAGCTGCACGGATTAAATTAGTTAGGCTCAGCGCTCTCGGAACTCTTGAGGGGTCAAGCCGAAATATTTTTTGAACACTTTGATGAAATACGGCGTGTTTTGATAGCCGAGCTTAGCCGCGATTTCATAAATGCGTTCGTCCGTGCTTTTCAGCAGATAGGAAGCTTTCTCCATTCGAATGCGACTGATTGTCTCGGTCAGGCTTTCTCCCTGCTCTTGCTTGAAAATTTTCGAGACGGATACCGGGTGCAGCCCGACGTGATCCGCAATCGCTTGCAGAGACACGTCGTGTTCCAAATGCTTCTCGACATAAACCAGTACCTGCCTTACGATCTGCGAACGATGACTGCGCACCTCGATGTCCATGTCGTCGCGCAGCCGCTTCAGCATATCGTGCGCAAACCTCTTCAACTGAGACACGGTGCGGATCGACTGAAGGTCGCCAAGCGTGCTCGCACCGCTTGATTCGGATAGCCATTTGCCGTTTTTGTGCGAGTAATGGGTGAAAGCCGACATCAAGAGGTGAATCGCTTCCGCCAAGTGCTCCGCGGAATCCGGGAACTGTTCGCCCAATTCGTCAAGGCCTGTTTCGATTTTCTCCGCCACAGCCCCCCATTGCCCCCCTTCCAGCAATGCGAGGATTCCGGGCGGTTCATACAACCGCCCTAATGCACGAATCGAAGCGCCTCCCGGTTGCTCCCCTGCTATTAGAAACGACTGCCGGTTGGGGCCGACTTGCCTGCGGAGCGTATTGATGCAGCTTTGGTACCGCTCCCGCACATCTTTAGGAAACGTGCCGGGCTCGCTGACGATGACCGATACCCAGCCCTTCAGGTAGGTTTCTACGTTCTCCTGCAGGTGAACCGCGCACCTTTCAAGCAAATTCCATCGTTTATCCGGATCGACAACAATGGCGACCAGGTTTTCATACGAATCGGTGGCGCACCAGAAGCCGAACGTTTCCTCAAATATTTCTTCGGCCATGTTGCCGATCGCATACGCGAACAGCCCGCGGTGTTCGGGCGTATGCTCCGCGAACTGCTCTTCGAGCCGAATGACCAGCACGGCGCATGGATCATCGATGCGAAACGGCACATCAAGCATGAGCAGCCGTTCAGCCAGCTTGTCCTTGGCAATCCGCTTGCCGGTGAGCAGGTCATTCAGCATAAGATTCCTAATTAGCGGACGGTGTTCTCGCAGAGCCTGTTCGGCTCGCCGCATAGATCCAGCGGATTCCCATTCCTCCCGAACGGCGGCGGCGGCACCGGAAACGGCCTGCAGCAGGTCTGCGTCCGGAACCGGCTTCAGCAGGTAAGCAAATGCACGGCTTGCCATCGCTTCGCGAGCATAATCGAATTCGGCGAATCCGCTTAGCACGATGCATTTCGTGCGCCTCCATCTGCGATATATTTCAGCGAGCAGTTCGAGTCCGGACACTTCGGGCATCCGAATGTCTGTCACGACGATGTCGATCGGGTGGGTTTCCAACAACCGCAATGCTTCGGCCGCTGAATAAGCAATATGGACACTCGTCATTCCGACCGTTTCCCAAGGCAGCGTCCACGCGAGCCCCTCCGCCACCATCTCTTCGTCATCCACAATCAAAAGCTGCATTCGAACTCCCCCTATTTTTTCTCCGGTTCCGGCCAGTGTAAACTCACTTTCAAGCCTCCGAGCTCCGATTGTTCAATTCGCAGCCCGGCTCTCTCTCCAAACAAAATCTTCAGCCGCTGGTGCACGTTCCAGACACCGTAGCCCATATCGCTGTCAAGCGGCAGATCGAGCCGGCTTTCCAAAGAGCGCTGTTCGGACTCGGACAGCCCTTTCCCGTTATCCTCCACAACAATACCGCATTCGCCGTCGCTCCATACACCGGTTATGCGAACAATTCCGGCGCCGGATACTTGCTCGACACCGTATTTCACCGCATTCTCGACGATTGGCTGCAGGATCAGGCGCGGCACTTCCAGCATATTCATCCGTTCGGGAATCGAAATTTCGAACTGCAGGCGGCGCATCCGCAGCTTTTGAATCGTCAAATAATGATGGATCAAACCCGATTCTTCGGCAATGGTGGCCGTCGCCTTTTCCAATCGGGTGGCATATCGGAAATATTCACCGAGACTGACTGCCATCTTTTCCACTGCTTCCTCGTCATTAAGTTTCGCTGCATTCTTGATAAAAAACAGGCAGTTGTACAAAAAATGCGGATTAATCTGCGATTGCAGCTGTTTTAGCGTCGCTTCCCGCGAACGCAGCTGTTCCGTGTAAACGTTTTGGATCAGACGCTGGATTTCCTCCGCCATTTTGTTGAACCGGTCAAATAAATATTGGAATTCGTCGTTTCTAATCGGCTTGATGCGGGCAGAGTAGTTGCCGAGCGTAACCATGCCGACGTTCCGGACCAATTCGCGGATCGGCACTTGGACCTGTTTGTAAAACAACATCGCTCCAGCTACGGATAGGCCAAGCAGGCATAGGATGGAAGCGTAGAACAGGTTGCGGCTCTTCTTAATCGGCGCGAGCGCATCTTCAAGAGACATATAATCGATCAGCTCCCAGCCAAGCGTGGAAGAAGAAAGCCGGTATACCTGATAGTTCCGCCCGTTCAAGCTGACAATCGACGCTTCGGTTTCCTGCTGGGGCTTCTCTGCGGCAAGCTTATCGACTAACATGCCGATGAGTTCTTCTTTAGCAGAGTGATTCGTAATCGGCCGGTGCTCCGGATGGAACAAGAACGGGTCGCCGGAGCCGTCCTGCTTGTATTTATCAAGCATGTTTGACAAGTTAGCCTCGGGAAAGTGCACTTGGACAATCAACCTGGCGTGGTCAGCTGTAACGGCTGAATAGGGCTCAACGGTGTTCCAGGAAAATGTGTAGCTTTCTCCTTCCTTCTGCAGCTGCCATCCGCGCTTTTGAATATTTGGCATTGTAAACGGCAGGAATACGTCGGTCGAGTCAGTCGATACAATCTCGTGTTTTTTCGGGGCATAAACGGCGAAATCTGTCTGCCAATTCGCGCCGGCGCTCCAGCTGCTGGTAACCACGTACATGTTGAGCTTGGCTGCCACCAGCTGCTTCTGCGCCAAACTGTCGTAATAATTTCCCGGATCGGTCAGCGCCATGATGCGGACCGATTCGTCCCGGCTGAGCGTGAATGTGCTCGAGGCGAGCAGCTCCGCCTGGTTGTCAATTTGCCCGAGGAAAGAACGCAAATGCTGCAGTTTAAGTTCCTCAGCTTGCTTTTTAAGCGTATCGACGCTAACTCGGTATGAAACGAAATAGAACGCGATGATAAATATAAAAAGCACGACCAAAAACGTAATTATCTTGCTGAATAATGTGACCCTGAATGCAAGCACGCCGCTCCCCCTCGACTATGAAAACATAATGACGGCTAAGAGATTGTTCTATAAAACCATTTCGGTTTGTGAGTAAAATAATCATACGTTCAAACGGATTGAACAAGCAAGCGACTAAAATTCAGTCATAAAAGGGAGGTCCTCAATGGTGAAGCATAGGAACAGTTTGCCTTTTCACCTGATGCTGCTGCCGGCCGTCGTTTTAACCCTTCTGTTCGCATACTGGCCGATGTTCGGCGTCGTTATGGCTTTTCAGGATTTCAAACCGTGGCTCGGTTTTTCCGGCTCCCCTTGGGTGGGGCTCAAACACTTCAACGACATGTTTGCACGTCCCGACAGCGTTCAGGTCATCTGGAACACGTTCGTCATTGCCGCGATGAAGATCATCGCCAATCTCGCAGCACCGTTTATATTCGCTCTGCTGCTGAATGAAGTCCGGCACATGGGCTTCAAACGTTCGATTCAAACGCTTGTTTATTTGCCGCATTTCTTATCCTGGGTAATTCTCGGAGGGATTTTACTGGACATGCTGTCGCCGGAAGGAGGGCTGGTAAACCGGATTCTGCAAACACTATTCGACATTAAACCGATCTTCTTCTTGGGTGATAACAACTGGTTCCGGTTTACCGTCGTCGTAAGCGACGTTTGGAAGGAATTTGGCTTCGGCACGATCGTATTCCTTGCAGCACTTGCCGGTGTAAACCCCTCGCTGTATGAAGCCGCTTCGATCGACGGAGCTAACCGCTTGCAGCAGACGTTGCACATCACGATTCCCTCTCTCATACCGATTACGATCGTCGTCGGCACGCTGTCGCTCGGCAACATATTAAATGCGGGGTTCGATCAGATCTTCAACCTCTATAACGCTCTCGTGTTTGAAAAAGGCGACATTATCGATACTTTCGTCTACCGGATGGCTATTCTGAGCAACAAGATGAGCTTTGCGACGGCGGTCGGATTGTTCAAATCCGTTATCAGCTTCGTGCTGATCGTCATCGCTTACCGGTTGGCTAACAAATTTGCCGGCTACCGGATTTTCTAGAAAGGAGAATGGGTCCATGTACGACCGCAGCGTTTCATATCGCGTATTTTCCATCGGCAACTATTTGCTGCTGACTATCATTGCCATCCTATGTATCGTGCCGATGATTCACATCCTCGCCGTTTCGTTCAGCGGCCGCGCGCCGGCTAGCGCCAACCTCGTCGGACTGTGGCCGGTTGACTTCACGGTGGATGCTTACATGAAGTCTATCGCGAACGAAAACTTCATCCGCGCGCTATGGATGGCTGTGAAGCGGACGGTACTCGGTACGGGGATCAGCATGGCGCTTGTCTTCCTTGCCGCCTACCCACTCTCCAAGGACGAATCGGTATTCCGCGGACGGACTGTATACGCTTGGTTTTTCGTTTTCACCATGCTGTTTAGCGGCGGCCTCGTTCCGTGGTATATCGTCATTCAGAAACTTCACCTGATGAACTCGATTTGGGCGCTCGTCCTCCCGGGTGCAGTCAGTGTGTGGAACATAATCTTGCTGTTAAACTTCTTCCGCAATGTGCCGAAAGAACTTGAGGAAGCGGCCTTGATCGATGGTGCGAATCATTTTCGCACGATGGTCAGCATCTATCTTCCTCTTTCGATGCCGGCCATTGCGACATTGTCTCTGTTTTCGATGGTCGGACATTGGAACTCTTGGTTCGACGGCATGCTGCTCATGCAAGATGTGAGAAATTATCCGCTCGCGACATTTTTGCAGACGATTATCGTGCAGCAGGATTTCAGCAAAGTCAATGTTCGTCCGGAAGACTTGGAGAATATCGCGCAGCGGACGGTCAAAGCGGCGCAAATATTTATTGGCGCGCTGCCGATTTTGCTAGTATACCCGTTTTTGCAACGTTTTTTTGTCAAGGGCATTGTGCTTGGAGCGATCAAGGAATAGAGAGGGCTAACAGAACGTTATGCCGGCTAAGGATTTGTTCTAGCATTGATATGAAATAAATTTAATAATCATTTTTGAATTGAGACGACGATTACCGTCACAAAATAGTACAAGGGGGAAGATGTATGAAAAGATGGTTAGCATTGTCGCTTGCTCTCGCACTCGTATTTATATCCTTGGCCGCATGCGGCGGGGGGAAGACGGAAGAGCCGTCAGGTACGTCAGGTACGTCAGGTACGGACAGCGGAGGCACACAAAATTCGGCTATGGTGGACGGCAAGTATGACCCGCCGGTGACAATTACAACCGTAGGCATCATTGGCGGCGATATCAAGTACAAAGATGGCGAATCGATCGAAGACAATGTCCACCTTCGCTGGGCGAAAGAAAAACTAGGGATTGACATCAAATATTTGTGGACGACGAACGGCTCATTAGAAACGAAGCTGCGGCTCGCACTTTCCGCCAATCAGGAGATGCCCGATATTCTCGCGCTTCGTAACAATGCAATACAAGATTTGATCGACTCGGGCAAGTTCCAGGAGGTCGGCGAACTGTTCGAGAAGTATGCTTCCCCGACTTGGAAAGCGGCAATGAACGAAGACCCGACGGTTTGGCATCCGTTCATGCGCGACGGCAAGAAATTTGCGATCCCGATTCTCGATTACTCCTATAATGGAGATCCCGTCCTCTGGATTCGCGAAGACTGGATGAACAAATTTAACCTGCAAGCTCCAAAAACGATTGCCGATCTGGAAAAAATTCTTGACACATTTGCGAATCAGGATCCGGACGGTAACGGGCAAAAAGATACGTACGGTTTGACAATCGGTTTTGGAAACAGCCTGAATACGTGGATGGCTGACGCCGGTTGGATCTTCGGAGCATACGGAGCGATGCCGAGTCAGTGGAACAAGGACGCTAACGGCGGATTGGAATATGGCTCGATCAATCCTGGGGTGAAGCAGGGGCTTGCCAAAATCAAAGAATGGATGGACAAGGGCTACTTACCTAAAGAAGCAGGGTTATGGGACGAAGGCAAAGCGACCGAACTGTTTACCGCCGGCAAAGCGGGCATCGTTGCAGGTCCGCACTGGATGCCTTGGTGGCCTCTCGAAGACGTCAAGAAGAACGTGCCTGGCGCAGAATACCGTGCTTATCCGATTCCTGCCGGACCCGACGGGAAAGCGGGCCGCCACGGGACGCCAAACTTCAACGGGGCCGTGCTGATTAACAAGAATATGAAGAACCCGGAAGCTTTCTTCACCTACCAAAACTACTTGTTTGAAAACTACGCGAATCCGCAGCCGGGCTCCGAATTCGAGTACGGCTTGGCCCAAGGCTACGACTGGGATATTGTCGACGGAAAACCGGTGACGCTGCCGGAAGGGCAGGGCGGCATTGCGGTCAAAAAGTATACGCTCACGTTCGACGGTGCGCGCATTCCTTCGCTCTCGATGAATATTTTGGCGAAGCTGGCCCGCGGAGAAGAGCCGGAAACCCCCGCCGAGCGCAAAGCACAAGACGAAACACCGACGACAGCGTTAGAGGCGGCGAAAATCGTGCTTGACCAGAAGGACATTGTCATGATGAACATGTTCACTGGCGCTCCGACCGAGACGATGAATGACAAGAACGAGCTGCTTGGCAAGATGGAAAAAGAAGCGTTCAGTAAAATCATCTACGGTAAAGTCGGTCTCGACGAGTTCGACAATTTCGTGGCCAACTGGAAAAAAGCTGGCGGCGATACGATTACGAATGAAGTCAATGAGTGGTATCAACAAGTCGGCGGGAAGTAATTTTCCGCTCTAAAACCAAAGCATTGGGACAGTCCGAAGTGGGCCAAGGAGATTAACTCCTAGGCCCACATTGTCATTTTGCTGATGCAAACCGCAGCGGTAGATTTGGATACACATGCTCGTCCGCTTCGCTCCCTGCGCGCGGCCGAACCCCTTCCCTGGGGCTTCGCCTCCCCTCTCTGCCTCCATATGAAGAAAGGCCCCGACCAATTAGGTCGGAGCCTTCTTCATGGTATGGAGGCGAACCGTGATTGTATACAGCCACAAGGCTTCGACCTATTCAACCGGGATGATGCTCCATTGCTGATTGGGCCGTCCATGCAGATCCCATTGAATGACTGGGGCCCCGTCATACTCAGCTTGACCTGTTACATCGAGGGCCTTGAGACTGTGGCGATTAACGATTAAGTAATACCCGGAGCCCGAATCCGAAATGTACCATTGCTGGTTATGTCCTCCGGTATTCCACCACTGAATCGCTTCTGCCCCCGGGTCTACGGATTGTCCCTTAACCTCCAACACTAACCCGCTTCGACGATTAATAATATGATACCAGCCCGCACCGGCATCCGCGATTTTCCATTGTTGGTGTGCCTTATTTCCATTACTCCACTGAATAATTTCGGCTCCTCCGTCAATCGACTCCCCAATTACTTCCAATGCTTTACCGCTTTGACGATTAATTATTTGATAACAGCCGTCTCCTCGCACCTCGAAAGGATTCGCTTGAAGATCGAGTTCCCGCAATCTCTGTGCGGTTTCAATTAAATTTCGCCCCTTAATCGGATGAATCCAATAATAATAAGGATGAAGTTTTGCCAACTCCACTTTATGCCAAGGAATCTCATCCATACCCCAACCTATGGCACCCAGTCCATCGTCGGGATAACCTCGAATGTTTGCACCGCAAGCTCTAGCCATAGTTACGAACAGCATTTCCTCCATAGCTGTAACCGTTGTACTAGACAGCAACTTCTCTAATACAGGCCGATTGATACGAGATAGGATCTTCTGAACGATACTCCTTCTATATACCTGTCCAGGATTAAAAACCCACAAGAAATGATTAAGCTCAAAGAAAGATTGCCAGCGACCCCACTCTTTCCACATTCTTGGAACCGCTTTTGAAGAAAAGACGCTAAACTCCGAAGGGTCATGACTAACAGTCAACGCCCATCCCATGCAATCGAAACCGGCCATAGTTTCATCAAGAAATGAACTAAATCCGCTCTTTACAAAAAGAATGTCATGATCCAGGTTAACCAAGTATTCATATTTAACATCGATTTCCTCCAACCATCTTGCTACATCAAATAAAAAATTCCCTAGAAACTCATATTTTAGCGGCCTGCTGTAGGGACATATCGGAATGCCCATATTTACCCCAAACCGCTTATTCTTTCCGCCGTTAAAAAGCACAATTTCCGCATCATTGTTAAAGTGTCGGATATTATGAATTTGACTTGCCAATACATCTTCATAATCATGTGCCAAAATGGCAAAAACGACTTTTCGATTTTGAGGTTTAATAGCGACCTCCCCCATATTCTGTTCTCCTCTCAAAACTTAGTTCATCAATTCCCGAATCCATTGACGAAGAGGATGATGAATATTCCTTTCTATTCTTTTCACTGCGTATACATGTTCGATGCAATAGGCCTCGGTTTGTAAACCTTTCTGCTCATGAACCCCAAGAATCGTATCCCGATCAATGGGATAACCGGTAGTCACCTCCGAAAGAACAAGAGGAGTCCTGGAAAAGCTATCGGTCAGCTTGGAAATCAATGTGGAATAATAGATTTCCTCTCTTGGCAACCGGTATCCCCTTCCATATTCAAAAAATCGCTCTATTATGCGAACCATTTCTCGAAAAACATCTTTCTCAAAAAAAATGCCTTCAGGCTGTGTACTGTATGCCGTCGTAATTCCCAAAAATTCCATTATATTTTGCAATTCCGAATCCCCGAGCGCAGCATGCGACCAAGGCCAGCTTGCTTCACGATGAATCTCGGTTTGCATGCATGCGTTCTTTACAGAAGCCATATGAATTTGTGCTCCTTTACGAACATACATATCGTTGCTTGCATGCAGCACAAAATAATCGAAATCGGTTTGCGCGGCGATATATCTGAAATTGGCGTTATGCACATGAACTAAGCCATTATGATATTGTGTCGGAAGAGATACGGGATTCACAAAAACCTGGTCTTTGTTGAAGATATTATAATCCTGATTCGCATAAATCCGGTCCGGAAACCGAAACTGCCGTGATCTATGCAGAACGATAATTACATTTTGACCATAAGCGGCCTTTATATTAGAAATTTGATCATTGATGACATCCGGACATTCGTGAACGGGAATAGAAACGCAAACCTTCATCCCTCCCCCCCCTTTTTTTCTTACAAATACCTTAACAGGAGCTCGCGCAGCTCTTGGGAATCCCGCTTCATATTCAGGGCAATACAACTTGGATAGGGGTTTGTGGCGGAGTAATCATTGATAATAATTCGCTTGGCATGGTTGAGCCCAAACAAAATATCATTGTATTTGATCCCTGCTTGCTTGAGTTGTTCTATCGTGGACCTTTTAAATTTTTTACTGCGGGAAGTAGTTATAATAATTTGGACTTTTCCCGTTTCATACAATCGATTTATAAACTCGACATTTGACTGGATTGCGGCGCTTTCTCCCCAAGAAGGTTTCATATATTGCGACGAGTTATATACCAACACGCCGTCTAAATCAATAAACAACGTAGCAAAACCTTGCTTATGGCGCTCCCAGTCCTTCAGAGTCCCCCAGTCATGATACAGGCTGGCGGGAACCTCATGGAAACGAATGTCGTCCAGCATCATTGCATAGATTAAATGGGAAATATAAAGGTCATTAGAGTTTTCCATCTGTTTAAAGTAGGATACGAATTGTTCCGCACTTTCAAATCCGTACCCGCCGACACAAAATGCGGAGCTTATCATTTGCTTTTCGGCAATGTTATCCAGGTATCCGTCATCATTAACGGTTACGTAGCTTTTATTTCCAGGATTTATGCAAGTCGTTTGCTCCAAACGATAAGTGCATACAAAATTATCCGTCCTTAGCGTTGTCTCAAAGTAATTATCCGTATCTTTAATGAAAATTGGGCCTGTTAACCCCATCCTCTCAATCGCTTGAGCCACCGTCTCCGGCTGGGATTGAGTGGCTTCGTCCAATTGTAAGATCCGCAGCTTCAATTTTGGAAACTCATTGTGAAACGCCGCACGAATACCATCTAAACAACCATACTGTTCCATTTGTTTTTTTAGCGTTACGAGCGTGACAGACTCGAATTCCTCTAAAGGCAAACCCTTGATTGCTTCGGTAACCATCAATTGTCCGTTAGGGTGAGTTAGCATCCATTTCGGACGCATATTCGGAAATCTTGAGGACTTACCGGCTGCCGGTATGATCAAATGCATCCGTCAATTCCTCCTCATAATGTCGTAATTGTTTTGATAACTTCATTCATTAGCTGTTGGCTTTTAACATAAGGAACAATTCTTGCAAAATTTAAAATTTGAAAATAGCGGTAACCAATGTTATAAAAATCGTATTGTGAAAAATGCCGATCGATCATCCGATCAATAAATCGCAAAGCTGTCTTAGTCTTAACTTTATCGTAGCTCCTGTCCGGAATGAGCATTAACGACCACAGGTAACGGGTGTCCTGTCGTATTATTACCAAATCTTGCAGCGGAGTCTCTATAAAGGTATCTAAGAAATCAATCAGAACGATCTGCCCGCCTGATTTTCTAAATAAAATATTGGAGAACGTTAAATCTCCATGGCAAACCCCCACCGGGAGTTCCCAATTGGGCATCGTATCGCAATACTGCATCAGAAACTTAACCAGTTCACTTTTGCTGGGGGTTGAAATCAAGGGCTGTTCCTCTACGGCTTTACAAATGGAAACGACCTTCCGTTCCACAGCCTCTTTGTCTAGAGGTAAGTTCATGGAGTTCTTTATATTGTCCTCAACGAAACAGATTAATCGACCACAAAAGCTTTCAAGATTCGCTACATTTGCAACACTAAGGAATTCGATAAAATCCATTGATTTGCAATATTCCATTAAGATATATGCTTTATTCTCATTAACTCCGGCGGAGACAATCTTTGGCGTTGTCAGGAAAGGAAGCTTGTTTCGATTCATAAAATCCTGCTGCTTTCGGCTTTGCCGAAGCAACCGTTCAAAATAACGCGGATCCTTGGTACTTTTTATTATGAAAGAAGGTACGGATTGAGAAGGCTCCATGATTAACTCTAATTCGCATCCGGAGTGGCCGGGAATTTTAATTCGATTCGTTCCGGTTCCATGCATGAATCGCCACCCCTCCCTGAAATATGTGCAAGGGTCGCTTCTTCCCGCTTACCCAATCCTTGCAGCCAGTCGATATATACAGATATGTTTCGGTCGATAGCATTGCAAGACAGCGCCCGGCTTCTTGCATTTTGCTGAATTTGGCTTCTTTTTTGTTTCACTGCCATAAGTTTTTTGACAATTTCTACAGCCTCTTTCGGATTATCTAATGAATACGTAAAGCCGGTATCCCCATTCTTTACGAGTTCCATGCTGCCGGGAATATTTGTGCAGACAACCGGGCATTCGCAAGCTTGCGCCTCTAATAAATGATACGGGTATCCTTCGGAACGTGAAGTGGAGATCAGAAGCCCGCCTGATTTTGCAATCAATGAGTAGTACATTGGCATTGAATGATATGGAATATTCGGCAAAGTCCGCAAATATTTTACCAATTTGTATTTGGCGGCTTTTCTATAAAACCGATCCAGATCCCGGCTTGTCGTAAGATCGCCCGCTAGGAGAAGCCTCATTTGCGGAATTTCCAATCTTAATAATCGAAATATATCAAGAAGCAAGCTCCAATTTTTATTTGAGTCGATGCGGCCAACCCAGCCAAGCAGAGGCGATGTCAACCAACTTCCACGAAGCCTGGACTCTTTAACAAACCTGTCAACATTGCTTGTATAGCGAAACTTCTCCATATCAAGGGTATTGGTAGCCACAAACACACGAATATCCGGCCGCTTGGACAACTGCTGCTTAGCCCATTTTTCCACGTTAACACTCGGTACGACTACACCGCGAATCATACCTTGATCCTCAAAGTTATTTATTTTTTGTAATTCGTGCTCAATCGGACTGCCATACCCATGCAATTCGTAAATCACCTTCACCCTGTAATCCAATTCCTTCAGAAGCTCCATATTATATAGCGTATTGATGAAAGTAATGTATTTAAATCTATGCTGCTTCACATAAGCAATAAAGTCTTCCTTTACATTGGAGATATGATGGGGTATCCCAATGAAGTTCGAAATTCCCATCCCCGGATAATGGAAATAGCAGTGCGACTCAATACCGGCGTCGTTCATGTATCTCAGGCGAAAACTTAACGCCGTTTCCACTCCGCCTTGATAACAGCCCCAGACAACCGTGAGATTTTTGGGCTTGGATACCAACTCCATCATTCCTTTCCGTGCCGCTGTTTACCATTTACTTTATGTCGTTAGACAACTGTGGACACGGCAAGTGTCTTTATGCAATTAACTGAATTATGGAGGTGAGCGAATGATTTGCTTTGCAATTTTGGCGCATGACAAACCGGAGGTATTACAAAGCCAGATAAGAAATATAAAAAAATACAATCCTAATGCTCAGATCGTTCTCTATAACGGCGGGAAAGATAAAAAATTTGCGGATAATCTGGGGATTCCAGTTTGCCCTTATAGCCGTCCGCTACAATACGGAAGACTGGAACGTTACCTTCTGGATACGGCGATATGGCTTGAAGAAACCATAATGGATTACGATTATTTAGTCAGTGTCGATTCCGATGTATTATTCCTGCGCCATGGTTATGAAGCATTCTTGCAAGAAGCGCTCAAAGAGTATGATTTAATGGGAGTAAATATGGTCTTTCAAAGCAATCCGTCCGAATTGCCCCATTGGGTACCGGGTCAGATGATGTGGAAGGAATGGGAATTATGGCAGCCTTTTTTTGGTACGGATGGCTTTTGCGGAACCTTGAATCCCATGCAGGTGTATACCCATGAGGTCATGGCGAAAATCATCGCAGACTTAGATCACAGTAGAATGAAGGAGCTGGAAAAGTGTCTTGCCGCTAGCTCCATATTCGCTTTAGAAGAAATGTTACTGCCTACTTTAGCCATTCGGGCCGGGGGACGTGCTATGCCATATCCTTTAGAAATAGCAAGCTTTACTCGGTGCGGAGACAATATCAGTTTGACTGAACTACAGGTGGCTTCGAACAAAGAAAAAGTGTATTTTGTGCATCCGGTACGACGAGGTCTCGAAGATCCCGTTTGGCAGGCAATCATTTGCGAAAATTTTGAGAGAGGGTAGCAGATCCTTTATGAAGAAAGGCCCCCACCATCGAGGCGGAGGCCTTCTTCTTTGTATGGAGGCGAGGGGAGTCGAACCCCTGTCCGAAAATAACGGCACATAAGCTTCTACGGGTGTAGTTACGGTATTGAGGTCATCCAGCCGACGCCACATCTCTACCTTTCGTTCAATAAATATGGAAGAATTGTGGTTAATAGCGTAAAATTAGGATAACAAAAAAACTACCTGGACAGGTAGTTGACATGTTTCGGAAAGATTTCGCGCACTTCTAGAAATGAGCTACTCTCTTGCCTGACATACTCACCGCACTCCTAGGAATGAGATGATACTGTTGACTCCATGATACAGGATTTTAAACCAAAAGTAAATAAAAACCGACTCTAGCCTAAAGCTCTTTTGTTTTGGAGGACATATGCAAAGGCCTAAAACCGAAATTTTAGATGTATTTTTTGATGAAAGCGGAAAACGAAAAGATAAACCCAACCTAATGGGCGCCTTATCCATGCCGCGACAGTTATATATGTCGACTCCATTTCAACTCTTGTCTCAAAAGTTAAGAGATGGCGAGTTAAAATTACACTGGACTGAATATACAGGATATGAAAAACTAAAAACAGACATATCTGAAACAATCGCCATCCTTGCTACATACCATCACCTTATTAAGTTTTTTGTTATCAACTACGACTATTCCGTAATTAGCAATAAGAACGGGTTCTCAAGATACATTACTGAGGAAATGATTTATACAAAATTCCCCGAAAGAATAATATATGGTCTGTTAAGAAGGTATGGAAGAAACGTGTTCATTGAGGCAAACTTGAAAATCGAGGACTCGAGCGAATATCAGACCTTCAAACTCCATGAACGACTAAAGGATCAGTTGAATGTACAATCTTTATATCGTGGAGAGCGTTTCATTGTTAATGACAGCCTTTTGATACCGAAGGGCCAAGAAATTGGTGTTGAGTTAGTAGATATTCTGCTTGGTATGATACGTACAATTATTGTCAATCAAAATAATGATTCAAAAGGAATTAGCAGTAAAAACAGTCTCGTTATAGAGCTTCTCAAGAACCCCTCATTTTTTTCGTTATTAAAGAATATACGTTGCTTCGAATGGGAAGATGCCCAAGACCTGACAGAAGTGAGTTTTGGCGATTATCTTCAATTATTCTTGGCCAATCATTACACTCAATTTTATCAGTAGGTTCCCCTATCTTGTCTCCTTGAAATGACAAAGGACCCTAGCCAATAGGTTAGGGCCCTTTGTCGTGTATGGAGGCGAGGGGGAGAATCCAAATCATGATTTAACTAGCTTTCGAAGCCAATTCGATAATGCAAACCGCAGCGGTAGATTTGGATACACGTGCTCGTCCGCTTCGCTCCCTGCGCGCGGCCGAACCCCTTCCCTGGGGCTTCGCCTCCCCTCTCTGCCTCCATATGAAGAAAGGCCCCGACCAATTAGGTCGGAGCCTTCTTCATGGTATGGAGGCGAGGGGAGTCGAACCCCTGTCCGAAAATAACGGCACATAAGCTTCTACGGGTGTAGTTACGGTATTAAGGTCATCCAGCCGACGCCCCGGAACCGGCTTCGGGCTGGATCAGCCTGATTGTCTTCTTCCGATCGACCCCAGGCGGAGACCGATCGGCGTATCCCACTAAGAGTTAGCCCCTATCCCGGCACATGGGCGATGCAGGGTAGAAGCACGAGAGCAGGTTATTAAGCTGCTACTGCGTAAGAAGTTGTACGGTTGCCATTTATTATGGCTTTAGCGTTATTAAAGTGGCCGCGTCCCCACTACCCGCTACCTATGCTCGAACTATTCCCGTCGAATCCAAAAACGCCCCCGAATTAAAAATGGATACATAAATATTATATCACGAACCGCTCACCGAAACGATGGAGACTCGTGGTACTTACGGTTTAACGCGCCACCTTCTGCTTTTCCTTGAGCGCCCGCTGGATATCGCGCTGCGCATCCTTCTTAGCGGCGGATTCGCGCTTATCGTAGTTTTTCTTACCCTTGGCGAGGCCGATCAGCATCTTGGCAAAGCCGTTCTTGATGTACACCTTCAGCGGAACGAGCGTATACCCTTCTTGCTTGGACAGCCCCAGCAGCTTGCTGATCTCCTTCTTATGAAGAAGCAGCTTCCGCGCCCGCGTCGGGTCCGTCGGATTGAACCGGTTGCCCTGCTCGAACGGAGATATATGCATGTTATGGATGAACATCTCTCCATTTCGGATCGTCGCGAAAGCGTCGGAAATGTTCGCTTTTCCTGCCCGCAGTGCCTTGATCTCGGTGCCCATCAGCACGATGCCCGCTTCATAGGTGTCCTCAATGAAGTAGTCATGCGAAACTTTTCGGTTTTGGGCAAGCTGTTTGCCTTCTGCTTTCTTCGCCATGACATTCACACCCTCCACGCCAAAATGGTTCGAACTATAATGATACCAACAGCATGGCGCAAAATCAAGTGGAAGGCGGTACCACGCTAAGCAGATCGGAAAACGAAACTGTAAGCGCAAAAACCGAGCTTATTGCTGAAGTTAGACTCAAAAAACGATCTTACTAGAGCGGGAAGAATGGTGGATGTGCGGTAAGTGCAGCGGATAAGCTCAAAAAGTGACACAACATGTGCGGACCGACCGCCTCCGTGCTGAAATAAGTTTACAATTTGAACTTATCCCTTTGAATAAAGTCAGTTTTTTGAACTTATACATAGCGCATCCCCAACCACACTATATTCCCGTCAATAACTAACATATACGTCATTCAACCTCAATTAAGTACTTGCAAATCCGTTATCGCACACCACAGCAAACAACAGCAACGGGTTAAGTGCTTCAAACGCACTTAACCCGCCGCTAAAACCGACTAATCCTTGCGCTTTTTCTTCTTGCGGCGCTTCCCGGCCCCGCCGACAACGCCGTCGGCTCTCGGGAACAACGGCGCCGCCAGCTCCGCGGACGCCTCTACGGCGAGAATGGTCGGGCCGTCGCCGCGGCGCTTTTTGCCGCGCCGCTTGTCGTCCTTCGCCGGGGCTCCGCCCGCTTTGCCGGCACCGCTGCCGGCGAAGCCGCCCTTGCCGAAGCCGCCGGGCCCGCCCTTCTTGCCCTTGCGGGACCCGCCGCCGCCGCCAACCTCACGCGAGCCCGATCCGTTCAACTCGGGATCGCTCCCGTTGGCGCCGAGGCCTCCCCCGGTCGCAGCAAAGCCCCAAAAATCTTTCTTGCCTCCGCCGGCACGACCGGCACCTGTACCCGCGCCTGTACCGGCACCCGCACCGCGCCCGCCAGCAGCACCGCCGCCTCCGCCGCCTCCGGCGGCACCGCGGCGTCCGTTCGAGCGCCGCTCCGGCGCGCCTTCGGCGGCGAACACCTTCGGCCGGCTGCTGCGCTGCTTGCCGCGCTTCCCGGCGGCGCCCTTGCCGCCGCCGAGTTTGCCGCGCGCGATCGCCTCCGGCGTGCGAATAAAGCTCGCCTTGCCGCCGGCGCGCGACTTCATATCGACCATCTCGAAGTCGATCGTCCGCTCATCCACGTTGACGCGCGCAACGCGCACCTTCACCTCGTCGCCGATGCGGAAAATTTTCGACGTCCGCTCTCCGATCAGCGCAAGCTGCAGCTCGTGGAAGTGGTAATAGTCGTCGGTCATATCGCTGAGCCGTACTAAGCCCTCCACCGTGTTCTCCAGCTCGACGAACATGCCGAAAGCCGTCACGGACGAGATAATGCCCTCGAACTCCTCGCCGATCTTATCGAGCATGAACTCGGCCTTCTTCAGCGCATCCGTCTCCCGCTCCGCATCTACCGCCAGCCGCTCGCGCTCGGACGAATGCTGTGCAATTTCCGGCATGCGCCCGGCCAAATAATCCGACCGCGCGTCGGACAGAATGCCGCCGCCAAGCAGAACCTCCCGCATGATCCGGTGGATGACAAGGTCAGGGTAGCGCCGAATCGGCGACGTAAAATGCGAGTAAAACTCGGCCGCCAAGCCGAAGTGTCCGAGCGATTCCGCGTCGTACTTCGCCTGCTTCATCGACCGGAGCATGACGGTGGAAATGACGGTTTCCTCCTTCGTGCCCTTAATCTCTTCAAGCAGAGACTGCAGTGCGCGCGGATGTACCGTATTCCCCTTCCCTTTCACCACATAGCCGAAATTCGTAATGAACTGCATGAAATGCGACAGCTTCTCCTGGTCCGGATCCTCGTGAATCCGGTAAAGGAACGGCACTTTCAAATAATGAAAATGCTCCGCCACCGTCTCGTTCGCCGCCAGCATGAACTCCTCGATGATCATTTCGGCGATGGAGCGCGGCCTTTTGACGATATTGACCGGCTTTCCCGACTCATCCACAAGCACCTTGGACTCTGTAAAGTCGAAATCGATCGCTCCGCGGCGCATCCGTTTCGACCGCAAAATCATCGCCAGCTCCTTCATCGTTCGGAACATAGGGAGCAATCCGGAGTACCGGGCGGACAGCTCGGCATATTCCTCCCCTTCCTCCGCCCCTTCGTCAACCAGCTTTCTCACGTTCGAATACGTCATCCGCTCCACCGTCTTAATGACGGACGGGTAAATTTCGTGCCGCACGATGCGCCCGTTCGGGTCGATCTCCATATCGCAGGACATCGTCAAGCGGTCCACGCGCGGGTTCAACGAACAAATCCCGTTTGACAGCCGATGCGGCAGCATCGGTATAACCCGGTCGACCAAATAAACGGACGTACCGCGATTGTAGGCTTCCCGATCCAGCGCCGAGCCCTCGCGCACATAATAGCCTACGTCCGCAATGTGTACGCCCAGCAAATAGTTTCCGTTCTCGAGCCGCTCCACATTCACCGCATCGTCCAAATCCTTCGCGTCCTCGCCGTCGATCGTTACGATCACGCGATCGCGCAAATCGCGGCGTCCGGCCAGCTCCTCTTCACGAATCGTATCCGGCGCGGCCTCCGCCTCGGCCATCACCTCTTCAGGGAACGCCTCCGGCAAACCGAACTTCCGGATAATGGACAAAATATCGACGCCGGGATCGTCCTTATGACCTAAAATTTCGATAACTTCGCCTTCCGCCGCAGCTCGTCCATCCGGATAATTGATCAGCTTTACGACGACCTTTTGACCGGTGACTGCGCCCATGAAATGCTCCCGAGGCACAAAAATATCTTTCTGAATCCTCTTATCGTCCGGCAGCACGAACGCATACGTCTCATGGCTCTCGAACGTTCCGACGATCTCGGTGTTCGACCGCTTCACGACCCGCACGACTTCGCCCTCGAGCCTGCTGCCGTTAGGCCCGCTGTGTCCGGTTACCCGGCCGAGCACGATGTCGTTCTGCATCGCGCCCTTCATATCGTTCGCATGAATGTAAATATCCTGGAGCTCCCGGTCGTCCGGAATTAAAAACCCGAAGCCCTTCGGATGCGCTTGAAGCCGCCCCCGGATCAAATTCATTCGCTCCGGCACGCCGTAACGGTCCGTGCGCGTGCGCAATATGTCCCCGTCGTTCTCCATTTCGTTCAGAAGCTTCACAAGCTCTTTAAACGATTCCGCGCCCTCGGCGTCAAATTGCACCGTCAGCTCCTGCACCGTCATCGGCTTATAGGCGCCCTCGCGCATAAAATCAAGCAATTCCTGCCTTGTTACCATGTAAAAAACCTCACCTCGATCTCTTCCTCGACCCGCGGTCGATCCTTCATTTCTTAATCTGCTCTTTATACAGTGTACCCCGGGGAGAAAAACAAAAAACAGCAGGCATAGTTTCACCTGCTGTATGATCGTCTCATTCGTGTATAAATGTTCCTATCCGACAACATATGCGACTACAATCGTCAAAATAAAGAAGCCCGCCGCGAACGCCATCGTCAGACGCTGAAGCAGCAAGTCCAATCCGCGCGCCTTCTGCTTGCCGAACAGATGCTCCGCACCGCCGGTAATCGCGCCGGACAGCCCTGCGCTCTTCCCTTTCTGCAGCAGAACAATCGCAATCAACCCTATAGAAAAGATAATAAGAAGCATTTTAAAAAACGGTTCCCAAAATGCCACAACTTCCACCTCCAGCGCCAAATGCTCACGTAAATCTCATACTAGCACACTTTAGCTGGAAAGACAACCATATGTCCACGGGTCCCGGCGTATGTAAAGACCGAAAGGGCCGCCAATATTGCGGAGTCGGCCCCCTTCGGCACTGCCCGCTATGCATCAATACCCCCAATAGAACGTGCGGGAAATGATGACAAGAAGGATGAACAGAACGAGGATGACACCCGTGCTGGTATACAAGCCGCCTTTAACTGCCGACATGCTGCTGCACCTCCATTGGAATTATTGAGTCTTAGCGACTCTTTCCAATGTTAGGGTATGCGCCCTCCGCTCCTGTCGATTGGACGTATGTCCCGCCCGGCCGAAAAATTCAAAGTCAACTACATAGGAAACGCTCGGTCTTGCTTTCGTTTTTTCGAGGAGGGGACGAAAAATCCGATCGCCTTCTTGGCGCTCCACATGGCGATCAGGAAAAACAGCACGCCCCAAACGATCGCAGGAACTCCGGTCGCACCGGCCAAATTCGCCGCGTCTCCGGCCGCTTTCGCATCGTTCCAGGACAGCAGCATCACGGTGAGTGCGCTTAATACGGACTCCACAAGCGTAAGGAACGCTATGAGCAAGTAATAAGCCGTGCGAACAGGCCCGATCGGGAGCAAAAATGCAACGGCGTTCAACCCGAGAAACCCGAGCAGCCACTGTGCGCCATAATCGTTGCGGACAAAGAGGAGCAGGCTCGCCGCGGCCACAGCCGTAACGATGAAGAGCCCGGTCCGATAACGCGACTTATGATGCAAATAAAACAGCAGCACCGTAAAAAACGACGCCGCAATATACCCCGACAACGCCACCGGAATGACCTGCCAGCCTTCCTGCACCGCCGATTGCGTGACGCCGCTGTGATCCTCGTACAGGTGAATGTACATGACATCCCCCGAAAGCACAAGCGTGGCCGCCGCATGGCCGAACTCGTGAATCATCGTGTCGACGTTTTTGAAATAAGACGAGAAAGGGAGCCACTGCGTAAGAGCGAAGGATCCCACCAAAAATGCCAGCGTAACGATCCATCTTCCCACGAGCGACTCCCCTTTGAATTAAATCGTGCTTTTATTCAATTGTACGCCAAAAGCTTTAAGCTTAAAACCGGCCCTTCAGGTTGAAGAACGCATTTTTGCCTGCGTATTGCGCGGTACCGCCCAAGTTGTCCTCGATGCGAAGCAATTGGTTGTACTTCGCTACGCGGTCCGTACGGGACGGCGCACCGGTTTTGATTTGTCCGGCGTTCGTCGCAACGGCGATGTCGGCGATCGTGCTGTCCTCGGACTCGCCGGAACGATGGGAAATGACAGCCGTGTAGCCTGCGCGGTTCGCCATCTGGATCGCGTCGAACGTTTCCGTCAGCGTGCCGATTTGGTTTACTTTGACGAGGATCGAGTTGCCGATGCCCTTCTCGATGCCTTGCGCCAAACGGTTCGTGTTCGTTACGAACAAGTCGTCGCCTACGAGCTGAACCTTGCCGCCGAGACGATCGGTTAGAAGCTTCCAGCCTTCCCAGTCGTCTTCGGAGCAGCCGTCCTCGATCGTAATGATCGGGTACTTGTCGACCCAGGAAGCAAGCAGGTCAACGAATTCCGCGGAGGTGAAAGACTTGCCTTCGCCTTCCAGCGTATATTTGCCGTCTTTGAAAAACTCGGTGGAAGCGACGTCCATGCCGAGGAACATATCGACGCCCGGCTTGTAGCCTGCGCGCTCGATCGCCGCGATGATCGTTTGGATCGCTTCTTCGTTGGAGCCGAGGTTCGGAGCGAAGCCGCCTTCGTCGCCGACTGCCGTGTTAAGGCCCTTTTCCTTGAGAACGGACTTCAGGCTGTGGAACACTTCCGCGCCTGCGCGAAGCGCTTCTTGGAACGATTCCGCGCCTACCGGAAGCACCATGAACTCTTGCACGTCGACGTTGTTGTCCGCATGCGCGCCGCCGTTGATGATGTTCATCATCGGAACCGGAAGCTGCTTCGCGTTAAAGCCGCCGAGGTAGTTGTACAGCGGAACGTCAAGCGCTTCAGCTGCCGCGCGAGCTACTGCCATGGATACGGCGAGAATCGCGTTTGCGCCGAGCTTGCCTTTGTTCGGCGTGCCGTCGAGCTCGATCATCGTGCGGTCGATCAGCACTTGCTCAAGGGCGTCAAGGCCGATAATTTCCGGTGCGATAATGTCGTTTACGTTGGCTACGGCATTCAGAACGCCCTTGCCGAGGTAACGGGATTTGTCGCCGTCGCGAAGCTCAACGGCTTCGTGCGCGCCTGTGGAGGCGCCGGACGGAACGATGGCGCGGCCTCTTGCGCCGGACTCCAAATATACCTCAACCTCAACCGTCGGGTTGCCGCGGGAGTCGAGTACTTCGCGTGCGTAAACGTCTGTAATGATCGTCATTGAGATGCACTCTCCTTAATAAAAAATAGTTTCATTGCTTACTATTTCATAAGCATAATCATTAATCCCGTTGATGGATTACTTGATCAAGCTTTTGCCCGTCATCTCCGGCGGCTGCTTCAGCTGAAGCAATTGGAGCAGCGTCGGGGCGATATCCGCCAAGATGCCGTCGTCCCGTAAAGATACGCCTTCTTGCGTCAAGATGAGCGGCACCGGGTTGATCGTGTGAGCCGTGTTGCGCGTGCCGTCGGGATTCGTGACGACGTCCGCGTTGCCGTGGTCTGCGGTAATGATCGCGACTCCGCCTTTGGCAAGGATCGCTTCGACCACCTTGCCGAGGCATTCGTCCGTCGCTTCCACCGCGCGGATCGTCGGCTCGAGCAAGCCGGAATGGCCGACCATGTCGGGATTCGCGAAGTTGAGGACGATGGCGTCGTGCTCGTCGGACTCGATTTCGTTGACGCACGCTTCGGCTACCTCATAGGCGCTCATCTCCGGCTTCAGGTCGTACGTGGCGACCTTCGGCGAGTTGATGAGCACGCGCTTCTCGCCCGGCAGCTTAACGTCGCGGCCGCCGCTGAAGAAGAACGTGACGTGCGGGTATTTCTCGGTTTCGGCGATGCGCAGCTGCTTCAAGCCGTTCTGCACAAGCACTTCACCGTATGTGTTGTCGAGCTCCTTCGGCTTGTAAGCGACGAAACCGTCAACGGACTCGTCGAACAGCGTCAAGCAGACGAAGTACAAGTTTTTCGGCGCCTTATCGCCCCGGTCGAAGCCGCGGAAATCCGCGTTCGTAAACACTTGGGACAACTGTATGGCGCGGTCCGGACGGAAGTTGAAGAATACGACCGAGTCGCCGGATTCGACGAGACCGACCGGCTGGCCGTCCTCTTTCACGATGACCGTCGGCATGACGAATTCGTCGAACACCGATTTCTCGTGCGACTCGATAATCGCCTTCATCGGATCCGTGTACTTCGGGCCTTCGCCGTACACCATGGCGCGGTACGATTTCTCGGTCCGCTCCCATCGCTTGTCGCGGTCCATGGCATAGTAGCGGCCTTGAACGGTAGCGATTTTACCTACGCCGACCTGCGCGATTTTCTCTTGGAGAGCGCTCATATATTTCTGCGCGCTGTCCGGCGCTACGTCGCGGCCGTCCAAGAACGCGTGGATATATACTTCGTCCAGCTGCTCCTTCTTCGCAACGTCCAGCAGCGCGAAGAGATGCTCGATATGGCTGTGCACCCCTCCGTCGGATAGCAAGCCGTACAGGTGAAGCTTTTTGCCGTTGTTTTTGGCATGGCGAATCGCGCCGAGAATCGTTTCGTTATCGAAAAATTCCCCTTCGCGGATCGATTTCGAAATCCGGGTCAAATCCTGATACACGATCCGTCCCGCTCCGATGTTCAAGTGACCTACCTCGGAGTTGCCCATCTGCCCTTCCGGCAAACCGACAGCCTCGCCGTGGGCGGTCAATGTCGTATGCGGGTACGTATTCCAATAGCGGTCGTAATTCGGTTTCTTCGCTTGGGCGACGGCGTTGCCTTCCGTCTCGCCGCGCAGCCCGAAACCGTCGAGAATGATCAAAGCTACCGGTTTGGGCCGGCGTCCGTTTGCTTCGCTCATGCCCGCGCCCCCTCGACGAGCGCCGCGTACGAAGCCGTCTCCAGCGATGCGCCGCCGACCAGGGCTCCGTCGATGTCCGACGCGCCGAGGTACTCGCGCACGTTCGCCGGCTTTACGCTGCCGCCGTATTGGATGCGGATGTTCGCAGCCGTATCCGCGCCGAACTGCTCGGCGACGACGCTGCGGATGTAGCCGATGACTTCATTCGCGTCTTCCGCCGTCGACGATTTGCCCGTGCCGATCGCCCAGATCGGCTCGTAAGCGATCACGACGCTCGCCGCTTGCTCGGCGGTTAAACCTTGCAGCGCGCCGACCGTCTGCACGCGGCAAACGTCTTTTGTGCTGCCCGCTTCGCGCTCTTCCAGCTTTTCGCCAACGCATACGATCGGCGTTAAGCCGTACTTGAACGCAGCATGTGTCTTCTTGTTGACCGTTTCGTCCGTCTCCGCGAAGTATTGGCGGCGCTCGGAATGGCCCAAGATGACATACTGGACGCCTAAATCCTTCAGCATAAGACCGGAAACTTCGCCTGTGTATGCGCCGGATTCTTCCCAGTGCATGTTTTGCGCGCCGACTCCGACGGCTGTGCCCTTCGCCGCCTCCACCAATGCCGGAAGCGCCGTGAACGGTGCGCAAACGACCGCTTCCACGCCGTCGACCTTTGCAACCGCATCCTTCACTTCGTTCACAAACGCTACGGCTTCGGAGCCTGTTTTAAACATTTTCCAATTGCCTGCGATAATCGGTTTTCTGCTCAAAATGCCCGCCTCCTGCCTCTTACAGATCATAATACATCACTTTTGCGATGGTTACTTATCGTTCAAAGCCACAACGCCCGGGAGCGCCTTGCCTTCCATAAACTCAAGCGACGCGCCGCCGCCCGTGGAAATATGGTCCATCTTGTCGCCAAGATTGAACTTCTCCACCGCCGCCGCCGAGTCGCCGCCGCCGATGACCGTGTAGCCGGACGTTTCGGCGCATGCTTGCGCTACGGCGCGAGTGCCGTGCGAGAAAGGCTCGATTTCGAATACGCCCATCGGTCCGTTCCATACGACGAGCTTGGACGACTTGATGACGTCTGCGTACTTCTCGCGGGTTTTCGGTCCGATGTCGATGCCTTCCCAGTCAGCCGGAATCGCGGTAACGTCAACGATTTGCGTGTTGGCGTCGGCGCCGAACTTGTCGGCTACAACGATGTCGACCGGCAGCAGGAAGTTAACGCCCTTCGTCTTCGCCTTCTCGATAAAGCCGAGCGCTACGTCAAGCTTCTCGTTGTCGACCAGCGATTTGCCGATTTCGTTGCCTTGCGCCTTGAGGAACGTGTAGGAAAGGCCGCCGCCGATAATGACGTTGTCGGCGATTTCGAGCAAATTGTTGATGACGTCGATTTTGTCTTTCACTTTCGCGCCGCCGACAATCGCCGTGAACGGGCGGTCCGGATTGGAGAGCGCCTTGCCGAGTACGGCCAGCTCCTTCTCCATCAGCAAGCCGGAAACGGCCGGCAAATAATGCGCGATGCCTTCGGTGGACGCATGGGCGCGGTGTGCGGCGCCGAACGCGTCGTTGACGTACAGGTCCGCAAGCTCGGCGAATTGCTTCGCAAGCTCCGGATCGTTCTTCTCTTCGCCGGCATAGAAGCGGACGTTCTCGAGCAGAAGCACGTCTCCGTCGTTAAGCGCGTTAACCTTCGCTTTGACTGCATCGCCTACCGCTTCGTCAGCCTTCGCAACCGGACGGCCGAGCAGCTCCGAAAGACGTTCGGCTGCCGGAGTCAAACGCATTTCCTCGTTTACTTGACCCTTCGGACGGCCCAAATGGCTTGCAAGGATTACCTTTGCGCCTTTGTCGATTAAGTATTGGATCGTCGGCACCGTTTCGCGGATCCGGGTATCGTCCGTAATTCGGCCGTTTTCCAGCGGAACGTTGAAGTCTACGCGCACGAACACTTTTTTACCGGAAACATCTACGTCTTTGACGCTCTTTTTGTTATATGCCATGTGTTTGTCCCTCCCGCGGATAAGCTCTTAACGTTCGCAAACCCGCCGAAAGGCGCCCCCGTTCCGTTAAGAACCGGTGCGCCTTCCGTGCCGCGGATCTGAGAGAGCTTTGTCTCTTACAGGCCTTTCTTCGCGATATATGCAGCCAAGTCAACAACGCGGTTGGAGTAGCCCCACTCGTTGTCGTACCAGGAAACGACTTTCACCATGTTGCCTTCAACGACCATCGTCGAAAGCGCGTCGATCGTGGAGGAAGCCGGATCGCTGTTGTAGTCGCTCGATACGAGCGGCTCGTCGGAATAGTTCATGATGCCCTTCAGCTTGCCTTCAGCCGCAGCTTTAAGAACGGAGTTTACTTCGTCAACCGTTACGTTGCGGGATACTTCCGCAACAATGTCGGTTACGGATACGTTCGGCGTCGGAACGCGGAACGACATGCCGTTCAGCTTGCCTTTGAGCTCGGGCAACACGAGGGAAACGGCTTTTGCCGCGCCTGTCGTGGACGGAATGATGTTCTCTGCAGCGGCGCGCGCGCGGCGGAGGTCCTTATGCGGCAGGTCGAGCACTTGCTGGTCGTTCGTGTAGGAGTGAATCGTCGTCATCATGCCTTTTACGATGCCGAACTCTTCATGAAGCACCTTTGCGAAAGGAGCCAAGCAGTTCGTCGTACAAGATGCGTTGGAGATGACCGTGTGAGCGGCCGGATCGTACTTGTCTTCGTTAACGCCCATAACGATCGTGATATCTTCGTTCGTAGCCGGAGCGGAGATAATAACCTTCTTCGCGCCGCCTTTGAGGTGAGCTTCAGCTTTTTCTTTCGCGGTGAAAATACCTGTGGATTCGATAACGATTTCGGCGCCTACGCTGGACCAAGGAAGGTTGCCCGGGTCGCGCTCGGAAAATACTTTGATGGACTTGCCGTTTACGATCAATGCGCCTTCTCCGGCTTCAACCGAAGCGTCGAGTCTGCCGTGAGTCGTATCATATTTCAGAAGGTGTGCGAGCGTTTTTACGTCTGTAAGATCGTTGATTGCAACGATTTCTACTTCCGGATTGTTCAGCGATGCGCGGAACACGTTGCGGCCGATGCGGCCAAAACCGTTAATACCTACTTTTACCATGTGGGGTTTCCTCCTATTTTATAAAAAATGTTTATTTCAAGACGGCGTCTCGAGCGTTGTGCGACAGTTGCAGTGTTCGAGGCAATCCGTCATGAGAACTGAAGCATGTGCTGCGCCGCCGCTTCGTCGATGACGAGCACGTCCTCGTGCCCGTTGCGGAGCACGGCGGCAATCGCCTGCGCCTTGCTCGCGCCTCCGGCGACGGCGATGACCGTCTCGGTGCGCTCGATGTCCTCCAGGCGGAGGCCGACGGTAGGCATCCGGTGTACGACGCTGCCGTCTTGGTTGAAGTAGTAGCCGAACGCTTCGGCAACCGCCCCGCCTTCTTGAAGCATGCGGATCGTCTCTTGGTCGACGCGGCGGCGCTTCGCCATGACGATCGCTTCGCCGATGCCGTGCACGACGATGCGCGCCTCACGCACGATGTCGGCCACTTCGCGGATATGCGGCTCGCTCATGAGCGATTGGATCGCTTCCTCGCTCACGTCGTCCGGCACGTGCATGAGCCGGTAGCCGCCGCCGGTTTTTTTCGCCATGGCGGATGCGATCGTGCCGGCTTGTAGCTCGACGCTCTCGCCGAGCCCGCCGCGCGCCGGTACGTACAGCGCCCCCCTTAGGTGCGGGGATGCGTTAAGATGCGCGGCTACCTCGACGATGGTGGAGCCGCCGGTTACGGCGATTACGAGCGGGTGGCCGGTGTCTTGTTCCGGCGCCTGTGCGGCAGCGGCTCCCGCCGCTTTCGTCAGCGCCGCGGCGCCGGCTTTGCCCAGCTCGCGCTTGGCGAGCGGGTCCTTGTCGGAGTCGCCGGGCACGACGACGACTTGACGCAGCCCGAAGGCGGCTGCGATTTTGTCCTCGAGCACCGTGAGGCCGAACCATTCCTTCATCATCGGCTCCATCTCGTCGAGCAGCTCCGCCCCGGTTTCGTTCACGCGCATGCCTGCGGCGTCGATGTCCAGCAGCCCTTGCGCCTTCAGAAACTCGGTTTCCGCCCGCAGCATCCGCTCCGTCATGTTCAGCGCGGATGCCAGCGTTCTTCTACCGACCAAGCCGGAGTACCGGATTTGCCGAAGAATGGAATATCGCTTCTTTAAAGTGTCTACGATGTCCGGTGCAAGCACCTTCTGTAATTCAAGAACGGTTCGCACGGCGAACCTCCTACCGCGGCTGCCTTGTCGCTTGGGAAAGCGCCAGCAGCCCTTGATGTAAAAAACCATCACTTCCAAGTGTGTCCTGAATACCTTAATAACACACTGTTGGACGTAAAATGTCCCACCACTGCAATTTAAGTCCCACTTGCTGCAAAAAAATTTCTTCGCTTCGTCTTATATTTTACATTACGGTTTTAAGGGTTGCAACCATTTTTGCAGCAGGCGAGTATCGATTTTTGCCTTCCATGAATTGGCCGAATATTATGCTTGATTTTTGGCTCCGGTTATCATATACTTTAATTCGCTGTCACTGATTCATATGCGCTCGTGGTCCAATGGATATGACGCAGGCCTCCGGAGCCTGAGATCGGGGTTCAATTCCCTGCGAGCGCGCCATTACATAATGCATAATATGAGAGCAATTGCCTTTAGCGGCGGTTGCTCTTTTTTGATTGTTTTCCTGCCGTAAGCTCAAATCTGCGGCTTATATGTCGCGTTAGGCTCTAAAATTGAGCTTATTAGGCCGCCTGATCGGTATCTATACCGAAGCCGCAAGATTTAAGCTCAAAAAGTGACATTAAAGGTGTGAAAACTCTGCTATCTCGTTGGAATACGCTCAAAAACTGAACTTATCAAAATGTATAAACTCAATTTATGACGTTTCGCTGCTATTCCCCGATAGTGAGGTCCGACATCCTTATTCCGCCGCACTCCCACCCAAAAGTCTATGGCAACCTAGATAGTGAAGTTTCACCGCGCTATTTCGGCGAACCCGCTACATTCTCAGCAAATAGTGAGGTCCGACATCCTTATTCCGCCGCACTCCCACCCAAAAGTCTATGGCAACCTCGATAGTGAAGTTTCACCGCGCTATTTCGGCGAACCCGCTCCATTCTCAGCAAATAGTGAGGTCCGACATCCTTATTCCGCCGCACTCCCACCAAAAGTGTATGGATCAACCGAGATCGTGAAGTTTCATTGCGCTATTTCGGCGAATCCGCTACATACTGAGCAAATAGTGAGGTCAGACCTCCTTATTCCGCCGCACTCCCACCCAAAAGTCTATGGATCAACCTAGATAGTGAAGTTTCACCTCGCTATTTCGACGAACCCGCTACATTCGGAGCCGATAGTGAGATCGGACATTCTTATTCCGCCGCACTCTCACCAAAAGTCGACGGATCAACCGAGATAGTGAAGTTTCACCGCGCTATTTCGGCGAATCCGCTACATTCTTAGCAAATAGTGAGGTCCGACATCCTTATTACGCCGCACTGTCACCAAAAGTCTATGGATCAACCGAGATAGTGAAGTTTCACCGCGCTATTTCGGCGAATCCGCTACATTCTTAGCAAATAGTGAGGTCCGACATCCTTATTACGCCGCACTTTCACCAAAAGTCTATGGATCAACCGAGATAGTGAAGTTTCACCGCGCTATTTCGGCGAAT
>NZ_JAQZSG010000019.1 GCF_028745515.1 Paenibacillus thermotolerans | reverse complement strand
GAGTATTCGAGAGCATTCCCCTTAAATACGAGGGACGGACACCACAGACGCTAATCCCCGATTTTTAGCTCTGATTCTTGCATTTTCGAGGCAATAACTGCAGTGACGTCCGTTACATCTTCAATCGTCATTCAAATCGCCGAATAACTGCATGCCTGTCCGTTAGAGCGAGCCGACATGGGGAAACGTATCCAGAGTGGAACGGGTGAAGGTGCGGGAGACGCGTCAGGCGGTTTTCTTTGCGTTTCCTGTATTGACTTAAACGTCAATATCGCCGACTATTTGTGATATTAGAAATAAACGAGATAAACCATGGGAGATGGAGCATCCGATGAATCGCTTGTTGAACGTCACGGGCTGGACATACTTGTTGAACGGCTGCTTGAACGTGCTGCTTGGCGCGTTGCTGATCAATTTGCTGGGGCATTACGGCAGAGGCTATTCGGAAGGCGGAGCGCTTGTGACGCTGCAATTTCTCGGCTTCCTGACGGGCGTGCTGACGATGCCTTGGTGGAACCGCAGGTTCGGAAGAAGAAGAACGCTGACCGCGGCCGCGGCGGCCATATGCGCTGCCGAGGCCGTAATCGGGCTGCTCCCGCCGTGGATTGCGCTCTTTGCGCTGGCGCCGGTTGCGGGACTCGGCTTCGGCCTGCTGGAATCGACCGCAGGGACGATGCTTCTGGATGCCGCAGGGGACAAAAAAGCGTCGGCCATGAGCAAAATCGAAGTGTTTTTCGGCGTCGGGTCGTTCGCGATGCCGTTCGCGGTATCGTTCTTTATCGCGAAGCAAATATGGACCGCTTCCTTCTTTCTCATGGCGGCGGCGGCGCTCGTATTGGCGCTCGTCTGGGGCTTGCTGTCGTTCCGGGAATTCAACGGCCTGCTGGAACGGCGGCCGTCCGGTGAGGAAGCGCCGCCGGCGAAATACACGGGATCGGAGCGGGGCGTGCTGGCCGTCATGGCATTGCTGTTTTTCGTCTATGTCGGCGTGGAAGTTTGCGTCATTAGCTTTTTTCCTTCCGTGTTTACAGAGTCTTACCGGTGGGACAGCGCCTCCGCGGCGCTCACGGTCACGGGCTTTTGGGGAACGATGGTGCTCGGCCGCGTCTTAATGAGCATTGCCGGGGCGAAGGTTCGCTATCTTCCCTTCTTGTACGCGACGAGCGGCATCGGCGCCGTTTCGTTCGGATTGCTCGCGGCGGGGGTTCCGGCTTGGGGGGCGTATGCGGTAGTGCTGCTGCTCGGCCTCGTGCTGGCCGGAATTTTCGCAATCGCGCTCATTTACGCGAATGAATTGCTTCCCGGCCGAACGGAGCGAACGTCCAGTCTGTGCATCGCGGCCGGCGGGCTCGGCGGATCGGTCATGCCTTCGGTGGCCGGCTTTTTGATTGAGGACGGCTCGCCGGCCATCATGCTGGCGTTTCTAGCCGTCTGCTCCGTATTGATGGTGCTGCTTGCCGCGGCGGCCAAACGAATTCACGCGGCGGTAACTCGGGAGGCGAACTCTCCCGCGTAAAACACGGCACGCTCCGATGTCGGGCAACGGACAATCGGTGCGTGCTTTTTTCTTGAAAACGGTTGCCAACCCCTAATTTTTCCTTAATACTTAATGTTATATCCATTCCATACATAATAAGGAGGCAGATGATGGATTACACAAAGACCGGCATTTCGGGTCTGGACGACATATTGCATGGAGGCATACCTTCCGGCAACACCGTCATCCTGGAAGGGGCGCCCGGCACCGGCAAAACGACGATCGGCGTCCAGTTTTTGGTCCATGGCGCAACGCACGCCAACGAACCGGGAATCTACATTACGTTCGAGGAGCTCCCGGATCAAATATATGCCGATATGCAGACGGCTTTCGGTTGGGATTTGCGCGCATTGGAGAGGCAAAATTTGCTTCGGATCGTCTGTCTGTCGCCGGAAACGTTTCTTCGCCAGATGACCGAGCCGAACGGGCTGATCGAGCAGCTGATCGGCCAAATCGGCAGCAAGCGGCTGGTGATCGACAGCATCAGCTTATTCAGACTCGTTGCGCCGACCGGCGACCAGCTCAGGAAAAGCTTCTATACCGTGCGGAACATCATGCGAAAATATGCGCAAACCGCTTTGCTGCTGCAGGAGAGGGGCGGCGGCGATTCGGGGGACATTCCGTTTGAAAATTATGTCGCCGACGGCGTGATCCGGTTGTCCTTAAAGGAGCACATGCAAAAATACCGGGTCAGAGCGCTCGAGGTGCTGAAGATGAGAGGAACGCGAATTGTCGAAGGAGAGCACCTGTATAAATTTCTGGACCATGGAATCCATCTCATTCCGGCTTTGTCCATGGTTGAAGACAAGGCGGTGCCTGCGGGGAATCGAACGTCGACCGGCATTGCTAGATTGGATCGCATTTTGCAGGGAGGAATTCCGGATGGGGTGTCCTTCCTGGTGGATACGAACAGCAAGGCGAATCACAAATATTTAATTGCGAGCATTTTCGCCCAACAAATTTATTCCGGCAAAAGGGTGATATCGCTCAACTCCAGCCTAAGCACCGTTCGAGACACGATCCTGAACTTGTCGCTGTTCGGCGTCCCGGTGGACGAGCATCTTCGGAATCATGAATTTTTTATTATAGAGCACTATAAGAGACCTTACCCTCAGGAGTTCGAGCATGCGATCATCGATGTGAGCGATTTGGATAACGACGATTACCGGAAAGCTTTGCGCGAAAAGCTGGGTCCGATCATGCAGGAAAGTTTGCTGAAAGGCGAGAAGTGGTTTATTTATTACGATTTGAATACGATATTTTCCCAGCGCGGCTCCAAGTTCGTCAGCCGTTTTTTTGCGGAGGAAGTGGCGCGGGCGAAGGCGTATGGCCTTACGATGCTCGTATTGTGCAACTTTGCCGAGATGGATCCGGAAATTGCGTCCTATTTGGAAAGATCGAGCCAAGGCGCCATAAAAACTTGGGTGGACGGAAACTACCAATATTTGCAGGTGACGAAATCGTCCGACGGATTCGTATCCGAGCCGTTGATCGTTGAAAGCACGAACCAATTGCCTTACATTCATTTGGTTTAAGGAGGCAAGGTACGTATGAATGAGAACGAGCTGTTGTCATTAAGACTTGAGTGTACCCTGTTCTTCCAGGGGAACCCATATGCATTCGAAACGGAGGAAGGTTTGGCCGTCCGGCTCGGTCGAAGGGTCGAGCATATCAAGCCCGTGCTGATTGAGCTGGTGAATTCATCGATTTTGGAGAAGACGGGCGACGGCGATTTGGCGATCTACCGTTATGTCGAGCCGTACTTCGCGAGCGGGATGGAAGTGTGATGCTTAGGACTGTCCCCGGCTTGCTGCCCGGACTTCTGGAACTGCTGGCTTCAGCTTATTCCACGGCGCTGCAGATGACGGACGAGACCGGCCAACCTTGCTCGGAGCCCATCTACAACGGAGAACTGTCCCGTCTTTTATTCGCACAGATCAAGAAGCTTCATGAAGCGGCGGCGCTTCGGCTCCGGGAAGCGGAAGGAAGGGCGGTGCTGATCGACTCTTCCATTCCGGGGATTCGGGCAGCCGCGGTGTCCGTGCACGCTTCCGCTCGGGAAGCATATACATTATTTTGCGGTCCGATCGCCGAATCGGAAAGCATGCAGTCCCACGAGACGGAAAGACTGCTTCAAGGAATGGAGCGGTTTGCCCAAGTCGTTACGTATATGGCGGCATCGGGTCGGGACGTGCCCCTGTACCGCAGCCTGGCCGACTGGATTGCGCAAGCCCGATTACCGGACGATGCGGCGGCCGGCCGAATGGTGGAGGCGATATGCAATATGTCCGCGCACGTCGATTTTGCGGGCTATGCGGTTTCGGCGGGGCCGCATCGATACCGGATCGTGGAATACAGCGGTCCGAACCGGGACGAATGGCTGCATGCGGCGTTCGATTACGGCGAAGGCTTTCTGGGGCAAGCCTGCATGCTTGGACAAGCCAGAACCTGGAAAAACATAGAAGGCGATCCCCGCGCGGATTATTTCCAGAGGAGAGGTCTTCCCATTCATCAGCTGTTCGGTTACCCGATCGTAGCGGATTCGGAAACGCCGGCGCTCCTATTCGGAGGGTCGTTGTCCGGTCACGAATTGGGCGAAGACTTTGGCGTATTCCTGCAAATTTTGTCTTATTTACTGAGCATGCGGCTGCGGCTGAGGAAGCTTTCAATGAAAGAGCAGCGTCACAATACGCAGCTTGCCGCTTTAGTCGAAATATCCAAAATTATGAATACGGCGGCCGATTTGAAGAAGGTGCTTTATGTATTTGTCGACGTAAGCCTGATTTTGATAAACGGAGCTTCCTCCAGCCATCTTCTGCTGCAGCTTCCGGGAACGTCGAAGGCGCATATCGTCTCCAGAGGGATCAAACAGGAGCAGGTGCAGCATTTCAGCAAAACGATCGTCGAGCGATTTTTTGCTAAGGGAGGCGGCGTGCAGATCGATCCGGCTTTGGAGCAAACCGCGGACGGAGACTATGTTCTGAGCTGCCCGATCCGTGTCGCATCCGAGCTGGGCGGCGTTCTGAGCTTGCGGCTGAAGCATTCGGAGCCGTACGAAGAAATGAAGGACATCTTTTCGACGTTTCTTGTGCTGGCCGGCATTACGCTGGAGCGCATCTTGCACTCCGGCGGTCCGGAGAGCCATTCCGGAAAGGCCGAGCTTCTGCACCAAGCGGCCAAGGTGTGGAATCGGGAGGCTTATGAGCGCGGGGAAACCGTCAAACGGCTTGCGCTTGAGTTTGCGGATTATATAAGTATGCCTCCGCAGGAAAAGGCTCGCCTTGCCGCTGCAGGTCCGTTGTGCATTTATCCGGTATCGTTCCTTCATGAGCAATTGGCGGGAGATCCGCTGCTTACGATCATCGAACGGTTTCATGCATTGAAAGGCGGAAGCGCTCCGCCGCTGGCGGAAGATCAATCGGAGGCCGGCCTGATGTTAAGCCAAATCCTGCTGTTAGTCCATGGCTACGCGGAAAGCGGCGGCCAGCCGCCTTCGGCGAACGGGCCGGTTTCCGTTGATGAGCGGCTTCGAACCGAGTTTTCCTCCTTTGCTTTGCAAAAGCTAACCGTCGAGATGGAAATCGAGATGAAGCCCGGAGGCGGGGAGGAGAGAGCGTCTTTAGGCGGCGGCAGGCTGGATTTCGATCGAGTCGGGAATAGCATGAACATCTCCCCCAGAGAGCGCGACGTATTGAGACTGATGATGAAAGGCTCGAACAACCGCGAAATTGCCGATGAGCTGTTCATCAGCGAGCATACGGTGAAAAATCACGTGACGAGCCTGTTTCATAAGCTTGAAGTGAGCGACCGCGCGCAAGCCATCGCCAAAATCTATAGCTTAGTAGGAAACCAATCCTAACGGTTACTAACCCCCTTCTTGCCGGAGGGGGTTTTCCTAATGGCTAGGAGCCCATTCCTATTTTCGGACAAACCGGGGCGAATGGGAGTGCAGGGCGATACGCTTCCCCGTTTCCATCATGCACAATGGCAGTAATAAGACATGAATGGAAACGAAAGGGAACGCGATATGACTCCTGTTCAATTGATGGACTTCAAAACCGTCCTGTATCAGGACGTTGTGGATTTTATCGGCAGCGACATTTGCTCCTTCTTCATGAAACGGTTGTCGGCATACCATTTGCCGACCTTCCAGCATTCCGTCAGGGTGGCGCTTTACAGTATGACGATTGCGGATCGCATGGGGATCGTTCCCGCGGAGGGCATCGTATTTTTACGATCGATGCTGCTTCACGATATTGGGAAGCTTTCCGTCCCGAAAGCCGTGTTGGACAAGCAAAGCCCGCTTGCCTCCGAAGAGTGGGACATGATCGGCAGACACACGGTTACGGGGTTTGAGATGTTGAAGGATTTTATCAAAAAAGGGTGGGTTGATCCGGAGATTATCCTCTATCACCATGAAAATATGGACGGTACCGGGTATCCGTTCGGTTTGATGGCTAAAGATCTCACTTTGTTTGTTCGGATCCTGAGGGTAGCGGACAGCTACGATGCGATGACCGGGGGGAGAGGGTACCGGCCGGCGATCTCGCACGATGAAGCCATGGAGGAGCTATACCGCTGGAGCGGCGTCACTTACGATTCCGAAATTGTCGACTGCTTCCATACGGCGTTATCTTTGACCGGAGGGGGGGAGCATTGATGAAATCGGAGGAAATGAGAGAGCTGCAGGCGCTGCTGGCGTCTCTTTATGAAAAATATAAAGTGTTGACCCACCCCTGCGTCGTAGCGGCAAGCAAATTGTTGGACCAAAAAATTGCGGAATATTATGCGCAGCAGCATAAAGTGCGGAAAATATAGCAAACGAAAAAGCACGCCCGATGTCGATGCACCGACATGCGGAGCGTGCTTTTTTGCTAAAAGCCTGCGTATTCGCGTAAAAATGCGGTAAATTCGCTCACTCCGTCGGGACGAATGCTGAACCGCTCATGGCTTTGCTGCCCCCGATTGATATGCGTTCGAATGAGGCCGGCAGCCCTTAGCGCCATCATGTGATGATGAACGGTGCCCTTGGACAGCTTCGTATGGGCGACGACCTCCGTAAAGCTGCGGGGAGACGGAGCGAGGTAGCGCAGAATGCGGATTCTGCTCTCGTCCGACAGCGCTCTCGTTACCCGCATGAGCTGAACGGGAGGATTGTCGCCGTGCTCGGGCGGGTCGACGGGATACAGAATGATGCCGAGCGTTTTATAAAGAGCATACGTATTCAAGGGCCGGAAGTGAACGACCGGCGCGAGCACGATGTCAATCAGTCCTTCCGCCTCGAGCACGACACCGCCGGTGGCGGCCTCGATCAGCTTCAGCGGATCGGACACCGATTGGACGGCTTGTCTTTGTGCCGCATCGTTCCGGGCGATCGCCAGCCACTCTCGATTTACCCCGTTGAAATAAATATCGTTCCATGTCGACAACAACCGCCCGGCTTCCTGCATCGTATCTCCGAGATCGCTCGGAAGAGATCCGGCCGTCTGCTGCGAGAGAAGCTCGTAAAGCCGCCCCGGGCTTTGCGCTCCCAGCCACTGAAGGAATTCCGGTATTTCCTTACTGTTGGGGCTTACATAGGTAAGCAGGAACAAATATTCGAACGTATCCTCTCCGAATTTGCCGGAGTCCGTACGAAACTTGGGAGATGCGGCTTCGTCCACCTTCTTTAGCCAGGCGCTCCCGATGTCGAGATTGCGGGTCCATTTGCGCCGGCTGTAAATCATGAAGCTGAGAATAAGCTCGTACACCGGAGAATGGTCAAAATGTACGCGAAACGACATACCGTTTGCCTCCGTCCATAGATTCCTTCCTATCATAAACGAACCCGAACGCTGCAATCAAATTCCGAATGGGCCGGAGTTCACAAACTGTCCATATTTTGTTCGGAAAAACATGTAACTTTAGAAACGGCTGATCCGTTTTTAGAGGAAGGAAATGGTTGCGGACGAGCCGGACGTCTATTATAATTAACAAATGCAGAACGTTCTGTATTTATAAAATATTCTGTTGTCATTTAACCAACGGATAATTATAATAGGGACTTGTGAGCTGTTTGACATCGATGAAGCATAGAGAAAAGGCCGTGTCGGCATAACATGTTCGGTTCGGACAGCCCATTTCCAATATATATATAAGCATGGGGGAGTAGGAGAACTATGTTGAAAAAATGGTTGATCGGTTTCTTTGCGCTTAGCATGGCATTGAGTATGGCTGCTTGCGGCCAAACGAATAACGACGATGCGGACAAGGCTGCCGTATCGGGCTCCGTTTCCGAGGAAGCCCCGGCGGATGAGCCGGCGGAAGAAGCCTCTGCCGAGGATCCGGCTCTGGAATTGCAAAAAGCGTTTAACGCTGCGGCAATGGCGGAAGGCAAAGTGCACACGCTGTTTGCAAAAGACACGTACGAAGACGAAGCGACGGGGGAAACGACGCCTCTGTTGAATCTCACGACAGGCACGCCGGAAGCGGCTCGCGAATTGCTGCTCAAGTACTTTGACGCGGCGCTTGCAGACCAAATCATGACGCACTACATTACCGACAAAACGATCGATGCCGGTATCGTCGTGAACGCGGAACCGTTCTTCACGTCCACGCTTCAAGGCTTGAAGTTTGAGGACGTTACGGTGGAAGGCACGAAGGAAGCTGCGACAATCACTACGAAAGACAACGTTGTATACACGGTTAGCTGGAACGAGGAAGCCGGCAAATACATCGTGATGAGCGTTGAGAAGAAATAATCGGTTATTATCGGAAAGCACCGTCGATTCATTCGGCGGTGCTTTTTTCGCTTCGAATACGGCATGCGGAGGGAGGGAAGTCTAACGAACGAAATAAATGGAAGGGATGGGTCAAGCAATGGTTACCGGAATAGCGGACAGCAAAGTGGATGCATATAAGCTTGGTGTCGGGGTCATGACGGATTCGATGCCCGGAATCGTTGAGGCGTATCACCGGTTTACCGGGGAATGCTTCGCGGATGGGGCGTTAAGCGCAAAGGAAAAACAGCTCATTGCACTGGGGATCGCGCTAGCCGCAAACAACGAGGTATGCACGTTCTACCACGTCAGCGAGGCGCAGGCGAAGGGGGCAAGCGCACAGGAGATCGCGGAGGCGTGCGCGGTTGCCGCTGCGGTCGGCGCGGGACACGCCATGAGCCAGGGCGTCACGCGCGTGCAGCAGGCGCTCCAAGGGAAGATGCCGGTGTCGTAACCGGAAGAGGAAGGCCGGGACTAAAGATAAAGTCCCGGTCTTTATTGTTTGTCCTCGCCGGCGGCTTGTTCTTGCGGGTCGGCTGCGGAGGAGGCGCTTGGGGCTTCGGACGGATCGGGGCTCGCTTTGGCGTCCGCGGCTTCTTCTTTGGCCGCTTGCAGCTCTTTCTGCAGTCCGCGAATTTGGCGGGACATCCGCACCATGCGGAACGTGCCGAATAACGACGCGGCTAGGCCTCCTGCCAGCGCGGAGCCGAGGATGACCATAATAAGCGGAAACTGGGCCTCTCCGAACACGAAATCGACAGGCACGGACTCTACGTTCACAACGGAAAAGATGGCGATGACGATCGCAAATACCAATGAAAAGATCAATGTCCACTGCTGCTTCATTTTTATTTTCACTCCTAAACTTCAACCTGATGAAATGATAACATACATAAATTGCGTCTCACCACATATCTATTTCAACCGCAATTATAGTAATATAAGTATTCGTAAAGCTTGGTCATAAAGGAATGGTGAAACTAGTGTATCGCGTCGTTCATTTTGAATTGTTGTCGGAGCATCCCGAGCGGACGGCGGCCTTTTACAGCGAAGTGTTCGGCTGGCGCGCGGAGCGGGGCGAAGGCGGCTATTATCGTTTGGTGACGGGCGGCGCCGGGGAGAAGGGCATTAATGGGGCGACGGTCAGGCCGCTCAACGATTCGCTGCCTCGCCAGGCGGTGAATACGGTGCAGGTGCCGGATGTGGAGCAGGCGCTTGCCAAGGTGCTTTCCTGCGGAGGAAAGACTCTGTCGGAGCCGATCGAGCTGCCGGGCGCCGGCACGTTCGTATATTGCGCCGATCCGGAGGGCATTCCGTTCGGAATGATCGAATACCGATGAAACGCCCTTTTTCGTTGCTGCTGCTGAATCATACGGCCGGGCATTTGGGGGACATTTTATATATAGCGGTAGTTGTTTTATATATTTATCGCTCCACCGGCTCTGTGCTGGCATCCGCGTTGTTTCCTTTCGTTCGCGTCATCGGGTTGTTTTTGAGCTCGGCAGCGTCCCCGCTGCTGATTGAACGTATGCCTTTGCGGAGAATGATGCTGCTGACTCGAGCCGGGGAAATGCTGGCTATGGTTGCCTTGGCGTTGTTTATGTATTTCGGCGGGACGTCGGTCGTTCTGATCCTGTTCCTTGTGTTCGCCGTTTCCTTCATACAAGGCTGGACCGATCCGGTGACGTACTCGCTTGTGCCGCGGCTGGTGGAACCTTCGGGACTGTCCAAGGCGAACGGGGCGCTCGGCACCGCGCGCGAGCTGACCGGCGTCGTCGGCTGGCTGGTCGGCGGGGTCGGCGCTTTGTCGTTCGGCGTGCCCGTCATGCTGGCGTGCTCGGCGGCGCTGTTTGCCGCAGGCGTTGCGGCGATGAGGCTGCTTCGCGGTGCGGACCTCGGGAAGGCGGCCGCGGAGGGAGGGGTTGATGGCGGAGAGACCGGGACCAAGACAAGTAAGTGGGCCGCGATCCGTTTAGGTTGGATGGAGCTGATCCGTAACCGAACGGCACGTTTCATTACGATAATGGACGTGATCGAAGGCTGGGGCTACTCGATTTATCTCGGCTCGTTCACCATTTTGTTCGTTGAGACGCAGCTGAAGCGGGGGCCGGAATGGTGGGGCTACATTAACGCTTCCTACTTTATCGGAATGATTGCGGGCGGCTTGCTCGTGACGGCGGCGTCGCGCCGGCTGAACGGGCGGCTTCCTTCAGCCATGGCTTTGGGCTCGCTGGGCTACGGCGGGGCGACGCTTGCTTATGCGTACACGGAATCCGCCCTGGCGGCGCTGCTGCTTGTGCTGATCATGGGCATACCGATGATGGTCAGAGATACGGCGCAGCGTACGCTGTTTCAGCTGAATGTGGATGCGGAGAAGCTTCCCAACACGTTGGTGGCTCACGGCGCGCTCAATTCGGCGGTGTTTGCGCTCTCGATCGTGCTCGTCGGGTGGCTGGCGGAGCGGTTTGGGCCTTCCGCGATTTATGTATTCGGCGGCGGACTCAGCTGCATGTCCGCTGTCGTCGGCATTGTCATGTTTGTGCGGTTCCGCGGAGATGTGAAGCTTCCGGAATCCGCGGAGAAGAGCGGCAAGGAGAGTGTGCGAATTGAGTAAGCGGCGGCGCTTTGATAATCCGGACGGGCCATTTGTTGCGAAAACGTTCGGCGATATGCGGAAATGGATGAAGGAGCGGCGAAGCAAGACGAAGGATTTGTCGTTTCGCGTGCCTCGGGCGGAGCCGAATTTGGAGCTGCTTCGGGGGAACCGTATCGAATGTACGGTGACTGCGGTCGGCCATTCGACGTTCTTGATTCAAGCGGGCGGTTTGAACATTGTGACCGACCCGGTTTGGGCGGAACGGATGGGCTTTGGCCGGCGTTTGTCGGCCCCCGGGCTGCGGATCGAGGATGTGCCGCCCGTAGATGTTGTGCTGATTTCGCACGGACATTACGATCATTTGGACGCCGGGAGCTTGCGCAGGCTGCCTGGGGATTGGACCGCACTTGTGCCGGAAGGGCTCGGGCGCTGGTTTCGGCGGCGCGGCTATCGGCGCGTGACGGAACTGTCCTGGTGGGAGGAGACGGCGATCGGGGGCGTGCGGTTTGCCTTTGTCCCGGCGAAGCATTGGACCAGACGCACTCCTTGGGATACGAATACGTCGCATTGGGGCGGATGGGTCGTTAGTCCGGAGACGGGCGGCCGGTTATATTTTGCGGGGGATAGCGGCTATTGGCCGGGCTTTGGCGAAATCGGGGAACGTTATCCCGGGATTGACGTCGCGCTGCTGCCGATCGGCGCGTATGAGCCCGAGTGGTTTATGAGCTCCTCGCATATGACGCCTGAGGAAGCGGTTCGCGTCTTTACGGAGATCGGGGCTGCGACTTTCGTGCCGATGCATTACGATACGTTTCATCTTGCGGACGATACCCCTCGGGAGGCGCTTGACCGGTTGTTTGCGGAATGGGCGCGGCGCGGGCTGGCTTCCGAACGGCTAAAGGTTCCGGCGCTTGGAGAAACCCTGTTGTGGTATTCGCGCGATGAATCTATAATGTAGTGAAAAATATAAAAATTTGGACATGCTGAATGTGCTGTGTGCCCGGTAGGAGGAGTTACGTTTTGATGAAGAACGCAAATTGCAAAATTCTCGATTGTACGGTTCGTGACGGCGGCTTGGTGAACAATTGGGAGTTCAGCGTTGATTTCGTGCGGGACCTGTACTACGGATTAAGCGAGGCCGGCGTAGAGTATATGGAAGTCGGCTACAAAAACTCTCCGAAGCTGCTGAAGGGCGCCGATGCGGGGCCGTGGCGGTTTTTGGACGAAGGGTTTTTGCGGGAAGTCATCCCTCATAAGACGGAGACGAAGCTTTCGGCGCTTGTAGATATCGGGCGGGTGGACGAGAACGATATTTTGCCGCGTGAGCAAAGCATGCTGGACTTGATCCGCGTGGCTTGCTACATAAAGGATGTAGATAAAGCGATCGAGCTTGTAAACAAGTTTCATTCGCTCGGCTATGAGACGTCGATCAACATTATGGCGTTGTCGCACGTCATCGAGACGGACTTGATCGAGGCGCTGAATGCCATCGGCCAAAGCCCGGTGGATGTTGTTTACGTCGTCGACTCGTACGGCAGCTTGGACAGCAAGGATATTTCCTATATGACGCAGAAGTTCGCGCGGCAGCTGCCTGAAAAGATGCTCGGCATCCATACGCACAACAACATGCAGCTGGCGTTCTCGAACACGATCTCGGCAATCGAGAACGGCGTGACGTTCCTTGATTCGTCGTTGTACGGCATGGGGCGCGCCGCCGGCAACTGCACGACGGAGCTGCTGGTCAGCTACCTGCAAAATCCGCGCTACGAGGTGCGGCCGCTGCTCGGCGTGATTGAGCGCCACATGGTCGCGATGCGCGAGAAGTGGGAATGGGGCTACAACATTCCTTACATGATTACGGGCTTGCTCAACGAGCATCCGCGTTCCGCGATGGCGCTGCGCGCAAGCGACGATCGGGACAAGTACGTCGACTACTACGACCGTTTGACGACACCCGAGACCGTTATTGGCCCCGGCAAGGGCGAGTAAGGTCGTTCGGGCCTGGAGAGCTTGTCACACACTGCAGTGTGTGAGAGTGCTTGACCCCCCGACTCACACTACAGTGTGTGAGCCGGGGGTTTTTGTTTGTTTGGGGTGTGGGGGAGAAAACTCCCATTGTTGCGTCTGAGAGTGTGGGAGCGCCGAAGTAAGTGGAGAAACTCCATTAGTTGCGCCTGAGGTGTGTGGCGAATGGTAGAGTAAGTGGAGAAACTCCATTAGTTGCGCCTGAAGTGTGTGGCCAGTGGCTGAGTAAGTGGAGAAACTCCATTAGTTGCGCCTAAAGTGTGTGGCCAATGGCTGAGTAAGTGTAGAAACTCCATTTGTTGAGCCTGAAGTGTGTGGTCAGTGGCTGAGTAAGTGGAGAAACTCCATTAGTTGCGCCTGAAGTGTGTGGTCAGTGGCTGAGTAAGTGGAGAAACTCCAGTTGTTGCGCCTGGGGAGCGTGGCACGTGGCTGAGTAAGTGGAGAAACTCCATGAGTTGCGCCTGAAGTGTGTGGTCAGTGGCTGAGTAAGTGGAGACACTCCAGTTGTTGCGCCTGGGGAGCGTGGCAGGTGGCTGAGTCAGTGGAGAAACTCCAGTTGTTGCGCCTGGGGAGCGTGGCAAGTGGTTGAGTAAGTGGAGAAACTCCAGTTGTTGCGCCTGAAGTGTGTGGCCAATGGCTGAGTAAGTGGAGAAACTCCATTAATTGCGCCTAAAGTGTTTGGTGGGTGGCTGAGTAAGTGCAGAAACTCCCTCCATTGTGAGACCTTAAATAAGTGGGGAGAGGCTGACGTAAGAATGTAATTCCTTTCGGTCAGCCTGAGGCAGCGCGTTAAAGAATAAACTTCTCCTTTGTAAGCATTTTGCTTGATGTCTGCAGGGACTCTTCGCGTGATCGATTCATTTGGAGTAATTCATTAACGGGAATATTGCGATTGACCTTATAGGAAAAAATCCGTGACTGTCCGCCTGACGCAGGTACAAGGATATTGGAAGCAACTAATTGGGATAAAAGAGATTTGGCAGGCTTGAACGTAATGTTAAGCAGATTGGTTACATCTTTAATACGTATTGGCGCATTTGAAGCTACTGCGAGCTTTACAATCTCGTAAAGCTGCAACTCCACCGATGTTCGAGGTGCACTGCCGCTCCAACGCCGCAACCAGTGACGCAGGATATGCTGGCAATCGCGAGGGTTATTTTTCACGTCATCATAGGAGAAACGGATCACGTTCCAACCCAAAATTTCGAGGCACGGATCCCGGCGGCGTTCATCGCTGCAGGCTCGCCGCGATATGTCCCTAAGATGGGAGCCGTAGCCGTCAACTTCAAGGTTACAAAGAAGCGGAACCGGGCGGTATGCTATGTCCAGGAAACGAGTTCGACCCATAAAGTCGACGACTTCATATTCAGGATATAGATGATCCAAATTTCCGAACAACGGCCACCACACATTGCGGAGAAGCAGCTTAGCAGGGCAATCCTCCCCGTCCTCTTCCGATTTCTTTCGCTGCTCCTCCAGCATACGCCTGCGTTCGCCCTTGCTCTCCGCTAAATGCTTCCGAAACCAAGCCTCATAAGCTTCTTCAAACGTAACCATAACCAAAAACCATCCTCCCATACATCAAGCGCCGAAAAACAAAAGCGCCGCCCAACCCGGCAATATAAGGGTGAGCGGCGCATGCTTTGCGCTTAAGATTTAGTTAGTTTCACGATAACACGGCTTCGGCGGATCTGACAATATGCGGATGGAGGATCAAAGCGATCAACCGTCCCGGCGGCGGGCGGCCATCTGCTGCCAGACGGTGCCGGCGGCCTCTTCGCCGGAGGCGATCCGCTCGACGGCCATGCGGGCTTGCAGCGCGACCTCGAACTCGGGATCGTCCGAGGCGGCCCGCAGCGCATCCAGAGCGGCCTCGTCGCCGCAATCGTAGAGGAAGCGAGCCGCCCGCCAGCGGACGATCTTGCTCGGGTCGCGCAGCGCATCGATCATGGCCGGCTGCGCCGACGGGTCGCCGATGTCCGACAGCGCATCCCCGGCGGTGCGTCGAACCGGAGGCGAGGAGTCCTTCAATGCGCGGCACAACAGCTCGACAGCCTCCGGCCCTTTGATGTCGCCCAAATATACGACGGCCAACCGGCGCACGGAGAAATTCACATCGGCAAGAGCCTTCTTAATTACCGGAAGCAGCTCCGGCGATGGCTTCAGCTGATCCATCACGGCGTACCGTTTTTTCCAATCCGGGGAATCCAGCTCCGCTAAGAGCTCGTCAACCGGAACGATCTCGTCGGGAGCTTTGGTAACGGTTGCTTCCGCGGATGCGGCATCCCCCTCCATCGCCATCGCCTGCTTCACAAGCTCCTCCAGCCGGGCGCCATCGAACGCCGCGTCCAGCTCCGCCGCCACCTGCGCCGCAATCTCGGGCAGCTCGCCGTACCGTACGCCGTGCTCCACCAGCCGCCGCTCCATGATCAGGTTCGGCGAAGCGGAGCCTGCCGTGACCGCCGCTGCAGCAAACTTCTCAGGCAGCGCCACCCGGGACTCCTCGTCCCCGGCACGGACCCGCACCTGCATCGGAATGCCTCGGAAATACTGCACAAAAACAGTCGCCTCACCGAAACCGGATCCGTTCGAATGCTCTTCCGCCGCCGCCCCGCGGGACACTGCCCCGCCGCCGGCCTCGCCTTCGCTGCTTCCGACCGCTTCCCGAACCGCCGCCAAAATCGAGCGCCAATCCGCGCCGTTCTCACGCTCGACGGAAATAAAGTCAGCCGCTTGATACACGCCTTTCACGCCTTCAATCGCAAGCAGCCTACGCAAATAATCGGGCATAATACGGCCGGCCGGCGCATCCCCCGCGCTAAACGAATATTTCACGCCCGGCGCCAATTTCTCGTTCATGTTCAGCTTCATGGCGTTCGGGCTCGGCGTCGGTTCTATCGATAATATTTTCATATTTCATGTCCCCTCCGTTCAAAGATTGTTGCTTACGCAGTTACCTTTATCATATCAGTTCGCGGCATAAGGTAAAAATAGTTGCGGCAAACCTCACAACTTCCGCGTATTCCCCCACAAAACAATGGCAAATATGCTATAATGGCTCAGTTGCATTTAATGCAAGGAAAGGTAGGTTGAGCATTACTCATGATCAGCACGACGGATATAACGCTTCGATTCGGCAAAAGAGCGCTGTTCGAGGACGTTAACATCAAATTTACTCCGGGCAATTGCTATGGTCTCATCGGAGCGAACGGGGCGGGCAAATCCACCTTCCTCAAAATTCTTTCCGGAGATGTGGAGCCCTCCAAGGGAGAGGTTCATATTACTCCGGGGGAACGGCTTGCGGTGCTCAAGCAGAACCATTTTGAGTATGATCAATTCCCGGTGCTTGAAACCGTTATTATGGGCCATAAGCGGCTCTATGACATTATGCAGGAAAAGAACGCAATCTACGCAAAGCCCGATTTTTCGGACGAGGACGGCATGCGCGCGGCGGAGCTTGAAGGGGAGTTCGGCGAGCTGAACGGCTGGGAAGCGGAATCGGAAGCGGCGGAGCTGTTGATCGGCCTCGGCATTCCGACGGATCTTCACGACAAACAGATGGCGGAGCTTGAAGGCAACCAGAAGGTGCGCGTACTTCTCGCCCAAGCGTTGTTCGGCAACCCGAACATTCTGCTGCTTGACGAGCCTACGAACCACTTGGACATCGAATCGATTCGCTGGTTGATCAATTTCCTCGGCAGATTCCAAGGAACCGTTATCGTCGTTTCTCACGACCGTCACTTTTTAAATGAAGTTTGCACGCATATTGCGGATATAGACTTTGGCAAAATACAATTATACGTCGGCAACTACGATTTCTGGTACGAGTCGAGCCAGCTGGCGCAAAAGTTGATGAGAGACGCCAATAAGAAGAAGGAAGACAGAATTAAAGAGCTCCAAGAGTTCATTCAGCGCTTCTCTGCGAACAAGTCGAAGTCGAAGCAGGCTACTTCCCGCAAGAAGCTGCTGGAGAAAATTACGCTCGACGACATTCGCCCGTCCAACCGCAAATATCCGTACATTCACTTCAAGCCGGAGCGCGAGGCGGGCAAGCAAATGCTGTCGATCGAAGGCCTGAGCAAGACGATCGACGGCGAGCAGGTGCTCAAGGATTTGAACCTGATGATCAATACGGGCGACAAGATCGCCTTCGTCGGACCGAACTCGCTAGCCAAAACGACGCTCTTCAACATCGTTTCGGGCAACATGGAGGCGGACAGCGGCGAGTATACTTGGGGCATTACGACGACGCAGGCGTACTTCCCGAAGGATAACTCCTCGTTCTTCGACGGGGTTGAATTGTCCTTGGTCGACTGGCTTCGCCAATATTCGAAGGATCAGGACGAGTCGTTCATTCGCGGCTTCCTGGGCCGCATGCTGTTCTCGGGCGACGAGGCGCTGAAGAAGGCGAGCGTGCTTTCCGGGGGCGAGAAGGTGCGCTGCATGCTCTCCCGCATGATGCTGGCCGGCGCGAACGTGCTCATTCTAGACGAGCCTACGAACCACCTCGATTTGGAATCGATCACGGCGCTGAACAACGGGCTGACCGATTTCGACGGCACGATCCTATTCACGTCCCATGACCATCAGTTCGTGAACACGATCGCCAACCGGATTATCGAGATTACGCCGAACGGCATTATCGACCGGCAGATGACTTACGACGAATATTTGGATAATGAAGATGTCAAACGATTGCAAGCAGAAATGTACCCGGTAACCGTATAAGGTGCCTAGGGGAGCGTCCGGTTTACTTAGGATGCTCCCCATACATTTGACTCGAAATCAAGGCGCTGTGACACAAATGGCTTGCGAACGATTCCGTTTTAGAACATTTTGTGAAGCTTTCGTGACTAAATTGACAACGCGCGTTGCCGAAATTATAGTTGAATAAGGCATTTAACGCCCAAAAATGTTGTATTTACGCGGTTTTAAGCCGCGGAAATTAATAAAAAAAGCGGGGTTGATTAACCAGATGTTGCAGCAACTGTTGAAGGGGAAGCGAATTCTTCTCTTGATTGCGGCGCTTGCGCTTATGCTTTCGGGATGCTCCGAAGTAGCGTCTCCGCTCAACCCGAAAGGCGTCGAGGGTCAAGAGCAGCTTAACCTGATGATTTTGTCGATCGTGATCATGGTCGTAGTCGTCATTGTCGTATTTGCGATTTCGATCTACGTATTGGTTCGTTTTCGCAAACGTCCAGGCGACAACAGTATTCCGAAGCAGGTGGAAGGAAATCATAAGCTTGAGATCATTTGGACGGTTATTCCAATTATCTTGCTTACGATTTTGGCCGTACCTACGGTAGGGTACACCTTTAAACACGATCAAGTAAACGCTTGGAACGATCCGAATACGGTGAAGGTTCAAGTCGTCGCTCATCAATTCTGGTGGGAGTTCAACTACCCGGACCTCGGCATCGCCTCTTCTCAGGATTTGGTCATGCCGGTCGGTAAAAAAATCGCGTTCGAGCTTTCGTCCGCGGACGTCAACCACTCCTTCTGGATCCCCGGCATCGGCGGCAAGAAGGACACGAACCCGGGTCAAAAAACATACTATCAATTGGAACCTACAGAGGTTGGTACTTATAAAGGGAAGTGTGCGGAGCTTTGCGGACAATCCCACGCATATATGGACTTTAAAGCAATCGTTAAGTCGGAAGACGATTTTAACGCATGGGTAGCCGATATGAAGGAGCCGGTTACGGTTTCCGGCGATGCGGCTGCGGGTGCGGAAGTATTTAAGAACAATTGTATTCAGTGCCACGCGGTTGACCCTGAAGCGAAGAGCTTTGCGGCGCCTCATTTGAACGGCTTTGCCGACCGCGAGCTTATCGCCGGCATTCTTCCGCATAACGAGCAGCAACTGAAAGAGTGGATCCGCGATCCGCAAAGCAAGAAGCCCGGGACGCTGATGCCGAAGTTCGCCGAGAACAAAATTTCCGAGGAAGAGCTCGATCAGCTTACGAAATACTTGCTTGAATTGAAATAACGCTCACAGTGAATGAATGAGGAGGAAAGATCGGTGGCTAACGCACATGCACACGGGCACGCCCCCAAACGCTACAGCGGACTGCTCGATTGGTTGACTACGGTAGACCATAAGAAAATCGGCATTCTGTATTTGATGGGCGGCGGCTTGTTCTTCTTGATCGGCGGCATCGAAGCGATTCTGATTCGCCTTCAGCTGATGGCGCCGGGATTGGCTACGCTCGACGCACAAACTTACAACGAAATGATTACGATGCACGGCACGACGATGATCTTTATCGCGGTAATGCCGGTAATCTTCGGATTTATGAACGCCATCGTGCCGCTGCAAATCGGGGCGCGCGACGTCGCGTTCCCGTTCCTTAACGCGCTTGGATTTTGGACGTTCTTCCTGGGAGCCTTGCTCCTGAACCTGAGCTGGATTTTCGGCGAGGTTCCGGACGCAGGCTGGACGGCTTACGTGCCGCTCTCCGGCGAAACGTTCAGCATGCACCGCGGTGTCGACTTTTACTTGATGGGCTTGCAGATCGCCGGTATCGGTACGCTGATCGGCGGCATCAACTTCCTGGTAACGATCATCAATATGCGTGCGCCGGGGATGTCCTTCATGCGCCTGCCGATGTTCACATGGACGTCTTTCATTACGTCGGCGCTTATTTTGTTCGCGTTTCCGGCGTTGACGGTCGGTCTCGTATTACTCACATTCGACCGTTTGTTCGGCGGCAACATCTTTGACCCGAACGGCGGCGGAAACCCGGTATTGTGGCAGCACATTTTCTGGATTTTCGGTCACCCCGAGGTTTACATTCTTGTGCTTCCGGCCTTCGGTATTATTTCCGAAGTCATCCCGACCTTCTCGCGCAAGCGGCTGTTCGGTTACAGCGCGATGGTATTTGCGACCGTGCTGATCGGTTTCTTGGGCTTCATGGTTTGGGTTCACCACATGTTTACGACGGGTATGGGGCCGGTAGTTAACGCGTTGTTTGCAATTGCGACAATGTTGATTGCGATCCCGACCGGTATTAAGATCTTTAACTGGCTCTTCACGATGTGGGGCGGGCAAATTACGTTCAACACCGCCAGCTTGTTCTCGATCGGCTTCGTGCCAACGTTCGTCATGGGCGGCGTAACCGGCGTCATGCTGGCCGTACCGCCGGCCGACTTCCAGTTCCACGATTCGTATTTCGTAGTCGCGCACTTCCACTACATTATCGTGGGCGGTATCGCATTCGGCTTGCTGTCGGGTCTTTTCTACTGGTGGCCGAAGATGTTCGGACGCCAGCTGAACGAAACGCTCGGCAAATGGTTTTTCTGGCTGTTCATGATCGGTTTCCACCTTACGTTCTTCATTCAGCACTTCCTTGGCTTGCTGGGCATGCCGCGCCGCGTATTTACGTACCTCGGCGAAGAGCAAAACCCCGGCTGGGGCTGGATGAACATGGTTTCCACAATCGGTGCGCTGTTGATGGGCGTTGCGGTTCTTCTGCTGCTGATCAATATCGTTATTACGCAGTCGAAGCCGAAGAAAATGGCGAACGACCCGTGGGACGGCCGTACGCTGGAGTGGTCCATTTCCTCTCCTGCGCCTGAGTACAACTTCGCGCAAACGCCGCTTGTCCGCGGATTGGATGCGTTCTGGATCGAAAAGATGCAAGGCAATAAAGAGATGACGCCGGCGGAGCCGCTCGGACCGATTCATATGCCTTCGCCGTCGATTCTGCCGCTGGTCATGTCGATCGGATTGTTTATCGCCGCGTTCGGCTTTATGTATCACGATAAGTTCGATACGTTCCTGGTGGCGATCGCAGGCTTGGCCATCACATTCATATGCATGATCTTGCGTTCGGTCTTTGACGATCACGGCTTCCATATCGACCCGAACGACTCGTCCGATAAGGGGGTTCAAGCATGAGTAGCCACGCTGACGTTCATGCGCACCACGGACACGGTGTGGGCGCGCTGCCGCACGACCCGGAGAAAGCAACGCTTGAGGGTCGCAATAAAATATTAGGTTTCTGGCTGTTCCTCGGCGGAGAGTGCGTTCTGTTCGGCACGTTGTTCGCGACGTTCCTTACGCTACGCAACAGCACCTTGGGCGGTCCGACCGGCACGGAATTGTTCGATTTGAAGCTTGTTGCGTGGGCGACGTTCCTGCTTCTTACCAGCTCCTTGACAAGCGTATTCGCGGTTCAAGCTATGCATATTAAGAAGAGCGTGCCGCAGATGGCGCTCTGGCTGGGAATTACGGTACTGCTGGGCGCAGGTTTCTTGGCCCTTGAAATTTACGAGTTCATGCACTACGTGCACGAAGGCCACCGCTTCAACTCGAGCGCCTTCGGAACGTCGTTCTACTCGCTCGTCGGTTTCCACGGCGCGCACGTCGCACTCGGCATTTGCTGGATTACGCTGCTCATCCTTCAGCTGTTCAAGAAGGGACTTACGGTCGTAACCGCGCCGAAAGTAATGGTAGCCTCGTTGTACTGGCACTTTATTGACGTCGTGTGGGTATTCATCTTCACGTTCGTATATCTCATGGGGAAAATGGGGTGAGGAGCGAAATGTCGAATATGGAACACTCCAATGCGGAACAACCGAGAAAGCACCGTCATGAAGGTCCGCGCAACCATTTGCTGGCCTTCGCGCTTTCGATTTTGCTGACGGCATTCGCCTTCATTGCGGTAATGAACACGGAAATCGAACCGTGGTGGGTCATCGTATTTATATTGACGCTCGCTATTTTCCAAGCGGTCATCCAATTGGCGTACTGGATGCATATGAAGGATCGGGGACACTTCCTGCCGATTATCGGCATCGCCTTCGGTTTTATCGTAGCGTTGACAGCCGTAGCATCCGGCTTGTTGATGTCCTGGCTGTAAGGTGAAATAACAAAGGTTTTGTCGTTTATGGGGGAGGCAGGCACGTCGTCGACGGGGTGTCTGCCCCTTTTGCTTTAGTTCATCATTAAGGAGGCTTGCGATATGTTCGGGTTGAACGGCTTTTCTTGGGCGGCGATGTGGAGCCCTTGGGCCATCTTGTCGTTTGCCGCAGTCGCGGTGCTTTACTTATATATTACCGGCCCGGGGCGGAAATTTTTCCCGTCGTCGGAACCGGTTCCCGTTTTAAAGAAGGCATGGTTCGTGTCGGGGGTATTTTTCCTTTACGTCGCCTTCGGCAGCCCGATCGATCTGCTCGGTCACCTGATGTTTACGTTTCATATGCTGGGCATGGCGTTCGCTTATATTATTGCGACGCCGATGCTGCTGGCGGGCACACCGGGGTGGCTGCTTGAGCCGATTGCCCGCATTCCTGGGATAAAGCACGCCAAATGGCTGATGAAACCGATCGTGACGATTCTGCTCTTCAACGCCGCTTTTTCGGTCTATCACATCCCTGTCGTACATGACTATGTCATGACTCACTATACGGTCCATACCTTGTACTACATCTTGCTCATGATTACTAGTTTGCTCATGTGGTTTCCGATTATTTGTCCGATCAAATCGATGGACCGGCTGGAAGGCTTTAAAAAGATGGGGTATATATTCGCCGACAGCGTGCTGCTCATGCCCGCATGCGCCTTAATCATTTTCTCGGGAACGGCAATGTATTCCACCTACACCGATCCGAAGCTTTGGGCCATCGCAATGGGTTACTGCTTGCCGCAAAATTCCACGATCATTCTCGACATGTTCCAAGGGCCCGGCTTGCTGCAATGGATGGACCCTCTTGAAGATCAGCAAACGGGCGGCGTCGTTATGAAGCTGATCCAAGAGGTTGTTTACGGATCCATCTTGATATACGTATTTCTTCAGTGGTATCGCAAAGAAAATCCGAAAGATTCGGATTTGTCCCACGAACCGTCCGAAGCGGTGCTGGAACAGCTTCGGCGCAGCGCCTCCGAGCCGCTTCCGACCAAATAAAATACCGATCGAAACGAAAGCCTCCCGTTGAAGTCATCTCGGATGACTTCAACGGGAGGCTTTTTTTGTTTTGGCATATTTTCCATGAACTGTGGGGAAAGTATGTGAGTAACTATTCAGCAAACGAGTTGAAGCTTATATGAGAAAGCCGTGGTACAAGCGAATTCAAAAACAGGCGGCGGTTCCGCTAAAGAAGTCTGCGGTTCAGCAAAAGCAGCACATACCGATTCCGTTAACGGAAAGCTTATCGGAAAATATTGACCATATCAAAAAGGTGCTGAATAACCCGGGCGATCTTCTCATCCGCAATTTTGTCGTCGGGCCGAATCAGCATCCGTGCGCCATCGTATGCATTGACGGACTAGTGGAAAAAGCGGTCATTAACGATCAAATCCTGCGAAATCTGCTTCATCTATCGGAAACGATCAAGCAGTCCGATCCGGCGCTGTCTTCTCCGGATTCCCTTTTATCGTTTATCAGGAGCGAGGCGCTTCCTGTTAACGAGCTTAAAGCGATTCAAGGGCTGGACGAGCTGTTGTTTGAAATATTGGCGGGGGAAACCGCTTTACTTGTGGACGGCTGTGCTCAAGCGCTGATCGGCGGAACGAGAGGCTGGAAGTCGAGACAAGTCGGCGAACCGACGTCGGAGCAGGTCGTGCGCGGACCGAAGGAAAGCTTCACCGAAGATATCCGCACAAACACGGCGCTTATCCGCAGAAGAATCCGCGATCCGAACTTAAGATTCGATACGTATTTGATCGGGCGAAGATCGAGGAAGGAGGTTGTCTGCGCATACATTGAAGGGATCGCTCATCCCGCGCTTGTCGAAGAAGTGAAGCGAAGGCTGAGCTCCATCGATATTGACGATATCGAAGGATCGGGTCCGATCGAGCATTGGATTTCGGACAGCGCCATGTCGCCGTTTCCGCAAATATTAAGCACGGAAAGACCGGATCGTGTGTCTTCATCCTTGCTCCAAGGAAGAATCGCCGTCATTGTGGACGGGACTCCCTTTCAAATCGTCATGCCGCTTACGCTGGCAGCGGCGTTCCAGTCGCCGGAGGATTATTATCAAAACTGGCTGATCGCGACGCTGATTCGATTGCTGCGATTGACGGCTGCCTTCTTCGCAACATTTTTGCCCGCGCTTTATATTGCTCTCGTCGAATATCATCACGGGATGATCCCGTCCAAGCTGGCGTTCTCGATCGCCGGTTCCCGGGAAGGCGTGCCGTTTCCTGCCGTAGTCGAGGCGCTTATGATGGAAGCGACGCTGGAGCTGCTGCGGGAGGCGGGAATCCGGCTGCCGAAGCCGATTGGCCAGACGATCGGCATCGTAGGAGGCTTAGTCATCGGGGAAGCGGCGGTGCAGGCGGGAATAGTGAGCCCGATTATGGTTATCGTCGTTGCCATTACGGCCATTTCTTCTTTCGCTCTGCCTTCTTATTCGTTCGCCGTATCGCTTCGCATCATTCGATTCGGGATTATGATCTCAACCGCCGTGTTCGGCCTGTACGGCCTTGTCATGGTGTACATCATGATCAATATTCACATCGTGAATTTGCGAAGCTTCGGAATTCCGTACTCCGCTCCGTTCTCACCCGGACTGGGCAACGATTGGAAAGACCTCATTCTCCGCGCACCGATAACGATGATGGACGAAAGGCCGCGCATCTTGCAACCGGTCGATAAAGACCGCATGCCTGGATCAGGGGGGTAGAGGAATGAAGTATTTCGAATACGGCGACCAAGAAATCGGCTTAAGAGAGATGATATTTACCGTCACAACTATGATCGTCGGGGTCGGCATATTAACGCTGCCGCGGACGCTCGCCGAATCGGTCAATTATTCGGACGGCTGGATGTCTATCCTCCTGGCCGGCGGATTCGCCTGCATATTGGCATGGATGCTTGGAAAGCTAGCCGTAAAAGCGGGCAAAAGAAGTACGATCGATTATTTCGCGTATTTGACGACGAAGCCGGTCGCACTTGCTTTAACTGCGGTCATAGGCTTGTATTATTTGAGTTTTACGGCATTTGAAATTATGATGCTGGCTGCAATAGCAAAGCAGTATTTATTTTATCGGACGCCTATCGAATACATAGCGCTGTTTTTTCAGCTGGTGGTCATTTATGCGGTGTTTGGGCAGAGAGTCGGTCTTCTAAGGTTGAATGTACTTTTTTTGCCCCTGGTTATCGTGATTGTGCTGACGGTATTGTCTTTTACATCCCAGTTGCTTGTCCCGGCAGACCTCCTGCCGGTGTTTACAACGGATTGGACTAAGGTTCTCAAAGGGTCGAACGATACGATCTTAGCGCTGCTTGGGTTCGATGTGATTTTGTTTTACACAAGCTTCATGAATAAACCGAAGGATGCGCCGAAGGCTGCCATAATCGGCGTCGCCGCGTCCACGATCCTGTATTTGATTATTTATTTGTTTGCAATTGGAGTTTTCACGTCCGTTGCAACGAAACAGATTATGTTTCCGACGGTCGAGCTTGCCAAAGAGGTGCAAATTCCGGGAGAATTTTTCGAACGGTTCGAATCGATATTTTTCATCGTGTGGATCATGACGATTTTCAATACGACGTGTATGGGCATGGATATCGCGGTCACGCTGGTCAATTCATTGAAGGGCTCCATGAAGAGGGATACCGCCATCTATATACTGAGTCCGATCATTTTTTTCATAGCCATGACGCCGAGAGATTTGGACGAGCTTTTTACATTTTCCAGTATTGTCAGTTACCTCGGACTCGCGATAAGCGTATCGGTCCCCACCGTCATGCTGCTGCTGTCGTTCATAAAGGAAGGGAAAAAGAATGCTGCGCAGAGGGGTTAAGCTCATTTGCTGTATGACGGTTCTTGCGGTTGCCAGCGGGTGTTGGGATCGCATTGAAATCGATGAGAGAGGGTTCGTGGTGGGGATTGCCATAGATGCCGCTACTTCAAAGGAGTCCGCGAAACGGGAGCAAGAAGAGGCCGGAAAGAAGGAAGGCGGCAAGAACAACTTCGAGGTCACCTATCAAATTGTGAATGTGGAAGGCTTTTCGGGAAATAACGGTGGAGGAACGGCCAACCAGAAAGCATTCCTGAACGTCACCTCTGTGGAGGATTCGATGTTTACCGTTTCGGCCCAGATGACAACCAAGCTAAGCCGCGGCCCGTTCTTCGAGCATTTGAAGGTGATCGTCATATCGGAGGAAGTTGCCGAAAAAAATTTCGGAAAGGTGCTCGATTTTTTTTTACGGGACAGCGAAACGCGGCGCAACGTGAAAATCATGGTCGCTAAGGGAAAGGCGCGCAAAGCGCTGGAAATCTTGCCATATAACGAAAAAATGCCCGCCATTCATTTAAATACGCTGGCTGAAAATATTATACGAAGCGCGAGGATGACGCCTGCCTCCAGGATGGGGGACGTGCACGAAAAGCTGCTGAAGCATGAAAGCTTCGTCATTCAGCATATTAAAGTGAATAATAAGGAAGCCTCAATCGCTGGGGCTGCGGTATTCGACGGGAATACGAATAAAATCGCAGGCTTCTTAAATGAAGTGGAAACCGAGGGCTTGAACTTCATTACCGGCAATATCCAAGGAGGGATGGTGGAATTTCAGGCGGGGAAAGAAAAGGTCGGCTTTGAAATCGAGGAATCGAAAAAACGGTTGAAGCTTGATTACGGCGACGAACACTTTGTGAAGATCACCGTCTATATCGAGGCAGCCGGTATCATTGCGGAAACTTTTAAGCAACGGGATTTCCTGAAGGAGAGTACTTTTACGCAATTAGAGCCTTTAGTGGCGAAAAAAATAGAGGAGGATGCGAGGGCTTGCATCGAAAAGCTCCAGAACGATTACAAAAAGGATGTGCTAGGTATAAATTCCTATTTAAACCAAAGCCATTACAGGTTATGGAAGAAAATAATTCGGAATTGGGAAAAGGGGGAACATGTTTTTTCAAAAAGTAAAATTGAAGTGAAGGCAAAGGTTACGATTAAAAGAACGGGAACGATTAACGAATCCAGGAGGGAGTTTCGATGATCTATGAGATCATGAACCGGATTCCGTCCGCAAGCGTGTTTTTCGGTGCGTTTTTAAGCTTCGCCATCCCATTCGCCGTTAACACCATCAACCGAAAAATTCATCAAGTATCGGATCCGCCTTGGAAAAGACAGCAATGAGCGGAGCAATCCCCGTCAACGAAGCTATTTGTTCGTTACAGGGGATTTTTTGTTTTTAGGTCCGTTGACATGGTTCGCAGGTGTGATTATACTGTGTATATAAATATATACAGAATCACACTGATCGGAGGTCTGTTGGCGTGAAGAGCGACGCGGCATGGCTGGCAAGGGAAGAACTGCGAAGAAGTAAATTTTCCATAGCTTTTACGGCGGTATTTTTTCTGATTTATGGGGGGATTACCGGATTCATAACCGGCGAAATTCCCGCAGAAGAGCTTCAAGGTGAGAGCGCGGAAAGTATGAAGTTTGTTGTCGACTTCATCCTTTTGGCCTTGATCTCGTGTATCGGCTTCGGAATGTCGAAGGGGTACTTATCGACGCCGTACTGGCGAACCGATTATTTTACCGTTCGGTTATCCATCTTGCGATCGCTTCCGATCCCGGTCCATACGGTCGTAAAGCAGCGGCTTTTGCAAATGGTTTTTTACACCGCAATGTCCGTCATTTGCTTCTTCGCTATTTTTTATACGGTGAGCGGGTGGTCGCGCGATACGTTTTCTTTGCCCGAATACTTGTTGTTCGTCCTGTGCTGGGCGTCCTACGGATTTACGGCGGGCATACTGTTTCTTTGCTTGGAGTGGGGGGGCAGCGGCAAAAGATATTTAGCTTTAAGCTTTGTTGCGCTCTTGATACTTATAGCTGTGGTGGCCTTGATTTATTTCATTGCCGGTATACATATTACTTTCTGGCTGGCAGAGACGATTACCGGCCCGATCGGGTGGGCGTTCACATTGCTTTGCATGGTTGTTGCGGCATGTACGGTCCGGTTCGGATACAAGCGGTTACTTTATATTGTCCAAAACCGCGACTTTCGTTGATAGAGAAAGCAGGTGAAAGCATGCAGCTGCCGATTCGAGTGTCTCAGGAAAGCGCCGAACCGATGTACCATCAAATTGAAACCCAACTGAGAGCATTGATCCTTAGCGGTCAGTTGGCGGAGGGCACGCTTCTGCCTTCCATTCGCGAGTTTGCGCAAGGGGTGTCATGCAGCGTGATTACGATTCGGAGAGTATATCAGGATTTAGAGAACGAAGGGCTGCTTCGTACCCGCCAAGGTACGGGGACGTTCGTGGCGAAGGTGGACATCGAGGATCAGTCGAAATTTCGCAATCAGGCCGTATATGAGGCATTGAAAGATGCGGTGTCCCGCGGGAAGGCGGTTAACTGCGGAAGCGGGCTTCTGCGCGAGCTGTTTGAGAAGGCGCTTATCGAAGTATACGGGGAGGGAAAGCGATGAACGCGGTATTGCAGACGGCGGGGCTTGTGAAACGGTCGGGGAACTTTCAGCTTGGGCCGATCGACTTGGTCCTGGAGCCGGGGCTCGTCGTGGCGCTGGTCGGCCCGAACGGGGCGGGGAAGAGCACACTGTTCTCTCTTCTTGTAAACCAGCTCCATCCCGATCAAGGGGAAGTGCAATGGTTCGGCGGATTGACGCATTCGGCCGACGAGGTGGAAGTGAAGCGGCGGGTCGGGTACGTGCCGGAGGAGTTCCGCGCCTATGACGCTTCGATGACGGCAGGCGAGTGGCTGAGCTTTGCAGCCCGTTGGTACCCTTCCTGGAATGAGGGGCAATGCAAGCTTCGGCTGGAGAAGTACAACGTTGCACCGGAGAAGAAGCTGAAGGAGCTGTCCAAAGGGATGCAGCGCAAATTGTCGTTCATTCAAGCGGTATCCGCCGAGCCGGATGTGCTGCTGCTGGACGAACCGTCGTCGGGACTGGATCCGTTCGCTTGGAAAGCGATGACGGAAGACATTCGAGCCTTTATGGAAGAGAGAGAACGAACGGTTTTCTTTGCGACGCATGTGATGGATGAGGTAAGGAAGCTGGCGGATTGCATCGCATTTTTGAATGAGGGGAAGCTGCTCGGCTTTTATGAGAAGGACCGTCTGCTCGACGATTGGAAGACGTTCTGGGTGGAGACGGACCCGGAGGCTGCGGCGGCGACGGCCGGAGTCGTTCACTCGGTTGGAGGGGAAGGCCGCGCGATGCGGCTCGTTTCCAGTAACGCTGCAGCTACGGAGCAAGCTCTGAAGCAAGCGGGCTGCCGCATCGTCAGCGTCGCGGCGGTCGAGCTCGAGGATATTCTTATGTATTTAATGAAGCGTTAAAGGATTACGAGGAGGAGCGGGCATGGGAGTTTTGCAATTAGAACATGTGACGAAACGGTTCGGGGACAAGACGGCGGTGAACGGCATCGGCTTTAGCGTGGGGAAGGGCGAAATTTTCGGATTAATCGGAGCGAACGGCGCCGGCAAGACGACGACGATGCGGATGGTGCTCGGTCTCATTTATCCCGATGAAGGAACGATTTTGTACAGCGGCAAGCGGTATTCGAAAGACGTGAAAAGCTTGTTCGGCTATTTGCCGGAGGAGCGGGGGCTGTATCCGAAAGTAAAGGTCAGCGATCAATTGCTCTATTTGGCGGAGCTTCGCGGCATGAAGCGCACCGCCGCGGACCGCGAATTGAAAGCTTGGCTCGAGCGTTTCGGCGTGCCGGAGAACTACGGCAAGAAGGTGGAGGAGCTGTCCAAGGGGAACCAGCAAAAAATCCAATTCATCGCGGCCGTTCTCCATAAACCGGAATATTTGATTCTTGACGAGGTGTTCAGCGGCTTGGACCCCGTCAATGTCGAACTGCTGAAGGAGACGATCCTGTCGCTTCGGGACGAAGGCACGACGATTTTGTTTTCCAGCCACCGGATGGAGCATATCGAGGAGCTGTGCCAGCACGTTTGCATTTTGCAGCGGTCGAATGCGGTGCTTCAGGGCAACCTTCGCGAAATTAAGCGGCGTTTCCCGAGGGAGCAAGTGCTGCTCGAAACCGAAACGCCTGTAGACGGGTTGGAGAATGTGCCCGGGGTCGTGTCGGTGAAGAAGCGGGAGAACGGCTACGAAATCGCGATCAAGGAAGAGGCGGCGGCGCAGCGTCTGCTGCAAACGGCTATGGGGCAATCGGCGGTAAACCGGTTTGCATTGAAGGAGCCGACGCTTCACGATATTTTTATTCGAACGGTGGGTGGGGCCAATGAGTAAATTGTGGACTGTCATTCGTTTTACGTACGGCAATCGGCTGAAGCAGAAATCGTTTTTAATTACGACGCTTATTTTCGCGTTATTATTGTCCGTTATGATTCATTTGCCGACGATTATTTCTTCGTTTACCTCGGACGGTCCGGACAAGGTCGGTGTTTTGGGTGCGCCGCCGGAGGTTGCGCAGTCGCTGAAGCAGTATTACGGCGCGCAGCCGGAGCCCAAGCTGGAAGTGATTGTGCTCGAAGGCGATGAGGAAGCGGCGAGGTCGATGGTGAAGGAAGGCGCCTTGAAAGGTTACCTCGTGCCGGCGGAGGGCGGCTCCTCGGCCGATGCTGCGGGCTCGTTCCCGGCTCTCGAATACCGGTCAAAGGATTCTATGCCTATGGGCGTCATGTCCGAGCTTGAGACGGGGCTGCGGACGATCAGCCAACAGATGGCCAAGGAGGAAATCGGTCTGACCGCCGAGCAGGCGCAGCGTCTGTTTGCGCCGATCCGGCTCGTGCCGGTGCAAATTACCGACGCGAAGGAAGGCAAGAGCGAAGCGGACATTCAGCTTGCATTCGCGCTCGTATACGTGCTGTTGTTTATGCTGTATATCGGCGTCATCGGATACGGTAACATGGTCGCGACGGAAATTACGTCGGAGAAAAGCTCGCGCGTCATGGAGGTGCTCGTATCCAGCGTGTCCCCATTGACGCAAATGTTCGGCAAAATTATCGGCATCTGCCTGCTCGGGTTGACGCAAATTGCGGTGTTCATTACCGTAGGCGCCGTCAATATCGCGAACTCGAAGGGCAACGCGATCGTCGAGCAGTTCCATTTGAATTTGAACGATGTCGATCCGATGCTGCTGGTATACTTCGTCGTGTTTTATTTGCTCGGCTATTTCATCTATGGCACGATCTTCGCGGCGGTCGGCTCGCTCGTCAGCCGCACGGAGGAGGTCGGGCAGGTCATTATGCCCGTGACGCTGCTGATCGTCGCCGCGTTCATGCTCGCCATGTACGGCCTTACGAACCCGAACGCGCCGATCGTCGTAGCGATGTCGTTCGTGCCGTTCTTCTCGCCGATGCTCATGTTCCTCCGCATCGGGATGACGAGCCCGGCCGTATGGGAGATTGCGCTGTCGCTGGCGATTCTGGTTGCGTCGATTTTCGCGCTCGGCTGGCTGGCGGCGAAAATTTACCGCACCGGCGTGCTGCTGTACGGCAAGCGCCCGTCCTTCCGCGAGCTGCGCAAGGCGATGAAGGCGTATGACGTGTAGTGGTGTTTGGTAAGTTTCAGCTTTTGCAGACTTGATATCCTCCGAATACACCTTACCCAAGTAAAAAAGGGGCTGTCCCCAAAAGTCATCATAGATGACTTTTAGGGGCAACCCTTTTTTGCAATGATACCGAATGTTACAGGGGGCTGAGGTGTTAACGGACACCACAGACGTTATATAGTCGATTTGCCCGCCGCCAAGCCGCTAACGGACACCAAAGACGCTAAACCTTTATTTTTGGCGCTAATTCCTGCTTTTTCGAGCCAATAACTGCGGTGGTGTCCGTTAAAACGGAAACCTCCGTTAAAAACGCCGAATAACTGCAGCCATGTCCGTTAGAAACGGTTAGAGCGAGCTGCAAGCGATCCGTGACGCAGGTGGTCATTATAAAGGACATGTCCAGGCAAAACTCGGCGAACTTCCTGTTGCTACTCGCTGCGGGGTGGGATGAGTCGTGGGGAGACCGTTCTACGAAAATTGTGTTTATCGGCATTGAAATGGATAAAGAACAAATTGTTCAAGCTTTGGACGATTGTCTTTTGACCGGGGAAGAAATGAACGCGGATTGGCGGCAGTTTCGAGACACGTTGCCTGCTATTCAAACGGATGAAATATAATGTTTCCCCATAAAAGAGATAGCCTTGGTTCGCAAGAAATGTCGCGGATCAAGGCTTTTTTTAGGTCTTCGTCCACACAACATGTACATTCGTGCCGTACTATTTCTATAAGTTCATGAGAAAGTCAACCTATCCGGAGGAGTTGATCGGACCGGTGATTTATACAGCGCTCGGGGATTCCATTACGTTCGGAGAAAACGCCTCCTCTTGGGAGAAGGCTTATCCGCAGCTTGTCGTATCTTCTTTCAATGCCGGCTCTCACACCCGGAAGGTTCGCGGGTATGTGTTGGCTCATCCCGGCTGGAGCAGCGCCGATCTGCTGGATGCCGTCATCTGGAAGGGGGGCGCTTTCATAAGTCGCTCTGACGTTGTATCCGTATGGATCGGAGGCGTGGATATAGCGAACGCGGCGCTGGTTTCCTTGCGAAACCGTCAACCGTTCGCAGCCGACCAAGTTATAGCAAACTACAGAAGAAACTTAGACGCCATTCTCGCTCGAATAAAGAAGGGAGGCCGAGCCCGAATCGTTTGCTGCACGCAGTACAACCCATTTCCGAATAGCCCTGTGTCATACGGATGGATCGACAAACTAAACCGTACGACGAGCGAGCTGGCACAAAGCCGCAACGTCATTGTCGCTCCCGTCCATACTTGGTTTGAAGGCAAGCAAGCCGAATGGATTTATGGCTATCGAAATGGAAAGCTCGAGGATGCATTGAGCGGTTTTCTTCCGATTCACCCGAACGATCGGGGGCATCGGGCGATTGTTTCGCGGCTGGCCCCGTATCTTTTTCCTCGGGAATAATCTCATATAAGGCAGCAACAATCCTTTTCGCATTCAACCGTCCGCCATGGAGTATGTATAAAGAAATTGTACGTTCACCGGAAGGGGATGGTTGCCCATGATCGATACGACGGCAGGAACGGAGTGGATCATAAATAGGCTTAGAGCGGATCAATCTCCCGACGGCTCATGGAATTATCCGTTTGAAGCCGGCATTACAACGGATGCTTATACGATCGTTTTGTTGAGAACCTTGGAGATCGATCATGAACCGTTAATAAGGGGACTTGCGGCCAAAATGTTATCGAAACAGGAACCGAACGGGGCGTGGAAGCTTTTTTACGACGAGGAAGAGGGGAATCTTTCTGCCACGGTTGATGCCTACTATGCATTGCTTTACTCAGGGTATTATCGGAACGACGATGCGCGGATATTAAAGGCGAAACGGTTTATTACGGCCAACGGAGGATTGGAGGAAGCAGGCATATTTACGAAAATCGTGCTGGCGATCACGGGACAATTGCCTTATCCGCGGTCCTCCCCCCTGCCGATCGAAATCATGCTGCTCCCGCCGCATTTTCCCATCAATATTTATATGTTCTCCGTATATGGTAGAGTGAATCTGATTCCGATTATGCTGTTAGCGGATAAAGCCTATTCCGTTAGAACCGCTAAAAGCCCCGATCTTTCGGATATTAGGGCAATGCGGAAGCAAGAGGTTTTCTGGTTTAAAACAAAGCGGTCGCAGCCATCGGTTTCAATGCTGCTAAGCGGTATTCGCGGCCTGCCGGGTTTACCCGAACAGCTCCACCGTTCGGCGGTCGAACGAGCCGTAACATATATGCTGGACCATCTGGAAGCGGACGGAACGTTTTACAGCTATTTCAGCAGTACGTTCTTTATGATTTTCGCGCTCCTGTCCCTCGGATACCGGAAGACGGACCCGATTATTGTGAACGCTATTTCCGGATTGTTGTCGATGAAAACGGAAATCAAAGGTTTGCCCCATATGCAATACACAACGGCGGACGTGTGGAACACTTCGTTAATCGGCTATGCGCTGCAGTCTGCAGGAGTATCGGCGCAAGACCCGATGATCCGGAGGGCGAATCGGTATTTGCTTGGAAGACAGCAATACAAGTTCGGAGATTGGGCGATTCATAATCGGCATCCGCTGCCCGGCGGCTGGGGCTTTTCCGACGTCAACACCTTTAATCCGGATATCGACGATACTTGCGCCGCGCTCCGTTCGATTTCAACCATCGCGTTTTCCCATTCCGATGCTTGGAATAGGGGAGTCGGGTGGCTGTTGTCCATGCAAAACGACGACGGAGGCTGGGCGGCGTTCGAAAAAAATACTAACTCGGAACTGTTGGAGCTGCTGCCGATTGAAAAGAGCGGATTTATTTTGACGGACCCATCCTGCGCGGATATTACGGGACGAACGTTAGAGCTGCTGGGAAACTTCACTACGCTGAAGGCGGATCGGGAATCGGTGCGGAAGGCTGTGAGTTGGCTTGCAAAGCATCAGGAGCCGGACGGTTCATGGTATGGAAGATGGGGTATCTGTTATGTGTACGGAACGTGGGCGGCGGTTACGGGATTGCGGGCCGTCGGAATCTCAAACCGCGACGTCGCTATAGCGAGAGCCGTCGATTGGTTAAAGCGCATCCAAAATAAGGACGGAGGCTGGGGGGAGTCCTGCCGCAGCGATCAACAAGGGAAGTATGTTCCGCTCGGGGAAAGCACGCTTACGCATACGGCTTGGGCGTTGGATGCGCTCATCTCCGCTTCGGATCGGACGACGCCCGAGATTGAAAGGGGGGTTTCCTTCTTGCTCGAGTCGTTGCGGCGCGAAGATCGGACGACGGCGTATCCCGGCGGGCAAGGAATACCGGGGGCGTTTTATATTCATTACCACAGCTACCGGTATATTTTTCCGCTGCTTGCTTTGTCCCATTACCGCCGTTTATTTAACACATAGGCATTTGATGCATACATTGAAAAGGAGGTTAAGGTTAGGAGCGATTTTATATGCAAATTCATGTCGTGAGCAGCGGAGAGACGTTATGGCTGATCGCCCGTAAATATCAAACGGCCATCGCTCAAATCGCTGCGGCGAACCAGCTGCAAAACCCGAATGCATTGGTAATAGGTCAATCTCTTGTCATCCCGGAGCCTTTTCGGGATTATGTCGTACAGCCGGGAGATAACCTCGGGACGATCGCCCGGCGTAACGGAACAACGGTTCAAGCGCTCGTCGAGGCGAATCAAATAACCGATCCGTCTCTTATTTTCGTTGGAGACATGCTTACGATTCCGTATCGGCTCCATACGGTACAACGAGGAGAAACGCTATGGCAGATCGCCCGGCGCTATGGCTCTACGGTAGAGGCGATCGTTCGGGAAAACAGCATCGCAAACCCGTCCTCGATCTTTCCGGGGCAAACGCTTCGAATACCGTCACCGGCCAGGCCGGTATTGGAAGTGAACGCTTATAACACTAGAACGGACGAAGCCGGGCGGCAGGAAGTTCTTTATTGGGGACGGCATTTTACGTACTTAAGCATGTTTGAGTATTCGGTCAGGCCGGACGGAACGATTTCAACAATGAATGAAGCGCCGGTGCTCGAAGCGGCCGCAACCAATCATGTGTTGCCGCTTCTCGTATTGACGAATTTCGCCGGCGGGAAATTCGACTCCCAGCTTGCCGCAACGATTCTTCGGAATCCCGACCTGCAAAATACGCTGATTACGAATGTGCTCGCGACGATCCGTTCCAAAAATTACGGAGGACTCAACATCGATTTTGAATACGTATACCCCGAGGACCGGGAAAATTACAATGCGTTCCTTCGCAGAGTCGTGGAACGGCTTCGCCCGGAAGGGCTGCTCGTCTCGACTGCCGTCGCTCCGAAAATCCGGGCGGATCAGCCAGGCTTGCTGTACGAAGCGCACGACTATGCCGCACATGGGGAAATCGTCGATTTCGTCGTGCTCATGACTTACGAATGGGGCTGGGCGGGGGGCAGACCTTGGGCCATTGCGCCGATTAACGAGGTGAGGCGCGTTCTGGACTATGCGGTCACCGCCATTCCGCGCAATAAAATCATGATGGGCGTCCCGCTGTACGGAAGGGATTGGAAAATCCCTTGGGTACAAGGAACGTTCGCCCGAACGGTCAGTCCGCAAGAAGCGGTCGGTTTGGCCGTTCGATACGGCGTCCCCATTCAATATCATGAAACGTACCAGTCGCCGTTCTTCCGTTATACCGACGAAACCGGACAGCAGCACGAGGTTTGGTTTGAGGATGCCCGCAGCGCTCAAGCGAAATTCGATACGGCGAAGGCATACGGACTTCGCGGCGTCAGCTATTGGGTGCTTGGCAGCCCCTTCCCGCAAAATTGGCACGTGCAGCAAAGCAACATCATCCCGAGAAAGCTCATATAGCTGTTACGATTAATCCCTGACGAAGCTCGGGGATTTTTTTGTTCCATTCAAGCGGGAAAATCGCATTCCGCGTTGCCGCGGACGTTTGAGAGGTCTTACGTTTTTGCAAATATCGGAGCCGTTCCCATCCATTTTTTGAACATCCGATTAAAATAGGCTTGATCGCAATAACCGAGGTATTCGGCAATTTCACCGATGGACATTTGAGTATTTTGAAGCAAATGCAGTGCATTGTTGATCCGGATATGATGCATGTACTGGATCGGGGTGATGCCGACCACTTTTTTAAACAGAACGGTTACGTAGCTCGGAGTGATTTCCGCAATGGAAGCCAATTCGTCAATCGTAATATTCCGCCGATAATGATTTAATATATACTCCTGCAGCTTTCTGACCGTTCGTTCCTTTGAAGAAGCTGCGCCCGCTTCTTGGTTCTCTTGTGTAATCAATAGGAGGAGCTCCTGAAGAACGTTGTTTGACAACGGTTCGGACAACGTTCTTATACTCGACCATTGCACGAAAAGATAAGAAAACCGCTGTTTGAAGTAAACGGCATTACGTATGCGACTCTGAAATAGGTTCTCCTTGTTCGGAAACAATAGCGAGCTTTGGGACAAAGGCTCCTCCCATGAAAAAACAGCCGTGAACTTTGTGTGAGGCTCATCGGGATGGCTTGTCCAAGCTCGATAATGATGATAGGGAATATACAATGTATCCCCTTTCTCCAGCACTATTCTTCTATCTTCTACAAAATAGATGACCTTACCCTCCGTTACGTAAACAAGCGTATTTAACCCCTTTGATTTCTGCGTACACCAGTGCGGATTTACGTCGTGATAAACCCCTTTAATAGCCGGCATATGAATTGCCCCCATGAATATTTATTAAAGAATTATACAAACGGATCGGTTTTATTCATTTATTTTTGCAATGCCATTGTATACTATAAAACTATCATTCAGAGTTGTTGCTTTAATGAATTATACAAAAAGAAAAGAGGAAAAGGAAAATGCGCATTCTTTATATCGATATCGATTCCTTGCGTCCGGATCATTTAGGATGTTACGGGTACCACCGCAATACGTCGCCTCATATCGACAGCATTGCTGCAAGAGGAACGCAATTTACGAATTACTATGCTTCGGATGCGCCTTGCGCCCCTTCACGCACAGCGATGTTCAGCTCCCGATTCGGCATACATAATGGTGTCATTAACCACGGCGGATTAGAAGCCGACATGCGACCGATCGGAGCAGGCCGTCCGTTTAACTATCATCATACGCAGTATCAGGCATGGGTCGATGTGTTGAGATTCCATGGTCTGCACACGGCTATGATCAGCCCGTTCCCGGGACGTCATGCGGCATGGCACGTATTGGAAGGCTTTCTTGAGACGCATGATACCGGGAAACACGCGGGCGAGACTGCGGGGGACGTGTCTTCCGCCGCACTGCGCTGGATTAAAGAGAGGGGGACCGAGAAAGAAAATTGGTTCCTGTATTTAAATTTTTGGGATCCGCATACGCCTTACAGAACGCCGGCGGATTACGGAAATCCATTCGAGAACGATCCCGCTCCGGAGTGGCTGACGGACGAAATGATCGCCCGGCATCGAGAGAGCTACGGGCCCATGAGCGCCCGCGACATTCCCGTAAGCAACCAATGGCCCGGATTACCGAAAGAAATTACTAACCGTGACGATTTCAAAAAATGGATTGACGGCTACGATACCGCGATTCGTCACGTAGACGACCATGTAGGACTGATTCTTAAGGCGCTTGAAGAGGAAGGATTGTTGGAAGAGACTCTCATCATTATCTCCGCGGACCACGGTGAAAATCAGGGTGAGCTTAACGTTTACGGCGATCATCAAACGGCGGATCATATTACGAGCCGTATTCCGCTTATTATGGCGGGTCCAAGCATATGTCAAGGGCATATCGATGAAGATTTCCACTATAATATCGATCTGGGGCCGACAATCACCGAGCTTGCCGGCGGAACTCAGCGCAAAAGATGGGACGGCGTGAGCTTCTTGCCCGCTGTGACGGAAGGAAAGCCATCGGGGCGGCCATATCTTGTAGTCAGCCAAGCCGCATGGAGCTGTCAGCGTGCGGTGCGTTTTGACAATTGGATGTTGATTCGGACGTATCATGACGGTCTTAAAGAGTTCCCGGATCTTATGTTATTCGATATTGACAACGATCCGCATGAAACGATAAATTTGGCGGAGGAACGCCCGGAAGCGGTGGGGAAAGGTTTGAAGCTCCTGGATGCATGGGTGGCGGAGCAAATGGCCTCATCCGATTCTCCGGTCGATCCGATGTGGCATGTTATCCATGAAGGGGGTCCGTTCCATACTAGAGGCAGCTTGGGCAACTACTTGGAAAGACTGCGGAAAGCAGGCCGGCACGAGGCGGCAGAACGGCTGGAAGCCCGGTACCGTAAAGTGTAACTGAATCATGGTGAATGGCGCATCAATAAGTTTGATTGACAATTAGGAATCCTCCACAGGTTATACCGTGGAGGATTCATTTTGATTATTTGTTGTTGAGGTTTCTTAGAACCTGAGCCGGCATTTCTTTGTTATCTTTCTTCGCCTTATTTTCCTTGCCCTTATGATCCGGATTTCCCGATGCGAACCGGGAAGCGTCCATTCCGTCCATAATATTCATAAGCTCACCTCCTACGGTGTATCTTCCCCAATTGATGGTACAATGAATGAATAAATACGTGACGCTACCTATTTAAGCCGGAGGTTGAACTTTTTTGCTGTCATACCGTGTACTGAAATTGCTGACAATCCTGATCCCGACATTCATTATCGGAGGCTTCGAGTTTGTTCGGCATGAGTTTTTAACGCATTTGTTTTCCATGGAGGCCGGAAATGTCATTATCACGCTCCTCACCTTGATGTTTTCTTATTTATTTTCGCTGTGGATGTTTCGAACGATCGAACAAAAAAACCGGCAATTGGCGGACGAGAAGGCGAGAAGCGCCGTATACGAGGAGCGGGAACGGCTGGCAAGAGAATTGCACGACAATATCGCGCAAATCGTGTTTTTCATGAATGTGAAGATGAAGCAAGGGAAGATGGAAGAGGCCAGCGCCGCCTTGTCCGACATCGATCATCATCTGCGGCAGGCGATCTTTAATCTTCGCTCCTCCCCGGAGGAGAGCCTTTCTTTCGAGGACCGTATTGCGAAATGGCTGAATGAGTGGAGCGCCACAGCCGGTATCGATGTTTCAACGGAAATTCGGCTGCCGCCCCGTTGCTTTTCGACAAGCGAAGAAGTCCAACTGTTTGCGATTGTTCAAGAAGCTTTCATGAATATAAGAAAACATTCGCAAGCGAACAACGCGGCTATCCGTTTCCGTGCCGACTCTGAAAGTTGGTCGATGGAGATCGAGGACGACGGGATCGGAATTACGAATATATCGAATGAGAACAAATACGGATTGCTGATGATGAAAAAACGTGCAAGCGATCTCCACGCCGCGTTCGATATGATGAACCGAAATGGCGGCGGGACGATGCTGCGCCTGGAATCGAGGAGATAACGGCCATGATGAGGTATAGGGTTTTAATTGCGGACGACCATCCGATGGCGCGAAAGGCGATTCAAAGCTTGCTGGAAAGCGATGCGTCCTTCGAGTTGATCGGCGAAGCGGCGGACGGGCTGCAAGCCGTCGAGCTTTGCGGAAAGCTGCAGCCGGAAGTCGTATTGATGGATATTAACATGCCTCATTTGCACGGGCTGGAAGCGACGCGTAGAATCAAAACGATGTATCCGTACATCAAAGTCGTCATGTTGACCGTTTCGGACGACGTGGCCGATTTGTTTACCGCGCTTCAGTTCGGTGCACAAGGGTATTTATTGAAAAATATGGATCCGATCGATTGGACCGCTTATTTGCAAGCGCTGCTCGACGAAAACTCCGAAGTGTCCAGAAAGCTGGCGGACCGTCTCTTCCATCAATTTAAAAGCGCCGGAAAAACCAAAGAGGACCCGGAACCTAGTGTTTTAACTTTACGAGAACAGGAAATAATATATTATGTCGCGAAGGGAGAAACGAACAGGCAAATTGCCGACCGTCTCACGATCTCTGAAAATACGGTGAAAAATCACTTGAAAAATATTTTGGATAAATTATCGCTCGATAACAGAGTTCAACTAACCTCATATGCCGTCAGAAACGGATTGACACAGTTTGTCCAAAACAACAATGGAAGATAGCCCGATCGGGTCATTCTCATTGTTGTTTTTTTTGGCTATGTTGATAAAGAGAGGGAGGTGACGGAATCAATGCTGAAATATTTGTCGGTTTTGCTGGTTGTCGCGTCTCTCCTTATCCCGCAAACGGCGTTTGCCCATGCATCGCTCGTAAGCGCAACTCCCGAACCGGACTCCCAATTGGATCAATCTCCCGGCCGGATCGTGCTGGCCTTTAACGAAAGGCTTGAAAACAAGCTTTTCTACTTGAAGGTACTGAACCAAAACGGGGAATCCGTAACGGCGAACAAGGCGGCGATGAGCGAGCGGCAAACGGAAATCGAGCTTTCGCTGCCCGCACTCAAGGACGGCTTATATACGGTTTCGTATCAAGTGATTTCGGCGGACGGACATCCGGTTGCGGAGTCATATGTATTTACTGTCGGGGAACGAATCGGCGCTCCGCAGCCTTCGGATCATCTGAATCAGCAGCATGAAATTTCAAGCGACATCGATTTGAAGCAGCTGATTACGTTCGTTTCCAGGATACTGTATTTTCTCGCTTTGCTCTTGTTGGCGGGATGGACGCTCCGGAACATTCTCATTCCCGTCGGAACGCAGCAACTAGAGCAGAGTTACCTGAATTGGTCTTTGAATCTGCAGCGGTTATTCCTGTTTTCGGTCATCCTAATGATCGCCGCTCATCTTCCGGAGTACTTGAGCAATTTTGTGTATAAAGATATTAAGTCGTTGTTTATCGGCACGTTCGTCGGGATATCGTGGATGAGCAGTCTGTTCCTTGCCTTATTCGGTTTTGTCGTACTCAACCGTTCCAAATGGCTCGATACGATCTACGTTCTCTTATTGCTGATCGCCAAAAGCATCAGCGGACATGCCATGGCGTTCCAGCCGGTCATTCGAACGGCGGCTCTTGACGTCGTTCATCTGTTTGCGGCTTCGATCTGGGCCGGGGGATTGCTGTATATTGTCGTTCACTGGAGAAAGCACAAGGAATCGATGGCGGACTTCCTGCTCAGATTTTCCAATCTTGCACTTATAAGTTTGATTGTTCTTGCCGCATCCGGAACGATTTCAACGATGATCTTCCTGCCGAGATTGAAATATGTCCTCTATACGCAGTGGGGACTGCTATGGATTGCAAAAGTTTCGTTGGTTGGATTGGTCATCGCAGTCGGTGCCGTTCTTCGGGTTTGGATGAGAAGAAACCGGCGGCCGCTCGGTATGATGTTGAAAGCCGATTTCGGCCTGATGCTGCTCATTGTCGGGATTGCGAGCATTTTTACGTATTTGAATCCTTTGCCGGTCAATCAACCGCTGTACTGGCATGAGATGGGCGAAACGATTCATATGACATCGAAGATTACGCCGAATGCGCCGGGGGAAAATACGTTCTCGGTTTCCGTATGGCTGCCGGAAGGAGCGGGAAAGCCGAAAGCCGTCCGACTGATCTTAAGATATATGGACGATAAAAGCGTTGCCCCGATTGCCGTTCCGCTGGACGTGGACTCTGCGAATGAAGCGCTGTACTTTGCGGAGTTCGAGCAATACAACTTCAAGGCGGAGGGGTCGTATCTTCCATTTGCAGGAGATTGGACGGTAGAAGTAAGAGTGATGGACGCAGCCGACAACGAAACCGTGTACGAAAGAGAAATTAGGATTTACTAGATGTACCATATAAACTCGAAGGGGAGTATGTTTCATGAAAAAGTTTGCGAGTTTACTGACTGCCGGCGTATTAAGTATGGTTTTGTTTGCCGGAGTCGCCGGCGCTCATGTGACGGTTCAGCCGAAAGCAACGACTCAAGGCGCGTATGAAGTGTTCACGGTTCGGGTGCCGACGGAGGGGGATGCGCCGACCGTTAAGGTCGAGGTGAAAATACCGGAGGAGGTAAACATTACTCGATTCGAGCCGAAGCCGGATTGGAGCTACGAGCTGACCAAAGACTCTACCGGAAAAATTACTAGCGTCGTATGGACCGCAACAGGAAACGGGCTATCCAGCACGGAATTCGGCGAGTTTAAAATGAACGGCAAAGTGGCGGACGATGCGGCTCAAATTTCTTGGAAAGCGTATCAGACGTATCAAGACGGAACGGTCGTCGAATGGGTAGGGGCCGAAGGGTCGGATCACCCGGCATCCGTCACAACCGTTAACGCAAAGCCGGCCGGCGCGGATTCGGACAGTCATGGGGATACGTCTGCGGCTGCTCCTGCGGACGGAAGAACGACTCAATCGAATCTATCTCTTTATATTTCGATTGCGGCTCTAGCATTCGGCATATTGGCTTTCGTAATTTCGCTGCGCAGAAAAGCAAAATAAATCATATACGACAAAAACTCCTCCACGGCTGATAGAGCTGCGGAGGAGTTTTTGTTACCGGTTCGGCAAGGCAGGCAGGCACCGGCAAACGGCAAACGGCAAACAGCTAACGAATCGTTAGTGCACCGGAATATTATGCACGTTCTCGCTGCCGCCGGCCGACGCCTTCCGGCCGGAGCCGGCGGTCGCCCGAAGCATGACGAGGGCAACCAGCTGGAAGGCTCCGCCAACCAGACCGAGCGCCGGCAATGACCCCAGCTGCACAATCAGCCCGCCGACCAGCGAACCGACGCCCATACCTAAATAGATCGCGGAGCTGTTCAGCGACAGTACGATCCCCGCGGAAGGGCCGGCCAAGGCGAGCAGACGGTGCTGCTGCGGAGGAGTAAGCACCCAGCCCGCGGCGCCCCAAACGATTACCGCGCCTAGCGCGACAGGCAAGGACCAACGGGAAGGGGAAAACATGACGGCCGCCCCCAGCGCCGCAAGAGCGACGCACAACGCGATCAGTCCGAAGGTCAGCGTGCGCACCGCGCCGATCCGGTCCGCTCCAGCCCCGCCTAACGAGCTGCCCGCTACCGATGCAATGCCGAATAGAAACAGCGCAGGGCTTAGCCAGCTCACGGGAAGCCCGGCGGCGGAGAGTAACTCGGACAGGTACGTGTATACGGTAAAGCCGCCCACAGTCCAAACGCTAGTCAAAAGCAGAGCGAGCAATACCGGGCGCTGCCCGGCCAGCTGCAGCCGTTCGCTCAGCGATGCGGCTCCTGGCGATGCAACTGGCTTGAACATCGCAGCAATGCACAGCGCTGCGATTACGCCCAACGCTCCGACAAGCACGAACGGCGCCCGCCAGCTCCAGAAGCCGGAAATCCAAGTGCCGAGCGGGACCCCGACGACGATGGCGACCGTCAGCCCGCCGATGACCGTGCCGAGCGCCCGGCCCCGCCGCTCGGGCGGAGCAAGCAGTGCCGCCGTTGTCGTGGCCGTCGGAGTAAACAGCGCTGCGCCTAATGCCGCGATCACGCGTGTGGCCATCAGCAGAGCGTAGGACGGGGCGAGCGCCGAGGCAAAGTTGGCTGCGGAAAATAAGACGATGGAGACGAGCAGAACGGATTTTCGGTTCAATCGGCCGGTAACGGCGCCCAGGGCCGGTGCGGCGGCTGCATAAACGAGTGAAAAGACTGTCATCAGCTGCCCCGCAACGGACAGCGAAACGCCGAGCGACGAGGCTACCGCAGGCAGTACCCCGGCAATGACGAAGCCATCCGTACCGATGGCAAAAGTTCCTAAGGCAAGAATGAATAAACGCGCTTTCATATGAGTCATTCCCCCAAACCTATGTATTTTTATAGTTCTAAAGTTCGAATATATTCGAACAATGGAATAATAACACGATCGGTGCTACAATACAACTATGAGAACTTTACATCATCCGTCGACCGAGGAAATGAAGCTGTCGAGCGTGTTTTATGCGTTAAGCGATCCGATTCGCCTTTCGATCGTCATGCAACTTCGCGGGGGGGCCGAAAAATTTTGCGGAGAGTTTATCATGGAGGACAAGGCGAAATCCACCATATCGCACCATTTTAAGGTGCTTCGCGAATGCGGCGTCGTTTACACGCGGGTACAAGGGACACAGCGCTTTATTTCTTTGCGGGAGAGCGAGCTGAACCTTCGTTTTCCGGGTTTGCTCGATGCGTTGTTTGCCGCTACGGAGCCTTTTTAGGCCGAATAAGGACAATGTTGAAGGGGCTGCTCCTAAGAGTCATCTACGATGAATTTTGGGACAGCCTCTTTTTTTCGCTCCCGCGGTGCTAACGGACAACACAGACGCTATATCGCCGTTTTTGCCACCGCCAAACCGCTAACGGACGCCACAGACGCTAAACCTCGATTTTTGGCACTAATCCCTGCTATTTCGAGGGAATAACTGCAGTGGCGTCCGTTACATCTGCAAACTCGATTCAAAACGCCGAATAACTGCATCCCTGACCGTTAGAGCGAGCTTATCCGCCACCTGCAAGGAAGGAACCGGCTTAACGGCTAACGAACCATTAAGGAACCGGAACGTTATGCACGTTCTCATCGATGCTTTTCGTCTGATGGATAGAGGAGGTAGAGAATGAATCTTATTCCGGATGCAGAGCTCGTAAAGAAAGCGTTGGCGGGAGACGTCGAGTCGTTCGCGTCCTTGGTCCGCAGCTATTCGAATGCCGTGTTCACCGCAGCGTTTCAATATGTGAAAGATTACCACCACGCCCAAGATATCGCTCAAGAAGCGTTTGTCCGCGCGTGGCGGAACCGGATGCGCATTCAAGATCCGGAGAAGTTCGGTAAATGGCTGTATACGACCACAAAACGAATCAGCATCGACTGGATTCGCAAATCCGGCAAGCTCGGTCAGTGGTCGGAGCTTGATCGCGCCGAAATACCGGCAAATCAAACGACAGAGGATCAAGCAATCCAGAACGAGCGGAAAGCGATGCTGCGGGATGCTTTGCATCGGCTGAGTGAAAATGATCGCACGGTTATTTTGCTCTATTACATGAGCGGGCTCAACACCCGAGAAATTTCCAGGTTTCTGGGGGTTTCCGTAAATACGGTGGAAAGCAGGCTCAGAAGGACGAGAGAGAAGCTGAAGGGGGAGCTGTTCGTAATGGTCGGAGACGTATTGAAGGAGGAAAAAGGATCCCGCGGGGAAGGTAAAACAATCCATCTATCTTATGCTCTCGGTTCATTTTATATTGATTTGTTTAATGAACATGTTGTGAAGCGTTTCGAGCAGGCAAACCCGAATATAAAAGTGAAAGTAACAGCTTACGACCTTTGCGAGCTGCCGAACTTTACCTTCGAGGAAGAGTTAATAAAAATGGCCGCCAAGGGAACGTTGCCGGATGTTGCTCTATTCGATCCGGCTCATATTCCTTCTTGGGCGGAGAGAGGACTGCTGCACTCTTTAACCGATGATGTGAAGGAAGATCGGATCCGGTTCGAACGATTTTATGAAAGCGCTTGGGACTCTTGCGGCTACATGGGAGAAGTGTTCGGCTTGCCATGGAACATGAGCAACGCGGCGTTGTTTTATAACAAAGCCTTGATGAGGGAAGCGGGATTGGATCCCGAGCGCCCTCCCGCAACGATCCGAGAGCTCGATCGAATGGCGGAGCTTATGTTTAAGAAGGACGGAAACGGGGAGTACACGCAGGCTGGCTTTATTCCATGGTTCAGTGCGGGAAGCTTGTTCTTGAACAGTCTCATTTGGGGCGGGGAATGGAGCCGGGACGGAAAGCTAACTCCGAGCGATCGGAATATCATCGAGTCCTTGTCATGGATGAAGAGCTATGCGGATCGATATGATCGAGGCAAGCTCGAAGCTTTTCTGCATTCGGTTTGCCAGGAGCGAAATCCGTATGAGCGATTCGGCTTTGTATTTCTAGGATGCTGGGATATGTACAGCATTTATCCCCGCTACGTTCATGCCGACGACGATTGGGGAATTGCGCCGCTTCCGACAAAGGACGGGATCACGCGAACGACATCGCTGGGGGGGTTCTCCTTCGTTGTTCCGAAAGGCGCGGCTCATCCGAAGGAAGCATGGGAATTTATGAAATACGCCGCTTACGACGAAAGGCTGAAGCTTTGGGTGAAGGCGGATCCGGAATCGAACCACGCCGCAATGCCCGAAGCAAACCGCACGCATCCGCTGGCCGGGGAACCGAAGTTTCAGGTGTTCTTGGATGCCATATCGTATGGAGTACGCAAACCCCAAAGCCCGCTGTTTCCCGACATGTGGCTCGAATTGCAGCGAATCACCGAGGCGGTTGTTTCAGGAATAGGCAATCCGCAGGAGTTGCTGGAGCAGCTGCAGGCGAGGCTAGACGGCCGCTCGCAGCCGACTCCCGGCTGGATCCGGGCCGCTAATTGCCGACCTCTGCGGAGCTAACGGACAACACGGACGCTATATTGCCGTTTTTGCCCACCGCCAAACCGCTAACGGACACCACAGACGCTAAACCTCGATTTTGGGCGCATACCCCTGCTTTTTCGAGGGAATAACTGCAGTGGTGTCCGTTAAAACTGCAAACTCTATTCAAAACGCCGAATAACTGCATCCCTGACCGTTAGAGCGATCCGCCAATGGCCGCGACTGACTACGAGCACCCTGTTGCTTACCGGATCGTGCAGGACGCGGCATGTGTGCCGATCGAAAAGCGGCGCTAAAATGGAGCGTGTGTGGGATATGCCGGAGGCGCGGCTTTTGCAGTGTTAACGGTTTTTTCGGCGGACTCTTCTGCTGCGCTTCGGGCAAGCTTAAGCATGCTTCGCCGCGCGATGCTGTAAAGTAACTACCGAGTTTCTTTCAATTAATTTCGTGTGTATATAAATGCGCTGCGGTTCGCCGGTCATGTTATTCAGCCTCCACAGCATTTGCTGGAACGACTTTTGGGCGAATTCGCGTTTGCTGATATCTATGGTTGTCAGAGGCGGCGTGCAATTGCGGCTTAGCTCCGTGTTGTCGAAGCTCACAAGGGACACCTGATCCGGCACGGAAATTCCGAGCGTCTTGAACCGCTGCATCAGATGCCACGCCGCCATATCGCAATGGCAAATAAAGGCCGACGGAAGTTTGTCGGGCAGCGCATAATCCATAATGTAAGCTCCGGAAGAATCGTTGTTCACGATATTCCACTCCTCCCGAAACTCCAGCCCGTTGCCCCGGATTGCCTTTAAATATCCGTAAAATCGATCCAGAACACTGGACGTATAATTCGGGTCGCCAACGAACCCGATATTTTTGTGGCCTTTGTCGATCAAATGAAGGGTGGCTAAGTAGCTTGCGTAAAAGTTGTCGGTAATAATGCAATCCGCTTGGATGTGATGATTGTAGAAGTCGATCGCCACAACGGGAATATTCAGATTTACGATGGCTTCAATAAACGAATTTTTAAACTCGCCCGCGATAAACACGCCGTCCAGCGCCCCGTACGAGAAGGGCAGCACCAGGTTGTCCTCATCTTTGGAGTTGACGATGTACAAGCTTAAGTTTACGTTTTTTTGAGCGCATTCCTTGCTTAAATAGTAATAGATTTGAGTATAAAAGTTATCGCTCTCCAAAAAAAAGCGCTTTGAAATCAAGAAGGCCAATTTTACGTCTTCCTTCGCTTGTTTCTGGCTTCCTCTTTTTGAATACCCCATTTGGGCGGACACTTCCAAAATACGCTGTTTCAATTCTTCGCTGACGCCCGGTTGATTGTTAAGAGCTTTCGAAACGGACACTTTCGTAATTCCAAGATGATCCGCGATCGCTTGCATTGTAACAGATTTCGTATTCATTACTTTCTCTCCGTGTATTTACATTTTATTTTTGTAAGTTAACTATTTTCTTCTTTTGTAACTTAACTTTTGTGTGCAGATTCATCATGTAAAATTTATTCCCTGTAATTGATTTTATACGTTAAACGGCGATATATCAAGGTTTTCGACGGTTGTAAATTTATCTTGTAAATGAAATGTGAATCATTTAGAATGGCGTTAAGTTATTTTGGTTAATAAATTGTAAAGTTACTTAGTTTACAAAAGGAGTAATAACGATGACGACAAAATTGGTAGAGCAAAGAAAGCTTTTTGAGAACACGAAGCGGATCTATGAGAGCACAAAGCTTACCTACTATGGCGTTGAAGGATTTGACGTGTACAACCCGTCGATCCCCTTTGAATGGAAGGGCAAAACATACATGTTCGGACGCGTTGAGCACCGCGACGAATGGGCGCGCTCTTGGGTACGGCTGTTTGAAAATACAGGCAAGGACGAATGGACGCTGGTGCCAGATTCTATGATCTATCAGCTTGAAGATCCTTATATTCAAATCATCGGGGACACCTTGGTGCTTGGCGGCACGCACGTTAGATACAAGCAGGGCAAGCTGGACACATTTTACGGATATTTCTATAGAGGGACAGATATCCACAATATGTATTATTTTACGACAGGCCCCGATTATATGAAAGATATTCGGCTTGTCGAGCTGGCGGACGGACGGATCGGCGTATTTTCCCGGCCGAGGAACGAAGAAGTGCGGAAAGCGTACGGGAGCGAGTCGATCGTAGGCTTTGCGATTATCGATCATCTGGACGACTTGACTGCTGAAGTCATTGAAAATGCCCCCTACATACCCGGACTTTTCGACAATGACGAATGGGGCGGCTGCAATCAGGCCTATCTGCTTGACAGCGGATTGATCGGCGTGATCGGCCATAAATCTTATAAGGAAACGGATGATGGCGGACAAGAAATTTTGTGCTATATGAATTTTTCGTTCGTATTCGATCCTGAGCAGCATGAGGCGAAGGACGTCAAGATTATCGGAACGCGCCCATGCTATCCTGATGGACCGGCCAAAAAGCCCGATTTGGTGGATTGCGCGTTTACTGCGGGCATTGTGATGAGAGACGACGGAAAGGCGGAATTATACAGCGGGATCGGAGATTGCGAAACGGGAAGAATCGCCATCGATTATCCGTTCGAAGGCTATGGAAACATCGTATCGCGCTAAATAGGCAGCCATCTAACCGGTTGAATGGAGGAATCTACACATGGTAAAAATGCAAGGCAAAGCGCAAACGTGTAAAGAGCTGTTGGAGCTTTATGTAAACCGAGGCGTCAAGCCTTCCCGCCCGGAACGGATCATGTTCGCAGGCGTCGGAGACCGCGACGTATACAATATTACCGCTCCGTTTGAGGACGAAGGGCAGAAGGTCATTGCCGGGCGCGTGGAATCGAGAGACAGCGAAAGCTCGACCGTCGTCTTCTTTGTGAAAGGCGCAGACGGCGTTTGGTCGCCAAGGGAAGGAGCTCCGACCTTCGATCTGCAGGACCCGTTCTTTACTCGAATCGGCGGCGATTTGGTGCTGGGCGGCGTTCAAACGTTCCCGCACCCGACCAATCCGCACGGCTTGATGTGGAGAACGATGTTTTACAAGGGCTCTAGTATTGCGGCGCTGCGGCCGCTCTTTAAAGGGCCCGACGGAATGAAGGATTTGCGGCTCGTAGAGCTCAAAGACGGGAGCATCGGCATATTCACCCGTCCGCAAGGAGAGAAGGGCGGCCGGGGCAAAATCGGCTATACTCGCATTCCGTCCCTTGATGCGCTTTCCATCGAAGCGATCGAGCGGGCGCCTTTGCTGGAGGGACAATTTATCGACGACGAATGGGGTGGAGCGAACGAGCTGCACCTGCTGGAAGACGGGCGAGTGGGCGTGCTCGGTCATATCGCTTCTTTTGATGCCGACGGAGGCAGACATTATTATCCGATGGCTTTCCTATTTGACCCGAGCAGCGAAAGCTTTACGCCGATTCGGCTGATCGCGCAGCGAAGCGATTTTTTGCCCGGCGCGGCCAAACGTCCGGATTTGGAGGACGTCGTATTCAGCGGAGGGCTCGTCCGACAGCCCGACGGTACGGCTGATCTTTACGCTGGGATCAGCGACGCGGAAGCCCATCGGATTACGATTCCCGACCCGTTCTTATAAAATCGGGAATAAGGAGGAGGTAACGATGCGGGCAGCGATTTTGAAGGGAAAGCGGGCAATCGAGCTGGTTACGGATCGGAATGCGCCCGAGCTCCGGCCGGACGAGGTTCGCGTTCGGGTGAAGGCGTGCGGCATTTGCGGAACGGATCAGCATATTTATCACGGTCATCCCGGCTCGGCCGAGGTTGAACCGCCGATTGTGCTCGGCCACGAGCTTGCCGGAGAGGTCGTGGAGGTCGGCGGCGCCGTGACGGAATTGCAGGCTGGAGACCGCGTGTCGATCGATCCGAACATGTATTGCGGCGGTTGCGAATACTGCCGCAACGGAACGCCTAATCTGTGCGATCGCCTGCAAGCGATAGGAGTAACGAGAGACGGGGGCATGGGGGAGTATTGCAGCGTACCCGCCGTGAACTGCTATCTGCTGCCGGCAGAGGTCAGCGACGTGGAAGGCGCTCTGGTCGAACCGCTGGGCTGCGTGCTTCACGGATTCAAGAAGCTGGACATTCGCCCGATCCATACGGTAATGATCGTAGGCGGCGGATTTATCGGGCAGCTGTTCCTGCAGCTGGTCAAGCAGGCGGCTCCGGCGAACATTACGGTCAGCGAACCTGTCGACGAGAAGCACGAACGTCTGCTAAAGCTCGGCGCCGACCGCGTCATCCGGCCGGGCGATTCGGAGGCCGTTCGCGAATGGGTGGGCAAAGCGGACGTCGTCATCGAATGCGTCGGTCGGAAGGATTCGATGGAGCTTTCGCTGCAAGCGGCCAAGAAGGGCGGGCAGGTGCTGCTTTTCGGCGTGGCTTCGCCGGAAACGGAAATTTCCGTTTCGCCGTTCGCGATCTTCTCGAAGGAATTGAAAGTGATGGGCTCGTTCATTAACCCATATACGCATGAGGAAGTGATAGCGCTGATCCGGAGGAAGGCCGTTCGGGTCGAGGAGCTGGTCAGCCATCGGTTTTCGCTGGAGGAAATCCCGGAAGCGATGGAGAAATACCCGCAGCTGAACGTGTCCAAAGGCGTCATTGTGTATTGAAAAATAGGATTCTGTCGTGTTAATGCATGGCGGAATCCTTTCTTGCGTCAATATACAACCGGCCAAGCTCGTCCACTTGCGCGAGGGCTACGCCGTTCACGTCAGAAATTCCTTGAGCGTCAAGCTGCCGTTTTAGCCATTCCATATCTTTTTGGGCCGCCATAAGGTTATGGGGTAATACCGATCCGTCGATAATGACCGTTCGCGGCATCCCTCTGGACGGCGTAAATAATTGCAAATCTTTCCTCGTTACAGGCTGGGCGTCGCTTTTTTTAAGAACCGACAAGCTTCCGTCAATCTCGAAGAAAGCGAGCTCAACCTCATCGACGTAAAATACATTCTTCTTTCGGAGCAGCAACAATAAACTATTCATCGTCATGCGGGTTTTCGACAAGCCGCTTTCAAGAATTTGCCCGTTCCGTATGATCAATACCGGCTCCGAATTGATCCATTTTCTCATTCGAAGGCTTTTTAAAGAAAGTACGTCGGAAAGAAGCGCCAAACCGCAAAAGACGCTTAACCCGATAAATCCTACCGCTACAGATATCGATTTCGTAAACATAATGCTCCCGCCGATCGTTCCGATCGTTACGCCGGCGACGAAATCAAATAAAGTCATTTGCGAAATGAGCTTCTTTCCCAGCAGTTTCGCCCATAACAACAAAAATAGAAACGCGAAGAAAGCACGCAAGGCCAGTTCATACCAACTCATGATCGGTTCCTCCCGTGAGCGGTTTTGGTTTGGCATAGTTTTCCATGTTCCGAATTTTTGTATACCTTTTGGAGTGCGAACGTGCCGTAACATACAATTGACTCCAAAAACATGCAGGCTTATGATAGTGAATTAGATAGCTAGTCCTAGATTTGCCTAGAAGGGAGGGATGCATGTGACGACGTTGAAGCAGATCGCCGAGCATGTAGGCGTTTCGATTTCGACGGTTTCGCGTGCGATCAGCAACGATATGTCCCGTCCCGTAAATGCGGAAACCCAGCGTAAAATACGAGAAGCGGCCACCCGGCTCGGCTATGAGTGGAACGAATCGCAGAAAAAACAGAAGCGTTCGGCTTCAAAACCGGCATCCAAATCATCCAAACGAATCGGCTGCATCGCCAAACAATCGTTGTTGGACAATCATCCCTTTTTCTCGTCCTTGCTGTCCGGATTTCGCAAGAAGTTGGCCGACATGGGAAGCTCCGCGGAGTTCGTACGCACGCTTGAGGAAGTTGACGATGAAACGAAAATGCGCGATTACCTCCGGGAAACCGGCGTTCAAGGAATTCTTGCCATCGGATGGTACGACAAAGCGCTGTTCGAATTATTGAACGAATCCGGCATCGTGCTGCTGGGCGTCAGTATGAATGACGAGACCGTTACGATTCCGATCGTCGATTGCGACCGCGTTTCGGCCGCCCGCACGGCGGTACGGCATTTGATTGCGCAAGGGCACCGGAAAATCGGGTTTATCGGAGGAACGGATTTTTCCAGAATGACGATGGAGTCGGAGGAACGGTTTCTTGGGTATAAATTCGCCATGCTGCAAGCCGGTCTGGAAATAAACCGCGATTGGGTTCTCAACGCGAACTGGAACGTAGACCGCAGCTACAGCGTGATGGCGGATATGCTCGAGAGGCTCAAATCCGACGAAGAACGTCCGACGGCCATGTTTTGCGCAAGCGACATGCTGGCGATCCCTGCCATGCGTGCCGCCCATGAGAAACAATGCTTGATTCCCGGGCATATCGCGTTTGCCGGCATGGACGATATCGAGGTGGCGCAGTATACGTCGCCGCCGCTCACTTCCATTCAAGTGCCCAAATATGAAATCGGCGAAACGGCGGCCAAAACGCTCATCGAGCTTCTGGAGGGGCAGTATGCTCTTCCGCCTAAAATTTTGCTGCCCTATAAGCTGATCGTACGGGAATCTTCGGAATTTACGAGGACCCCGCAGTAGCCCCCAGCCTATACGCAAGCCTCGGCGATATCGCCGAGGCTGTTTGTTTTTTCCGTTCCTCGCTAACCCCCGCGGTGCTAACGGACACCACAGACGTTATACCGCCAATTTGCCCGCCGTAATCCCGCTAACGGACACTACAGGCCGTAAACCACGAATTTTGAGGCGTATCCATGCTTTTTCGAGGCAATAACTGCAGCGGTGTCCGTTAAAACTGCAAACCCCCTTCAAAACGCCGAATAGCTGCATCTCTGTCCGTTAGAGCGAAGCCCGCGCGCTAAAGTGGAACGGGTGCGGGATATGCCGGAGGATAGCCTAACACTCTAAAAAAAACGCCGACTGGCGTTTTTTTTACGTCTTTCCAAGGCGGAAATTTGGCGCCAAACCGACAAAACAAAATCGTTGACACAACAATGTAAGCGGTATTATGATTGTGAAAATGAAAAGTTTGGCGCAAAATATATGCAATTTTACGCCAAATACAGAGTTTTTGGCTTCGGGTATGCTGTTTTTGGCTCAAAAAAATGAAACAAGATGAGGTGGGCGCTTTGACGATGCATCCGGCAGCACGGCCGTCCGCGAATGCGGGTGCAAGGAGTAAAGGCAGGATCAATTGGCGGCTCGTTACGCGCAATTGGCAGTTGTACTTGTTGATCTCTCCGGTAGCGGCGTACTTCATTTTATTCCATTACGTGCCGATGTACGGAATCCAAATCGCATTCAAGGATTTTGTCGCAACGAAAGGAATATGGGGGAGCGAATGGGTCGGATTGAAGCATTTCGAGCGGTTTTTCAACAGCTACTTCTTCTGGCGGTTGATCAAAAACACGCTGGGCATCGGTCTGTACAGCTTGGCCGTCGGCTTCCCGATTCCGATCCTGCTGGCGCTTATGCTGAACGAAGCCCGGAGCGAGCGATTCAAAAAATTCGTGCAAACGGTTACGTACGCCCCGCATTTTCTTTCCACCGTCGTCGTTGTCGGCATGCTTATGATTTTTTTGAACCCCCGTTACGGCATCGTCAACCGCTTTATCGAAATATTCGGCGGCAAGCCGATCAACTTCATGGCCGAGCCTTCCTGGTTTAAGACGCTCTATGTGTTTTCGGACGTTTGGCAGACGATGGGCTGGAGCTCGATCATTTATTTGGCGGCGCTTGCCGGAGTGGACCATCAATTGCATGAAGCGGCGCGGGTCGACGGCGCAAACAGACTGCAGCGCATTTGGCATATCAACATCCCGAGCATTATGCCGACGATCATCATTCTTCTCATTCTGAACTTGGGGAGCGTCATGGCGGTAGGCTTCGAAAAGGTGTTTCTGATGCAGAACAATCTCAATCTGCAAAGCTCGGACATCATCGCAACTTACGTTTACCGCAGCGGCATTTTGGATGCGGAATACAGCTTTTCGGCAGCCGTGGGGCTGTTCAACTCCGTCGTCAATTTCGTGCTGCTTGTCATCGTCAACTTCATTTCCAAACGCGTAAGCGAAACGAGCCTATGGTAGGGGGTGGCGGATGTGGTTGATCAAACGGCGGGAGACCGCATTTTTAACGCAATCAATTATATGCTTCTTACGCTGATCGTGCTGATCGTCCTGTACCCGCTAATATTCGTCGTAAGCGCCTCCTTCAGCGACCCGCAAATCGTGCTGCGCGGCCAAATGCTGCTGTGGCCGAAAGGCTTCAATCTGGAATCGTATGCGAAGGTTTTGCAGGACGACGGGATCATAACCGGCTTTATAAACACCGTTATATACACCGTCCTCGGCACGACGGTCAACCTGATCATGACGATCTGCGGCGCGTATCCTTTGTCCCGACGCGATTTTGTCGGCCGGAACGCCTTCATGGCGCTGTTCGTATTCACGATGTTTTTCAGCGGAGGGCTTATCCCGACCTACATGCTGATCAAGAAGCTGCAACTGATGAATACGCTATGGGTCATGATTTTACCGGGCGCGGTTTCGATCTGGAACATTATCATTATGCGCACCTTTTTCCAAATGACGATTCCTTACGAGCTTCAAGAGGCGGCGACGATCGACGGCTGCTCCAATTTTCAAATTTTGCGGAAGGTCGTATTGCCGCTATCCATGCCGATCAACGCCGTAACCGTTCTGTTCTATGCGGTCGGACATTGGAACGCCTTCTTTAACGCGCTGCTTTACTTGTCGGACAAAGGGAAGTTTCCGCTCCAATTGATTTTGCGCGAAATTTTGATCCAAGGACAAATGGACGATATGATCCGCGCGACGACGGAGTCCGCGATCAAGCAGCAGCGCGCCGTCGAAGGCATTAAATATGCCGTGCTCGTTGTCGCGAACATTCCGATCCTTGCGCTTTACCCGTTCCTGCAGCGTTATTTTGTCAAAGGCATTATGATCGGGGCCATTAAAGGGTAATTCCCTTGATGGATACATGATTTCAATCATAAGGGAGGAATCGAAATGATGAGTAAAAAATGGGGAACGCTCATGCTGATTTTGATCATCGCCGCGGTATCGTTATTATCGGCATGCAGCGGCGGCGGAAGCGAAAGCGGAAGCGATAACGGCAACGGCGGAGGAGACGGCGGCGCGGCCGAAGCTTCCGGTGCGGCGGAAGGAAGCGGCAATTTGAACTTGTCCGGCTTCCCGATCGTAAACGACAAAATTACGGTGAAGGCGTTCGCGGCGAAGTTTTTTGCAAATGCGGATTGGAACAATATTAAGATTTGGCAAGAGTATGAAAAAATGACGAACGTTCATATCGAATGGGATACGGTTCAAACGAGCGTGCTGAAGGAAAAGCGCAACCTGCTGTTGGCGGGCGGCGATTATCCGGAGCTGTTCTACGCGTCGGCGTTCAGCAAATCGGATGTGTTCAAATACGGAAGGCAAGGCACGTTCCTAAAGCTGAACGATTTGATCGACCAATACGCGCCGAACTTTAAAGCGCTGATGGAAAAGTATCCGATCATCAAGAAAGGGATTACGAGCCCCGACGGCAATATTTACGGATTCCCCACAATTTACGACCCGGAGTTCAAATCGGTATTTTTCAGTACCCCATGGGTAAAGCAAGAGTGGCTTGACAAGCTCGGCATAAAGGAACCGACGACGCTTGACGATTTCGCCGCCATGCTGAAGGCGTTCAAGGAAGGCGATCCGAACGGCAACGGCCGGAACGATGAAATCGCTTGGGGCGGTACGGGCGTAGCGGGCTTGCTGGGTTATCTCAAGGGTTCGTACGGACTTAACAATCACGGCAACGCCAACGCGAACATCGATACGGACCCGGAGACCGGCAAAATCCGTTTCGTGCCTGCGGACCCGAGATATAAGGAAATGCTGCAATTCGCCAATAAGCTGTACAAGGACGGCTTGCTCGAACAGGACATATTCTCCGTAAAAAGCACGGAAATCGACGCGAAGGGCACCGAAGGGCTGCTCGGCGTCATCGACAACGTCGATCCGATCGCGATTTACAATCAGCAGGGCTACGTAGGCTTGCCGGTGCTGAAAGGACCGCACGGGGACCAAATGTACACGTATATCGGCGCTCCGCTCGGCAACATCGGCATGTTCGTCATGACCGACAAAATGCAGCATCCGGAAGCGATGGTGCGCTGGATGGATTACTTCTACAGCGATGAAGGCATCAAGCTGTTCTTTATGGGGTGGAAGGACGAAACGTACGTTGAAGATGCGAACGGAAACGTAGACTATGCGGACGTTATTAAGAACAATCCCGACGGGCTGACGCTCGACCAAGCCGTCGGACAGTATTTGGTATGGCCGGGCGGCTATTACCCGGGCTTCGTGAAACAGGCTTATTTCAAAGGAGCGGAATCGCTGCCGACTTCCGTCGACAATGCGAAGAAAGCGGGACCTTATGTGCTGAAGACGGAAGACATTTGGCCGTCGCTCAACTTTACGGAGGACGAACAATCGGAGCTTACGACGCTGCAAACCGACATTCATACGTATGTGGATGAAATGAGGGACAAATTCATCTCCGGCAACGTATCGTTCGACGAATGGGACAATTATGCAGCGACGCTTAACAAAATGGGCCTAGACCGCTACATCGCAATTTATCAAGCGGCTGCCGACCGTTATTTGAACGAAAAGTAAAAGCTGCCGGCGGCGATTCAAACGGGCATGCAGCGTCCGCGTCGATAAGATTTCCGGTACATCAAGATAAAAAGGGTACGACGAGGGAGAGAGTACGATGAGTCAACTTACAGCCATATTGATCGGCGCCGGTGCGCGCGGAGCGGGAGGATACGCTCCATATTCGCTGAATCATCCTCATGAATTAAAATTTGTGGCGGTGGCCGAGCCGAACCCGGTGCGGCGCGCTGCGTTCGCCGAGAAGCACGGCATATCGCCGGAGCGGTGTTACGGCTCTTGGGAGGAGCTGCTTTCGCAGCCGAAACTGGCCGACGTCGCCATCATTTGCACGCAGGATCGCATGCACCGCGATCCGACGATCGCGGCGCTGAACAAGAAGTACCACGTAATGCTTGAAAAGCCGATGTCGCCGGATCCGAAGGAATGCCTGGAGATGGAACGGGCCGCGAAGGACAACGACCGTCTGCTTACGATTTGCCATGTGCTCCGATATACGCCGTTCTGGAGCAAGATCAAATCTTTGCTTTCGGCGGGGACGATCGGTGACGTCGTATCGATCCAGCTGAACGAGAACGTAGGCTATTGGCATATTGCGCACAGCTTCGTCCGCGGCAATTGGAACAACTCGGATAAATCGAGTCCGATGATATTGGCGAAGTCGTGCCACGATATGGACGTTCTGGCTTGGCTGATGGACCAGCCGTGCACGCGCGTCAGCTCCTTCGGCTCGTTAATGCACTTCCACAGCGGGAACGCGCCGGAAGGCTCGACCGAACGATGCCTGGACTGCCCGATTAATAAAACATGCGCATACTCGGCGCCGAAGTTTTATTTGAGCGATCAATTTAAAGGGTGGGCGCGGCATTTCACCCCCGATCTTGCGAAGGATAACATCATCCGGGGGCTTCGCGAAACGGATTACGGCCGCTGTGTCTACCGAAGCGACAACAATGTCGTCGACCATCAGGTCGTCAATATGGAGTTTGCGAACGGCGCGACCGCGATGTTCAGCATGTGCGGATTTACGTTCGAGCAGGAGCGCCGCATTCAAATTATGGGGACGCGGGGGGAGCTGCGCGGGGAAGAGGACCGAATCGTATATTGGGATTTCGAAACGCACGAGAAGACGGAAATTACGATCCCGGATCAGGGGAGCGGACACGGCGGCGGCGACGAAGGCATCGTAGGCAGCTTCCTTCACGAGGTGCGCCATTACAACGGTCAGGAGAGTTTGACCTCCGCATCCGCCTCCGTTCGCAGCCACCTGATGGCGTTCGCCGCGGAGGAGTCCCGATTGAACGGCGGAAAGGCGATCGATTTGAACGAATACGCCAAGTCGCTGATGGAACCGGTGCGGCAACAATAGAAACGTATATGTACCGAAGAATACCCTTGACGCACCAGCAGCAGGAGCCGTCAAGGGCTTCTTATATTTTTAAAATTCCTTTACAGGAATATTCCCCATATGCTATATTTAGGTTACGAAAAAGGTTAACAGTCACCCGATTCAAGGCCCTCTTAGACGTTCAACGATGAGGAGAAAGTGAATCATTGTTCAAAAACAAGGAGGAAGTATGATGGCTGACAATCAAGCAGAAAGCAAACAATTGGTGTTAACCCGCGTCTTTGACGCACCGCGTGAGCTTGTGTTCAAGGTTTGGACGGATCCGGAGCATTTCGGCAAGTGGTGGGGACCGAAAGGTTTTTCCTTGAACGTCGTTAAGATGGATGTTCGCCCCGGAGGTATGTTCCTGGGCAGCCAATCGTCTCCCGACGGACACGTCATGTGGGGGAAGTTCGTATATCAAGAAGTAAATCCGGTGGAGCGGCTCACTTTCATCCAATCTTTTTCGGACGAACAAGGCAACACCGTAAGAGCGCCGTTTCATCCGAACTGGCCGCTTGAGATCATGAATATATTGACGCTTGCCGAGGAGAACGGCAAAACATTGCTCACGCTGCGCGGCGGGCCGCACAACGCAACCGAAGAAGAAAACGCGGTGTTTGCGGGAATGAGTCCGATGCTGGAGCAAGGCTTCGCGGGCACGTTCGATCAGCTGGCCGATTACTTGGCAAGCCGGAAATAAATCGCATCCGCCACAAACGAAAACACCCGGAGATTACGGCAATCGCCGTTTTCTTCGCGGTGTTTTTTGTTGACTTGAGAAGCGATGTGCAATATAGTTATTTTTATCGTCAGTAATTTAGTAAATTAGTAAATTAGTGAATCGGAATCGTCATTGCGATCAACCGACATATTAACGAACGATCCGGAGGAAACAACGATGAAAATACCGACTACCTTAAAACATAAGCCAGTAATCGTCGCAGAAAACTATGACAATGTGGACGGCCGGTACGCGAATCAATCGGATGCCAAAGGCCTTTCACTGGGCTTGGCGCAGTGGAACGACAGAGGAAAGGTGGACATCTCGGCCAAAGTTTGGAGGTATACCGGAGAGAAGTGGTCGAGACAATCGGAGGAGCTGCCGCTTCATCGGGTGCTGGATCTTGCGATTTTGGTGAGCCGGTCGATGCTTCATTTTCGCGAGGCATATCGGTACGAGAACTTGTACGACGCCGAACAACCCGTGATTGACCGCATAGGATTGCAGGGGGACGCCTTGACGGTGGCGGTTTGTACGGAGAACGACAAAATCAACGAGGATATCAAGCTGTTCCGCGAGGCGCTCAGCGAGGACGACGAGCTGATCGGGGAGCGGCTGAGGATGCTGTCGACCATTTTGAAGGAAATGGGATATTAAGGGGGGACAACGGTGACAATCGATAAACAAAGGAAGAAAGAGCTTGCGACGGCGTACAAATCGACGTTTCGCCCGATGGGCGTGTTTCAAATTCGTAATACGGAGAGCGGCAAAATTTATGTGGACTGCACGATGGATCTGGACGGGGCGAGAAACCGGTTTGCTTTCTCCAAGCAGATGAATATGATTACGTACAGCGAATTGCAAAGCGATTGGAAGAAGTACGGAGGAAGCAGCTTCGTATTTGAAGAGCTCGACCGGATTAAGCCACGAGAAGAAACGATGAACGACGTATCGGAGCTGAAGGAGTACCGCGATGAGGTGGAAGCGCTGCTCGGGCTGTGGCTCGAAAAGCTGCAGCCGTTCGGAGAGCGCGGGTACAATAGGCCGAAACGATAATTCGTGAAATTGCTTTTAAAAAATTGTATAAAATATACAATTGCGGGTAGCATAAGCTTACTTGGCAACGATGCCGCTCGATCGCCAATTCCTCATACGATACTGCCGACCACAAATTGGGAAATGCGGGGAAATGATGAAAAGTAAGCCTTTGGAAGTTTTGCTGTGGTCTATTGCGTTGCCGGGCTTCGGACAGCTGCTCAACAAACAGTATTTGAAGGGCGTCGTGCTTATTGCCCTGGAGTTTCTCATTAATATTGGGTCTCACCTCAATTTGTCCATCATGTACAGCTTTAAGGGAGATATTTTAGCGGCCATACAGCATACTGATTATCAGTGGCTTATGTTTTATCCCTGTGTGTACATGTTCGGAATATGGGACGCCTTTAAAGCGGCCGGCGGCGGCGCTACCGCTTTTTCGGCGCTTCCGTTCGTCAGCTGCGCGTATTTCGGCACGGTCGGCGTCATGTACTCCGACATGAGAATTTCAGGCGTGCTGCTCGGTCCGGTTTGGCTTCCGATGCTGTCCGCTTTGTTCGGAATCGCGCTCGGAATCGCGCTTAAGGCGGCGATCGGCAGGCATACCAAACCGCTTGCCGGCGAACCATAGTTCGTTTGCAGACAGCTGTGCCCGAAAGGGTGCGGCTTTTTTTGCGTCTCGCGGCCGGCTGCGCGTTGACACTCAACACGCTTGTAAATAAATAGAATTAGAATGAATATAAATTGAATGAATACAAATAAACCCGTAAAGCGCTAACATTTTTCCGTTTATATTTGAATATAGTTATATTCAAACAAAAACAAAAATGATATACTCCAATCAATCAAAAACAAAATGATAGATCGACATGGAGGTAGCCGCACTTATGGTAAGCAATTTATGGGATTCATCGAAGGCTCCGCAGCGGAAGGGCGGATTGGAGGAGCTGGTTTACCGCTCCAACCTGATCGGCTCGGACCGCCGGGTATGCAATTGGGGAGGCGGCAATACGTCCACAAAGACGACCGTGGCCGATTTCCGCGGGCGCGAGGTCGAGGTCATGTTCGTCAAAGGAAGCGGCTCCGACTTGGCCACCATGAAGGCGGGCAATTTTACCGGACTCCGTATGGAGGATATTCGTCCGCTCATCGAACGGGACGCGATGACGGATGAGGAAATGGTCGCTTATTTGGCTCATTGCATGATCGACGCCAAGCATCCCCGCGCCTCGATCGAGACGCTGCTGCATGCGTTCCTGCCGTTCAAGCATGTGGACCATACGCATCCCGATGCGATCATCAGCTTGTGCTGCGCGGATAACGGGAAGGAGATCGCCCGCGACATATTCGGCGACCGGTTCGTGTGGGTGCCTTACGTCCGCCCGGGCTTCACGCTTTCCAAGATGATCGCCGAAGGCGTCCGCAGCAATCCGAACGCGGAGCTCGTCCTGATGGAGAAGCACGGCTTGGTCACCTGGGGCGACACATCCGAAGCGTGCTACGCCAAGACAATCGCCGTCATCAATGAAGCGGAAAGCTATATCGAAGCGCGCGTGAACGAAAGCGGCCTATTCGGCGGCGTCATGCACGAAGCGCTGCCGGCGGAAGCTCGCCGACGCATTGCTGCGCAGGTTATGCCTGTCGTTCGGGGCGCCGTGAGCGACTCGAAGAAGATGATTCTCACCTTCGACGACGAGCCGGACGTGCTGCAATTTGCAGGCGGCAGAGATTCGGCGCAGCTTTCCCAAGTCGGCGCGGCTTGCCCGGACCATCTCGTACATACGAAGGTCGTGCCGCTCTTTATCGATTGGACGCCGGACGAAGAGGATGTTGAGGGGCTCGGCGCGAAGCTGAAGGAAGGCATTGCGGCTTACAAGGAGCAATACAAGGCATATTTCGAGCGGAACAAGAACGAAGGCGACGTCATGTTCGAAGCGGCGCCGCGCGTCATTCTCATCCCGGGCGTCGGCATGATCAACACGGGCAAGAGCTGGGCCATGTCCAAAGTGAGCGGCGCCTTGTACCATCGGGCGATTGCCGTTATGAGAGGCGCGACGGCGCTCGGGCGGTTCGTCTCCTTGAGCGAGAACGAGTCGTATAACGTGGAATATTGGCCGCTCGAGCTTTATAAGCTGACGCTCGCTCCGCCGGAGGCCGAGTTTTCCCGCAAGGTCGCGTTCATTACGGGCGGCGCGGGCGGCATCGGCAGCGAAACGGCTCGCCGCCTCGCATCCGAAGGCGCACACGTCGTGCTTGCGGACTTAAACCTTGAAGGCGCACAGAAGGTGGCCGCAGACATCAATGACAAGTACGGTGAAAACCGAGCGATCGCCGTGAAGATGGACGTGACGAAGGAAGAGGAGGTCGCGGCCGCTTACGCCGACACGTCGCTTGCATACGGCGGCGTCGATATTATCGTCAACAACGCGGGCCTGGCTACTTCCAGTCCGTTCGACGAAACATCGCTCAAGGAATGGAACCTGAATATGGGCGTGCTCGGCACCGGTTATTTCCTTGTCGCTCGGGAAGCGTTCAAGCTGATGAAGACGCAAGGCGTCGGAGGCAGCATGGTATTCATCGGCTCGAAAAATTCCATATACGCCGGCAAAAACGCTTCCGCCTACAGCGCGGTTAAAGCGCTTGAAGCGCATCTCGCCCGCTGCATCGCGGCCGAAGGCGGGGAGTTCGGCATTCGCGTGAACACGATTTTGCCGGATGCGATCCTGCAAGGCTCGCAAATCTGGAATTCCAGCTGGCGCAACGAACGGGCGGCCGCATACGGCATCGAGCCGGATCAGCTGGAGGAGTATTACCGGAAGCGCACGACGCTGCAAGTGAACATCTTCCCGAAGGATATTGCGGAAGGAATCGCGTTCTTTGCGTCCTCCAAGTCGGAGAAAACAACCGGGTGCATGCTGACGATCGACGGAGGGGTACCGGCGGCGTTTACAAGATAAACTTTCAATTCGCAGGAGGGGAAACACGAATGGAGAGCAATGTCGAAAAAAGCTATGAGGCGGCGAAGGCGCTCTATGCGCAGCATGGGATCGATACGGACCAAGCGCTTGAAAAGCTGGAGAGCATCAAAATTTCCATGCACTGCTGGCAGGGAGACGACGTAAGGGGCTTCCTTAACCGCGAGCAGGAGCTGACCGGGGGCATTTCGGTAACCGGCAATTACCCCGGGGCGGCGCGGACGCCGGAGGAGCTGCGCGCCGACTTGGAGAAGGCGTTCTCGCTCATACCGGGCAAGCACAAGGTGAACCTGCACGCCATTTATGCCGATACGGACGAGAAGGTGGAGCTCGATAAGCTCGAGCCGCGGCATTTTCAAGGCTGGGTCGACTGGGCGAAGGAGCAAGGGCTGGGCCTCGATTTTAACCCGACCTGCTTCTCGCACGAGAAGTCGAAGGACGGCTTCACGTTGAGCCACTCCGACCCGGCCATCCGGAAGTTCTGGATCGATCACTGCAAGGCTTCGCGGAAAATCGGCGCTTACTTCGGCCAGCAGCTGGGGCAGACGTGCGTCACGAACATTTGGATCCCGGACGGCTATAAGGACACGCCTGCGGACCGCATGTCGCCGAGGCAGCGGCTGAAAGACGCCCTCGATGAAATTTTCGCCGAGGAGATTGATCCGAACGTCCATCTGGACGCGGTGGAAAGCAAGCTGTTCGGCCTCGGCTCGGAAGCGTACGTCGTCGGCTCCCACGAGTTTTATATGGGCTACGGCATTCAGAACAACAAGCTGATTTGCCTTGACGCAGGACACTTTCACCCGACGGAGACGATCTCGGGCAAGCTGTCGGCGCTGGCGCTGTTCGCGAGCGGCATCCTGCTTCACGTAAGCCGCCCGATGCGGTGGGACAGCGACCATGTCGTCATCCTCGACGACGAATTGATGGAAATCGGCCGCGAGCTGGTGCGGAACGACCTGCTTGCCAGGACGCATATCGGCCTTGATTTCTTCGACGCGAGCATCAACCGGGTGGCGGCATGGGTCATCGGTACGCGCAATACGATTAAGGCGCTCTTGAAGGCGATGCTTGAGCCGGTGGAGGCGCTCAAGCAGGCGGAGCTGGAAGGAGATTATACGACCCGGCTTGCGCTGACGGAGGAATTTAAATCGTATCCGTTCGGAGCGGTTTGGGATTACTACTGCGCGAAGATGGGCGTCCCGGTTCGCGAGGAATGGCTTGCGGAAGTGAAGACGTACGAGCGGGAAGTGCTGCTTCAGCGCGAAGCGGCGGCCGCTATGCAGGAAGCGTAAAGAAGGCGGTGTTCCGGACGTGAGCGAGAGCATTCTGGCGTACGATTTGGGGGCGAGCAGCGGACGGGCGCTGCTCGGCCGCCTCACGGACCGCAAGATCGAAGTGGAGGAGCTTCACCGCTTCCCGAACGATCCGGTGCAGGTGGGCGGCCGGCTCCATTGGGATATTTTGCGGTTATATCATGAAATCAAGCAAGGTTTATTGAAAGCGAAGCATCAGGGGGCGAACGTCCGGAGCCTCGGAATCGACTCCTGGGCGGTCGACTTCGGACTTGTCGGGACGGGCGGCGAGCTGCTCGGCAACCCGTACCATTATCGGGACAGCCATACGGACGGAGCGATGGAGAAGCTGTTTGCGGAGATCCCTCCGTCCGACATATTCAGCCGGACGGGCATTCAGTTTCTTCCTTTCAATACGATTTTTCAGCTGTATGCTTTGAAACGGGCGGGCTCGCCGCTGCTGCGCGAGGCCGAGCGCTTTCTTATGATACCGGACTTATTGCGTTATTTTCTTACCGGCGAGACGGCGAACGAATTTACGAACGCCACGACGACGCAGCTGTACAATCCAATCGACGGCCGGTGGGATTCGGAGCTGCTGCGCCGGCTGCAGCTGCCGGAGACGTTGTTCGGCGCGGTTGTTCAGCCGGGTACCCAGGTGGGCACCCTGCGAAGCTCCGTCCGCGAGGAGCTCGGCGTCGGAGGCATTCCCGTCATCGCCGTGGCGGAGCACGACACCGGCTCGGCGGTCGTGGCCGTCCCCGCGACGGAGCGTTCGTTTGCGTATTTAAGCTGCGGCACGTGGTCGCTGATGGGGACCGAGGTAACGTCGCCGGTCATTAACGGAACGGCGCAGCGGCTTAATTTCACCAACGAGGGCGGCGCGTACGGCACTTTCCGTCTGCTCAAAAACATTATGGGGCTGTGGATTTTGCAGGAGAGCCGCCGCGAATGGGAGAGAGCCGGGGCGACCTATACGTTCCCCGAGCTCGTCGCTTTGGCTGAGCAGGCACCCGAGTTCGGCACGTTCATCGATCCGGACGATTCGGTGTTTATGCCCCCGGGCGATATGCCGGAGCGAATCCGGTCGTACGCGCTTCGAACGGGGCAGAAGCCGCCCGAGGGGCCGGGCGAGACGGTGCGCTGCATTCTCGAAAGCCTGGCGCTCAAATACCGCTACGTGTTCGAAATGACGGAGCGGCTGTCCGGGCAAAGCTTCGGCGGCTTGCACATGGTCGGCGGCGGCATCAACAATACGCTGCTCTGCGGCTGGACCGCCAGTGCGATCGGCAAGCCCGTCTGGGCAGGACCGACGGAGGGAAGCGCAATCGGCAATTTAGCGGTACAATGGATAGCGCGGGGAGAGCTGTCGGACATCCGGGAGGCGCGCAGCGTCATCCGGGAATCGTTTCCGGTCGCTGTCTATGAACCGCAGCAGCAAGACGCGTGGAATGAGGCGTACGGCCGGTTCCGCGTGTTGACGGGGTTACAAGTCGAGTAATAGAAACGCAAAGAGAAATAGAAAGAGGTAGGCAATCGATGCTGGTCGCGGAGCGCTACGAAAAAATTGTGCAGCTGGTAAACGAGAGAGGAAGCATCCGGGTTACGGAGCTGAGCGAATTGTGCGAGGTGACGGAGGAGACGATCCGCCGCGATCTGGACCGGCTGGAGCAGGCCGGGCGGCTGCGCCGCTCGCACGGCGGGGCGGTGAGCGTGAAGGGTGTCCAGACTCAGCCGGAAATTCCGTACTCGGAACGCGAAATTATTAATGCCGAAGAGAAAAAACGGATCGCAGAGGAAGCTGTGAAGCTCATTCGGCCGAAGGACCGGATCGTGCTGGACGCAAGCACCACCGCCTGGTATATGGCTCGGATCGTCCCCGATATTCCGTTGACGGTACTGACCAATTCGATTAAGGTCGCCATGGAGCTTAGCGGCAAGGAGAAAATAACCGTGCTCTCCACCGGCGGCCTGCTCGCCTCTTCATCGTTATCTTACGTAGGGCCGCTTGCGGAGCGCTCGCTGGATGCCTACCACGTCGACAAAACGTTCCTCTCCTGCAAAGGGGTCCATCCGGAGCGGGGGATCAGCGAATCGAACGAGCTGCAGGCGAAAATCAAGCAGAAGATGGTCGGTATGGCGGATGAGGTCATTTTGCTCGCCGACTCCAGCAAGTTCGGCGTTCAGGCGTTTACGCACGTGGCGGACGTAACGGAAATAAATGCGATTATTTCGGACAACGGGCTTCCTCAGAAAGAGGCGGAGGTGTACAATAATCAGGGAATTGCGGTCGTTACGGTATGACCGGATTCATTTTCGCGTAAAGAGGGTGCAGCAATGAAGGTGTCCTTATTTATTACCTGTTTAAGCGATGCATTGTTTCCTTCCGTAGGAGAAGCCATGGTTCGTCTGCTCGCAAGGCAGGGCGTGAAGCTCGACTTTCCGCCCGCGCAGACGTGCTGCGGACAGCCCGCCTTCAACAGCGGGTATTGGGACGAGGCGCGCACGGCCGCCACGACGGTTTTGGAAGCGTTTGACGAAAGCGATTTCGTCATTTCGCCTTCGGGCTCGTGCACATATATGATCCACCACTATTCGCAGCTGTTTAAGGACGATCCGGCGCTGCTTGCGAAGGCGGAGCGGCTGCAGCAAAAAACGTACGAGTTTTCGCAATTCATGGTGCAGGTGCTCGGAGTGACGGATGTCGGCGCCGTTTTTCCGCATAAAGTGACCTACCATCCTTCCTGCCACGGGAGCCGGCTCCTCGGAGCGAAGGACGAGCCGATGAAGCTGCTCGCCGGGGTGAAGGGGCTCGAGTTCGTTCCGCTGCCGTTTGCGGAGGACTGCTGCGGGTTCGGAGGAACGTTCGCGGTGAAGATGTCCGACATTTCGGGAGCGATGGTGACGGAGAAAACCGACCATGTGAAAGAGACGGAGGCAGAGGTGCTTGTCGGGCTCGATATGGCTTGCATGATGAATATTGCAGGCAATTTGCGGTACCGTGGGGAGAAGGTCCGGGTCATGCATCTGGCAGAGCTGCTGTACGAAGGGGTGAAGCAGGCATGAGCGGAGCGGGAACGAGCGGGACAAGCGTGAAGGAGCGCGCGGAGCTGGCGCTGAACAACGAGTTTTTGCGCAAGGCGGTTCGCTTTACGACGGAGCGGCTGCGCAGCGGCAAGAAGAGCGCGGCAGAGGAGCACGGCAATTGGGACGAGTGGCGCGAGCGCGGCCGGCAAATTCGGCTGCATACGATCGCCCATCTGGACTACTACCTGAATCAGTTCGCCGACAACGCGCGCGCGAACGGGGTTCATGTCCACTTCGCGGATACGGCGGCGGAGGCGGTCCGCATAACGCTCGCGATCGCGGAGCGTAAAGCGGCCAAATCGGTCGTCAAATCGAAGTCGATGGTGACGGAGGAGCTGCATCTGAACCATGCGCTCGAGAAGATCGGCGTCGAAGCGGTGGAGACCGATCTCGGGGAATACATTATTCAGCTTGCGGGCGAAACTCCGTCGCACATCATTATTCCGGCGATCCACAAGAACCGGTATCAGATTGCGGAGCTGCTGTCTGCGGAGGCGGGCGAAACGCTGCCGCCCGATACGTCGGTGCTGGCCGGCTTCGTGCGCAAAAAGCTGCGCGAAAAGTTCCTCGAAGCCGATATCGGCATGACCGGCTGCAATTTCGCGATCGCCGAGACCGGGTCGATGGTGCTGTTCGAGAACGAAGGCAACGCGCGCATGGTCACCACCGTGCCCAAGACGCAAATTACGCTGATGGGGATGGAGCGCATTATTCCGACGTGGGCCGATTTGGAGGTTATGGCGACGCTGCTGCCGCGTTCCGCGACAGGGCAGAAGCTGACCGTGTACATGTCCGGCATTACGGGACCGCGCCGGCAGGACGACGCCGACGGACCGGAAGAGATGCATATCGTCATTGTCGACAACGGAAGGTCGAATCAGCTCGGCGACCCCGAATTTCAAGAGCTGCTCAACTGCATCCGCTGCGGCGCCTGCCTGAACGCTTGCCCGGTATACCGTCACATCGGCGGCCATGCGTACGGCGGGACGTACAGCGGGCCGATCGGCGCCGTGCTCACGCCCGCGCTGCAGAAGAACGTCGCCGAATGGGACGACATCGCGAACGCCTCCAGCCTGTGCGGTGCTTGCTACGAGGCGTGCCCGGTCAAAATCCCGCTTCACGACATGCTCGTCTACTTGCGGCGCCGGAAGGTCGAGAGCGGGCACGGCAACAAGCTCGAATCGCTCGGCATGAAGGGCTATGCGATGGTGATGGCGAAGTCGGGCCGGTTTAAGGGCGTGCTGAAGCTGGCGAAGCTCGGCCAGCCGCTCGTCGTCCGCGACGGCGGAATCCGCGCGCGGATCGGGCCGCTTAAGGGCTGGAACAGCTATCGCATCGCGCCGAGCCTGCCGAAGGAGACGTTCCGCGACCGATGGGAGACGATTGACCGCGAGCTTGCGCAGGATGGGTTGCGGGAGACGGACCCTGCCGTGAAAAGCCGCTTGGAGGCCGTCGCCAAAGCGCGGAAAGAAGGAGGGGGGCACCGACATGAGTGACATGCAGCACGAGCAATGGCTGCGTCAGCTGGACGAGGAGTCTAAGCGCAAGCAGTCGGAGTTTATGAACGGCATTGCCAAACGGCTCGGCCGTGCGCGGGTGTTGGAAAAGCCTGCGCATCCGTACCGGGGTGCGCCCGATTTCTGGAACGCGTTCGAATGGACGGCGGAGGAGCGGATCGAGCGGTTTATCCGAAATTTCACGGCCGTCGGCGGGCATGCCGCCCGGCTCCGTTCGATGGATGAGGCGAAGCGTTTCATTGTGGAGAAAGCGCGGGAAATGAGCGCCCAATATATCGTTCGCCAGCATCAGCCGGAGCTCGACGCGCTCGATTTGGAGGAAGCGCTCGGCGAAGGAGCGCAAGTTACGGTGTGGAACAGCGAAGCGGAGACGAATTGGAAGGCGCGCGCCGCCGAAGCGGACTTCGGGGTCGTCGTGGCGGATCACGCCGTCGCTTACACCGGATCCGTCGCGGTGCTGTCCTCCAAGGACAAAGGCCGTTCCGTCAGCCTGCTTCCGACGGTGCTTATGGCAATCATTCCGGCAGAACGGATCAAAACTCGTTTGGGCGAAGTATTGACGTCGTTCGACGAGGCCGGGAGAGAGCAATTGCCCGCAGGCATCCACTTCATATCGGGTCCGAGCCGGTCGGCCGATATCGAGAACGACTTGACGATCGGCGTGCACGGACCGGGCATTGTTTACGCGTTAATCGTCGGCTGAAGCAGAAATAGCTTCTCACATTAATGAGAACCGTCATCTTTGGGACAAAGTCCTTCAATGGCGGTTTTTTTTATTCCTCTCGAATCGAATGACGAAATTTTCCTTTTTATCGAGTTCTAGCAACTTGTCTATCTTCATAATATCTTAGCATCTCGTTAATGTACCGATTACCTTTAATGGGTATATTTGGCGCGTAATCATATTTTCATAGAAAGGATGAAGTTGATGTGCGAAAGCGAAGAAAGCTGAATTTATTGCTTGCTACGGCCGTATTTTTATCGTCATTCTCGTTCGCAGGCGCAGGAACAGGAACGAAAGCGGAAGCGGCCGGAGGGGCGGAAAGAAAAGAGGCTGCCATCAGCAGAACGGTTACGGCTCCGGTCATCGACGGAAGGCTGGACGAGCCTTTATGGAGCGGGTACCGGCCGCTGGAGGTCAGGATGGGGAGCGGGACGTTCCAAGACTCCTCATTCAGCATGCTTTGGGACTACAAGTATCTTTATGTCGCCGTCAAAGTCCAAGACGATACCTTAATGAACAACGGAAGCGGGTATTGGTTCGAGCAGGACCATATCGGCATGTTTTTCGACCCGACGCTTCACCGTTCGGGTCCGTTCGTAGACAACGACATGCAAATCGGATTCGTGTACGCGCCGGACAGCTTTACGCCGAGCTTTTATTTCGGTGCGGCTCCGAACCATGCCGGGAAAGATGAGAAAAACATTCTCCGCGCGATTTCTACGACCGCCGATGGGTGGACGGCCGAAGCGGCCATTCCGTGGGATATGCTCGGTTTCGACCCGCTCAAGAGCAAGCAGTTCGGCTTCGAAATCGGAGTGACGGACCGGGATGCGAATGACGAGGCGAGCCGATCGAGCTACTGGAGTGCGTACAACTCGGAATCGTTCTGGAACGACACGTCCGGTTACGGCACGATTACGCTTTCGGACGCTCCGCCGATCAGCGGCGAAGTGAGCGATACGCTGCTTGCGGAAAACTTCGATTCGTACGAGAGCGGGCAAGCGCCGTTCGGCTGGATCTCGGATGTGAATGCGGGAACCGCGCCGATGACGGTGACGAAGGATACATACGGCGACGGGCGGCTCGTGTTTGACGGCAACGCTTCCGGAAAGCAGGGCCGCATCACCGCTCCCGTACAATGGGACAATTATACGGTGGAAGCGGACCTTCGTTTTGAAAGCGTGCTGAACAATGCCCGCTGGGGCGCAATCATGTTCCGCGTTCCGTCCGGCGGCAAGCAGCCGTACAATCAAATGGCGGTAAGACAGAACGGCACCTACGAGTTTGCGTACCGCAAGCCGGACGGCAACTGGTCCGTCCCTGCGAGCGGAGTATGGCAGCCGCTTACGCTGGGAGCGGATTACACACTCAAAGTGAGAGTATTCGACAACAACGTAAAGGAATATATCAAGCCGAAGGATGCGGACGATTTCACGCTTCTATTGGACCGCAGCTTTACATCCGATTTGCTGGAGCGCGGAAAAATCGGCCTTCAAGGGGACCAGAGCAAAATATCGTTCGATAATGTAAAGGTGACGAGAGTTAGCGCAGAAAGCATGGAGCTCGACATCCCGGCCTCCGTCGAGGCGTTGACCGGACCGGTCCCGGTTTCCGCCGCAGTCGGCTTCTCCGACGGAATTGCCGAAACCGTTCCTTCCGGGCGGCTTAAGCTTTCCTCTTCCGATGAGTCGGTGCTGAAGGTGATTGACGGGACTCTTCATCCGCTCAAGGAAGGAATCGTTACGATTTCGGCCGTATATGACCGGATCGTTTCGCAGCGGGAAGTGTCGGTGACGCCTTCCAAGACGGGGCCTACCATTGTTTCTTTGAAGCATGACGCCGGCTACTTGCTTGCCGAAACCGGTCAAACGATCGATCCGAATACGATCCCGTTCACCGCAGAGTATAACGATCTGACGAGCAAGCCGATTACGGGCGGCGAGCTCTCATGGAGCTCAAGCGGCGGAGGAGTTGCGGTGGAGAACGGAATGCTTGTCGTCAAGCAAAAAGGTGTCTCCGCCGTAACCGCTCAATCCGGCGATGCGTCCGTACAATTGCTTATTGTGGCGAAGAATGCCGCAGACAGCGAGTACGTGCTTTATGAGGAAAGCTTTGACGATGCTGCCGACGGAGCGCTGCCGCAGGGCTGGATCCGCATTCAAGGCACGACGGCAAGCAAAGCCGGCGTCGTATCGGGCGCGTTCGAGCTTGATGCGCGGACTTCGCCGGACAATCCGTCGCGCGTGCTGCTGCCGGAATACTTAGGATTGTTCGGCAATTACAGGATCGAGGCGGACGTGACGCATCTCGCCGCGAACGATCCTTCTCGCTGGCATTCCATCATGTATCGGGTGCAGAACAACAACTATCCGTATTACCAAATGGCGGTAAGGCAAAACGCCACCGCTGCGAACGGCGTCGAATTTGCCGAGCGGACGCCTGCGAATCAGTGGAACGTGCCGGATCGAGCTTCTTTTACGGAGAACATTTCAGCAGACAAAATGTACCGCTACAAAATCATGCTCAAAGGCAACCGGGTACAGGAGTGGATCGACGACAAGCTGCTTATCGATAATGATTTGGCTGACACATATTCGAAGGGCCGAATCGGGCTGCAGGCGGACGGAAGTCATATGAGAGTGGACAATATTAAGGTTTCGCTTCAGGAAGATCCGCTTCCGCCGCTGCCTGCGGACCGGTTCGTCAACGTGGTTGAGCCGGAAACCGATATTGTCTTGGCGCCGACGGTTGTGACGGAAATCGAGTCGACTGACGATCTTGCAGCGTTGAGTACGAAAGGGACGCTGCCCGCTACGGCGATTTTGACGGTCAATAGCGGCTTAGCCGTTACGAATCGTGACGGAACCGTCGAGTTAGGAAGCTTGGACTCCGTCATTCCTCAGCTCGGTACGAAGGTGATGCCTGCCTTCTATGTGAAAGACGGAGCAACGGTGGATGCATTAATCGGTTACCTGAAAGCGCAAGAGCTGGAGGACGCGTTCGTCATTTCGGATAACGGGGAGCTTGTAAAACAAGCGAGATCTCAATATCCGATCATTCGCGGAATCGTCGATTTCCGGGGTGCCTCGGCGTCGACGCCGGAGCAGCTGATGGACATTCGCCGCATCACGAACGGCAGCTTGGCGAAGATCGCGCTGCTCTCCGGGAATACGGCGAGCTTGGAACAAGTCCGTTATTTGCAGAAACGGCTGATCACGGTTTGGGCGCTTGACGAAGAGGCCCAGCCGCTGTCGATGCACCGCCTGATTACGGCAGGTGTGAACGGCATCGTTACCGATGCTCCCGAAGCTCTGTTCGACGCGCTCAAGGTATACTCGGGCGGAACGACGCTCATTCGAAAGCCGTGGGTGATCGGCCATCGCGGCAATCCGTCGCTTGCGCCGGAGAACACGATGGAAAGCTTTCGGCTCGCTTACGAGAACGGGGCGGATATTCTCGAAACGGACATTTACTTGACCAAAGACGGTCATGTCGTCATCATGCACGATCCGACGCTCGACCGGACGACGAACGGAACGGGCTACATCGAAGATTATACGCTGGCCGAGCTGAAGCAGCTGCTCGCCAATAAGCAGTTCCCGGCGGAATATCCGGATGCGCGAATTCCGACGCTGGCGGAAATGTTCGATGAGTTTAAAGGAAAAGACGTAAATCATTTTGTTGAGATTAAGAGCTACAAACCGGAAATTGTCGACGCGCTCGTGCAGCTCATCGCCGAAAAAGGAGTCGAGGATCAAGTAACGGTTATCTCCTTTACCGCCGAACAGCTGAAGCTGCTCGGCCAGAAAATGCCGGGCATGTCGGCGGGCTTCCTTACAGGCGGATATGCGAACGAGGCGAATGTAAGCAAAGCGCTCCGGGAGACGCTAAAGGTGATCGGCCCGCTGAACACGACGTTCAATACGAGCTACCCCGGACTCGGCACCAATTTTATGGAGGCGGCGAAGCATCGCGGAATGACGATTTGGCCGTGGACGTACCGCAGCGAGGCGGACTATATGACGTATTTCCGGCTCGGAACGTACGGCCTCACGACGGATTATGCGCAATGGTCCGCGAATTGGGCGGAATCGCTCGCCCCGCAGCAAGAGAGGTATGACTTGATTCGGGGAACCGACCTTGCGATATCGGCAAAGCTTGTAACCTACACAGGCGTCGAGACGGTCGTGACGCCGGAGGTCGTGCTGCTGGACGGCGGGGATGCCGTTGAAGTTGGCGGGAACATTTTGACGGGAAAAATGAAAGGCACTGCGCACATCTTGCTGCGTTACACGGTCACGATGAGCGATAACGGCACTTATACACTTTATACTCAGCCGATCGAGATTGCAGTAAGAGAGCCGTATACTTTAACCGTAGAGCCCGAAGTGTTGACGATGAAAGCCGGGCAGCAAAAGAAAGTGAAGCGCGTGATATATACCTCTGAGGGCGTTGCGCTCGATGTGACGAAAGAGGTCCAATTCTATCCGCGCGATACTTCGATTGCTGTGTTTGAGGACGGAAAGTTTCACGGATTGCGTAAGGGCAGCACCGTCGTGGATGCAAAATACGGCGATGCGGTTGCACAGTTTACGGTACAGGTAGAGGCGAAGAAGTCCGGCGGATCTTCCGTCGCGGACGACGATGATGATGATGTTGAGTAACCGTTGAACGGTTTGCCGGCTGCGCTTTGCAGCCGGTTTTTCTGTTGCTGTTGCGGCTTAACGGTAGTTGTGCCTGCGGTCGCCCGTCGATCGTCTGTCTCTCGTCGGTCGGACTACGGGGCCCGCGCTCCTTTTTACCGTTATCCCCATCACTCAGCATCTCGGCGATCGCTCGCCGGTCGGACTACGGGGCCCGCGCACCTTTTTACCGTTATCCCCAGCACTCAGCATCTCGGCGATCGCTCGCCGGTCGGACTACGGGGCCCGCGCTCCTTTTTACCGTTATCCCCATCACTCAGCATCTCGGCGATCGCTCGCCGGTCGGACTACGGGGCCCGCGCTCCTTTTTACCGTTATCCCCATCACTCAGCATCTCGGCGTTCGCTCGCCGGTCGGACTACGGGGCCCGCGCTCCTTTTGACCGTTATCCCCATCACTCAGCATCTCGGCGTTCGCTCGCCGGTCGGACTACGGGGCCCGCGCTCCTTTTGACCGTTATCCCCATCACTCAGCATCTCGGCGTTCGCTCGCCGGTCGGACTACGGGGCCCGCGCTCCTTTTGACCGTTATCCCCATCACTCAGCATCTCGGCAATCGGTCGCCGGTCGGACTAGGGTCCCGCGCTCCTTTTTACCGTTATCCCCATCACTCAGCATCTCGGCGTTCGCTCGCCGGTCGGACTACGGGGCCCGCGCTCCTTTTTACCGTTATCCCCCTCCCTCAGCATCTCGGCAATCGGTCGCCGGTCGGACTAGGGTCCCGCGCTCCTTTTTACCGGTATCCCCATCACTCAGCATCTCGGCAATCGGTCGCCGGTCGGACTATGAGTCCCGTGCTCCTTTTTACCACTATCCCTATCACTCAGCATCTCGGTAATCGGTCGCTCTTATTAGAGCTGCTTTACTTGAGTTTCGCCGTGGCATTCAGACATTAAGTTCTGAGGCGTTGGGATAGTGGTAAAAAGGAGTTGTGGAAGAGATTTGTTGCCGATGGAAAGTGGACAAAGGTGAAGAGAGGGAGCAGATCGAGTAGGTGTATTTCTGATTCAAGGGGATTACGGTGAAAAACGTGTTTCTGACGCAAGGGGATAATCGTGAAAAAGGGAGGACGGAAGGGAACGTGTTTGGTGATTCAAAGGGATAGTGAGGATAAGAGAGTGCGAAAGGGAAATGTTGCTGAAGGAAAGGGATAACGATGAAAAGAAGGGGGGGGTAGCGGTAGGGTGTGTTTCTGACGCAAGGGGATAATCGTGAAAAAGGAGATCGGAGTAATAGAGGTGCGGAGACGGGAGAATAAGGCAGACACATATACTACGGACCCAGGCCAGCCGAGGCTAGCCGAGGTCGAGCGTTGGCCGCCGCAGAAAATTATTGTTTCCATAGGATAAATTTGTTAATTTAGATACAAATTCAGTTTGGCCGGTGCAATCATGGACTATCTTTATCATTATTTTGACGTCTCTTCAGGGCCTTTTTGCAATTTATCGGATTTGGATGCCGATAGCAAAGCTTACAAGGAGAAATACCGATGATTCTGCAGGAGGGAAACGTTCGGATCCGCCCGGCAATACTGCCCGATGATATTCATGCGGCGGTTCCGTGGTACCAAGACCCGGAAGTTCTCTATTATTCCGAAGGCGGCGAATCCGCGGCACCATACGACGCTGAGCGAGTAGAGAAGATGTACAAGTATTTACTCAATAAAGGCGAGGTATATATAATCGAAAAGGAAGAAGAGGGCGGATGGCTCGCGATCGGCGACGCAGCGCTTTGCAGCGATTGCCTGCCGATCGTAATCGGCGACGGGCGGTATCGTTCGCAAGGTATCGGCAAGCGCGTTCTAAAGCTGTTGATCCGACGCGCGGAAGCCGTGGGAATTGCAAGACTGCTTGTAAACGGGGTATATACGTTTAACGAACGTTCGCGCCGCATGTACGAAGGCGTCGGCTTCAAGCCGATCGAGACATATGTCGATGGCGACGGCATCGAAGCGACTCGTTTTGAAATGGTTCTTCCCATGATTTGAACAGCAGCAACAATGGAATCGCGGCGGCAATTGGTTTATGATAAGCAAAGAACTGAAATATGCAGGAGTGGTGAGGCAGCATGCGTATTGGCGCAATTGAAGCAGGGGGCACGAAATTCGTTTGCGGAATCGGCAATGAGTCGGGAACGGTCGAGGATCGGATCAGCTTTCCGACGGAAAGCCCGGAGACGACGATCGGCAAGGTCATCGATTATTTTAAGGATAAGCAAGTGCAAGCCATCGGAATCGGAAGCTTCGGACCGATCAATGTCGATCCGAGCAGCCCGAAATACGGATATGTGACGACGACGCCGAAGCCGGGCTGGGGGGATTATCCGTTCCTCCGAACGATGAAGCAGTGGTTCGATGTTCCGCTCGGCTGGGATACCGACGTCAACGCGGCGGCGCTGGGCGAAGCGGTATGGGGAGCGGCCAAAGGATTGGACAGCTGCGTCTATTATACGATCGGGACCGGCGTCGGTGTAGGCGTCTATTTGGAAGGGAAGCTGGCGCACGGCCTCGTTCACCCGGAAGGCGGACACGTCCTGATCAGACGCCACCCGGAAGACAGCTTTGAAGGGGTTTGCCCGTATCACGGCGACTGTCTGGAGGGCATGGCCGCGGGACCGGCGCTTGAAAAGCGCTGGAAGGCAAAAGGCCACGAACTGGGCGAAGACCATCCGGCTTGGAAGATTGAAGCGTTCTATATCGCTCAAGCCGTTGCCAACACGATCCTCTTGCTTTCGCCGAAGAAGGTCATTCTTGGCGGCGGAGTCATGCACCAAATGCAGCTGTTTCCAATGATCCGGTCCGAAGTGCGGAGCATGTTAAACGGTTATGTTCAGCACGAGGCGATTCTAGAAAATATCGATCAATACATTGTCCCGCCGGGCTTGGGCGACAACGCCGGCTTGTGCGGTTCGTTGGCGCTGGGCTTGAATGCATATAAAGGCAAATCATAGGCTCGGTGCTTGCGACTCTACTATTTACATTTTGCCCGGCGCGTCATATAATTCTAGAGGATTAATTTTCATACGGACGTTATCGGAGGAGCCTGCCAAATGCGGGCTCTTTTTGTCTTTTTTTGGATAAACTCCGGTAGAGAGCGGCAAACTAATCAGGAAAAAATGTGCACAGGAGGAACTATGGAACAACAAGCGATTTATGCCATTGCAATCTTTCTCATCATTTACGCGCTGATCATTTCAGAGAAAATTCACCGAACGATCGTCGCGATGACGGGAGCCGTGCTGGTCGTCGCGCTGGGCATCGTCGATCAGGAAACGGCAGTTCACCACATCGACTTTAATACTTTGGGCTTGCTCGTCGGGATGATGATCATCGTCAACATTACCGCCGAGACGGGACTGTTTAAGTACGTCGCGGTTTTGGCGGCCAAGCAGGCGAAGGGCGACCCCATTCGAATTCTCGTTGCGTTATCGTTAATTACCGCATTCGGTTCCGCATTTTTGGACAATGTGACCACCATTTTGCTGATGGTTCCGGTGACATTCAGCATTACGCGCCAGCTTAAAGTAAATCCCGTACCTTATTTAATTACACAAATTATTGCCTCCAACGTCGGAGGGACCGCGACTTTAATCGGCGACCCGCCGAACATTATGATCGGCAGCGCCGTTAAGGAATTAACCTTCATGGCGTTCATCGTCAATTTGGCTCCGATCGCCGCCATCATTTTGGCGGTATATGTGCCGATCTTTATTCTCATGTTCCGTAAACAAATCCAGACCAAGCCGGAGCTGAAGCAGCGGATTATGGAGATGGACGTGGCGGAGCTGCTTACGGACCGAAAATTATTAAACAAATGTCTGATCGTGCTGGGACTTACGATTCTCGGCTTCTTCCTTCACCAATCGCTGCATCTCGAGTCGGCCACCGTCGCTTTGGCGGGCGCGTTCCTGCTCCTGCTGCTTACCGGCGAGCATAAGATGGAAGAAGCGCTTGCGCGTGTGGAATGGCCGACGATTTTCTTCTTCGTCGGATTGTTCGTGCTCGTATCCGGACTTGTAGAAACGGGGGTCATCGCCAAGCTGGCGGCGGGAGCGATCGATCTTACGGGCGGCGACGTGACGATGACCTCAATGCTGATTTTATGGCTCAGCGCGGTCGCATCGGCGTTCCTCGACAATATTCCGTTCGTCGCTACGATGATCCCGATGATTACGGAGATGGGCAATATGGGAGTAAGCAATCTGGAGCCGCTGTGGTGGAGTTTGGCGCTTGGGGCATGCCTCGGAGGCAACGGCACGTTGATCGGCGCCAGCGCCAATTTGATCGCAGCAGGCATGTCCGGACGGGAAGGCTATCCGATTCGATTCGTGCAATTTTTAAAGTACGGCTTCCCGCTCATGCTGCTTTCCATTGTAATATCCAGCGTCTATATTTACCTTCGGTATTTAATGTAACGGGAAGGGAGAGAACCGAATGCTGATCTATCGATACGATACGCAAGCGATGAAAATTGCCGAGACGGAAAGTGAATCGGATATTGAATTTCGGTTTATATTGCCGGAAAATTCGCCGCATATTGAAGGCTTGAAGCAGGTCCGCGATTTTTTTGAAAATAACGAGGTCTATACGGATGTACTCTTTTATGCGTTTCCGAATCATGAATATATCGCCAATGTGCGGAAAGATTATTACACCGATTTTATTTTGGCATTGTTCAAGCGCAAGCTGGTGCAAAGCGTAGAGTGGACACCGTAAAAAAAGATACCGGGTACGGCCGCGTCGGCCTGCCCGGTATCTTTTTTTCATCTAATAATATGGCCCATGACGGAGTGGACGAGAATGCGGCAAAGGATGCCCGGCCCTTCTTCCGTCTCAACCGTAGCGGAGACCATATACACCAGCGGAGTACCGTTTCTTTCGGGCAAATAGTACAGCTGCACCGAAGGGTCTCCGACGATCGGCTTGCCGGCGGGCAGGCAGGATAATGCAATTCGGACCGCATCCTTCTCCTTTATAGCCGGTTTGATCGGCTTGTAAAACTTTTTTTTCTCGAGCCCCGGATGAATCGTTCCTTCAACGTTTCGGACGACGCCTTCGCCGTCAATCTCAATCGTGAGCGCATTTCCGAGCACGGGGATTCCGAACAAGTATCTCTGCATTTCAACGAGGACGGAGCCCGTTGACGTCTGCCGGATCTCGGTAATTTCCAAGTCCCGGTCCGGATTCGCGATACCGTAAAGCGCGCGTACCTCGTTCATAAAGGAGTATGCGATCCACGGCGGCGTATGCCGCGAAGGCCCGCTTAATCTTCCCCGCATTCGGTATGGGGTGCCGGAAGCCTCGTTCCACCGAACGGATAAGGTTCCCCCGCTCGTTTGATGCAGCCGTTTCAGCGCGGCATCCGCCTTCGGCGACAATTCCGGCATGGCAGCCGCAAAGCGCAGTCCGGTAAAAAATAGCGAAGCGGCAACGATGACCGCCGCGAAGTGAGCAGCTCGCCTTTTCAATCGATCACCTCAATGATTTACATCGCTTATCTAAAGTATTGGTAACGATTAGAAAGCTTAATCGTCCGGAACGTTAATCGGGAAGGAAAATGATGGGACCTTTAGAATATATAATGGATAAATGTTGGATTGGATTAACAATTTATCATTTACACGGGAACAAATGTTTGGTAATGTATTTGGTAATGTGTAAGATGTTGGGAAAATACGGTTCTTTGGGGAGGAGAACGGATGAACGATGTTCAACAAACGTACCGCGCCGCGCTCGAATCGATAACCGATAAGCTCCGGCGGGATCAGCGCGTCGTTGCGGCGTTTGTCGGGGGAAGCTTGTCATATGACGTTGTTTGGGAAAAGTCCGATATCGATATGACCGTTGTCGTTGACGACGATAAACGTCCTTACGCATCGCTGCTATTAGTGGAGCACGGCATTTGCATCAGCGCGAACGTATCGTCGAGGCAAAGCTTTAAGCAGCAATTCGAACGGTCGCTGCAGGCAGGCTTTATGCATTCGTTCCTCGCAAAGAGCACCATGCTGTTCTGCAACGATCCCGCGATTCGCGATTTGTACGAACAGATCCGGCACGTAGGGGAAAGAGATTTGGACGTGCAATTGCTTCTGGCCGCGTCATGGGCGGTTACGGTGCTCGAGAAGGCGGAGAAATGGCTCGTCGTCAAGCGGGATCCGACGTACAGCTTCCTATGGCTGCTGAAAGGGGTGGAGCAGCTGGCGCAAATCGAGGTTATGCTCAACAGAGACATTCCTACCCGCGAAGTCATTCAGCAGGCGCTGAAATATAATCCGGAATTTTTCCAGCGGATGTATCATGGTGTAATCGAAGGGCCGAAGACGCTGGAGACGATGAAGGCGGCCGTGGCCGAGGCAGACCGGTACATCGAAGAGCGGCACGAACGATTGTTTAAACTCGTCACCGACTACTTGCGGTCCGAAGGCGACGTTCGCTCGTTCTCGGAGATGATGCAGCATATGAAGCAGCGTTTCCGGATGGAAGATATGCTGATCGTTCACGGCTGCGAGTGGCTCGCCCAGAAGGGTTATATTCAGCGCGCCTCTTCATCCGTGCGTCTTACGGCGCGGAGCCGGTTCGAGCTCGATGAGCTCGCTTATTTTGACGGGAAGGGGTTTTTCGCTTGAGGCAGACGATATCGATCCGCGGTGCGCGGGAGAACAATTTGAAGAACGTATCCGTCGAAATTCCCCGGGAAAAGCTGACGGTAGTGACCGGAGTAAGCGGCTCCGGCAAATCTTCTCTAGCGTTTGACGTCATCTATGGGGAAGGACAGCGGCGTTTCCTCGAATCGCTGACCTCCTCCTACGCCAAACGGTATATTTCCCAGCTCAAAAAGCCCGCCGTCGACTTTGTGTACGGTTTGTCCCCGGTCGTATCGATCGAGCAGAAGACCGGGACGCCGAACCCGCGGTCTACGGTCGGTACGATGTCCGACGTTTACGATTATGTCAGGCTGCTGTTTGCGGCGGCGGGCACGCCGCACTGTCCGCGGTGCCGTACCGAGCTCGAGTCGAAAACCGCAAACCAGATGGCGGAGCATATATTGTCTTTGCCCGCCGGAACGACGGTGGAGCTGTACGCGCCCGTACAAAAAATTTTCGGAGAAGAATATAACGTCCTGTTCGACGAAATTCGGACGAAAGGCTACCGCCGCTTTAAGATCGACGGGATTTTATACGATACGAGCGACCGGATCGAAATCGACGAGCATATGCCGCACGACATGGAAGTGCTGATCGACACGTTCGAAGTGCGGCGCGATATTTACAAGCCGCTTGTCCAATCGATCGAGCAAGGCGTAAAGATCGGCGAAGGCTTCCTTCACATTGTGCCGGACGGGCCGAAGCTGTCCGATGCGGATCGCGAACGCTTCTATCGGGGGTTCGCGTGTCCCGAGCATCATTTCGCCGCCGGCGAGCTCCAGCCGTACTACTTTTCCTTCAACGATCACGAAAGCGCTTGCCGCACCTGCCTGGGAATCGGTTCCTACAAGTACGCGCAGCCGGAATTAATGATCGCTAGCAGCGAGCGCAGCATACGGAAGGGCGCTTTGAACGAAAGAATTTATAATTTGAAAAACCCGCGCGCATGGCGAAACATGATCATATACAGCCTTTCTCAGCATTACGGGTTTAGTTTGGATACGCCGTTTAAGGAGTATTCTCCCGAAGTGTACGATCTTTTGTTCTATGGGACGAAGGGGGAACGATTCCCGTTTCTCGGCTCCGAAGACAACAGCCAAGATTGGTGGATTCAACAGCACGTCGGCAAAATGTTCACCTTCGACGGCATTGTCGGCGACATCGACCGCTGGTACCGCAATTCGCGCAGAAAGCAGGAGCTCAAAGGGTACGAGGAATCGATGTTCAATCTCGTCATGGTGGAGCAGACGTGTCCCGAATGCAAAGGAACACGGTTTAAAGCGGAGCGACTGCTCATTACCGTCGGCGGCCGTACGATCCATGAAGCCGGCTCGATGGCGCTGGACGATCTGAAATCGTTCCTGCTGTCGCTCGAGCTGCCGGAGCGCAAGCGCCAAGTAGGAACGCAGATCATCGGGGAGCTGGTCGGCCGGATTGATCTGCTGCTCGACATCGGCCTCGATTATATGAATTTGGACCGGCGTTCGGACACGTTATCCGGCGGAGAGGCGCAGCGCATTCGGCTATCGACCCAGATCGGCTCGGGCTTGATGGGGATGCTGTATGTGCTGGACGAACCGAGCATCGGGCTTCACCCGAGAGACAGCCAGAAGATGATCGATACGCTCAAGAAGCTTCGCGATTCCGGCAATACGGTCATTATCGTCGAACATGACGTAGAGACGATTGCCGCTGCCGACCACATTATCGAAATCGGACCTGGTCCGGGCCAGCATGGCGGAACGGTGGTGGCCGAAGGCACGATCGCTGCAATTACGGCGAACGAAGCGTCTTTGACAGGACAATATTTGAGCGGCCGAAAGAAGATTCCGATGCCGGAGAAGCGGAGGAGTATCGGCGGAACGTCGCTGAAAATCGTCGGAGCCAAGGAAAACACGCTAAAGAACGTGGATGTCGAAATTCCGCTCGGCGTGCTTACTTGCATCACCGGCGTATCCGGTTCGGGGAAAAGCAGCTTGATTAACGACGTGCTGTACAAAGCGCTGCACAAGCACTTTCAAGACGCGCGAATCATTCCCGGCAGCCATGAACGGATCGAAGGGATAGAGCACATCAGCGGCGTCATCAATATCGACCAGTCGCCGGTCGGCCGGATGCCGACATCAAGCCCTGCCACCTACGTTGGGCTGTTCGACCGAATCCGCAAGCTCTACGCCTCGCAGGAGCTCTCCGTGGAACGCGGATATACCGAGACGTTCTTCAGCTTCAATGCGAAGGGCGGACGATGCGAGGAGTGCAAGGGACACGGCACGATCACGTCGCAGCTATTGTTCATGGCCGACATCGAATCGACATGCCCGGCTTGCAAGGGCGCGCGGTTCAGCAGCGAGCTGCTCGAGGTGACCTACAACGGGAAGACGATCGCCGACGTGCTCGAAATGTCGATTGAGGACGCGGAGAGGTTCTTTAAGGATGAGAAGTACATCGCCCACAAGCTGAAAGTATTGAACGAGCTCGGCGTCGGATACTTGAAGCTCGGCCATTCCGCAACGGTGCTCTCGGGGGGAGAAGCGCAGCGGATCAAGCTGGCCGCGGAGCTCGGCAAAATCAAGAAAGGCGCGCACAATTTGTATATTTTCGACGAACCTACGACAGGGCTTCATCTGGCCGATATCCAGAAGCTGCTCGATTGCTTGAATCGTCTTGTCGACGCCGGACATACGGTAGTTGTCATAGAGCACCACCTCGATGTCATCAAGACGGCGGATCACATTATCGACATGGGTCCGGAAGCGGGCCGCCGCGGCGGCTATGTCGTCGCAGCGGGAACGCCGGAGCAAATTATGCTGGTGCCGGAATCGCACACCGGCCGATGCTTGAAAGAGCTCCCGGAATTTGCCGCCGGAGCCGTGCCAGCCCGTTAAAAGCCGCGAATGCGGCTTTTTTTCGTGTATGCCGAGCCGCGCGATACTTGATGTGGTAGTATGAAAATTACGTATGATGCCAGCTAATTTAATTCGAGGTGGTAACGATGGACGCAAAGTATTGCCTGCAGTGCGGCAGCCCCCTGGAAATCAGGGATATTGACGGGTATCCGAGGAAAGCGTGTACGTCTTGCAGCTTTGTACACTGGGGGAATTACAGCATCGGAGTCGGGGCGTTGATGGTAACGGACGGAAAAGTGCTGCTCGTACGGCGGGCTCAGGACCCGGGGAAAGGGTACTGGACCAATCCGGGCGGATATATCGAGCAGCTGGAGCCGATTCAAGAGACGATGAAGAGGGAGCTATTGGAGGAAGCCGGGATCGAAGGCGTTGTAAAAAATATTGTCGCGCTCCGCGATCAGCCGAGGAGCATACATAACGTTTATATCGCTTTTTCGATGGAATATGTGAGCGGGGAGCCGACGCCCGATGGGGTGGAGGTAGACGCCGCGGGATTTTTCGCCGCGGAAGAGATGGAATCGATGAATGTCGCTCCGTTTACCCGCTGGCTGGTCGATGTGGCGTTGAACGGCAAGACGGAAGGCTTGGCGGTCGATGCGCAGCCGATTGTTCGATTGGACGGGTATGGATTGTTTCGGGTTTAGCAAAAATAAACAATGTACAAGGGAATTGGAGGAACGTCAATGGTAACGATTACGGAGTACAGCGTGGAGTTGGTAAAGGATCCGTTCGGAATCATAAAAGGAAAGCGGTACGAGTTCATTCTCGATATCGACGTGGACGAGGACGATGAATTGTATTCCGAACAAGGCGTTGCGCTTCGGGTCATTTACGGAGTAGAGGAAGAGAAGCAAAGGATCGTAAAATACGACATCCTGGAAAGAAATACGGAGAAGCATCTGGATTTCGATCTGGAGGACGATGAGCTCGAAGAGGTGGAAGCTTTTTGCAAGGAGCATCTTACGGAGGCGGAGCTATAGCCGGAGCGGAGCAATCACCGCTTCGCACTAAATACTTCAAAATTGAGATTGACAAATCGAAGGATAACCCATAAAATGATAATCGTTGAGTGGTTACAAAAAGTTACTAATGTATGAAACGACAGCGAAAATATAATGGAGGTTATGAAAAATGGCAGTTTCCAACTGGGTAGTCGACGCTTCGCACAGCAGCATTGATTTCACGATCAAACATATGATGATCGCAAAGGTGAAAGGTACGTTCCACACGTTCGACGCGCAAGTTTCCGCGGATCCGGAGGATCTGACTTCCGCATCGATCAAATTTTCGGTGGACGTCGCTTCCATCGACACGCGCAACGCCGACCGCGACGCGCACCTGAAGTCTGCAGATTTCTTCGATGCGGAGAATCATCCGAAGATGGAGTTCGTATCGAACGGCGTTCGGAAGACGGGCGACGGCGAGTACGAGGTGACGGGCAGCCTGACGATCCGCGGCGTTACCCGCACGGAAACGTTCAACGTAACGTACGAAGGCTCCGGCAAAGATCCGTGGGGCAACGAGAAGGTCGGCTTCAGCGGCTCCGGCAAAATTAACCGCAGCGATTACGGCTTGACTTGGAACGCTGCGCTTGAAACCGGCGGCGTGCTTGTGGGCGATGAAGTGAAATTCTCGATCGAAATCGAAGCGGTAAAGCAAGCGTAATATCCGCGTCATACCAAGAGTCGCGCCTGAATCGGCGGCGGCTCTTTTTTTGTCGAAAGTTCGAAGTCTATTAATCGAACGTCCCCCATATAATCTAGTAAACAGTTTGAGAATCGCAAACGGGGGGTTCATACATGAAAGTTTATATATCGTGGAAATCGGGTTTCTTCCTTCTGGCTTTAACGGTTATGGCATTGATTTGCTTAATAATGATGCCGCAGATGACGAGCGCTGCCGAGACGTCGGCTTCGATGCGCCAAGAAGCGGAAACGTCTAACCGGCCCACGGTATATTTGACATTTGACGACGGCCCCAGCAAGCTGACGCCCAAAGTGCTTGATATATTGAAAGAGCATGATGTAAAAGCGACGTTCTTTGTGCTCGGGGAGCTGGCGTCGGCCAGAGAAGAAACGATTCGCCGGATTGCGGCCGAAGGCCATGCGCTCGGAAATCATACATACGACCATAAGTACCAACATCTTTACAAAAGCTTTGACGGCTTCTTGCGCCAAGTACAAGCCACCGACGAAGTTCTCAAGCGCATTACGGGGAACAGCGTTCGATTGCTGCGGGCGCCGGGCGGGACTTCCGGTAACTTTGACGAGCTTTATTTTCACTATTTGCGGGAAGCGGGCTTTTCCATCCACGACTGGAACGTCGATTCCGGAGATTCGAAGCGGCGCGGCGTACCGGCCAAAGAGATCGTCGGCAACGTAAAGCGATCGAAGCTTGGCGGCGACTTGGTCGTCCTGCTGCACGACGGCGCAGGCCACGAGGAAACGGTAAAGGCGCTGCCCGAAATCATTGCCTTCTTTCAGGCAAAAGGATACCGGTTTGAAGCGCTGTCGGAGCAAGTGAAGCCGGTAACGTTCCGCGTCGGGAAACTGAAATGGGACAGAAGCAAGGCGGAGCTTCAGGACGCGGAGCTGCTGGCGGCCGTCCAACAGTTGAAGCGGGATTCGACGGCGCCTGCGACGGTTTCGGGGCGATGGGTCGCGCTGCGGGATTGGGCGGACGGAAAAGGGGCGGTAACGTGGGACAATACGAAGAAAACCGCGGGACTCGTCCTTTCCGGGGGAGTGCTGCAATTTAACGTGAGCGCGAAAACATCGGTTTGGACGGGAGCCGGAAGTATGACGGAGGCGAAGCTTTCCTTCAAGCTGGAAAACAATAAGGTGTACGTGCTGGAAACCGAAGCGGAGGCGCTTTATGCGATGGTGCGGGCAACGGAAAGCGTGTGACGACTGCAGTTTTCCGCTCGCTATAGGAATTGGCCAATTGGAAGGCCGAGATCGATAGTTGAATGACGCAGCATCGACTCATAGGCATGGGCTTTCGCAGAAAACAGGCGCATCAAAACGACAACCTGCAAATAATCGCTGGACAAAGCGCCTTCTTCTCGGCTGCCAATGAGCCTTACATCCGGAACGACCGGCCAATCGCCGGCACGTTTATAAAAATAGGCTAAAGACGGGTTGCACGTGAATATACCAAAATCTATGTCCACCTGTTCTTCGATCCATTCGGTAGCTGCAGCGACTGTGCGCAAACCGAACCCTTGGCCCTGAACATCGGGATCAGTTGCCACACAGCTAAGCCCAGCGATGTTGAATGTCCGCCTTCCGTGCATAATGGTTTTACGGACAACACCTGCATAGCTGACCAGCCTTCCACTAGAGCAGGAATAAAATGAGCGCGCATGAAGCTCTGCATCGTGGGTGTCCGGAATCGTCCCGCCCGGCATTGGACAAAAATTCGGCCAAACCTTATGCATCAATATAGCAATCTCACGCCGTAAGGTGTCGGAAGCTTGATTATAGAAAGTCGATTGTACGATATCAGTCATCGTCGATTCATCCTCTTGTTTACAGCACTCGCTCATATTTTATCATGACGGTATGTATTAGAAAAAGGCGGGACTCGTCCTTTCACGGGGAGTGCTGCAATGGTTTAGGTTTGCCGAAACTAGGAAATGATAGCTGGTAGAATATTACTAGATAGGAGTGTTCCTATGTCGGCAAAACAAAAAGAAAGGCTGTTTCATCTTGGCGGACTCATATTGGGCTTTGGATTGCTGGGCGCGGTCGACGGCATCGTATTTCATCAGCTGCTGCAATGGCACAGCGTGTATATGGGGACGCACCGGCACGGGCAAATCGTCAGCGACGGGCTGTTTCATGCATTTACCGTCATTGCGCTCGTTGCGGGTTCCTTTGTCCTATGGAAGGGCGGACTGCCAAGCGGCATCCGCAACCGATGGGCCGTGCTTTGGGGGAACATTTTGATGGGCGGCGGCGTGTTTAATGTGGTAGAAGGCATCGTCGACCATCACATCCTGCAGGTTCATCACGTGAAGCAAGGAGATCCGAACGAGCTGCTGTACGATCTGGCATTCCTCGCCTCCGGCTTCGTGCTCTTTTTGATCGGGTATTTGGTCAGACGCAGCGCGGAAGGAAAAGACTTCATCGAGGTGAGTTCGAGGAAGAGCCGGGCGAAAGCGCGATAAAATAAAACAGAACAGCAAACGTCAACCGTGAGTGAGGTTGGCGTTTTTTTTCGAGCAGGGACACCCCTTTTTGTGGGAAGTAACGGACACCACAGACGCTATATCGCTAATTTGCCCACCGCTAATCCGCTAACGGACGCCACAGACGCTAAACCCCGATTTTTGGCGTCCATCCCCGTTTTTTCGAGGCAATAACTGCCGTGGTGTCCGTTACAACTGCAAACACTATTCAAAACGGCGAATAGCTGCATGCATGTCCGTTAGAGCGGGCTGCCTGCCTGCTATCCCAATTCGATAGGTCCGATATCCGAAAAATCTGGAATTCAATACGGACTTTTATCCGGAATAAGCTTTCATTAAAACTTCTATGCAAAATTGCTCTCCATCGGGAGTTTTTTGGCATTCCAAGGAAAATTTTGATGATATAATTCAAAAGGAAGGGTTTGTCGATCAAAGCTGCACCATATCAAGTATAAACGGAGGTATCATGTATGCCCTACTTATCAATAACGACTTGGAGCTTGCATCGAAACTTAGGCCCGCTTCGCTGGACGCAGTGGGATGCGCGGGAGCAAAAGCATATTACGGTCATCGACGATCAGCCGGAGCGGATCTCGCTGCTTGAGCTGCCGTCCTTTTTGGCGGATAACGGTTTTTCGGCGATGGAGGTGTGCCATTTCAACTTCCCCGATACGAGTGAAGCATACTTACAGCAGCTGAAGGAAGCGGTTCGCAAAGCGGGAATTACGTTCTATACGCTGCTCGCCGACTACGGAGATATTTCAAACGCGGATGAAACCAGGCGCTCGGCCGATATCGAATGGCTCAAAGGATGGATCGATATTGCTTCGGCCGTCGGGGCCGAGCGGATAAGAGTGATTGGCGGGGATGCGGATCCATCGGATCGGGAAGCGCTGGGGCGCTCCTGCGAGGCGATGAAGCAGCTGTGCGATTATGCGGAGGGGAAAGGCGTGAGGGTCATTACGGAAAATTTCAAGCCGCTGACCTCCACCTCCGAAAACTGCTTGGCGCTGCTCGAAGCATGCGGGGGACGGCTTGGGCTGACGAGCGACTTCGGCAACTTCGCGGGAGCGGAAAAGTACGAGGAGCTCGGCCGAACGGTGCCGCGGAGCGAATCGATTCATGCGAAAGCGCAGACGGATGCGCAAGGGATGCCCGATGCGGAAGAATTTATACGCTGCATGGAAGTCGTGCGGCAGAGCGGGTACCAAGGGCCGATCACGCTTGTGTACGACGGTCCGGGCGAGCTGTGGGACGGAGTCGGCCGCGTGCGGTCGCTGGCGGAGCCTTATTTGTAAAGTCGTTGTAAAATATTCGTTTCCTAGTTTTTTGCATATATATTTAGGCGCCGCGCTGGGTTATAATGTTGCCTATTGCTATCAAGGAAATCTACATCTCAGACCGGTGGTGCTAAAATCATTGTGCAGCTAGTTAAACAAATACTTAGACTCGCGATTCCGTCCATTGCAACGTTTTCTTCTATGACATTCACGGGATTGCTTGTGTTAATGACCGTCGGCAAGCTTGGCGCGGCGTCGATCGCCGTCGTCGGGATTACCAACATTTTGATGTACAACGTTTGGGCGATGTGCTCCGGCATTCAAGGCTCGATCAACTATTTGGCCGCTCAAAATTACGGATCGGGGAATATGCGCCTCGCCAATCAACAGATGCAGATCGCTCTGCTGGGGACGGCCGTTCAAGCGGGGCTGATGCTTGCATTCAGTTTTTTTGCCCCTTATTATGTGCTCAAGTTACTAGGCTCGAATGCGGAAATCGTAAGCTTGGGGACCGCCTACGTCCAAGTTCGGATGCTTGCGTTGATGTTCGGAATATTCAGCGGCGTGTTTTACGCTTATATGCGGGCGATCGGAGATACGAAAACGCCGATGACGATATCGATCATTAACAGTGCGTTGGTCGTCGTTCTAACTTATGTGCTTGCCTACGGCAAATTCGGCTTTCCGAACTTAGGGCTGCAGGGCGCCGCCTGGAGTATGGTCATCGCGGAGCTGATTACGCTATTGCTTTGTATTCTGGTGCATTACGGCTTCTTGAACGGTTTCTTCTTCACGCGCTCATGGGTGCCGGTTGAGCGCAAGCAAGTGAAGCTTATATTTTTCGAAAGCGCCAAGCTGAGCGTTATGGAGCTGTCCAACAGTCTCGGCATGCTCATTTTCACCGCCTGCATCACCCGTCTCGGAACAACGGCGGTCGCAGCGAACGAAATTGCGCTGAACATTTTGTCCTTCGGCTTTATGCCTTCGAACGGCTTCGGGGCAGCATCGACGATCGGCATCGGCCAGGAGATCGGCAAAGGAAGGCCGTCCGAGGCGCGCCGGTTCGGGCTTGTCACCGTTTATTTGGGAATATTGTTTATGATCGTCGTTTCCAGCCTCATGTTTATTTTCGCGCTGCCGATATCAAAGCTGTATACGTCGGAAGCCGCCGTATTTAATGCGGTCATTCCTCTGATTCATCTGGCTGCCTTCATTCAATTGTTTAATACGACGGGTATCATATTTGGCGGGGGGTTAAGAGGAATCGGGGACACGACGTTCCTTTCCCGTGCGGCGCTGCTGCTTAACTGGGTTTTATTCATACCGGCGACGGTGGTGCTGACCGCCGTATTCGATCTCGGGCAGGTGGGGGCGTGGATCGCGCTCTGCAGCCTTATGATCTTCGGCGCCGCAGTAAACGGATACCGCTTTTTGAGTCTCGATTGGACGAATGCCAAGAGCAAGGCCGCCTCGGTGCCGCTCGCGCATGCCGCCCATTAACGGCTGATCGGCGGGAGAAAAGCAGGGATGAAGGGGGAGTCGTTCGATGGTTCGCTGCGAAGGAATACATCATGTCAGCTTGATTGTGACCGATCTGGAACGGGCCAAGTCATTCTACAAGGACATTCTCGGGCTGCGGGAAATCGAGCGTCCGCCTTTCGACTTCCCCGGCGCGTGGCTGGCTGTCGGCGAATCCGGCCAGCAGGTTCATCTGCTCGTACACGACGGAGAGACGAAGCGGCAAGGAGGCATCGACACCCGTGACGGCCACTTCGCGCTGCGGGTTCAAAGCTACGAAGAGACAAGGCGGCATTTGACGCAAAAAGGGATCGAGCATACGGCGAATCCGAACAGCATTACGGGGTTTGCGCAAATATTTCTGCTTGATCCCGACCGCAACGTCATCGAGTTGAATGCGGTTCGGTAGTGTTGCTTTGCGCTTCGCTTCGCGTTTTGCTGTGTGCTTTGCCTTTCGCCCGATAACGCCGAACCTTCAATAAATTGCCGCACATCCGGTCGTCGCAATAGCGCTTCGACCGGTTTTTCGTGTCGTCGTAAAACACCCAGAGACAGTCCGTATTTTCGCAGATGCGCACTCGGGAATGGTCGCCCTTGCCGATCCATTCGGCGAAGGACGCCGCAATCGACGCCATGAGCTGATCCGTACCGTTCGAAAGCGGAACGGAGCTCATCTTATAACCGTCCTCATGTGCGGCGATGCGGTATACGACCGGCCCTTTGCTCATGATTTGGTTAAGCGCATCGATTTGGTCGGCGCGCATCGGCTCGCCGGCAGTAATCGCGCCGGTCATTCGGCCGATCAGCTCTCTAAGGTTTCTTAGCCTGTCGATATTCCCGGGATCAGCCGGTTCAAGTCCGGGGAGATTCCATTTCGCAATAAAATGCCGCAGCCACTCCGCGTTCTCCAGCCGGTCCTCCGACTTGCCGCTGCCGCGCCAATCCCGCCAAAAGCTGTTTACAAAATCCATCCATAATAGCTCCATGCCGCAGCTTCCCCTTATCGGCCGAAAATCGTTATTTCAAAATTGTAGCACCTTGGTGCCGATTTCTCCATGGTTGCCGTCGATTTGCCGGGGTAGAATCATTTTTTTTTGGAATGATGAGTAACATTTTGGACGGGGAAGACGTTATATTAGGTAGTACGGCAAACAAGAAAAATTGACATTGATTGTAAGATGTAATATTTTAGATTTGCAGTTCATTCTGTGAATACAGAAATATTGCTGATATTAGCAAAACCGACATACATAGAGAAGCTTACTTCAATCGGAGAATGGGAGAAGGCGGGAGAGAACTTGAAAACGCTGAAGACCGCATTAGTATTGATCGGAGTTCAGAAAGATTACCGCGGACCGAGCTGGGGAAAGGCGTATCCCGCACAGACGGAGGCGGAAGCTTGCATGCGTAAGCTGCTGTTCGAATGGAGGCGGCACGACTTGCCTGTCGTACATATCCGGGAGGAATCGGAGCATCCCGGATCGACGACATTACGGGGCGAGCCGGAGTGGGAGTTTTTGCCGTTCGCAGAGCCGCTGCCGGGCGAAATCGTCGTTGCGAAGCCCCACGTATGCGCGTTCGAGGACACCGGTCTGCAGGCTAAGCTGGAGGAGGCGCAGATCGGCAGCCTGATCATTGCGGGCTATACGGCCGACCGGAGCGTGCTCGTTACGGCATGGACGGCTCACGAGCTGGGGTACCGGCCCATCGTAGTGTCCGATGCGTCGGCAGCCTTCGATGTCGCAGGATACGACGAGCGGACGTATTCGGCCAAAGAGGTGCATATACGGGCCATGAACGGGCTTTCCAAATTCGTCACGGTGACCGACACCCAGTCGGTGTTGAACTCCGTTTTACGCCCGGTAGTGACGACCGCATAGGAATCAATGGTTGACCTTACCTTGAACGTTGGGTAGGGTCATTTTTATTAGGATCAAGAAAGTGCGACGTTCCGAACCGCGGGCTTGTCGTGTCGCATGCAGGTCAAGCGAGTAGGGTCGGCATGTGTGACCCGGTCAGCCTTTTGACCGCTCTTCCCTTCGCTCAGCCTTTTGACCGCTCTCCCCATCGCTCAGCTTTTCCAAATATCTAAGCTCCGGAAAGCCCGGCGGCAGGGGCGGCCCATGTTTCGAAAACTCTCCCCCGATCACCTGACATTCTCCATCCAAACGCAACAATTTCTGAGTGAAGGGGATAGCGGTAATAAGGATGCGCGAAACTAAACTAGTATAGAACGCAATACATGACCGATTGACAAAAACAACTGTAATTAATACAATAACAGTAATAGATTGATGCAGAGGGAATCCGAAATGAACAGCGAATTTACGATTGCGGTGCACAGCTTGGTTTTACTTGCATATAAGTGCGGAAATATGGCGACGAGCGAGCAAATCGCAGCCAACGTCGCAACGCACCCGGCCCGAGTCCGCAAGGTGATGGGCTGCCTGCGCAAAGGCGGCTTCGTTTCCACCAAGGAAGGGCTCGGCGGCGGCTATCTTCTTAGCTGCGATCCGGAGCGGGTGACGCTTGCGGACATTTACCGCGCGATGTGCCCCGGAAGCTTGAAGCCGGGATGGTCATCCGGCGATCCGGAGCAGTACTGCATGGTATCGTCCAATATCCAGTGCGTCATGGACACCGTGTTCGCCGAAGCCGAACGGCATCTGGAAAGCTTCTTCGAACGGTTGACCGTAGCGGACGTGCTGACTCAAATTCGGGAGGCCGATTTGAGCAAAGGCGCGGACTAAATCGCCTGTTCATAACCGCGGAACGGTTTCCGCTGAATCAAAACTGTTACAAAAATAGTTACAAAATAAACGATTCGATCCCAGGGAGGAATGAACGATGACGGTGATTCACACAACCGACAGCGAGTTTAACGAAACGATTAAAGAAGGGGTCGTGCTGGTCGACTTTTGGGCGCCTTGGTGCGGACCGTGCCGGCTGATCGCCCCGGTGCTGGAAGAGCTGGCCGGAGAAGCGGAAGGACGGTTTACGATCGCGAAAATCAATGTGGACGACAATCCGGCTACGGCGCAGCAACATGGCGTGATGAGCATTCCGACACTGAAGCTGTTTAAGGACGGCCAAGAGGTTGATATGACCGTAGGCTTCCAAGACAAAAACACGCTCAAAAATTGGGTGTTAGGCCATATCTGATGACGACAACGAAGCCCCGAACGTTACGAGTTCGGGGCTTTTATTGTTCACTATGGTTTTACCGTCATATGCACGAGCTTATGCCTGAGCGTGAAGCCGAGGCTTTCGCACAAGGAGACGAGGGCCGGCTGGGACGAAGGCGCGCCGAACACGCTCCTTCGCAGAACGGGCGCTTCCGACCGGGCAGAAAATACATAATGCAAGGCAGCGCGCAGCACCGCTTCCTCATCGCCCGACTCCGGCGCAGCCACGGCTTGCAGAAGCGTCGTGGCGGTATGCGCGCCCTGCGCGTCGAACAACCGCCGAAACAACGCGTAGCCTACCGTTTCGCCGCTTGCCCGGTCCGATACGATCACCGCTTCCCCGTCTCTTCCGCTTCTCCATTGCGTCTGCCAAGCGACCAGCTTCGGATAAAACGGCAGCAGGGAAAGCTCCCGAGGAGTCACGCGCACAATATCATACTTCGCCGATAAGTGCGCCGGCTCTCCCCACTCAGGCTCCGCCTCTCCCTCAATAGCGAAAGAATGGATCATGTCCGCAACCTCATAGCCGAAGGAGCGATACAGCGCAATCGCTCTTTCGTTCTGCTCGAACGCCTCCAGCAGCGCCGTTCCGACGCCTCGCTCGCGGTAGCTTTCCAGCGCTTTCGCCATCAGCGCCTTGCCGACGCCCAGTCTGCGAAACTCGGGCAGCACGGCCGTGCCTCCGTTCCATGCGGTTTTTTCCCCGCCTGCATCGCGAAACGCGCTAAGCAGAAATCCCGCAGGCTTATGATCCGCGAAAGCAATGAAAGAAAGCTCCGGATCAATTTCCTCAATGCCGAATTTCAAAGACGCAAAAACTTGGGGAGTGATCGGCATCTTGATGTAGTAGTCGCTGAAGCCTTCGTTCCACACTTGCACGGCTTGCCCAATCGTCGTTTCAAGCAGGCTCTTCATACGTATGCTCGTTGTCATGGCTCAAATCCCACCGCTTTCGGAATAGTTTGATATTCATCAAACCTATGAATATAGTTTGATGATATTAGGTAATTCGGACTGGTGTCAATTGGAATTTTTCAAGAAAAAAAGCTCCCAATACCCATACAATGAGTGTAGAATAGCAATAGGACAACAAGAAAGTGCTTTCAAAGACAAATTATTTCGGACGGGAAGGAGCGACAGCCGCCTTGACGGAGATGATTCGCGCACAAGGAGTGACCCGAGTTTTCGGGAGAGGAAGCGGAGCCGTACACGCTTTGAAAGGTGTCGATCTCAACATACCTACTGGGAAGCTGGTGGCTTTGCGGGGCCGTTCTGGCTCGGGCAAGACGACGCTCATTAATTTGCTCGGGACGCTCGATCGGCCGACGGAGGGCACCATCGAGCTGGACGGGGAAGATCTTACGCACCTGTCGGACCGGAAAATGGATGAGCTGCGGCGTAAGCATATCGGACTCATTTTTCAATCGTATGCGCTTGTGCCTTACATGTCGGGACTGGAAAATGTGGAGTTCGGCCTGAGATTGTCGGGGGCGCCCTCCAAAGAGTCGAGAGCGGCCGCGGAAAGAGCGCTCTCCATGGTAGGTCTGAAGAAGCGGATGCATCACCGCCCGTTCGAGCTGTCCGGGGGCGAGCAGCAGCGGGTGGCGATTGCGCGCGCGATCGCGCATAAGCCGAAGCTTGTGCTTGCGGACGAACCGACGGCGGAGCTCGACAGCAAGACCGGACTGCAAATCGTAGGCTTGTTTAGAGAATTGGTGGAGCGGGAAGGGCTTACGGTCGTTATGACGACTCACGACCCGGCGATGATGGAAATCGTCGATCATGTATATGCATTGGAGGATGGGGTCATTGTTTAATGGAAATGCAAACCGACTTGCGAAATTGACGTCCGGAGCGTTATCCGGCATGCTGCTGGCCGTTTCTCTTGCCGGCTGTTCCTTGCTTCCCGAGGAGGAAGCCGCGCTTGCGCCTCCGCTGATCAAACCGAGGGAGGACAGCGTTACGACCGCTGCGGTCAAGAAGGGAACGATCGAGAAATACGTCCGCGGCGTCGGCACGTTCGAATCGACGTCGATCGCATATCATTCGTTGAAGGAGCCGGGAGCGACGGTTGAGGAAGTGCTCGTAAAGTCCGGCGATACGGTTCGTAAAGGCGACGTCCTGATTCAGTTTAAAGTCGGCGATTTGGATTTGGCCATTCAGGAAGACGAGCTGAAGCTGAAATACGCCGAGAAAAATTTGAAGGACGCGATTTTCTCCAAGGATCAGGACATGATCGAAATTCGCAAGATCGAGCTCGGCATCGCCAAGACGAAGCTCGAGAAGACGAAGAAGCAGCTTGAGAGCAAGCAGCTTCTGGCCGAGATGGACGGCGTCGTTATTTACATAGAAGGCCTGAAGCGGAACGACTGGGTCGATAACGGCCGGACGCTCGTATCGGTGGCGGATCCGTCAAAGCTTCGGCTCATATACGAAGCGTTGAACCGTACGGCGCTAAACGGAGTGAAGGTGGGAATGACGGCGCAGTTCGACGTGGACGGCGCTTCATATACGGGAGCCGTGACCCAGACGCCGGATTCGGCGCCGACAACGACGAATCCGGACTTGGCGGAAAAGTACGGCAGAACTTTATACGTGGAGCCCGACAAATTGCCGCCGAACGTTAAGATGGGCACCTTGGCGGACATTCGCGTGCTGACGCAAAAACGCGAAAATACGCTCATTATTCCGAAGGGGGCGCTCCGCAGCTATTTCGGGCGCACGTACGTGCAAGTTTTGGACGGCGAAACTCGCAGCGAAGCGGACGTCGAAGTCGGAATCGAAACGCAAACGGAAGTAGAGATCGTGAACGGCTTGAAGGAAGGACAGACCGTCATCCTGCAATAAACTGGAAATGGGGTGTAGCCCTTGCTGCGCATGGTTTTGCACAAAATGATCAATAACAAGTGGCTGCAGTTGAGCTTGCTTGCGGGACTCGTCGTGACGGTTGCGCTGGTAAGCAGCATTCCGGTCTATATCGATGCGGTCTTACAACGCATGTTGATGAAAGATATGGAGCGGCTGCAGCAGCAAGATAACGTATATCCCGGCGCCTTATGGACGAAGGTGTACAGCTCGGCCTGGAGTGAAAACGACAAGGTGTCCAATGCGTTCAAGCGAATCGATACGTACATGGATAACGTGGAAAGCCGCATGCCGGTGCCTGTGATCCACTACGTGGAAGAGCGCGAAACGATCATGGTCGGGTTTGACCCTTTGCATCCCGACAAGGTGGATCCCACCAAGCAGCGCGCCGGGAAAATCGCCGCGTTGAAAGGGGTCGAGGACAACGCCGTATTGGTGGACGGACGATGGGCGAAGCCGGGCTTGCAGGACGGCGCCTATGAGGCCGTAGTGTTCAATTCCGCGCTGACGGAGCTTCATATGGTGCTCGGCAACGAGTTTGTCGTCGCTCCCAAGTACACGGACGAGAAAATCGTCATCAGACCGGTCGGCGTCATTAATCGAAAAGATGAGCGCGATCTGTTTTTCTACGGAGGCTCGATTTCGAAATATAAAAACTATTTCTTGATTCCTTTCGAAACGTTCGAGACCGTCTTTGAGTCGAAAGAGCCTCCGGTCAAGCTGACTGCGGCTTCTTGGTATTATGCCGTCGATTACACCAAAATTACGTTGGACAATGTAAAAACGTATCTGGGCATCACTTATCAAATCGAGCGCTACGTCAGCCGCTATTTCGATACGAACGGGGTGCACAATACGGCGGGCGCCACGCTTCAGAAATATTTCGAACGGGAAAAGCGGCTCAGGACGCTGCTGTGGTCGCTGAATGTGCCCGTGCTCATTATGCTTAGCTGGTACTTATTTATGGTTTCCAATCTTATTATTTCCAGGCAAAAGACCGAAATAGCCGTGCTAAGGAGCCGCGGCGCCAGCCGGATTCAAATTTTGATTTCGTATGCGCTGGAAGGCATCATACTCGGCGGCATTGCGTTCCTGATCGGCCCGATCATAGCGCTCGGGCTGACGAAATGGCTCGGCGCGTCGAACGGTTTTCTGGAGTTCGTTCAGCGCGCGTCACTGCAGGTCAAGCTCGACCGGGAAGCTTACGAGTATGCGTTATACGCTGTTATCGCTTCGTTCGTGATGACGATGATTCCCGCCGCCCTTGCGACGCGGGCGACGATCGTCGATCGCAAGCGCGAGCAATCCAGAAGCGGAGCGCGTCCGCTGTGGCAAGTTATGTTTCTGGACGTCATTCTGCTGGGCGTCTCCTACTACATGCTTACCAACTTCCACAAGCAGATGGATCAGTTCACGCAGCTGGGCTTGAAGGCCGATCAATTCGCGCCGGACCCGATGCTGTTCTTTATCCCGGCCTTGTTCATGCTCGGCTTCGGCTTGCTGCTGCTGCGGGTATATCCGTGGCTGATCAAGCTCGTCTATTGGATCGGCCGCAGATGGTGGCCGCCGGCGCTGTATACGATATTGCTCGATATCGGGCGGGGCGGAGCGAGATACCACTATCTTATGATTTTCCTGGTGTTGACGGTCGGTACGGGGATGTACAGCGCCAGCGCGGCAAGAACGATCAATCAAAATATGGAGGACGCGATCCGGTACAAGAACGGCGCGGACATGGTGCTGACGACGCTGTGGCAGAACGATGCTCCTCCGGCAATTATGGGCGCTCCCGGCGGACCGCCGCCGGCGGAAAGCGCGCCTCCGAAGAAAATTTCCTATATCGAACCGCCTTTCGAGCCGTTCACGAAATTGCCGGGGGTCGAGCATGCGGCGCAGGTGTTTATCCAGGACGACGCGTTCATGCGCGCAGGGGAAGCGAGCGGCGATCTTACGCTGGTCGGAATTAACACGCAGGACTTCGGGCAGACGACTTGGTTCCGCAACGATCTTCTGCAGCACCATTTGAACGAATATTTGAATTTGATCGCCGAAGATCCGTCCGCCGTTCTCATATCGCGGTCGATGGCGGATCAGAAGGGGGTCAAGGTCGGCGATACGATGGAGATCAACTGGAAAAACCACGAGCCCGCCTTGTTCACGGTCTACGGCGTTATCGATTATTTCCCGGGCTTCTCGCCGCTTCCGGAAGCGCCGACATCGGATGGCGAAAAGCCGCCGGCTCCGATGCTGGCCGTAGGGCACCTGTCCTATATTCAGAATCGCATCGCGATCGAGCCGTACAGCATATGGCTGAAGCTGACGCCCGACGCTTCGAGGCAGGAGCTGTTCGACACGATCGTCGAAAAGAGGCTCATGGTCACGAACCTGCAGGATACGCGCGAGCAATTGATTCAGATGAAGAACGACCCGTTCCATCTGTCCGTCAACGGCGTAATGACGCTAGGCTTTTTAATATCGGTAGCGATCAGCTTTATAGGCTTCCTGCTGTATTGGATTCTTTCGCTGCAAGCCCGCGCGCTGCAATTCGGCTTATTCCGCGCGCTCGGCATGCCGCTTAGGAGCTTGCTGACGCTGCTCGGCGTCGAACAGGTGCTCACCACCGCTGCGGCACTGGCGTTCGGTCTGGGCACAGGCATATTTGCAAGCCGGCTGTTCGTCCCGCTCTTTAAAATGTCGTTCAATCAACAAGTGCAGGTGCCGCCGTTCCGCGTCATTATCGACGCGCGCGACACGTTCGGCCTGAACGCAATCGTATTTGTCATGATTGTCATCGGCTTTATCGCGCTCGGATCGATGGTGTCGCGAATTAAGATTCATCAGGCGCTTAAGCTTGGGGAGGACTAAGCCTATGATCGTTTGCGAGGACTTGGTTAAAATTTACAAAACAGCCGATCTTGAGGTGTTTGCTCTTCAAGGCTTGGATTTGCGGGTCGAGAAGGGCGAGTTGATGGCCATTATCGGAAACAGCGGCAGCGGCAAATCGACGCTGCTCAATATGCTCGGCGGGCTGGACCGTCCGACCGCCGGCAAGCTGTTTGTGAACGGAATCGATATGCTAAAATGCTCGCAAAGAGACCTTATGAAATACAAGCGCGAAACGGTAGGCTTCGTATGGCAAAACAATGCGCGAAACCTGATCCCGTACTTAACCGCGCTGCAAAATGTCGAGCTCCCGATGCTGCTGAAAGGAAGAAGGAAGCGTCTGCGGGCTCTCGACCTGCTCGAAGCGGTCGGCCTCAGCCACCGGGCGAACAACAAGCTTACGCAGCTGTCGGGCGGCGAGCAGCAGCGCGTGGCGATCGCCATTGCGCTTGCGAACGAACCGAGCCTGCTGCTTGCGGACGAACCGACGGGGTCGGTCGATTCGAAGATGGCGGACCAAATTCTCGACTTGTTCCGTAAAGTAAGCACCGAATTCGGCGTTACGGTCGTCATCGTCACGCACGATCCGCAGCTGGCGCGGAAGGTGGACCGGGTCGTGCAAATCCGGGACGGAAAAACATCGAGCGAAATCATTCGCAAAATTTCGTACGCCGACGAGCTCAAGGCGCTCCAATCCGAAGCGGAGGAAGAGGTAGCGACGCACGAGGAGTACGCCGTGCTGGACCGCGCCGGGCGCCTGCAGCTGCCGGAGGCATACGTCGACGAGCTCGGCCTGCGCAAATCGAATAAAGTCCGCGTGAAGATGGAGGACGGCTCGATCCGGCTTCTGCCTCCGGAAGAACAATAAAAAGGAACGGCTGCTGTTACAGCAGCCGTTCCGCTTCTTTGCCGAGACGTTTCATCAATTCGCTGGCAAGCTCCTTCTCTTCGTCGTTCAATCCGGACAGCGCGCGGTGAAGCGCAAGGGCGTGCTGAGGGAAAATGCGATCCATCAGCTCCCGTCCTTGATCCGTCGCCTCCGCATAAATGACTCTCCGGTCGGAATCGCAATTGCGTCTGCGCACGAGCCCTGCCTTTTCCAGCTTATCGATCGTATACGTCACGCCGCCGCTTAGAATGAGCAGTCTGGCGCCAATCTTTTGCAGGGGAATCGGTCCTTTATGATACAAAAGCTCTAGGACGGCAAATTCGGTAGGATTTAATCCGTACGTTTTGATATCTCGAAAGGAAAGCTCCTGGATATTCCCGAAGGCACGCGCCAACACCCGGAACAGACGCAATGAGCGCTCAACCGCTTCGTCGTGTTCATTCATGATGGATCACCTTGGTTTTCATATTTCTTTAATCATAGAAAAGTGCGCCGCAATCGTCAAATTAGTTTTTTCCAGCGAGCATTCGATTAAACGGTTATTGTGCGGGGGATAATGGAAAAAACGATTTTTGAAAGGACGAACGCCGCATGTTGTATGATGACGCTATTCGTTTTTCATTCCCGAATATGGATTCGGCGATCGACGCGTTCGAAACGCTGCAGGAGCTCGGTTACGACCCGGTGATGGAGGAAGGGGCTGAAGAGCATCCGACGCTGCACATTCATGTGGAACGCAGCGATGTGCAGTCCGCCTTGGAAATCGTCCAAACCCACGGAGGAGAAATTCGGGACACCGCCGAAGTCGGGAATGCTGCGGACGGGCCGGAATGCAATTTGGAGGGCCAAGGTCTGCCCGCACATTTGGTGAACGAGGATTTTTCGGAAGCGTATATGACCGGGTTGAGCCAAGCCTTGGCGGGAGACGACACGGGCGTACTGGCCGAAGGCTATAAGGACAGCGTATATGAGTGAAAAAGAAGGCGGCCGTCGATATTGCAATCGATGACCGCCGTTTTTTTCTACGACGGCATGTTTAACGAACAATCATTGTTCCAAA
>NZ_JAQZSG010000018.1 GCF_028745515.1 Paenibacillus thermotolerans | reverse complement strand
GGGACTTTCACCCTAGAGATGACGCCCATGCTGGGCGTACATAAAGAGCGAGCAGGCTGTGGTCAGCCTGCTCGCTTGCGTTCCGAAATCTATGAAAAAAAAGTTGTCCTCATCCGGTAATTATGGTAAATTTGAATGGCGAAAAATCGAAGTTCATTATATCATATTTTCTTACAGGTGTCAAGTGGGTTTGATGCCAATTACGGATGATGAGGTGGCGACCAGGAACAATGAACACACTTCCCTGTCAAGGCTGCCGAGGCTTGTGCTGCGGCCCGGTACCGGTAACCGAACAAGAATACAAGAGAATTAAGAAGAGCGTGAAAGCGATGCCCGATAAGAAACGGCAACAGCTGAAGGAGCAAGAGCGGTTCCCCGGCACCTGCATATTTTTCGATTTGGAACGGGACCGCTGCGGAATTTATGCGGCAAGACCCGAGGTTTGCAAAATGTTCGGCCTTTACCAAGGAATGGCTTGCTTCCGCAAACCGGAGGCGGCGGTAAAGCCGATGGAGCATCGGAGGCCGGAGAAGCCGGCGGGCATATTATCGATCGATTTTACGTGGAAGCATTTCGAATAAACGGGTTTCTTCAAGACGTCGCTGCAGTCGTGTCAATAGGCTGCGGGGCGTCTTATTTCATTCAATCTAGGTCTTTGTTCTCATTGATATGAATGGATATATTTTTTATTCTTTAGATGTATAGAGGAATATTTTTCCTAAATAAGGAGGTGATTTCGTCTTATAGCCGAAAGAGATAGCGCAACGTCGGGTGGAGTGAGCGAATCGTACTCAATGTAATAGGAGAGGAGTCTCACGAATGATGAAGAAAGCGTTGCTGGGCTTGCTTGCCGTTATACTCGTCCTGGCTGCCGCGCCTTCAGCGGCGCCTCGCGTAAACGCGAACGCTACGGCGGTTCCGTACGGCAGCTTTATTCAGCCTTATGTATCCTATCAATGGACGGTAGAGGATTGGAAGGAAGAACTGGGGTATTTAAAAGAAGTAGGGAACGAGCTGCTGATTCTGCAATGGACCGCCGATACGAGAAGCAAGCAGACGATTTACCCGACGTCCATTCCCGGATTGACGCAGGAAGGGAATTATGCGGGCGATCCTGTTGAAAACTTGCTCACGGCCGCCGATTCGTTAGGGATGCAAGTATGGCTCGGCACGAATGTGAACGACGATTGGTATCAGCATCATGCGCTGAACGAGCCATGGCTGGATGAATTGTTCCGTTACAGCGAGCTTATGGTTATGGAGCTTTGGGACAATTACGGCCGGCACGCCTCGTTGGCCGGGTTTTACTTCCCGAACGAGATGGAAAACTGCAGCTATCAGGATGACGTTTCGATTGCGAACTTGACGGAAAGGTACGCTTCCTTGGCCGATCTGGTCCACACCTACACGGGGACGACGCTGTCGCTGGCGCCGGCGATTTGGAACGAAAGAAATTGCGGGCAAACGTTCGAGCAAAACAGCGCGGCTTGGATTAAGACGTGGGACGGAATTCTCGGCGGCGCAAGCATCGACTATTTGATTCCTCAAGACGGATTGGGAGGCGCCTATCATACGACCGAAGAGGTCGTCGAATGGTTTCGGCTGACGAAGGAGGTTGTCGACAAGCATCCGGCTACGCGGCTTTGGGTCGATGTCGAGACGTTTCATACGATCAACACTTCTCCATGGGTGGCCGAACCGATGACGACGAAGGATATCGTCGATCATATGACACGGCTGAAGCCTTATGTCGATAACATCGTGACCTTCTCCTACGACCACTATCAAGCGCCGAAGCTGAGAAACAGCTCGATTTTCCATGAAGCGTTCAAGCATTATTACGAGACCGGCACCGTCGATCCTTCGGGCCCGGCGATACCTCTAGGGTTAGTTTCGCCGAAGCAAGGAACCGATATGATCTCGCTTGCGTGGGATGCTTCTCCCGATACGTTCTATTATATCATCTATCGCGACGGAGTCCCCGCAGGCAGAACGTATACTCCCGGATTCCAGGATTATTCGTTAACGTCGGGAACGACCTATACATACCAAGTGGCGGCATTCGGCGCATCGGGATACGGTTCCGCATTGTCGGAGAGTCTGCAAGTCACAACGGCGCCTTCCTCCGTAAACTTGGCGTTGCATAAGTCTTACACCGTTTCGTCGCCGGCGAGTCCCAGTTACCCGGATACGGACGGCAAGGAAATGACGAACGGAATTTACGGAGCCGATTATTTCTGGGACCCGCAATGGCAGGGGCGTTCGACGGAGGGGACGGCGCTTGTATATTCATACACGGTCGATCTCGGATCCAAGCAGCGAATCGACGGCATGTCCATCGATTTTTTCCAGGACCTCCAGTCGGCGATCAAGCTTCCGCAATCCGTCGAGTTTTTTGTGTCGGACGATAACGTGAACTTTAGGTCTCTCGGGAAGTCGCCGTTTCGCCTGCTGAATTTCGGCCCGGCGGCTCCGGATCTTGCATCCGCGCCTTATGGCTTGCTGTTGAACGAGCCCGTGGAGGCGCAGTACGTCAAGATGTTGATCACGTCGTCGACTTACGCATGGACGTTTACCGACGAACTGAAAATCGAGCAATATTCGCAGGTGAATCTGGCGTTGAACAAGACGTACGCGTCATCGACGGAAGCGCGCGCGCCTGTTCCGGATGCGGGCGGGACCGAGCTTACCGACGGCGCGGTTGCAACTGCGGATGCTTCGGATGAGGCGTGGCAGGGAAGAGTCGGAGTCGCCTCGTACTCGTTCGTCGTGGACCTCGGCTCGAAGCGTTCGATGCGCGAATTTGCGGCTTCGTTCTATAACGGCGAATGGGAGGCCGCCACGCTTCCGACTTCCGTATCCTACGCCGTTTCTGACGACGGGGCTGCATTTACCCCGGTCGGCACGTCGGCGGCACCGGCGGAAACGTACGAGAGCCGAAGCGTATATCGTCTGGAAAGCGGCGTGCCGGTTACCGGACGGTATGTGAAGGTGACGGTAGATACGCCGCGGCGGTGGTCGCTGATTGACGAATTATGGATTGTGCAATAGAAATCAATAAAGTGTAGTCATGAGGGATATGCTTGTGAGCATATCCCTCATGTCGTTAGAAGATTTCCCTTAATTCAGCGAACGCTCCGCTCGTATAAAGGCAATGAACCTTCTTGCCTCCTCAGGTGTTAATTCCCTCCCATCTACCGTCAACGTAAACTTTTCCAACAGTTTGTCGTCTGACAGCTCCAGGCTTTCCGTGAACTCTTTAACTACCGCGTCGGTTGTTTGATTGGGTTGCTCCTCACGTCCCACTAAATAATCTACCGAAACGTTAAAAAAATCGGCAAATTTGCGGAGTGTATCATAATCCGGTACTCGTCTATTATTCTCGTAATGGGACAAGGAAGCGCGGGTAATATCAAGCTGCTTAGCGAGCTCTCCTTGCGTCAGCTTCAGCTTTTCCCTCAAAGCAGATATCCGCTCTCCGCTAGTGTTCATAGTGGCTCCTTTCATAATTCTTTACTTTTCAACAATCTGAGGAAAAACGACAAAACTAAAAAAAATATACTTGACATGATACAAAGTGTATCATAGGATGAAGGAAGTGAAAATAAATGATACAAATAGTATCAAAGTACCATAAAAAGAATTCAGTATTCTAAAAATTGTGTGCCTTTGTTCCGGTACGCTTGCTCCATGTTCTGCCTCTCTAGCGACTACCTCTCGGCGCGAAGCATAACCAAACAATTTTAATCATACATCATTTTACATCAAAATGCACTGACGATTAGAAATAAGGAGGGCAGTGATGATTGACATCCATTGTCATATTTTGCCGGGGCTTGACGACGGTGCGGGCAACGAGCAGGAGGCTCTGGACATGGCCCGGCATGCAGTGGATCAAGGGATCCGCACGATCATTGCAACGCCTCATCACGCGGACGGTTTCTACCATAACGATTCGTACTTTGTGCATCATGCGGTCAGAAGCCTAAACGCCACGCTGCAAACTGCCGGCATTCCTCTCACCGTATTGGCCGGCCAAGAAATTAGAATGTACAGCAAATTTGTTGAGGATTACTTGGAAGGCAGATTGGTCCCTCTTTCCGGCAGCCAATACGTGTTGATCGAGATTTCACAGCATCAGCTGGCGGAACCGATCTTCGATCTGTTTTATGAAATGCAGGTCATGGGGCTGACGCCCGTCATCGCGCATCCGGAACGAAACGCCGCTTTTGTCAAGAAGCCGGATCTTTTATTCGATTTGGTAGAGCGAGGAGCGTTATGCCAGTTAACAGCGCATAGCATAACCGGTTATTTCGGCAAAAAGCTGCAAAAGCTTTCGTTCCGGTTATGCAAGCAGAACTTGATTCATTTTGTAGCATCGGATGCACATCATGCGGCAAGCAGAGGCTTTCAATTAAAAGAAGCCTATGAAATGATCCGTGATTCCCTAGGCAATCAGTACAGCAATTACTACATACATAATGCCGAGTGTTTGGTCGCAAACCGGTCGATCGAAAAAATGCAGCCGGTCAGACTGTCCGGAATTCATTTCTCCCGATTTTTTGCAATAAAGAGTTAATAAATAGTTGAGGTGGAATCAGCGTGTTGAAAAAGAAGGTCGCAGTATCAACTTTAGCAGCAAGTTTGGTATTAGGGAGCGTAGCGGCAGTGCCGCTGAACGGATGGAATACATCCGGGATATCGGGCTTGCGCTTCGCAGGCACAGCGTACGCTGCAGCGTTGCCGGGAGCAGCCGCTCCGTTTATTGCGAAGCTGCAAGAAATTCACGGCAAGCTTCTGGAGGATCCGGCGGACGCCGCCGACGTACGGGCTGCAAGAGACAAGTGGGTCCAAGTAGCAGGCCATCCCGAATTAATCCAAAACATTTGGTCGAAAATTTCGAGCAAGAAAAACGAGGCGTCGGATCCGGCCCAGTACGACATGGTTACGGAAGCTAAGATCGCCGAATTTATTTCGAAATTCGGAATCGTCTACGATTCCGATTTAAGCAAGCTGGAAGCGATCCGCACGAATGCGGATTACCGGAAGCTGATGAATCAACTGGCCCAGCTGGGCGGAGTGTCAGGCGGGTTGAACGAAATCGGCTTCAACGACATCATCGATTTTTACACGGCGGTTGAGAATAGCTTCAAAGGAAAGCTCCAATCGATGAACAGCGATGAACTATTAGCCATTGGCCTGAATCGATCCAAAGTTTCCACATTGATTAACGAATCGGTTGAAGAGGTGATGAGCGGCACAATCGGCCAATCCTTAACCTTCGCTAAAATTTTGAACGGGCTCGGCATTACCGCCGGAGATGTAATTTCCGCCAAGAACAGTCTGGGGGGATATACCGATCCGCAGCAAAAAGCGCGAGACGCATTTGCCATCGCTTATATTAAAACGCAAGCGCGGTTTTCATACGATGTTAGCGGCGACGGCCGGACGGTGACTCCAAAGCTGACGATTTTAGAGAAGCTTGTGCCGAACAGCGTGTTAACTTGGTCGATCGTTAGCGGGGAAAGCTCCAAGGTGACCGTCGATTCCAACGGCAATTTCATTCTTAAGAGCGGCAATACAACGGCATCGATTAGGGTCAAAGTGGAAACGAAGTTTATCGTGAAAAAAATATTGGAGCACGATGTAACCTTAACGGCCAACAGCGGTGGAGGCGTTACGCCGACCCCGACACCGACTTCGCCGTCGACTACAGCTCCGACTCCAACGCCGACTCAACCTAAAATAGAGCTTCCGACGATTCCTCCGGAAACCATCACGAATTTGCAAGGAAAAATAAGCGATCTGAAGAAACAATTCGAGCAAAACACGTCGGGGCTCTCGGAAGATCAGAAGGCTCATCTGGCGGAGAAAGCCGCAAGAGAGGCAAGAGATCTCGTTGCCGCCGAAATCCGAAAGCTTGCGACCGTCGATCTCTCCGGCTTAGTTAAAGAAGAGAACGGCAAGAAAGTGCTCAAGTTCAGCGAACAAGATAAGCAGCAATTTGTGGAATTGATGAAGACGATCCAGGAGCAGGCGAAAATGTTAAATGATATGCTGGCATCCATCGACCCGAGTATGAAACCTGCGGTTGTTGAGATGACATTGTATATCGGCGAAGGAGACGCCTCGGAATTGACGATTCCGAAGGATATGATGAGCGCTGCAGCGTCCTATGGGATCGGAAGAATAACCGGTGTCTTCAACGGAGTCGGTTTGTCCTTGGATACGTCAGGCGGGTTCACCGGCGATGTGTCGCTGTCCATTAGCAAGCTCGACCCTTCCGTTGCTTCCAACGCCACATCGTTTGCAATTGGCTCGGATGTATACGATTTGGAAGTGAGAGAGAACGGCGAACTGATCACCTCATTCAGCAAGCCTCTGCTGCTTCGGATGCCGGTGAAAAATCCGAACGGGTTCGATCAAGAACGGCTTGTTGCGGTCAAGATCGTAGACGGCAAACCGCAGGTTGTGGGCGGAATGTTCGACAGCAGCGGCGGATATGTTGAAGTAGAAAGGAACAGTCTGTCCACGTACGTTGTCATCGAAAATAAAGTGACGTTCGACGATGTCGGCTCGGTGGCGGCTTGGGCAGGCCGGGCGATCGAAGTAACGGCTGCGAAAGGCGTATTTAACGGACGGTCCGCAGGGCAATTCGCCCCTAATGAGAACGTGACTCGCGCCGAATTCGCAAAGATGCTTGTCGTAATGTTCCATTTGGAGGACGCCAAAGCTACTCATCGGTTCAAAGATGTAAATGATAGCGACTGGTTTACACCTTATGTTGCGGCTGCCGTTAAGGCCGGTGTCGTAACCGGCCGCTCCGCCGAAACGTTCGATCCGAATTCGCCGATCACTCGTGCGGAGATGGCGACAATGACGGCACGCGCCCTTAAGAGCGTTAAAGATTTCCATGACGCGAAGAACATTGACCAGACGTTGGGCGCGTTCCGAGATGCGGATAAAATTCCGAAGAGCCTCAAAGCGGGGGCGGCGCTCATGGTGAAGGAAGAACTGATGCAAGGAGTTCGCAGCGGGGTGTTCGATCCGAACAGCTATGCGACAAGAGCTCAAGCGGCCGTTCTCATGTACCGTGTATTGAACAGCAAATAATCATACGCGATGATCCTCCTCCTACCGGAGGAGGATCCCCTAATCGGGGCAATGGAGGTAACTGATGGAACTCGAATTAAAGGATTACGGCAGGATCCTTAAGAAATGGCTTTGGCTCATCGCTCTTGTCGTTATTGTTTCATGCACTGCCACAGCAATTGTAAGTTATTACTTTATGCAGCCCGTTTATCAAGCTTCGACGAAGATTATTGTGAACAAATCGGACGATAACGCCGGAATCATCCAGCAGTTAAATGTAAGTGAAATGAACGCAAATATCCTTTTAATTTCAACTTATAAAGAAATCATTAGAACAACCGCCATTATGGATAAGGTTGTAGAGCAGCATCCGGAGTTTAAGCTCACGGCTGAGAAACTCATAGACAAAGTAAAGGTGAGTTCCGTAAACAATACCCAGGTAATGACGATAACGGTTGAGGATTATTCGTACAAAAAGGCTGTGAATATTGCCAACGCGGTTTCTAAGGTATTTAAGCAATCCATTCCGACGATCATGAAAGTCGATAATGTGAAAATATTAAATGAAGCGAAAATGATAAAAAACCCGAAACCGGTAAAGCCGAATCCGGTTTTAAACATCATCATAAGTTTCGTCGCAGCATTCATGTTCTCGATAGGCGTCGTGTTTCTCATTGAATATTTGGACGATACGATCAAATCGGAAGAAGATATCGGGGCACTTCTCGGCGTCCCGACGTTAGCGGTAATCGCTGTAATGAAGCAAAAGGATATACATCCGAGAAAAGTGAAAGCTTCCGATCGGAAAGTAGGGGAGGTGCCGTATGCCACGGTCAATCATTGAACGTCCGTTGATCATGGATATTAACCCGAGATCTCCGATATCCGAGGCGTATAGGACGCTGCGAACGAATATCGAGTTCTCTTCCGTCGATCAAGAAATTAAGGCGATAATGATTACCTCTTCCCAACCGGAAGAAGGGAAAACGACGACAGCCGTGAATTTGGCCGCGGCATTTGCCCAGGTCGAGAAGAAAGTCGTTCTGGTAGATGCCGATCTTCGCAAACCGACGATTCATCGCATTTTTAATAAAGATAATCGTTACGGTTTAACGAATCTTCTTGCAAACCGTACAGTCCTCTCTGAAGTGGTAGCAGATACGCATATCGAAAACTTATCGGTTCTTACATCGGGACCGATACCGCCGAACCCGGCGGAGATGTTGGCTTCCAACCGCATGGCCCAACTCATTGTCGACTTAAAAGAGAAGTTCGACATTGTCATTATCGATACGCCGCCGTCGCTTGTGGTGGCTGACGCTCTGATTGTGGCCGCCAAGTGCGACGGAGTATTAATGGTTGTGAAAACAGGGAAAGTAAAGCGTCAAGCGGCTATGAAAGTAAAGACAGGATTAGATCATGTGAAAGCCAGATTGCTAGGTGTCGTACTAAACAACGTGAAGCGCAGAAAAACTGACGCCCAGTATTACTATTACGAAAGCAAGCAACAAGAAAGCAACTAATTTCGAGGGAACAACTTCGAAATGGAGCTTCATAGTCATATTTTATAGGAAATACCTATAATATTTTGTGATGTAATAGGTAATGTCTACTGTACCTTTATCACTGTAGGCACTCGGCCATGCTGTGGGTTCTCGTGACCTTAGACGTTGATCGTCGGTGGTGTGGCGTGAGGTGGGGTTTGATGCCCCGCAGCTTTTACAGCTGATGTTGATAAAAGCTCGAGATGTGGCGGTTTCTTGCGAAGCCGTTAGATCTGGAGATTTCATCTAAACTTTAAATTTTTATGAGTTTTATTTATAGGAGGTTATTTCGGTTGAAAAGGGTCAGAAAAGCAATCATACCAGCGGCCGGGTTAGGTACGAGATTTTTGCCGGCAACGAAGGCAATGCCCAAGGAGATGCTGCCGATCATCAACAAACCTACCATTCAGTACATCGTCGAGGAGGCGGTAGCGGCTGGAATTGAAGATATTATTATCGTCACCGGAAAGGGGAAGCGAGCGATTGAGGATCACTTTGACAACGCTTTCGAGCTTGAGACGAATTTGTTCGAAAAAGGGAAGCTGAAGCTTCTGGAGGAAGTACGGCGGCCTGCCTCCGTCGATATTCATTATATTCGCCAAAAGGAGCCGAAAGGATTAGGCCACGCCGTATGGTGCGCAAGAAGGTTTATTGGCGACGAGCCGTTCGCGGTGCTGTTGGGTGACGATATTGTCCATGCGGAGATACCGGCGCTGCAGCAATTGATGCGCCAGTATGAGCCGACAGGTAAGTCGGTCATCGGCGTGCAGCCGGTACCTGAGCAGGAAACGGTGCGTTATGGGATTATCGATCCGCTGAATAAGAACGGTCGCCTCTATCAGGTGAATAGTTTTGTTGAAAAGCCGGCCCCAGGGACTGCGCCTTCGAATCTGGCGATCATGGGTAGATACATATTGGATTCGGCTATATTTGAAATTCTTGCAACCCAAGAGCAAGGCGCAGGCGGCGAAATCCAGCTTACGGATGCAATTCAGAAGCTCAATGATCTGCAAGGCGTCAATGCATATCACTTCGAGGGGATTCGCTATGACGTTGGGGAGAAACTCGGATTTATTTTGACGACGCTTGATTTTGCGATGAGGGATGATGAGCTGCGCAGCGACTTGCTGCGGGCAATGGAATCTTATGTGTACCGGAATATAGTGCATAGGGAAATCGGGTAATCGAAGGAAGGGCAGGAGATATTTTCGATGAGTCTTCCTAGTGTTAAAGACAATGGAAATGCTATTGCGATAAGTCAGATCAATCAGTTGCCTGTAGAGACGAATCGAAGTCCGTACGCCGAGTACAGTTATTTATTTTCCAAGAGAGCAATTGATATTGTAGGATCTTTATTTGGTTTAATAATATTTTCTCCGATTCTTCTGGCACTTTCTATTATGATTATATTCTCAGACCTCGGCGGGCCAGTTTTTTTTTCTCAAAATCGTATAGGGCTAAAAGGAAAAATGTTCAAGATTTACAAGTTTCGTACTATGGTGTCAAACGCAGAAGAGAGGCTTTTATCTGATCCGGAACTATATAAAAAATATGTGGAAAACAATTATAAACTGGAGCCAAGTGAGGATCCACGAATAACGAAAATTGGCAGATTCCTTCGAAGAACGAGTCTCGATGAATTGCCGCAATTATTCAATGTATTAAAGGGCGAGATGAGCTTGGTCGGGCCAAGGCCAGTAGTGCGTGAAGAACTAGAGGAGTACAAGGAAAAGACTTCCCAATTTCTTTCTGTAAAACCCGGAATAACAGGGTATTGGCAAGTGTGCGGTAGGAGCGGGGTAGGTTATCCGGAGCGAGTAGATTTAGAAATATTTTATGTATCTAATCAGTCTTTCATCTTTGATATTAAAATAATTTTGAAAACAATTATTCAGGTGATAAAACGTCAAGGTGCTTATTAAAACTTATATCGGAGGATAAGATGTTTCTCTTACTTTATCTAGTGCCTTTTGGAGTTTATTTTTTAAAAAGGGGTCTTATTCTTCCAGTACTGGCAGCTTCAGTTGTATTTACTGTAAATCTATATATTTATAAACAATATGATGTACCTTTTCCAGCTTATCTCTTCGTTTGCGTCGTACTGATCTTTCTCAATAAAGGAAAAATAATCACTAATAAATTTCATTATTTTTTCTTTTTATATTTAGTATCCGTACTCGTTGTTAGCTTTTTTACTTATGATCCATTCAAAGTTCTTTCCACTTTTATTTTATTTTTTGTTTTTCCTTTATTTTATTTTGCGATCAATCGTAATTTTATTGCTGAAGTAAGTATCAAAGCCATAATTTGGATAATTTTAGCGGCGATTCTGTTTGATATTTTAATGTCGGTCTTTCTTTATAGCAGCAATAACGGACGAGCGATATTAAATTTTCATCCGATCGGAGCGGGTCTTATAATTCCAATTATTCCATTATTTATTTTAGTATTAAACAGATTAAAGAAGCATAAATTATATGTGTTGTTTTTTTTCCTGATAATTTCACTCACTATTATCAGCGTTTTGCTTTCCGGCACTAGAGGCTACATGATGGTTTATTTTTCTGTAATATCAGTTCTTGGGCTGACCATTTACCTGAAAAAAAGAAACATGCTTTTAAGATTTTCTGCAATGGCATTTATATTTAGTTTTTGCCTATTTGTAATATGGGTTAACTATGGATACATTACTGCTTCGATAAGTGAGCTGCTACGTCTTGAAGAATCATTGGGAAGAAGAAGTTTTGAAAATGCATACGTTGCACAACTTCTATCTCAGAGCAGTATCTCAAATCAAATGTTTGGTTATGGGTTTGGTGCAAGGGCTCAAAGTATAATACCAGTAAATGACTTTATATTTAATTTTGATACAACTCCGTATATGTATAGTAAAACAAATGACGTTACTGGATTTCACAATGTATGGCTGACTGTTCTTTTCTCACTTGGTTATTTTGGAATTGTTATGTATTTATCTTTCTTTGTTTTTTTAGTTGTTCAAGTGTTTAAAACAAAATTTAATACAATTTATAAATTTGCACTTCTTATTTATGTTGTTTCTCTTGCACTTTGCTTTATTTATAGAGAGACGCTTTTTAGAGGGTGCCTTGAAATGTTGATTTTAGCCTGGGTAATAAACCAAGGGGTAAATTTTGATAACGAAAAAAATATTAAAATAAGCACATAATATTTGAACTGGAGAAGGATACATTATGAAAATTGTTTTAATATCCTTAACTGATGCTCCTTCATTAAGAAAACATGCTGTTCATCTTGCGGAAGAGCTAATGGATTCGCATCAAGTTCACTTATTCGGGAATCATCTTTATAAAAAAAATCAAGAGCAAGACAATTATATGTTATACAATTTTTGCAAAACTAAAAGACCGTTAATTGAAATAAGAACTTTCGATCTTCTCAATCTTTTTAGAATTATCAAAAGGATTAACGAAATCAATCCCGATATTATTCATTTCACTTCTACTCATCATCCATGGCACAACGTTATTGCGATGTTATTCAAAAAAAAGATAAAAATAATATATTCAATACACGATCCGATTACTCAACCAGGCGAGAAGGTAACAAAAATTCAACAAGCAAATGTTAATTTAATTATTAATCGTTTATCTGATCATCTTGTTGTTTTCGGAAAAGGCCATAAAAACATGCTTGAGCAAAAAAAAGTCTATAATGTGAGCAATATAAGGCTTGGTGAGTTTAAGCAACACGCAACTAAACCATATGAAATTAATCCGGAAGGTTTTGTTTTATTATATGGCAGAATAAGAAGATATAAGGGTATACCGTATTTTATTAAAACGGCGGAATATGTTTATAAAAGAAATAAAAATATAAAGTTTGTTTTAGCAGGTTCAGGGGATATTTCTAAGTACTATAATGGTCCTTTGGATCTCCCCAATTTGGTAATTATGAACCGATTTATTGAGGATGATGAGATTAGAGATCTTATTATTAATTCAAAAGTTGTTTTATTGCCTTATACATTCGCTTCACAAAGCGGGGTAATTCCAGAAGTGTATTCTTATGGGAGGCCCGTGATCACCACAGATGTAGGTTGTCTGTCGGAAATGGTGGAACATGGGGTCACAGGTTATTTAGTTCAACCGGAAGACTATATTTCTATGGGAGAAAGGATATTAGAGATTTATCGGAATGACGAAAAATTAAATAATCTGGCTGATGCAAGTCTAAGTAAGTATTCCCGTGAGTATACACCGAAGCAAATGGCAAAAGAGTTAATGCATATATATACAAACGTGCTTGGCAGCTAAAAACTAAATATTAATCTGGAGGCTTGATGAACCATGGTATATAAAATTATAAAATCAATTAAAGAATTACTGGGGGTATTACTGAAAAAAGAAATTGTATTAGTTTATACAATGGGAAAGGTCGGGACAACTACAATCGAAGCAACGTTAGAAGCTCATAGTGTTTCTCCGGTCATTCATATTCACCAACTAAATTTTAAAAGGGAAAATGATAGAAAGAAAAAATCTTTATATGATATCAAGTCGTACATCATTTCACTTTTTCTAAAAATGGCTAGAAAGAATAAAAAAATAAAAATAATAACAGTTGTTCGAGATCCCATACAAAGGAATATGTCGTCGTTTTTTCAAATAATCGACAAACATGACCGCGACATACTTAATAAAGGAAACAATGACGTAAATTTTTTAATTCGTCATTTCTTTGAGAACTACATGCATGACTATCCATTGACATGGTTTGATAAAGAATTAAAAGCGGTGTTTGGTTATGATGTTTATAATTCTAACTTCGATAAAGAGAAGGGTTACATAATTAGCAAGGCTGATAATGTTGAGATCTTAGTATTTAAAATGGAGAAAATTAAAGAAATAGGTATTGAGGCTTTAAATAAATTTATGAATCTTAAGATTAGTGTCCTTGTGAATAGAAATGAAGCCAATGAAAAGCAATATCATGACCTATATAAGGATTTTAAGAGCAAGATTATTTTCGAAAAAGATTTCGTTGATAAAATATACAATTCAAAATTTACCAAACACTTTTATTCTGATAAAGAGATTGAAGAAAATGTACTAAAGCTGAAAATATCATGAATAAAGATAATAACCATGTGTCCTCCTTGAAGTGCCAAACTAAATTGGCACTTTTTTAGTGGTTCCATGCTCTTGATATTGACTCTTGTTATTTGGAGGCACTTTCATGTTAGGTCAGTTTATTTACGCAGCATTCATTAAAATTTTTGGGGCACTGTCGGAAGTGATCTTTAACGGTTTTATAGCAAGAAAATTGGGAAGCGAAATATATGGAGAATTAACCTTTGTGGTAAGTTTCGGGTCATTACTGTTTTTTGTTTTATTTGGAGGGAAAATTAAGCATTCGGTTAAATACACATCTTTAGGGTTTGATTTAAATAATTTTAATAAAAAATATCTCTTTTTCTATGCAATTCCAACATCTGTATTATTGTTAGGTTTCGGTTATATTAGCGATGATGGGAATATAATTTATATTGCTGTTTTCTCCTTGTTGATGTTCTTATTTATGGACTTAAACGCTGTCTTGTATGGGATCGAAAAGACGATATACGCTTTGCTTGCAGAATATATTGTGTTTAGAATATCGATTTTAATAATAGTGATGGCCGGATTTTTTATATTTAAGAAGTTCGATTTAATGTTTATCCTTGCAACTTATTTTTTGGGATTTTTATTAAGTATTGCTTTTCAATTGGCAGTCAAAAAAAAATGGAAGGATCTTAAAGCACAAAATTACCATAAAGAAAGACCAGTCTATACAGAATTGTTTACATTCCAGCTCATTGAAATTTCATCCAATATATATACTAATATTCCGAAAGTTCTACAATATATATTCTTTGGGGCCATACAAGCCGGCTATCTGAATATAGCTTTGTTAGTTAGACAAATGCTTTTTTTCTTTGCAGGACCGACAAATAAACTCTTTTTTTCCCATTTCGTTAAATATTCTAGTATCGGCGATAATCAAAAATTAAGTGAAACGTACAAGAATGCAACAAGGTGGCAAATGTTCCTTATTATGCCTGCCTTTTTGATGATAGTTAGTTACCCGGAAATTGTTATTTTGATTTTTGGGGAAGATTACATCAATGCTTCAATTGTAATAGTAATAACAGCTATTGCAACATTTTTTGATGTAGTTGCCGGACCTAATAGCAATTTTCTGCAAATGGTAAAAAAAGAAAAATTGGAATTCAAAAATTTAATTTTCTCCCTATTCTTATTTTTGATAATGACCCTTCTGTTGCATTCTTTAAATGCTGGGGCACTGATACTGCCAATAACGCTTTTAATTACAACAATATCAGTCAATGCTTTAAGATTGTTGCAAATAAAAAAGCACTTTAATTTCTACCCATATTCCTTTAAAGAATTGCTTTATATTCTTTTTTGGTCAATCGCACTTTTCCTAGTTTATCAAATTGTTTATTTGTTAGTCATAGCAGTATTTATAAAATACTTACTAATAATGTTAATAGCCGGGGTATCGATTGTTTTACAGTTTGTCTTTTCGCCAAATATGACCGATAAGAACTATATGTTAAGCAGGTTAAATAAGGTGAGAAGAATATTCCTGAGTTCAAGGGTCAAAGCAAATTTATAAATATAACGTATGGGATTTTTTTGCTGCAGGAGGTATTAAGTTGAAAAGAGCGGTATTAGTTACGGGTATACATAGGTCCGGAACAACTTTCATTGGAAAAGTATTAAGTTTCGACAAAAGGACAGCTTATATCCAAGAACCATTTAATAGTGAATGTGGCCTTAGGGTGTTTGAACGGGAATTTGAATATGTAACAATACGTAATAGAAAAAAAGAAATATATGACAAAGTGTTTTCGAACATTTTAAGTTTAAAAACCGCTAACTATAAAATAACGCCATTTAAGACCCCTAAAGGAAAAGTACCGGTTAAAAATCGTTTTGAAGTAATAAAATTTTTAATAAAAAACTTTAGTATGAAGATTTTACCGATAAGTATATTTAAGCTGCTATTTAAATCAAGAGGGCAATTTCTGTTCTATTTAGCAAAATTCAATCCGAGTATAAAAAGATTGTTAATTAAAGATCCTATCGCATGTTTATCCAGTAAATATCTTCATGAGACTTTTAACATGGAGATAATTGTAACGATAAGGCATCCCTTGGGTTTTGTTTCTAGTCTAAAAAGATTAGGATGGAACTTTAATTTCCGTAATCTTTTGGATCAACATGACTTGTTAAAAGATCATTTAGAAGAATTTGAAGAAGAATTAGCGAGAATAAATCATTATAAAAACGCATCCATTATAGAACAAGGAACGTTACTTTGGCTATGTATATATAAGATCTTATTCAGATACGCAGAGGAGCATGAAAATATTATTATCGTAAAGCACGAAGACCTAAGTAACCAGCCTGTTGAAACTTTTAGAATGTTGTATGAAAAACTCGGAATGAACTTTAATGAAAAAATTGAAAGAAAAATAATAAAGTTAACAAACGAAAACAATCCGGTAAAAGCAAAAAACAATCAAACTCACCAACTAAGAAGAGATAGCAAAAAATTAGTTAAGGAATGGAAGAATAGATTAACAGTCGAGGAGATTAACCATATAAAATCTAAAACTTATGAGTTAAGCAAAAAATATTATGATGACCAAACGTGGGAAGTCGATTGAATTTAGCTCTAAATTGTGAGGATGAAAGATAATGACTAATGCTGTGATAACTGAGCCTGCTAAATTACTTAAGGGAGGTAATAAAATGACTCTGTTAACGGAGCTTAAACCGTTTGATCTTCATTTACATACTTACGCATCGGACGGAATCTATTCGCCCGCCGAAATGGTACGTAAAGCAAGTGAAGCTGGAATTAAAACCATAGCAATTACTGATCATGATACCCTTGCTGGAATAGAAGAAGCACAAAGAACAGGAGAAAAATTTGGGGTGCGAGTAATCCCGGGAGTCGAATTAAGTACCAAATACGATGGGAAAAGTGTAGACATTCTCGGCTATAATGTTTCTGCCAACGATACTCTTAATGATGTGCTAATCGGATTGCGCGATGGCAGAGAGGATCGGGCTCTTCGAATCATAAAGAAATTCACTGAAATCAAAATGCCGATTACAATGGATGATATCAGAGAATTTAGCCAAGGCGGCGTAATAGCACGCCCTCATATTGCCAAGGCAATCGTAAAAAAGGGCTATATATCCGACTATCAATCGGTTTTTGATAACTATCTTGCGGATGGGAAGCCATGCGCAATTGAAAAAGTAATTATTTCCCCTCAAGAAGGAATAGACCTTATCCACCAGTCAGGTGGAATCGCCGTGCTGGCCCATCCCATTTTAACAGGTGATGATGACTTTATTAGAGAATTGCTAAGCAATTTTAATTTTGATGGCATCGAAGTATGGCATAGAAAGCAAACGAAAGAAGATAACGAACGTTATAAAAAAATGGCTAAAGAGTTTGATTTGATTATGACAGGTGGTTCCGACTTTCACAACGACGAACATCAGCTTGGAGTTTTTGGATTCGAAAAAATGGAGGAATGTGTAGGATGAATACAAATATTCAAGAAAAGGTAAGTTCAACGATTGAACCGCACGGAGGACATTTGATAAACAGGGTGCCCCAAGGTTATGAACGTCAACGGTTGCTGGAGTTGGCCAAACATCTGCCTTTCGTGCAATTAACGCCGTGGAGTTTATCCGATCTTGAGTTAATCGCAATAGGCGCATTCAGTCCTCTAACCGGATTTATGGAGGAGAAAGATTATCTTTGCGTTGTTAAAGAAATGCGGTTATCAAATCGGACCGTTTGGAGTTTGCCGATCACCTTGCCTGTGACGATAGAAGAGGCCGATACGCTGAATATCGGGCAGGAGGTTGCACTCGTCGACTGCAACGATAACATTTACGGAATCATGCTTCTCACTGACAAATATGCTTACGATAAAGAGTTTGAAGCAATGAACGTTTACGGCACAACAGACCCGGCTCATCCCGGAGTACAAAAAGTGTTTGAAAAAGGCGAAGTTTATTTAGCGGGTCCTGTGTATATGTTGAATCGGCCATCGCATCATCCTTTCGATGATTACTACATGGATCCTGCAGAAACAAGAAAGATGTTTTCGAAGCTAGGGTGGAGATCCGTTGTCGGCTTTCAAACAAGAAATCCCGTTCACCGCGCGCATGAATATATTCAAAAAACAGCAATGGAAATCGTCGATGGTTTGCTGCTGAACCCGCTTGTAGGAGAAACGAAATCGGACGATATTCCAGCTGAAATTCGTATGGAAAGCTACCAAGTTCTTCTTAAAAATTACTATCCGCAAGACCGCACAAGATTGGTGATATTTCCTGCGGCTATGCGTTACGCAGGACCAAGGGAGGCAATTTTTCACGCATTAGTTCGGAAAAATTATGGCTGTACACATTTTATTGTAGGTAGGGATCATGCCGGTGTAGGCAATTACTATGGTACATACGACGCCCAAAAGATCTTTAGCAACTTTACTAAAGAAGAACTTGGGATTACACCTCTGTTTTTTGAGCATAGTTTTTATTGCACGAAATGCGGTAACATGGCTTCTACAAAAACATGTCCTCATGGTATGGAGGATAGATTAGTATTAAGCGGTACGAAAGTAAGGGAAATGTTACGGAGCGGTAAAGTCCCCCCGGCTGAATTTACAAGGCCAGAAGTCGCCGAAGTGTTGATCCGGGGAATGAGAGATGAATAGAAATTTAAGACCTGCCTAATTAGGCGGGTCTTTTATTATGAAAATTAGAGGAGCGGGATATATGGAATTGAAAGCGACAAATATTGTTTGGCATGAAACAAATATTACGAAAGCTGACAGACAACTTAAAAACTTACATAAAAGCTGCGTGTTATGGTTTACGGGACTTTCCGGTGCCGGAAAATCTACCTTAGCTAACGCGGTCGAAAAAGAGCTTTACAACCATAACATTAGGTCGTATGTGTTAGACGGAGATAATATTAGACATGGATTAAACAAAAACTTAGGTTTTGGTCCCGAAGATCGGAAAGAGAACATCCGCAGAATCGGCGAAGTGGCAAAGTTGTTTGTTGACGCGGGGCTTTTTGCAATTACGGCTTTTATCTCTCCATTCAGGGAAGACAGAGAGCTGGCCAGAAATATGGTTGATCAGCATGAGTTTATAGAGATATACGTAAAATGTTCACTTGAAGAGTGTGAGAGACGTGACCCGAAAGGCTTATATAAAAAAGCAAGAGAAGGAAAAATCAAAGAATTCACGGGAATTTCCTCCCCATATGAGCCGCCGGTAAGTCCCGAGCTCATCATTGAGTCCGATAAGCAGCCGTTAAGCTATTCTGTACAGATGGTTATGAATTTTTTGGAAGAAAACGGTTATTTGGAAACGGGCACGAATCAACCGGAAAAACTGTTGCTGAAAAAAGTGCAAAACGTTTAACCGCAGTTGAGGATATCGAATGGATATTACTATATCGATTATCGGTCTGTTAGTCGGATTTCTTGTCGGATTAACCGGTGTGGGCGGTGCCGCTCTTCTTACGCCTGTGCTTATCATTATCGGGATTCAACCGACAATCGCTGTCGGCACGGATTTATTTTACAATTCGGTTACAAAACTTTTCGGAGTGTTTCAACATTGGCGGCAAAAAACAATTCAATGGAAACTTGTCCTGTATCTTGGAATCGGCAGCATTCCTGGGGCAGCGGTTGCCGTAGGTCTCCTAAAAATCTTTAAAGTTTTTTTCGACAGTCAAGAACATGTTATTCGAACGGCTCTTGGAATCATGTTGGTTATTGTGGCTTCCTCGATTTTAGTGAAGCAATTCATTAAGCGAGGAACCCTAGGAAACTATTGGCGGAATAAATCTTTAGAAGAAAAGAAATGGGTTGTGATTGGCATAGGCGTTATGCTTGGGTTTATGGTCGGCTTGACATCAATCGGATCCGGATCATTGTTTGCCTTGGCAATCATTTATTTATTCCGGATGCGTTCTTCCGAAGTGGTAGGTACCGATATCGCTCACGCATTTTTTCTTGTTACAGTCGCAGGTTTTCTGCACGCGACTCTTGGCCATGTGAACTACGCTCTAGCATTTAATTTGCTCATCGGTTCCATTCCTGGTGTTCTCTTGGGAAGTACTTTAAGCGCCAAAGTTCCTTCAAGACCGCTTCGCACGGTTATGGCAGCGCTCATACTCATAAGCGGCATTAAACTTATATAGCGGTAAAGCAATTTGCGTATAGGAGTGATCGCGTGAAACTTGTACTACTCTCCGGAGGGTCAGGCAAACGGTTATGGCCTCTTTCGAATGATTGCCGTTCCAAACAATTTTTAAAAGTACTGACTTCCCCTGATAATGAACCGGAATCAATGGTACAGCGTGTGTGGCGTCAATTGAGGATGGCAGGTTTACTAAATAATTCATACATTGCAACGGGTTCGGGACAAGTTGACATCTTGCAAAGTCAACTAGGATTCGATGTTCCGACGATCATCGAACCCGAAAGGCGTGATACGTATCCGGCCATCGCGTTAGCTGCAACGTATTTGTACTCCATTTTGGGTGTAAGCCTAAATGAAGTGATTGCGATCCTCCCTGTAGATCCTTACGTGGAGGATCGTTTTTTTGAAAAGATTAAACAGTTGAAGTCGGTGGTATACGGTTCCGGCGCTGATTTGGCGCTGGTAGGCGTAAAACCGACATACCCATCGGAGAAATACGGATACATCGTACCCCAACATTTTGAGGTGGATCGTCAACAAGAACCGTATATTGAAGTTAGCCACTTCACTGAAAAACCCCGCGAAGACAAAGCGATGGAACTGATTGAGCAACAAGCGCTTTGGAACTGCGGGGTTTTTGCGTTTAAACTCGATTTCCTAATTAATCATCTAATCAGTCAAGGGCTGCCGATTCAATATGAAGAAATGCTGAAGCAATACACACGATTGCCCAAGATTAGCTTCGATTATGCTGTAGTTGAGAAATCGGAACGGATTGTGGCTTTACCTTATAACGGCTATTGGAAGGATCTTGGGACATGGAACACATTAACGGACGAAATGACGAATCACCATATCGGTAAAGGTATTATTGCTAATGATTGCAATAATACTTATTTAATAAATGAATTGGAAATTCCCGTGACGGTTATCGGATTATCCAATGTGATAATTGCAAGTAGCCCTGACGGAATACTGGTTTCTGACAGGGATGCGAGCCCTAGAATAAAGGAAGTCAATAAGCAAATCGAGCAACGTCCGATGTATGAGGAACGCCGGTGGGGTTGGTATAAAGTGCTTGATTACAGTAAGATCCACCATGGCGGAGAAGTTCTAACTAAAAGAATCTGCATTTATGCGGGAAAAAATTTAAGTTACCAATATCATGTGAAACGAAATGAAGTATGGACGATCATTTCAGGTTCGGGCGAGTTGATGTTGGATGAAAAGCTGTATCCTGTAAAGATGGGAGATGTTTTACACATTCCAGCCGGCGCCAGACATAGTATACGAGCTGATGAAGATCTTGAGTTAATAGAAGTTCAACAAGGAAGCGAATTGGTTGAAGATGATATTGTCCGATTAGAAACTTCTTGGGAAGAAATTATGCGGAAATTAGCGACATCCTACTAATACAATATAATTGAAGGTTTTCCAGCCGTGGCGGGCATCAATTTTGCCCGCTCTCAATTTAATACAAAGACGTATGTGCTTGTCGGGGAGTTGATTCATTGTTTTGCCAAATAAAAAATACAATTCTAAATGGGCGATTAGCTATAGGGGGAAAAACTACCTATTTATATACGGGAAAAAGAAGGCGTATGACCTGCTCATTCGTTTAAACTCATCTCTTATAGGTCTCATGGTTGTGCGGGTAGAACATCGGGAAGAAAAAAATAGCAAGGAAAAGTCAAAGTACTACCGATTTTGGCGGGCCAAAAATAAAGAGAAGGTGAAAGAATACAATCGCAGGAACTATTTGAAGCGCAAAATTATCCAAAGGAATGGGAGAAATAATGACAAAACAAAAACGTAAACCGAACGGTAACAGGAGAAAAAGGGTTTTGAAATGGATTGGATGGACAAGTTTAGCGGTTTTCATATTATTATTAGGCGGAGCAGGGTACGTCTACTATACAATAAAATCGGCTAAATTGTCAGATATTGTGGAACGGCAGCAAGGCAAAGAGAATACTACGGAAGATGCTCCCTCAATTATTAAAGGAACGATCGATAAAGCAAGCCGTATAGCGGGAAAGCCGGTTGACGCTCAAGATGCGCTGGATGCCGCTTCGATCCTGCTTAATTCCGGTCTAAGCTTCCGAGAAATATCTTATCTAACAGGTCAATCTGAAACTAAGATGTCCGTAGAAGAGAAACAGGAAATACGTGACCTTCTATTAGAGAAATTGTCTGAAGATGAGATTTCGGCGTTGAGATCCATTACTACAAAATACGGTAAAAACTTAGTTATTCTTAATCCCGACTATCCGATTGAGCTTGTTGGGGTGTCAGATCCCAAAGAAAGAGAAAAAATAAAGAAAGAGTTGGCCGAGAAGGGACAAAACGTCGCAGAGCCGGTGTCCGGCACTCCTAACGAGGACGAAGAAGCGCCTGCAAGCGCAGAACCCGCTGGAACCGATGAACAAACCAAACAAAAAACGGAGATCCTCGCCAAATACCAGGACCGCTTAACGGCTTTGCACAACAGCTGCAAGGCCAAGGTGGATCGCCTAACCGACGAAGTCATCGAAGCGATCGACCAAGCGAATCGGGAAAACAAACCGCTGACCCCCAAAGTAATCGACGAAAAGCTGCAAAATAAAATTATTGAGGCGGAAACGGCTTGCGACGGTTCTTTCCAAGAGATTGTCGACCAGGCGAAAAAGGAGCTTGCCGATGAAAAGCTGAAGGGACAAAAGGAACTCGCGGCATGGAAGAAACAGTACGAAAAGAAAAAAAGCGAAGCAAGGACTAACGCGTTCAACCGGATCATGAACCACAGCTGAAAGGACATTTATGAGAAAACAACGTGTAAAATACATGAGCATACTTTTCATTCTGCCGGTCCTTCTATGGATCGGCATCATCTTTTATTTCTCTTCGCAGCCTTACCAGGAACAAACATTGATCCCTTTCCTCTCAACGCGCCTGTCGGAGAAAAGCGTCAAACAATCATTGCCGGACATAACGATCCATTATCAAACGATCCATATCAGAGCGAAAGAAGAGCCTTATCGCTTCCTGGAATTTTTAATAAGGAAATCGGCGCACATATTCACGTACGCGACACTGGCTTTCCTGGCTGCAATCGCGTTGCTGCCTTACAAAGAAAAATGGATCTGGAAAGTTCTCATTATTCTTTTGTTCGTAGCGTTGATTGCCATGCTGGACGAGTGGAATCAATCCGCGTCCTCCGGACGCATGGGAACGATCCTGGACGTAGGAGTAGACTTGACGGGAGCTTGCATCGGACTGGCAGTCGGTTTGCTCATTACTAAAAACATCAGTCATAAAATAAAGTTTTAAAAATAATAGTACAGGGAGAATACGAAATGTAATGAACAAATACATGTATTGTATTTGCTGCAAAAAATTAATGAACAACGAGGATGGCGGCAAATGCTTCAAAACCGGTTATTATAAGTACTCGTACCGCCTGGGAACATGCAGGGAATGCGGTGAAAAATGCGCGGAATCCGCGGCAGCATACACGGATGAGCAGAAGCAGCCGAGCTGAGAGCTTATCGGTTTCCCATCTAGTGCCGAATGGGGGGAAGTATGAAGCCAATGAGTGCCAAAGGCGAAAGATTCAAAAGCCATGTGAAAAAGCAGATCGTCCCGCTCAAAAATAACTTGTACATCAATCCGGACGATCCGCTGTACTACGAAAAAATTATTCAGTACATGGATCGGAAATCCCCGGAGGCACACTACAACATCGCGCTTAAATATATGAAAATGAACAATAAGCAAAAGGCGTCTTACCATTTTATAGAGTGCATGCGAACGGATTCACCTTACTACTACAAGGCGAAGTCGGAGTTGAGACGACTGCAGTCTGAGCAGACCGCCTCCGCGCCGAATTCGGGGCATATTTCGCCGTCCGATCGGAAGGCGGCACTCATCATTATGTCCGTCGCATTACTGGTTTCGATTATCGCATTGCTGTTCATGTTGTTCGACACACCGATCCGCACCCTACTTATCAAACAACTGCCGTCTTCGGTCGATATGGACGTCGTGTACGAAACCACCGATAAACCTTTTTTGATTTATATCCCTTACGATACGCCTGCCCCGGAAGTCGAGAAACTGCTCTACGCTAAAGCGCTTGCCCTCGGTTCCGATAACCCGAAGTTACATATTCAACTTTACGGCTTGTACTCGTCATCGAATGTAGCTTCTGCGGAACCCTTGCCCCTAAAAAACCAAGCCCTCAAAAAGAAAGCGTTCGTCCTCGCCGAATATCATGCGGACACCGACTCGAGCGTCAAAATTCGATTTATGGATCAAAATGCCGCCGGGAATCCGCAAATAGACCACCTCGCACCTTATATTCAACTTGGAGCAAACATAGTGAGAACGGCCCTTTTACAATATAAAAACGATCACGGGGAGCTCCCGGACCAAGTTCAGGAGCTCCTGGACGATTTTCCGGCCAATTATTTGAGCTTCATTCCTATGGAGCCGATTACCGGTAACTCCGGTGTTATCTATTCATATGACGGAACGGGCGGCTGGGTATACGAACCGAGTGCAGCGCAAATCGCCGACGTATTCCGCCCGAATTTGCCTGAGCAAGTTCCTTATTATCCGATTGAAATTGTAGTGGATAAGAGTGAGCATTCTTTATATTTAGTTAACGGGTCCTACATCGCAAGCGAGAAGAAAGTAGGTTTAGGCCGCAATAACAGCACACCGGACGGCGAATTTTCGATTGATACGCGCGTCCTCGATCCGGAAGGCAAAAAGCCGGGGGTATACGGAAAGGCAGGTCTTGCTTTCGGCAACTTCGCTCTGCATGGGACGGGGGATCCAAGTTCGGTAGGAGAAAACCGGTCCTTGGGATGCGTGCGCTTGCTTAACGAGGACGTCGCGGAACTATTCCCGCTGGTGCCGAAAGGAACATTGGTTCACATTTCGGAAAAACAGTCGAATATACCCGAGACGTACGGCATATTATCTCATATTAGTGCGATCCAACCGGTAGTGTTGCCGAATCATAAAGAAAGGGCCGAACTTTATAAGTTTTCCTGGTTAGGTTGAGAATAGTTAGAAAATATTGGTTTATTCGACAAGGAGCACCAAAAGCTCCTATGAATTTTTGATTAACGCTTACATGTTCCGACAGACATTGGGTGACAAGCCTTATTATAATAAGACTAAGAAATGGAAGCGTTGAATTGCGTTCCGTATTTGGGCACCTGGGACGCGAGGAGCTAGTGGTGCAACCGGCCTTTCCGACTATGCGCGATAGTTGGAACGGTCTTTCTTTTTCACCGAATAAGGAAAAACGTGGTGGGGGAAGGGTGTTTGTATGCGTTCCGAAGGAAAAGTCGTACTAGAGGTGGAGAAGCTTTTAGCTTATTTAGGCGTTGATTATAACAAATGGATCACGTTTAACAATCGTTACGACTCGGCATCCCAGATCGAAACGTTGCAATTATCCAAAGCGGTTCTTCCTCCACAAACGAAAGCGGCGAATTGATCGTCCTCCACGAATAATTGTTAATGGCAGGCATGTATAGAGCCCTCCTCCTTATTTCTGCCGGGGGAGGGCTTTTTTCGTGTTTGTCTTTTTATTCGTTATGGGAAAAATTGTTGCAAATCCGGCGCAACGTTATTCCCGTCCCGCTCGTATATGAAGATAGGAGGAACGACGCATAACCGATCGATGAGAGGGAGCGTGAGAAATCAGCATGATCGAGCTGTACTGGTTTTGCTTTATTGCCGGGGCCGTAACCGCCGTTGCGTTTGTATTGATCGACAATGTGGCGGGAGGATGGATTGACGGTTTGCTGGATTTCCTTCCCGACTTCTTAAACCCGACTTCGGTAATGAGCGGCATTGTCGTATTCGGAGGCGCAGGCATTCTTCTTACGCAATACAGCTCGCTCCAATCCGTACTTGTTGCGGCGCTTTCCCTTCTTTCGGCAGTTTTTGTTTCGATTGTGTTGTTTTTCTTCTACGTAAAGCCGATGAGCGAGGCGGAAAGCTCGATAGCTTATTCCATCACGGAGCTCCCCGGAAAAATCGGCGAGGTCACGATTCCGATTCCTAAGCAAGGGTACGGAGAGGCAGCGTTTACGTTCGGGCACGGCAACGTATATGCGATTGCCGAGAGCGCGGAGCAAACCGAGCTTTCGGCCGGAGAAAAGGTGCTGGCCATCGACGTGAAGGATCAAGTCGTTAGAGTGTGCAGATGGACGGAATCGATGTAACTACATATTAAGGAGGCGAAGTGTAACAATGATTGAAGCTTACTTGACGGTACCTGTGGTCATTGTCGGCGTTATTATTTTGCTTGGTTTGGCATTTTGGGCAAGATACAAAACAGTAAGCCCGGATGAGGCGATGGTCGTCACCGGCTCGATGCTCGGCAGCAAAAATACGCTAACCGACGAATCGGGGAGAAAAATTAAAATCGTCCGCGGCGGAGGCGCTTTTATTTGGCCGGTCTTCCAGAAAGCCCAATTTTTATCTTTGCTTTCTCACAAGCTGGACGTCTCGACGCCGGAGGTTTACACCGAGCAGGGGGTGCCCGTTCTCGCGGACGGCGTCGCCATTATTAAAATCGGCGGCTCCGTTGAGGATGTCGCTACGGCGGCGGAGCAATTCATGGGCAAGCCGACGGAAGCTTTGAAATCGGAAGCGCAGGAAGTTCTGGAAGGCCATCTTCGGGCGATTCTGGGGACGATGACGGTGGAAGAGGTTTACCGGAATCGCGATAAGTTTGCGCAAGAGGTGCAAGGCGTCGCCGCCAGAGACTTGAAGAAGATGGGCTTGCAAATCGTGTCGTTCACCATTAAAGACGTTCGCGATAAGCACGGCTATTTGGATGCTCTCGGTAAGCCGCGGATTGCGGCGGTCAAACGGGACGCGGACATCGCCGAAGCCGAAGCGATTCGCGACGCCCGGATTCAGAAGGCTCGCGCGGACGAAGAGGGTATGAAAGCCGAGCTTTTGAGAGATACGAACGTCGCGGAAGCGGCGAAAGAGAAGGAATTGAAGGTTGCTTCCTTCAAACGCGATCAAGATATGGCCAAGGCGGAAGCGGATCAAGCGTATCATATCCAAGAAGCGAGATCGAAGCAGCACGTCATCGAGGAGCAAATGAAGGTCGAGCTCGTCCGCAAGGAACGGGAAATCGATATCGAGGAGAAGGAAATTTTGCGCCGCGAAAAGCAGTATGACGCGGAAGTCAAGAAGAAGGCGGATGCCGACCGGTACGCGATCGAGCAATCGGCCGAGGCGGAAAAGAGCCGCACTATTCGCGAGGCGGAGGCGCAGCAGTACCGCATCGAGGCGGAGGCGAAGGCGCTTGCGGAACAGAAGCGGCTTGAAGGTTTGGCGGTAGCGGACGCCGAGCGGGCGAAAGGTACGGCCGAAGCGGAAGTGATCCGGCTTCGGGGCTTGGCGGAGGCGGAAGCGAAGGAGAAGCTCGCCGAGGCGTTCGCGAAGTTCGGCGAAGCGGCGGTGCTCGATATTATCGTCAAGATGCTGCCGGAATTGGCGGGCAAGGTGGCAGCGCCGATCAGCGCAATCGATAAGCTGACGGTGGTCGACACCGGCCACGGCGAAGGTGCGGCCAGAGTCAGCAATTATGTAACGTCGTTGATGGCGACCGCTCCGGAAATGCTGAAGAACGTGTCGGGCATCGATGTCGAGCAGCTCATTCACGGATTGACGGCGCGCGCGCCGAAGCGGGAGCCGGCACCTTTCATCGAAGCCGATCCGCTGGTTGCTGCGGCCAGCGAGAAGAATAGCGAAGAATAGAAGAAAAAACGGCTTGCGGGCTGCTACATTCGCAGCAGCCCCAGCCGCATTTATATTCGAAACGTATATTTCCGCAAAAACATGACATGCTAACAATGCTGCTTATTTAAGTGCCCGACCGCCGAAAATAAAACGGTATTCCCAATGCGTTCCGGCGATTTTACTGATTTTTACGCCGCCGGCCCCGTACGTGTGAAGAATTTTGCCGTTACCGATATAGATGCCTACATGCGTGATGCGCTGATTGTACTTGTTAATTCCGGAGTAAGCCGATTTGCTTGTCCCTCTGTAAGACATAAAGAACATGAGATCGCCCTTACTCAAATTTCTCCAGTTCGTGTGCGTGTCCCCGATCCGCTTCACATAGGCCGCTTGGGATCTGGAGTCGCTCGGCAGCGTGATTCGGGCTCCGTCCTTGAACGCTTGACGAGTAAAGTCGGAGCAGTCGAACGTCCGTGTGTTGTAACGGCTGGAACCGAATTCGTACGGAGTTCCTAAATATTTCAAACCGGCATTGATAACTTTTTGCGCGGTTGTCGTATAAGAAACGGCGGCAGAGGCTTGTCCGTTATAAGGCACGGCAAAGCCGGCGCCTGCAATGACGGACGAAGCCAACATTACGGCAATAGTCTTTTTGATATTCAATTGAACTTCCTCCTTTTATTCGCCTGCGAGGTTAGTTGTCGGGTTCGGATTGAGGATACAACCCTACGCCATTTAGCGATTCACCCCGAATAGCTCGCCACAATAAAGAGGCGCGGCTATGAGAAAAGTCCCCCGCACTTCAATGGTTTTGTTTTGAAGTTTCGGCCTACTAAAACCCTAACACAGCTTCTTACAGCAGATAAATATTTAATTACTGGTACCGATGTCTACATATGGCAATAGGTTGGGGATGTTTGGATAAAAAGAAGCCGCTTACATTTACCGTAAGCGGCTTTCCTATTGAGATATCCGTAATTCTATACTTGCTCTTCCACACGGTCATATTTTCGTAACAAATCGCTTAGCGCTTCCCGAAGAAGGATCGATTCCTTCTTTTTCAGCTTGTCGGATAACGATTTTAATCGGCGTACAAGGCTGGAAGGGTAGTAGCAGGATTTCATTACCATTTCTTCGTTGGGCGGAAGAGCGACTTGATTGCGCCCGTTTTCTTTCGCGGATCCTAACGCTGCATCGGCCGTTCGAAAAAGAGACGGCGCATCCTTCGCATCGCGGGGATATTGTGCGACGCCTGCGGTAATTGTAATTTCAAACGGGCGCTCGGCATGAGCTTGGAACTGCGCCTGGACGGCGGCAAGAGACTTCCGGAACTCCTCCATCTGGAGAAACGCTTGCTCCAAGCTGCTCCCCGATAGCAAGACGGCGAATTCGTCGCCGGACACACGGTAGGCTTGTTTCGGGAACGCTTCGTTAAGAAGCTTAGCAAAAGTGGCGAGCACATGGTCGCCGGTTTCATGATCGTAGTTGTCGTTAATCTCCATGAAGTGATCCACGTCAATCAATGCCAGAGCGACTCCATCCTCCCTGGAAATCGCAGCCGCCGAGTCGATCTCGAGCTGCTCCCGCGTCGGCAAATGGGTCAGCGAGTCGTTGCGATGTTTTACGTTCATGTAATTATCACTTCTTATATATAATGATATATATAAAATAACTTATGATAAAAATGTAATGCCTTTTCCATAGTTTGTCAATCTATTTTCTTGAACTCACATTATTTCTGCAAAAACATACACATAGAAGTAGGCGATTACCTTATGAGAGGATGTTTTTGCAATGGAGATATATGTAAGGCCGGGCGATACGCTGTGGAACTACAGCCAATGGTTCCGGATTCCGTTTCAGTTAGTGCTGGACTCCAATCCGGACCTGGCCGACGGGAGGCTGAACGTCGGGGACCGCGTTCAAATCCCCGGCTATTTGCGCGCCAACTATACGATACGCGCCGGCGACACCTTCTGGAGCATTGCCAAAGCGCGAGGGGTTCCGGTGGAAGCGCTGCTAAGCATGAACCCGAACGTCGAGCCGCAAAACTTGCAAGCCGGCGTTGTCATCCGCGTGCCGCTTCGGGTCACATGGAGGGTGGCGGCGGGCAATCGGCGGTACAACACGGCGGCGCTAAGCGAGGATACGGCCCGGTTGATTGAGGTGTATCCTTTTTTAAGAAGAAGAGAGATCGGTAGAAGCGTGATGGGCAAGCCGATTCACGAGCTTCGGATTGGGGGCGGAGCCAAAAGGGTGCACATCAACGCCTCTTTTCATGCCAACGAATGGATAACGACTCCGGTCCTCGTTACGTTCATCAACGATTATTTGCTCGCTTTGACGAACGGAATGCCGATTCGTGGCTTGAATGTCGCTCCGTACTATGCAAGCGCCACGCTGTCCACGGTGCCTATGGTCAATCCGGACGGCGTCGATCTTGTCGTTAACGGCTTGCCCGCACAGGAGCCTTATCGGGAAAGCGTGCTGGAAATGAACGGGGGAAGCCGCGATTTTTCGGGCTGGAAGGCGAACATTCGAGGAGTCGATCTCAACAATCAATTTCCGGCAAGATGGGAGGACGAAGCGGCAAGAGGAGAAAAGAAGCCGGGCCCGAGAGATTATTCCGGAACGGCGCCCCTAACGGAGCCGGAAGCGATCGCTATGGCGGAGTTGACGAGGCAGAGCGATTTTGCCCGTGTGCTTGCGCTTCATACGCAAGGAAGGGTCATTTACTGGGGGTATGAAAATATGGAGCCGCCCGCCGCCCGAACGATGGCCGCAGAGTTCGCGCGGGTCAGCGGCTACGTGCCGGAGCGGACCGTGGAAAGCTGGGCCGGCTATAAGGATTGGTTTATTCAAGAGTGGAGACGCCCCGGATTCACCATTGAAATGGGGCAGGGGCAAAATCCGCTTCCGCTTAGTCAATTCAATGAAATTTATCAGCAGGGATTGGGAATTTTTTTGGCCAGCTTGTACTTATAGCTCTGCAAGCCCGGATTAAACGTCCAAATTGCGGCTTCCCGTCTTTTCTTTCAAGACTTGCTCCACCTTATTCAAATGATTCGCCATGGCCGCGGCGGCGAGCGTTTCGTCGCCCGATTCGATCGCGTCGACGATCGAGGCATGCTCCGCAAGCAGCCGTTCCGCCGATTCGCGCTCCGCATAAAACCATAGCGCCCGAGTGTCCTTCATACTTTCCTGCAGCAGATGAGACAAGGAAGCCATCATCTCTACGAGAGCCGGATTGTTGGTCGCCTCCGCAATCCGGCTGTGGAGCTCAATGTCCGCCTGTACGCAAAACGCCTCATCGTTCAAACGGCTTTCCGTCTCTTTCAAATTCGCGCGCATGGCCGCCAGGTCCTCCGCCGTCCGATGCTTCGCGGCGAGCGATGCACAGCCGGTCTCAAGCACCTTGCGCACCTCCACGATATGGCGGAGCGATTCGGCTCTGGCGGTCCAGTCTTCTTTAGTAAACGACGCGTCATCCCCCGCCGGCTCCGCCAGGACGTACGTTCCCCCGCCTTGCCTGATATCGATGAGCCCTTTCGCCTTCAGCGCGCTGAGCGCTTCGCGGACGGTCGACCGGCCCACGCCGTATTGAACCGCCAGATCGACGACGGAAGGAAGCTTGTCTCCCGGCTTGTAACGGCCCTCGGAAATATGACCGATTAATTCCTTCGATACCCATTCGTACCCTTTTAACGGCCGCTGCGGCATTCTGCATAACACTCCCTTACATCGAAAAAAGAAAGCTTCGATATCGTTATCGAGATCATACAATAATCCAGCGCAAAAGTCATCTGATGACCTGATTAATGTATTCACCAATCCGGAGGCGTATGATACAATAACCGATAATAACGATGAGTCATCTGATGACCTGATTAATTCATAATTTTGGAGAAAAGAGTGATGTACCCGATGCTTTCGAACGAGGTGAAGCAAGAGCTGATCGCCATTGTCGGCGAGAACTGGGTGAAGGACGACCCTCAGTCGCTTGTGACGCATTCCTATGACGGAACTCCGATGCTTCAATCGATGCCGGACGCGGTCGTTTATCCGGAAAACACGCAGCAGGTGTCCGACGTGATGAAGGTGCTGCAACGCAGCCGCATTCCGCTCGTCAGCCGCGGCTCCGGAACGAACCTGTGCGGCGGCACCGTCCCGGTTCAAGGCGGCGTCGTGATGGTGATGCACCGGATGAACCGGATTCTCGAGGTCGATCTGGAAAACTTGACGGCGACCGTTCAGCCGGGACTCAACACGAAGCAGTTTATTACGCATGTGGAAGGGCTCGGCTTGTTTTACCCGCCGGACCCGAGCAGCATGACGATCTCGACGATCGGCGGAAACATCGCCGAATGCTCGGGCGGCTTGCGCGGCTTGAAATACGGCACGACGAAGGATTATGTGCTTGGCTTGGAGGCCGTCTTGGCGAACGGCGAAATAATACGCACCGGCGGCAAGCTGACGAAAGACGTCGCGGGCTACGATTTGACGAAGCTGCTGGTCGGCTCGGAAGGGACGCTTGCGGTGATTACGGAAGCGACGTTAAAGCTGATTCCGCCGCCGAAGTATAAGAAGACGATGCTGGCGATGTACAAGGACATCTACGGCGCGGCGCGGACCGTTTCGAAAATTATCGAAAGCCGCATTATTCCGGCGACGCTCGAAATCATGGACAATCCGACGATCCGCGTCGTCGACGATTTTGCCAAGCTGGGCTTGCCGCTGGATATGGCCGCAATTTTGCTGATCGAGCAGGACGGAGATATGGAGTCTGTGGAGCGGGATATCGCGGTGATCGAGTCGATATGCCGGGGAGAGCAGGCAGCTCGGGTGCAGGTCGCCGAGACGGCGGAAGAGGCGCTGAAGCTGCTGACGGCGCGGCGGAGCGCCTTCACCGCATTGGCCAGATTAAGGCCGACGACGATTCTGGAGGACGCGACCGTACCTCGCTCGAAGATTGCCGATATGGTGCTCGAAATTAACCGAATCGCCGAGAAGCACCGGGTGCAAATTTGCACGTTCGGGCACGCGGGCGACGGCAACCTGCACCCGACGGCAACGACCGATGCGCGCGATCCGGACGAGATTCACCGGGTGGAGGAGGCGTTCGCCGAAATATTCGAGGCCGCCATTAAGCTTGGCGGAACGATTACCGGAGAGCACGGCGTCGGATTGGTGAAGGCGCCTTACCTGGAGTGGAAGGTCGGTCCCGCGGGGATCGAGGTTATGAAAGCGATCAAGCATGCGTTCGACCCGGACAACATCCTGAATCCGGGGAAAGTGTTCGCTAAAGCGGCAAGGAAAAGAGTGGTGATCGAGCGTGGCTAATGCAAACTCGTGGATTCAGACGAATGCCGAGCCCGGATCCGGCGCCGCCGGCGGCGCTGCCGCATGCAGCCCGATGGCTGCAGGGCTCAAGCTGTCGCTCGATTACGATCAGCTGACGAATTGCATGCGCTGCGGCTTTTGCTTGCCGGCGTGTCCGACGTTCCGGGAAACCGGCATCGAGGCGGAGTCGCCGCGCGGCCGCATCGCGCTCATGAAGGCGGTGGCGGACGGCTTGATGGATCCGGACCGCGCTTTCGAGGAGCAGATGAACCACTGTTTGGGCTGCCGCGCCTGCGAGCCGGTTTGTCCGGCCGACGTGAAGTACGGCCAGTTGATCGAGCAAGCGCGCGATGCGATTGAGGATCATACGGACAGCCACCGTTGGTGGGTGAAGCTTGCCCGCAAGGCTGCGTTTCAAGGCGTATTTCCTTACCAGAAGCGGGTTCGCCTCGTGGGCGGAGCGCTCCGCTTTTATCAGCGCTCGGGATTGCGCAGCCTTGCCCGACGCACCGGTATGATGAAGCTGTTTCCAGAGCATCTAAGGGATATGGAGCGGATTTTGCCGGAAGCCTCCTATGAGGGCGTCGTCGAGAGGATCGGCTCCCGGCACAGGGCGGTCGGCGAAAAAATCGGAACGGTCGGCTTGTTCCGCGGCTGCATCATGGATGTGCTGTTTACCGAAACGAATATGAATACGGTTCGTCTGCTGACGGAAGCGGGGTACGACGTCGTCATCCCCGAATCGCAAAATTGCTGCGGCGCGCTGCATGCGCACAGCGGCGAGAAGGCGCAAGCGGCGGAGCTGGCGAAGCGGAACATTCGCGCCTTCCGGGAAGCGGGTGTCGACTATATCGCCTCCAATGCCGGCGGCTGCGGCGCGCTGCTCGTGGAATACGATCATCTGCTTCACGACGACCCGCAGTGGGCGGAGGCCGCGAAATGGTTCGCAACGAGGACGGCGGACGTCAGCAAGCTGCTGGCGGAAAGCGGCAGGTTCCCCGCTGTGATCGGCGAGGGGACGGAAGACGGTGGCAAGGTGCGCATTACGTACCAAGATTCGTGCCATTTGCGGAACGTCATGCGCAGCTCCGACGCTCCGAGAAATTTAATGCGGAGAGTCGCGGGAGCTGAGTTTTGCGAGCTGCACGAAGCTGACCGGTGCTGCGGCTCGGCCGGCATTTACAACATCACCCAGCCCGAGATGGCCGGACAAATTTTGGAGCATAAGATGGAGAACGTCAAACGGACAGAAGCTCACGTACTGCTGACGAGCAATCCGGGCTGCCTGCTGCAGATGAAGCACGGCATCGAAAAGCACGGCATGTCCGGGCAAATGCGGGCGCTGCATGTAGTGGATTTTCTTTATGAGCGAATGACGGAGCATAAATAGGTTGCTAGGTGATAAGGGGAGGAGCCTCGTTGATTTCGGGGTTCCTTTTTTTATAATTGATAAAATGTTGAGTGCCCCCCGCCTTACGTGATACGATTTTGTAGACTTGGATGAAAGAGGCATTTTTTCTGTATAAAAGGAGACGCATATGACTACGAACGGGATACCGAACGAGTTTAAGAGGAAGCTGTTTTCAGAGGTTCGCAAGCAGGTCGTCGGCCAGGAGGAAGCGCTGCTGCTGATTACGGCCGCGCTGCTCGCCCAAGGGCATGTATTGCTGGAGGATGTGCCGGGAACGGGTAAAACGACGATGGCCAAAGCGCTTTCCCAAGCGTTTCAGGCGGAATTCAGCCGCGTGCAGGCGACGCCGGATTTATTGCCGCAAGATTTGCTCGGCGCCATGATCTATCGTCCGCAGACGGGCGAATTCGAGCTGCGCAAAGGCCCGATCTTCACTCAATTTTTATTGTTCGACGAAATTAACCGGGCAACGCCGCGCACCGCATCGGCGCTGCTTGAGGCGATGGCCGAGGGTCAAGTCAGCATCGACGGCCGCACGGAATCGCTGCCGGCACCGTTCTTTGTCATTGCTACGCAAAATCCGATCGAATCGCAAGGGGTGTTTCCGCTGCCCGAGGCGCAGCTGGACCGTTTTTTAGTAAAAGTGAGTCTCGGCTTTCCGTCGCTTGAGGAGGAGGCCGGCATTTTGCGCCGGTTTCGGTCGGGGGAGCGTCCGGAGCAGCCGCAGCCGGTCATTTCGCCGGAGCAGCTTCGGGAAATGCGGCAGCTTTGCAGATCGGTCCGCGTATCGAAGGACGTGGAAACCTATTTGCTGGAGCTCGTCCGGAAAACGAGGGAACCGAAAGCGTTCCTTACCGGGGCAAGTCCGCGGGCGGCGTTGGCGCTGCTGGCGCTTTCGCAATCGCTCGCATGGCTTGACGGCCGCGATTTCGTAACGCCCGACGACATTAAGCGCGGCGTCGTTCCCGTGCTGTCCCATCGCGTGCAGCTGCCGCCCGAGCGCCGCGCCAAGGGCGAGACCGAAACGTCGGCGCTTCAGGATTTGCTTGGGCAAATTCCGGTCCCCGTCGAGCTTCAGTCTTCCTCGCATTAATGGTCGGCGCCATGTGGGGGATTTTATGGCTGGTCATGGTGGCTGCGATCGTATCGATATGGGCCGCCCCGCGGTATTGGGAGCGCCATGTGTATCCGCGGATTCGGGTGGAGGCGGAAGCGCTCGACGGCTTGGCTGAAGTGGACGATGCGGTCGTCTTTCGCTGCCGTCTGATCAATCCGACGAGACTCCCGTGCCCGCGGGTGCAGCTCTCTTGGGCTTTGCCGGAACAGCTTCGGGGCGATGCGGAGGGGCGGGAAGGCGGAGGGACGGTCAGCATCGTCACCTATTTAATGCCGCGGCAGCAGGCGGAGGCGACCTTTACCGTGTATGCCGCGCGGCGCGGGGTGGCCGATTGGAAGGAAGCGTATTTGGTGTTTACCGATGCGCTCGGGTTATGGAAGCATTTTCGAACGGTGTATGTGGAAGCCCGGACCATCGTGCGTCCGAAGCGGGGACAGCCGCTGGAGGTTGCCGGACGATTCACCGAATTGCTTGGAGACATCCGGACAAAGCGGTATTACAATGAGGATCCGAGCTTGTTCACCGGCGTCCGGCCGTATATAGCCGGCGATCCGCTTCGGCAAATTTCATGGTATGCGACGGCGAGAAGCAATACCGGGTGGAGCGGCGGCGGTTTGAGCGGGTTGATGGTGAAGCAGTTCGGCTATACGACCGCGTCCAAAGCGTTGATATTGTTTAATGGTCAAGTTGCCGAGCCGTATTGGAAAGTGATGAGCGGGGACCGTCTCGACACGATGTGCCGGCGATTCGTGCAGGTGGCCGAGAAGCTGGCGGAGAACGGCGCCACGGTCGGCATGCTGACCAATTTATATGACGGCGTTTCGCTTTCTTATTACGAGCCGCCCTCCTCCGCGTCTTACCAAATGGAACGTCTTGCGAATCGGATGGGCTCGATCTCGCGGCATCCGATGTCGTCCTTTGCGGATTTGATTCACTCTGCCGCGAAGGTCGCGGCGATGGGGGATACGGTGGTCGTTTTGACCTCGTATTGGGATGAGGACGGCATTCGCGCATTGTACGAGCTGCACCGGAAATTGAAGCAAGTGTTCGTGTATAACTTGTATTGGGACGATTCGGCGCCGCCGCTGTATGGGATTCCTTCGACGGTTGAGCGCTTCCTGCCTGAGTCTGCGCCGGATGATTCGATACCCGGTCCCGTAAAGGAGGCGGCGGTATGAGGCTTGAAAAGCGTCAGCTATGGTTCGGCGCGCTGGAGGGCTTTGTGGCTCTGGCTTGGATCGTGCTGCTGTCGGGACTCGTTGAGCGGGTTGAGGAGCTGATGTTCCTTTTGGCCGTACCGTTGCTGTTGGCGGTCGGGGCTGCTGCAGTGTATGCGGCACATCGGCTCGGACTCGTCAAGTGGTCTGCCGCCGCGGGAGCTTTGCCGCTCGCAATCGGCGCCGTCTGGATCATTTCCCGCCTGGGGGGAACGGCGTTTCTGACTTGGTTTCCGCTCATCGGGTTCGTGTTCGTATTGCGTTTCGGGTCGATCGTTTCCGGGGATGCGAGGGCGGAAGAGCGGTTTCGCGTCTTTTTTCTTCAGGAGTCCGTTGTGTTCCCGATGTATTCCGTTATTTGCTTTCATTACGCATTCAAGCACGGGGTTGTGTCGCCTGCAGTGCTGGCCGCGGCCGTTGCCGCTTATTTTGCGATTCGCTTCTATGTTCTCGTGCAGGTGCAGCGGACTTACCGCGGGGACCGGTTGATCGGGGCCAGGACGGCGCTGCCGGTCATTATTTGTACGGCGGGCCTGTTAGTCGTTGTGGCGGCGCTTCCTTATGCGTTTTTGCTGCTTGGGTGGATGAGCGCCCCGCTGCTGTATGTGCTTTCGCCGCTGTTCGAATGGCTTCGCGAGCGTGCGGCTGAGCTGGAGCTGACGCTGCCTTCGGCGGGGGAGGAGCTTTCGGAGCTTGACCCCGAACGGTTGCAGGGGATGGAGCCAACTGCAGCCGCTGCGGCCGTTCCGAATTGGGTTTGGGCGATTGCGCTGCTGGCGGCGCTGGCTGCCGTTATGGCGTTCGTGCACCGCAAGCGAAATCGCCGCGCCGAACCGATTCGTTCCGCGGCGCAGGTGCGGATCAGCAGAAGCAAGTGGTCGGAAAACAGCTCGTTGAGCTATGTGCGCACCGATTCCGCCGTACGCAGGCTGTATCAGCAAATGCTGCGTTGGTACGAGAAGAAAGGTCATCCGATTTTGCCGAGTGAAACCGCGAAGGAGTATGCGGCACGCCTTCGCGCCGAGGGGCGGGTATCCGCGGCGTCCGGAGATGAGATGCGGGCGCTGTCCGATTGCTACGAGCGGGTTCGCTATGGAGGCGACGGCGTCAAGGAGGGGCATGAGCTCGAGCCCGAGCCGTTGAAGCTCCGGGCGCAGCAGGCGCTGGAGCGGATCCGCACTTTGGAGAAGTAGCGCTAGGAGCATGGCTGGCTGCATGCCCGGTTTCGGACTGCGTATAGATCAGTTGAAGAAGGCGAGCCTGGGCCGATGCAACGGAACGTTGTTCCGTTGCACGCTGCCGCACCGCATGACCGACCACCGCGAACGGAACTTTATTCCGAAGCAGCAACAGCCCTTAACGTACCAAGCTTGATTTTGCCTCAAACAAATGGAGAAGCTCCCATTGCTCGCCACACCAAGCCCTTTGCAACGGATAACAAAGTACCGCTGCTCGAGCGGCATGCTTCCCCAAACACGATGTTGGAAACAATAGGAGAAGAATATTGTTCCTATACAATCGGGATAAGGGAGGTAAACGAAACACGTGCGGGAAAGAGGAATACACAGCTTCTTCAAGTTTGGAATCGTCGGAGCGCTGAATACAGGCGTGGACATCGCCGTGTTTGCGGCGCTGACAGCCGCAGGAGCCGCACCAATACTTGCACAGGTCGGATCGTACGCCTGCGGCTTCGTGAACAGCTTCGCGTGGAACAAGCGCTGGACATTCCGCTCCTCGCAAGCGGAAGCAGCGAAAAACAAAGGCGAGGGCGCCCGGTTTCTCGTCGTAAACCTGGTTTCCCTCGCCGCGGCATCCGCAATGCTGGAGCTGCTGTACACTCACTCGCCTCTCCCTCTCTTAACCTGCAAACTATTCGCAACCGGAGTCAGCCTTGTTCTAAACTACATAGGAAGCCGGTATTGGGTATTTCCCCAAACAGCCCATTAACCCGGCTCGTTCATGAAATGCTCTCCGATCACCCGATACATCTGTTCTGCGGACCGGGTATCGCTTCGCCAACCCGGCCGACAACCGCCGGATCGGCGATCGTTACCATAGAATCCTTGTTGATACTGGAAAAGCTCTGCATCCGGTAAATCGATATTGGATCGGGTTGAACCCGGGAACAACCGGCGGCAATCGCCAGCGCAGCAAGTAAAACGAAAGCGAACAGGAACATCCGTCTCGTTCTCACTCCCCCTGATCCTCCCCCGGATGCCGAACCGGACACGGCTCGACCCACAATCCGCCGGGATCGCCGGTGCTGTCGCCGCAGCAGCCGTTCCATTGCCCGCAGTTAAAGCATTTCCATTTGGCGAACCACCATTTCATCGTAAATCCGCATACGGGGCAATGAGGCACGACCTCCGCCCTTCTCGGCTCCGTCATCCGATGACCTCCTCAAATTCTGCCGATACTCTCTAGCATTTATACATGATTCTAACAAAATTTCCGCCTGATCTAAAGTGACGATGGGGACAATACACCGCCGTAAATAAGGCCCGGATTGAAACTTTTTCCTCCGAAAAACAGTCTTAATAGTAACAAAAAAGGAAACGGATGATGCGCGGTGAAGAAGCTTTTCATTCCGGCAATGCTATGGATCATCGTAGCGTTGCTGGCTGCTGCTTGCAGGAACGCCGAACGTACGGATCACATCATCGCTGAGGCCCGGATCGACTATGACCATAACGGCAGCGAAGAAACGCTCCGTGTCCAGATGGTGTCAGGAGAATGGAAGGAAGAGAAGGAGCCGGGAGCCTATACCGGCGTCTATTGGGAAGGCGAATTCTCCTTGGAGCTGCTCGATCAAGCCGGCAAGGTGCTGCATACACTCGATTTGAACGATTCCTTCGGTGGCGGACCTCTATTATTTTCCCAAAGCCGCAGCTTTCAAATCGCTTTCGAAGATTACAATGACGACGGTCATCCGGATTTCGCTATCGGGCAGCGCTTTTCCTCGAACGGGTCCGTTTATAACATTTACTCGCTTCAGCCCGAAGGGATCGCCGTCATTCACAAGGATTTGCTGACAGCCGAACAAGAATACTCCATACGCTATGAAAAGGTCGGACCCGCCGTCTTCAAAAACCGCTACTACGACATGGAAAAAGGGGATTACGTGGAAACGCTCTACACGTGGCAGGGCGGAGGATTCGTCAGGACGGAGTGCGAGGGCTGCGGGTTGTCGCCCGGCGCCACGGATAAGCCAACGCCCACGGACGGGACGAATTTCCGCCTCCAACTAAAAGCGGAAAAAACCGCCGACGGGTTCAATGTGGCGCACTCGGACACGGATGGGTTTTATGTGATGCAAACGCTGGCCTCCCCTGCGACCGAGGGGGTATCGTACGCGGTGCATATCGTTAGAACGCATACCGAAGGCGAGCAAGGCATTCACTATCGCAAGGACGCGGTAATCGTCAACCCCGAAACGGAGGAGGTTCGCGCTTTCCCTTTGTACGACGTGACAGTGGGCGATATGTACGGAATCGATTCGGTCGGCGGAGCGTACGGATTTTTAAAAGACGGCCAGCTGCTGTTCGTGTCGGCCGTTACCGACGAGAGCCGGGAGGGCGGTTATTATTACCGGGTGGAGAAGCTGAATATCGTCACCGGGGAAAAGGAGGTCGTATTCTCTGAAATTCCGGATGCGAAGACGGATGATCATTTTGCGCCGGGTTGGATGAACGAAGAGAAAAATATGCTGGTCCTGAACAGCTACCGGGAAGGCCGACTATGGGCATTCGATCTGACCACAAGTGAAATCGTCCGACCGAAGCAGTCGTTCAGCCACTCTTGGCCGTTCTATCTGACGGTTCCGTCTCCCGACGGGGAACGGTTCTGGTATTCCGACTACACGAAAAGCGAGTACCGTCTCCACGATCAAACGGGGCTCCTCGTTGCTTCCGTTCCGTTCAGCAAAGGGTATGCGAAGTACCCGGCCTTCTTATGGAGTCCGGACAGCCGATACGCCGCCCTCCAAGATACGAGAGACCAAAGCGGGGACCACATTGTCGAACACGGTCCCGAAATCGACGATTTCGCCCCTCAGCGAATCCGATTCTACGATCGCGAGGGAAAGCCGGTACGCACGATCCAAACCGCGCAAGGGTCCGGCCGTTATATCGAGCTTGCCGGTTGGCTTGAAGCGGAGAACGGCGTCGTCCTGCTGCATGAATATGAACTGGAACGCAAGCCGGAGTCCGACCCTGTTATAATCAATTCGAGTTATTCGTTGCTGCACCTCGCATCGGGGGGCAAGAAAGAGCTGCGAATCGAACCGGATGCCGCCCGTTTGCAGGAGCCGGTACCTGCCCGCATCGGCCAAACGTTCGACGCCGCGCGGCGGGGCTTATATTGGGTCGATCCCAAGCAGCTGCTTATAACGCTAGCGGCAGAGAACGGGATGTGGCTGTCCGAGCCGGGCCAAAGCAGGTACGCCTGGGTGACGAACCTTTACGGACCGGAGCCGGGTGTCTATCGCGAGATCGATTTGACGACGGGGAAGCGAAGCGAGAAACCGATCGGAAGCGGCCTCAACGACGCAATTCTCGCAGGATCCGATTGGCTCGTATGGGGAGATATGAACTATACGCGCGTGAAATAATAAAAAACGGGTCCTCTGTTAAGAGGCCCGTTCCGTATTGTACCGTATGGAGTTCATGATGATTCCGAAAGAGGCGCGCAATTCTTCAAGCTCTTCTTCGGACAATTCCTGAAGTCTCTCAATGATTTCGTGAGCGGCTTCCTTGCCGAACAATTCGTTAACTTCCCGAGTGTCTAACATAATCCGATCCCTCCGCTTTGCTTCAATATTGAAAAACGTTCGATCGCCAAAGGGAGGTTCGTGTCGATTTCCTCTTGCCTTCGGCAGCTGGCTGACATAGGCGTGAGCCTTTAGTCCCTATAGCTTTGCGTCCCTGGCTTTCACTAGGTTTGCCGTTATCGAGCGAGAATTCTTTATTATGATAACATATTTTTAAGGGTATTGGCGAGATATAATATGACTTGAGACACATAACTAAAGGAGCAGCACGTTTTGAAATATTCGAAAGAACCAGTGAACATATCGGAAATCGTGAAAAGCATGGCGGCCGAGGCGCCGGAGCGCGGAATAACAGTCGGGGAGATGATCGAACGGCTCGGCGAGGAGGGCATGCTGGTCGCGGTGATCGTATTAACGTTTCCGTTTCTGCTGCCGGTATCGATTCCCGGCACGAGCACGCCGTTCGGTACGCTCATCATCATCATCTGCATCAGCCTGATGACGCGAGGTCCGCTGCGGCTGCCACGGCGTCTCGGTTCCATTCGCATCCGCCAAAAACACATGCGGGCCATCGCGGACCGTGCCGCCGCCGTGCTGATGCGCATGGAGCGCTGGTCCAAGCCGAGGCTGCTTCCGCTGACCTCTACTTCCGCACTTATAAACGCGCATATGATCGCCGTCATCGTCAATTCGATCTGCATGATGCTGCCGCTTCCGCTGCCGTTTTCGAACACGATTCCCGCTTACGGCATCGTATTTTCCGTTCTCGGTCTTCTCCGAAGAGACGGCGCGTTGATCGTCGGCGGTTATGTGATGCTGGGCGTCATTTTATCTTATTTTGCCGCCGTATATGTGCTTGGAGCGTTCGGTGTGAAATACATATATTGAACTTTAACGGAGGCGGCGATGTTCACCCGGCCCGGCTGAACCGGCGTTCCGGCGCTTTCCGCAAGCAGGGCGGCCTGGTATGGAATCGGCCCGGTGCTTACAGGCAGCTCCTGAACGTACACCGGCCCGCCGGCGAGCGATCCGCCAAGCGCTCTCGCGATGGCCTCCGCTTTGCTTGCGGCGTTGCCCACGGCTATGGCCAACGCCTGATTATAGTAAGCTTCCGGACGCGACACGGTAAACCGGATGCTCGATACGGTGTTGGCGCCGTTTGCGACCGCCGTGTCGACGACCGCTCCGGTCATCTCGGCGCGGTTCACCTCGACCCGGAGCAGATGCGTTACTTGATAGCCTATAAAGATCTGCTCCCCGTCTTCGAACTTATACTTTATCTCGATATTGTACGCATACGTTTGAATATGCTCCTTCGGAATGCCTAATCGCTGCAAGGAAGCGATCACGCCGGAAACGGCGGCGGCATTGTCCCGCTGAGCGGCGCTTAAGGCGACGTTATTCGTGACGGTCCCCAGGATTGCGACCGATCGATCCGGCGCCGCGGCGGACGTCCCTTCCCCGTTCACTTCCATGATGCGGTATGCGGCATACTCCATGCGGCAACCATCCTTTCATTCGATGCTATTCAATAATGTATTGGCGAGGAGACTATCCTATGATCATTTGGATTAACGGCGCGTTCGGCAGCGGCAAGACACAAACCGCAAACGAGCTTCATCGCAGAATTCCGAACTCATTCCTCTTCGATCCGGAGAACGCCGGCTATTACATTCGCAAAAACGTTCCGAAACAAATCGCAGCGCCGGACTTCCAAGATTACCCGATGTGGCGGGAAATGAATTACGCGATGCTCAGGCACATCGACCGCACTTACGACGGCATCGTCATTGCGCCGATGACGGTGGTAAACCCGTTGTATTTTGAAGAGATGGTTGGAAGGCTAAGGGAGGATGGAGTCGTTGTGAATCATTTTGCCCTGTGCGCTTCAAGAGAGGTTCTATTAAAGAGACTGCGCGGCAGAGGCGACGGCAAAAATTCATGGCCAGCGCAGCAGATCGACCGCTGCATCGAAGGGTTGTCCGACGCCCGGTTCCGTCAGCATCTGGATACGGAGCATACCTCGATTGAGGAAAATGCGGAAACGATCGCCTCGGCCTTGCATATCCGGCTGCTGCCCGACGATCGAAGCAAGCTGAAAAAACGGTTCGACCGGATCGCCGTGCAAATCAAGCAAATTCGTTTTTTTAGTTAGTGACATAAACGTTCTCCCAACGTATGATGGAGTCGATTATAGAAAGCCATCCAGGGGGAAATGAAATGATTCGCAAAAAAATAGGATTGATTCTGCTTGCATGTTCCATATTCGCGCTGTCCGGCTGCAGCTGGTTTTCGAATGAAATGGGGAAGCTGAAAAGCGCGCTGAAAGGCCGGGAAGCGATTATTCAGACGTATGACGAAAACAGCAGCATCATAGACCGCATCGAGGGCAAATCGATCGATATCGGCGCTAACGGAAGCTTTGAAATTACCGACAATGAAGGAAACACGGTAGAGAAATCGAGCGTGCTGAACATTTCCGTAGGCGGCAAAACGATGATGCACGTCGGCAGCAGCTTGATTCTAAGGGAGAAGGGCTTGATCGACGTATTCGACGAATACGCCAAGACAGCCGATATGATCAACAACGACCGCTCCGTCCCGTTTCTGAACAAGATGGTGAACGGAGTGAAAAATTTAACTACGGGACAAAACATCCTCATTCTAGTACGCTCGCAAACCGGCAAGCCGCTCGCATCGTTCGTCGGAAACCGCGTTTCGTATTTTGCTACGGACATCGATAAATCGACGGGCTTCATCATTGACGGCAAATATTTGTTCATATACCGGTGCGATTATACGGTGTACGATCTTGATTTGCTGCGCTGACTTTTTTAAGCAACCTTCCTTTTCTTCGGGCCGTTTATAGTAATAAAGGGGAAGGGGGCTTGGCAATGAAGAAGATAGCGGTTTACGCAATGGTCGTACTGGCCGTATTGCTGCTGGCGGGCTGCGGCGAGCGCGGGGCAGCGGGTTCCGGCCACGGTGCGGGACCGGTCGAGCTGGAATCGGTCCCGGAGCATCTGATCAAGCTGAAGGATGTGTTTGCCGAACACGGGGTGCAGGCGAAATCGGCATATTCGGATGAGCAAACGGTATTTCTCGAGGTTAGGAAGCTGAAGGACCACCGGAGTGCTTTGACCGAAGAGGAGACGGAACGGCTGAAGAAGGCTCTGTTTCAGGCGATCGGCGGTACGTTTCCGCTGGAGGTTCAGTCGTTCGTCATTAGCGAAGAGCCCGAGATGAAAGGCGAAATTACGGCAATAGACGGCAAACGCGTACTCGTTGTGGATCGTGATAAGCTGATCGGCACCGAAATCAAAGAGCCTGACGCGGCTTGGTACAGCTTGAGCTCCGACACCGCCCTAGTGGATAGCGACACCGGGGGCGAGATGGCGGCGGGCGATTTGCGAATCGGATTTCAGGTGAACGTATGGAGCGACGGCATGATGCTGACAAGCTATCCGGGCCAGACAACGGCTCTGCGTCTTGAGGTTACGGATTCGGATACGGGCGAAGAGGACATCCGGGGGACGGTCGACGAGATTAGCATCGACGAAGAAGATCAGTGGCAAAGCTATTTGGTCGTAAGCGGAGAGAAGCTCCGGCTGATGCCGTTTACCTTGTATTGGGAAGGCGACCGTCCGGCAAGCGTCGAACAAATTGAAACGGGCACTCGGGTTCAGGCTTGGTTTGTCGGCTATGATTTAGGCACAGCAGAGCGGATGGTTTCTCAAGTGAAGGTCGTTCCGTGAACGAGAGCGATGAAAAATCCCTGCAGGCTATTACGGCTACGGCGGGGATTTTGTTTTTTTTCGCACATTTAGACCTGCGGCAACCCGAAATGCTACAATGAAGTGACGATTAAGTACATAGGTGAAAGAGGCGCAGGAACGGTATGGTGAGATTCGGAATCATAGGCACGAATTGGATTACGGACAGCTTTATTGAGGCGGCGCGCGAGGTGCCGGAATTTTCGCTGACAGCCGTTTATTCTAGGACGGCGGAGCGCGGACGCGAGTTCGCGGCAAAGCACGGCATTCCGCACGTATTTACGGATTTGGAGACGATGGCCGCAAGCGGCGAGCTGGATGCGGTATACATTGCAAGCCCGAACGCTTTGCACGCCGAGCAGGCGATATTGCTTATGAATCATGGGAAGCACGTGCTGTGCGAGAAGCCGATTGCCTCCAATGCGAGAGAGACGCAGCGGATGATCGACGCCGCGAATGCAAACGGCGTGGCGCTGATGGAGGCGCTGAAGTCGACTTTGCTTCCGAATTTCGAAGCGATCCGCGACGCGCTGCCGAACATCGGCAAGGTGCGCCGGTTTTTTGCGAGCTTCTGCCAATATTCTTCAAGGTACGATACGTATAAGGCGGGAACCGTGCTGAACGCGTTCAATCCTGCGCTTTCCAACGGGGCGTTGATGGATTTGGGCATTTACTGCATTTACCCGATGGTCGTGTTGTTCGGCAAACCGGATACGGTTCGGGCGAACGCGGTCATGCTGGAATCCGGCGTGGATGGGGAAGGCAGCGTTCTGGCAGGCTATCGCGAGATGGAAGGGGTCATTATGTACTCGAAAATAACCCAATCCTCCTTGCCTTGCGAAATTCAAGGGGAGGACGGGAGCATCGTGTTCGACAAAATGAGCCAGCCGAAGCAGGTGGAGATCCGGTATCGCGACGGTCGCGTCGAGACGGTGACGCGGCCTCAGGCGGAGCGGAATATGCAGTATGAGGTTCGGGAGTTCATCCGGCTCATAGAGGAAGGGCGCTTGGAGTCGTCCGTGAACTCCCACGCCAACTCGCTGGCGGTGATGGAGCTGATGGACGAAGCGAGAAAACAGTGCGGAATCGTCTATCCTGCGGATCTTGCGTAACGGTTGCTGCGGCGTAAAGAGGCGGTCGGCCTCTTTATTTTTTCGCTCGGTCGTTGCCGGCGCCCGGGGCTATATCGCTTTCGGCCGGGAATAGTTTTGGGTTCGGGTGCAGGAAGATCCAACTATCCGAGTCCGTAGCATTGAGCTCGCTTTCCCGGGCAATAATGACCGGCCGTTCGTATGGAAGCTTGGGGTGAACCTATGTTTCGGGAACGGCTTCAGGGAAACTAGCAACACTACAGGTTGCTATTCGCGCCAAAACAAAGGGACTCGAGTTTTTAGCATCACCAGGAGTTGCTATTTCCCAGTTTCCGCCCCCGACGCGGAGGTTACATAGCCAATAGCAACTCGTAGTGTGCTTAATTTCCCGCGCAGCCCTAAAAACAGGCCATTAGCAACTCGTAGTGATGCTATTTTGTTTCGCCGGTGCTGCCAGGGAAACTAGCAACACTACAAGTTGCTATTCGCGCCAAAACATGGGGAACGCAATTTTTAGCATCACCAGGCGACCCCGCAATTTAAACGAAAATGGCTGTCGGTATAAAAAAGAACCGCGATTGCGGTTCTTTTTTTGGCATATGTAAAGCTAAAAAGGTTAACAATAAATGGAATAGCCGCCAAAATGGGAAGCGGTTCCAAGTTATAATAAACGCTTATATTTTTAGCGAAATTAATACTTAAATCCACGCAACTAGGTTGGTGATTTACGATTTTTTGTGTATTATTAAATTGTCATAAGAAAAATTAATAAATAGGGAGGGGTACAAATTGTATGGATCATATGATTTTTGAGGTGGGAACGGCCCTGGCGCTCATTGCGATCGCTTCGCTAGTGGCCGGAAAATTAAAATTTTCCATTATACCGTTTCTTATTGTACTCGGAATGGCGGTCGGTCCGCACGCTCCGGCGTTCGGCATTTTGGACTTCCGATTTATTGAGAGCCAAGAAGTCATTTCATTCCTCGGACGAATCGGAGTGCTGTTTTTACTCTTTTATATAGGGCTGGAATTTTCCGTCTCCAAGCTCGTAAAGTCCGGGCGCAACATCGTCATCGGGGGAACCGTTTACGTATTGCTCAATTTTTTGGCTGGGCTAGTCTATGGTTTTCTGGTAAACTTCCCTTTGTATGAAGCGTTGATCGTTGCCGGGATGCTGTCCGTATCCTCGACGGCGATCGTGGCGAAAGTGTTGGTTGATTTGAAACGGACCGGCAATTCCGAAACGGAGCTCATCTTGGGCATGATTTTGTTCGACGATCTGTTTCTTGCCGTGTTCCTGTCGGTGATGTCCGGACTGCTGCTGGGCGGCGCCACCTCTATTGGCGGAATCCTTTTGTCCGTTGGAATTTCTTTAGGATATATGCTGTTGTTTTTCGTGATTGCGAGAAAAGGCACTCCGTTGCTGAATAAGCTGCTGCACATCACCTCGAACGAAATATTTATCATCGTCGTGTTTGCCGCGTTATTTTTCATCGCCGGATTTTCGGAAAAGCTGCATGTGGCGGAAGCGATCGGCGCATTGTTGTTCGGTCTGGCTCTTTCCGAGACCGAACAAAGCAAGAGGATCGAACATCTTGTCGTCCCGTTCCGGGATTTCTTCGGAGCCGTATTCTTTTTCAGCTTCGGATTGAGCATCGATCCGCTGACGCTCGGCGATGCCGCAGGAATAGCAATAGGGGCGGTGTTGTTGACCGTCGTTGCGAATATCGTTGCGGGAATGATTGCCGGAAGGAATGCGGGACTTTCTCATAAAGCTTCCGCCAATATCGGACTTACGGTTATGGCGCGGGGCGAATTTACGATCATTGTCGCCAACCTCGGAATTTCCGCGGGACTTTTGCCGATGCTCAAGCCTTTTTCCGCTTTGTATGTATTAATATTGGCTATTGCGGGTCCTCTGGCGGCCAAAGAATCAAAGCGTATTTATAACGGACTGAACAAAATTTTCGGATGGAGCAAGCCGCTGGCAAAAGAAAAAAATAATGGATAATGGAAACGGAGGCTTTCATTCATGAGTACCATTAGAGAATCGGATCTGCCGGGAATCGGCAAAAAATTTCAAATAGACGCCAGGTCCGGAGATAAGCTGGTTGTCGTCATCCATGACGACGGAAGAAGGGAACTGTATCATTACGAGAACGACGACCCGGACGAAAGCGTCTCTCTGGTGACGCTGGACGACGAGGAAGCGAGACAGGTTGCCGCTATCATCGGCGGGATGAACTATCGGCCGAAGGCGTTGGAAACGATCGAGGTCAGTCTCGACGAATTAGTGATTGAATGGTGCAAGATGGAACCGCATTTTGCCAGTGTCCGCAAATCGATTGAGGAATTGCAGATTCGCCAAAGAACAGGCGCTACGATTTTAGCCATCGTAGGCAAGCAATGCCAAAAAATTATTCCCGGACCGGAAGACGTTCTGGAAGAGGGAGTAACGCTCGTTATTGCCGGCGAGCGAAAGCAAATTAAACAGCTGAAAGATTTGTTATTGAACGGATAAAGGTACACCCGTCGCTGCTGACGGGTGTATTTTTTCTTTCAGAACGATCTCCTTTGAAAATAAACGAGGCCGGAGACGAAAAACAGCAAGAAGCTTCCAAGGATGACGATCAGCAGCGTCTCGAGCGGAACGTTGAACGCGCCGAAGCTGTCGGCGCCGCCGGATGCCATGGCAAGCATCGGCTGTGCCCACGGATAGTACGGCCCGTACTTCGCCGAGTTGACCACGAGAATGTTCGGCAGCGTGAAGATGACGTCCACCGCCATCGGCGCCGCGAAGCTGGACCATGCGGTGGAGACGGCAAGCTGCAGTGCGGCAAGCGGCAAACAAGCGACCCAGCCGCCGAACACGCTGCGGCCGATGCCATCCCAAGGAATAGGGGCGGGATAGCCCTTCACCAGTCCGATCAGCAGCAATCCGGTCAGGAACAACAGCTGAGCCGCCGCCAGCATCGCCGCCGTTAACGCAAACTTGGCGAAGTGAGTTCCCAAGGCAGTGCAGTCGCTTCGTTGTAGGCGAACCCCGCGAGTGTCGCAATCAAAGGGCTGACGAAGACGAGCAGCCATAGGCGGGACCTCCCCAATTTGATCCATTCCGATCTCAGCACGCCAATCACTTACAGCACATCCTTTCTGACAAAATGCGCCGCGCCGGCCGCAAACAGCAGCATTCCGAGCCCGAGCCCCGCCGCTGCGGAGTATGCCGGTTGTTCCCATTCATTATCGAGGTGCGGCCATTTCCACGGCGTCCAATCGGGGAGCAGCAGGCCGAACAACGAAAAGACGGTGCCCATAATGCCGACCGTCAGCGCAACGGCCTGATTTTTCACCGTAACCGAAAGCCACACTTGAAGCGCAACGAACGTGACGGAAGCAAAATACGGATACAATGCCGACTCCAGAAGCTTGGCGGCGGGAACATCTCCCGCATCGAAGCCAAGCGCGATGCCGAGCGTCAAAGTGCCGAGAACGAGCAGTACGCAGGAAACGAGCAGCAGAAAGCAAATCGTTGCAAATTTGGCTGCGAACAGGTATCCCTTCGGCACAGGCAGCGCCGCATTCATTTTCCATGCGTTTGTCTGATGTTCGATATTGGCGGCAAGCGAAGAAATAATCGTAAGCCCGATCATTAACGTCGGAACCGTTAAAGCCCGAACATTTTCGATCAAGCCGCCCCACAAATCGTCCGCATACAAGGGGATCAAGTAATCGTAGCGCAAAGTGAAATTTACGGCTTGCAGCGCAACGACGCCGACCGGGCCGAGCACGACCAGGAACCAAACGGCCGTCTTACGAAGCTTCAACAACTCGGAAGAGAGAATCGAAAGCATTATAAGCTGACCTCCCCTCCGGTAAGCTCGAGGAATATTTGCTCCAGCGTGCGCTTCTCCTCCTGGACCCGATAGACCGAAATTCGATGGTGTACCAGCTCTTTCACAATCGCTCCGACCGCTTCGTCCGAACGATTGCCGACCGAAAGGCAGCCGTCTTCGATATCCGCCTTGCAGCCTTTTGACAGCAGCAATGAGTGGGCGCCCCGCACATCGTCGACTTGAATCCGGATCGAGCTGGCCGACCGCATCCGCAGCGCTTCGATCGAATCTTGAAAGATGAGCCGCCCTTGCGAAATGATGCCGACTTTACCCGCGGTTTGGTCGATTTCCGACAGCAAATGGCTGGACACCATCACCGTAATTCCGTATTCGGAGGGCAGCCGCTTAATCAGCTCCCGCATCTCCAGAATACCGGAAGGGTCCAGGCCGTTCGTCGGCTCGTCCAGAATGAGCAGCTCCGGATCGCTGAGCAGCGCCAGCGCAATGCCGAGCCGCTGCTTCATACCGAGCGAATAGCCTTTAACCGCCCGCTTGGCTTCGCCGGTGAGGCGGACGATGGCCAGCACTTCATCGATGCGGCTTTTCGCCGCCCCGGTAATGCGCCTTACGGCTTCCAGGTTTTCGACGGCATTAAGATGCCCGTAATAGGACGGGTACTCGACTAAAGATCCGACGCGGCGAAGAATCGATATTTTGTTCTTGCGCAGGTCTTTTCCGAAGATTTGAATATCTCCCTTCGTCGGCCTTATGAGTCCGAGCAGCATGCGGATCGTCGTCGTCTTTCCGGCGCCGTTCGGGCCGAGAAAGCCGTAAATATCCCCTTTGTTGATTTGAAGATTTACTTCGTCTACCACCGGTTTCTTCCCGATCGTTTTGGTCAATCCGTGCGTTAGAATGATCGGCTGACTCATCGTTAATCACCTCTGACGATTATCGTAAACGCCGAAGTTTAAACGTGAGGGGGAGGGAAGTTTAATTTTCGTTTAAAAAAAGTAGGGCAAATACGGAAAGGGGAAAATTAACAATTCGTTGAATTAATGTAGAAGTGAAGTTTACCGAGGTGATGAAATGGGACAATTTGACGGCAAGGTTGCATTGGTTACAGGAGGAGGAGACGGGATTGGCAGAGCGGCCGCGGTTGCATTTTCCAATGAAGGGGCCAGGGTTGTTGTAGCGGATATAAACGAGGAGAAAGGATTGGAAACCGTAAGCCATATTCGCGCTGGCGGCGGGGAGGCCGTATGTATTGGAACTGATGTTTCCAAATCCAAAGAAGTAGAACATTTGGTTCAAGAGATCAAAACACGATACGGCCGTCTCGATTTTGCCCATAATAATGCCGGAATTGTAGCAGCGGGGAAGGCCGCTCCCACGCATATGTATTTCGAAGAAGACTGGGATGCGGTAATCGATACGAATTTAAAAGGCGTCTGGCTATGCATGAAGCATGAAATTCCGCTGATGCTCAGTAGCGGCGGCGGAGCTATCGTTAACACGTCGTCTATAGCGGGTTTGATCGGATTGAGAAAAGTACCGGCGTATGTCGCCAGCAAACACGGCATTGTCGGTCTAACCAAATCCGCGGCGCTCGAATATGCAAAGAAAGGGATCAGGGTCAACGCCATTTGTCCGGGTACCGTTCATACCCGATTGGTCGGAACAAGGGTTCCTCCAAGCGTAAACGCATTGCATCCGATCGGAAGAATCGGCACTGCTGAAGAGATCGCAACGGCCGTTATTTGGTTATGCTCGGAGGCGGCCTCGTTCGTTACCGGTCACGAATTGGTAATTGACGGCGGGCGTACTGCCGGAGAGTAAGAGATCGGATTCAAAGCTGGCAGAGATGTATCTTTAGCTATTCGTCCAAAGCCTAATGCGATTGAAACCGATTCGGAGATCGATGCTTTCTTTGAAGGCTACGGGAGAAAAATAGTAGGAGAACGGGAATATAAATACTTCGAAGGCGGACTTTATGCCTTTTTTTAAAACCACGACTAACCAATTCACATACAGAATCAAAATCTCGGTGTCCATCCAACGCAACATACTTCGATATACGCCAATTGGTCAGTCGTAGTTTAAAAGCCGGGTATTCCGTCGTGTGAAAAATAACAAATCATTTCAACGTCAAAACTATGTTAGTAATTTGTAATATTAATTCTATTTCCATCGGGATCGTAGAACTGAAAATGTATTCTTCCCCCACCCGTAAATCCTGAGATGGGTGCAGGTTCAACGCCGATTTCCGTCAAATATTGGTGGTAAGCGTAAAACATACCCCTATCATGGATGATGAAGAGCGGACGAACGGGTCCGTCTATATTGCCGACGCAAGTCCCCTCCGGAACCTTTTCCAGCACCCATGGACTATAGACGCCCGGCATGTGGTTCACAGCCAAATCCATAACCGCGAACCCTCTCTCATCATCTACCGTCTTTAACGGCATGCCTAAGTGCTTGTTGTACCAGGCGACCGCTTGCTGCAAATTCGTTACTCCAACCCGATACCCGTACCAACCCAGCCCATCTTCTTCCATCGCCTTGTCATTCCGAACACTGAATCTGATGCCCTCAGCTGTCGCCCAGAAATCAAAATACTCGTTGCCATCGTTGGCCGTATAAATGTCTGACACCCGAACTCCATTTTCCATAAAAAGTGAACGATGTTTGTTCAAATCACGCACTTTAAAGCAAAATCTTATATTTGGATCGACTGTCCCTCGTTCAGCATAGTGAAATGGCAATTTTTGATTTGTGAGTATGGAATGTATCCAAAAGCTGCCGCCTCCAACTCCTGTATTCCGCAATTTCAACATTTCCGGTTCGGGCGAATCAAACTCAGCCATCTTCGTCCACCCTAAAAACGTTTCAAACCAGACCAACGCCTTGTCGTGATTATCCCATAGCACATCGATTTCAATGCAATCATCCAAAATTTCCGGAACTCCTGCGTTTTTTGATTCTGCCGGTGACAATTTGCTCTCTCCTTTCGTTGGATTCATTATGTATTTCATCTAGTTTACACCATAATACCAAACATATGGTCCCACGACCACGTGAAGTTTATATAACTACGCTGTCCTTTCGTTTTTGGCAATGAGGACAAACAAACAAGCTCATTTTGCCAACAGAGAAACCGCCGTTCACTGAAACGGCGGTTTTGCGTCGATTACGGCATCTTAAATTCAAGCGCGGCGGAGAAGCTTCCGACGCTTTCGGTGAAGCTGAATTCGACGGACTGCTTATATTCACCGGTATCTTTCACGCGAAGTAGAATCGGGACCGGCGATTGGCCGGAGGGGGCATAGACGGCGGTTGCCTTATAGGTTCCGACCGGCAGGCTGATCCCTAGCTCCTCGTATGTCTTCTTCATAGATGTGTTTGAACCCACGGGAGTCAGCGTAACCACAACATCCCTCTCATAATCCCAGTACCCGTTATCGAAAGCGTCGCTGATGTCCCAGTGGAACGTAAGCGTTCCGATTGTTTCCTTCTGAGATGAATTTGCAGCGGGCGTTGTTCCGTTAGTTCCGGTTTGACCGGAGGAAGCGGGTTGCTCGGTGGTTGCAGGTCGTTTGACCTCAATTTCCGCTCTTTCGATTCCGGGAACGAACGTTTTAAAAGTAAATAGGGTCGATTCCTTGTATTCCTTCTCAAACCGTACCCGAACGAGCGCCGGCTTCGGCTCCGCTCCCTCCGGAGCATACTGGGCAGTTATTTTATAGGTTCCTGATGCAGGCAGCTCCCTCAAACCGAAGCCGCCCGGAAAGTTATAGCCGCGTTTGGTGATCGGCGTTCCTTCCTTGCCGTTAACGATCGGAGTGATCGTCATGATGATGTCCGATTCGCTGAATAAATCGGTAATTTCCGAATATACAAAGAGCTCGCCGATGCTCGTGTTCGGATTCATCACAAAATTCCGAACGGCTCCGGTGTTACCGGCAAACGGCTCATCCGTAACGGACTCCAATTCGATCTGCAGCTCCTTGCCGCCCGTCTTTAAGTTGTAATAGCCGCCCATATTCCATGTGGTGGCGAGCAGCGGAAGCTCGATGCGGTAATACCCGTCTGCATCCGTAACGACCGTAAGATTGCTGTTATAAATAAGCTGATTGTCGGCAAACACTTCGGCGCCTTTGACCGGTTTGCCGTCAGGATCGACAACTCGGCCCTTCACAACATAGGGCTCGGCTTTATCGGCTGACTTTGATTCGCCATTCCCGCCATTTCCGGTACTGCCGCCGGGGGCTTCGTCTCCAATCGTAATGGTCGATACCGACCCTTTCGTACTGAAGCCGACGGCATACCCGCTGTTCTCGGAGACGAAACGAAGCGGCACCATCGTGCTGTTGTTTACAATCTGAGGGGGGACGTCCAAAGTAACAATCTTTCCGTTGACCTTCGCCTTGTTGCTGTCGATCGTTAATTCAATCGTGAGACCTTCCTTCTCTCCGACGGCTTGCCGCAAAGATTGATTCCATTTCACCTGAAATCCTAAGGTTTCGAACAACTTACGGAACGGGACGAGTGCGCGTCCGTCTTTGATAACCGGCTGCGCATGCTCAAACTGAAGCCGCTCTCCGTCAAAATAAACGTGCACCTCATTGGCCGCCGAAAGCATCGGTTGCTGCATGAAGATCATGAGTAAGAGGGCACCGACAACAACGGACAAAAATATAGGAAGCCGCCTTTTTGTCAACATCAATCTCTCCTCGTTTCACATGGTATAAGTCTCCGAATTATGGTAATCGGCGGACACTCCCAAAAACAATATCAAATTACTCTCATTTTTTGATATGCCTGTAATTAGGATTCAAATATAATGAAACTAATACGGGGCAATATTGGCGGTGGGGTGCTTTCCATGCGAATTAGCGAAAAGCTGCTTCATGAGCAGCACATTTATTTTGCCGGCAGACAACGGGAAATGGAGACGCTGCGCAAGCACGCTCTAAGGGAGTCGCCGGAACCGTGGCTGCATCTATACGGGCAGGGCGGAATCGGAAAATCGTCGCTGCTGCTGCAGTTTAGGAGGGAAATGAAGGACGCTTGCTGTTACTACGTGAATGGGAGCAGGGGAATTCGCCGGAAAGAGGACGTTCTGGCGCAGCTTGCGGATCAGCTTCCGGAGCCGGATCAATCCGAGCTAGATGAAGCGGAAATGGTCATGAATTTGATGCGCCGCTCCCAGTATACGGGACTTCCCGTCGTATTGCTGTTGGACGCGTTTGAATATTGGCGGCCGCTGGAAGAATGGCTGACCGGCTGGCTTCAGCGCTTCGATGATTCCGTTCGCATTGTTACGGCCGGACGTCACCCGCTGACCGGAGGATGGCTCCGCTCCGAATGGAACGGTAATATTCATTCGGTACAGCTTCCCGCGCTTACGCACAAAGAAGTGGAATCGTACGCGCAAAAAAGAGGTCTCCTCGATCTGAACAGGCAAACCCAATTGTTTCGGTTTTCCGGAGGGGTTCCGCTTGCCATGACGCTTGCGGCGGAACTGCTGCTCCGCAGCGGAGAGAACAGACCGATCAATCGGGCGGAGCGATACCGGTTAGTCTCCATTTTGATGAATGAGCTGCTGCAGGGGCTGGAGCCTTCGTTTCAGCGGCTGCTCGAAGCCGCTTCGGTGTATTGGCGGTTCAACGAGGAGCGGCTTGCCGCGGTATTGGAAGAGGAAATGAGTACGGAAGCGTTTCGGCAGTTTATCCAAATGCCGTTCGTTATCATGATGGAGGAGGATTGGACGCTGCACGACAGCATTCGTTCTTGGGCGCTTGAGGATTTTATGCGCCGAAAGCCGAATGCGTATGAGCAGATGCGCCGCAAGGGACTCGAACATATCCGGTGGGAAGAGAAGAACAATCCGCAGCTGCGTTACAAGCTTCATCTGGACAAAATGAATTTGCACGACGATCCGCTTGTCCGAAGCACGTTCTTCTCGGGTCAGATGGAAGACGATATGGAGCTTCGGGAATGCCGCGAAAGCGATCTCCCGGAAGTTTCGTCGCTGTATACCCGCTATCTTCAGGCGGCAACCAAGTCGGAAGTGCCGGAAAAGCATCTTTCCGCGCTGCTGCGCCCGGTATGGGAGATGGAGCCCTCTTCGTTCGTGACGCTGTGGAAGCGGGATGAGATGGTCGCCTTTTATGCCATGGTGCCGCTGCACGAACGCTGTTTGCAGCTGCTCTCGACCGAGCCGTTGTTAAAGCGGCTCGCCGGCGGCTGGAAGCCGCGTCCGAGGGCGTACTTTCTGGCGTTCATCGGGATGATTCCCGAGCTGGAGGATCAGGCGAGGACGTACCTGTTGAATACGATTATTAATCATTTTGCGGCGGCGGAATGGGTTGTTGATTTTACTTGTTTGGAGGAATGGTTCCCGATTTTCGAGTACTGCGGCTTCGAGCGGAAGGAATGGGCGGAGGCGACGACCGAAGCCGGAACGGAGTACCGCACCTTCGTGTTGGACTTGACCAAGGACGACTTTATCACGAAGCTCGACAAATTAATAGCGAGCCGTTCGTCGGCCGCATCCGCCTCGCCAAGGGAAGAGGACGGCGTTGTGGAGCTCAAAAAAATAATGAAAAATTGGAAGCAGCTCGCGGGCAGCTCGCCGCTAACCGATGTATATGCGCAGTTGTTCCCTCATCGCTCGAAGACGGCGGGCTCCGTTCAGGACGATATTATGGATGCGCTCGCGATCATGTCCGAAACCGACGACAGAGACGCCATGCTGAGCGAGCTGATCAAGCTTGCCTATATCCAAAACATACGTCCGCATGAGCTGGTCGCCGAAAGGCTGAATCTTTCCATGGCCACCTATTACCGGCACTTGAACAAAGCGTTGGCGCGTTTATATCAGCTGTTGTCCGTTCAAAGGTAACCGAGCCCTTTCGACAGAACGATCTCGGTGCCTTGACCGGTGGAGTGCATATCCCATTCGACGTTCATTTCCTTGAGCATGAGCGCGGATATGGAAAGTCCTATCCCTGCGCCTTTTTCGCGGGAGCCGCCGTTCATGCCCGGCCCTTTGTCGCGCAGCATAATAAGAGCCCGGCCATCCGACTCGGCCACCCGTACGCCGACAAATTTTCCTTCCTTCGCGTGACGCATAACGTTCTGAAGGAAGTTGTCGAGCACGCGCTCCAGCCACTGCGGGTCAACGTCCCAATAGAGGGAGGCGTCGGGCAAATCGATCTCAATGTCAAAATGTTCCCGCTCAAACGCAGGGTACCAGCCGGAGCATATATTGCGAACAAGACGGACGATGTCGGTCCGCTGCGGCCGGTACGGGTATTTGCCCGTTGAGAGCAGCGTGTACGAGAACAGATTGTCGATGAGCCGGCCCAAATAGTCGACCTTCCCGTGGATGAGCTCGACGGACTGCTTGCCGGCCGAGGTGAGCGGCTCGTTCCGCAGCCGGTGCGCATGCCCTTGAATCGCGGTCAGCGGCGTGCGCAAATCGTGGGAAAGGTTGGCGATGAGCTGCTTGCGCAGCGACTCCTCTTCTTTCTCGCGCCGCCGGCTCCGCTCCAGCTGCTCGATCATGTCGTTAAAGGAGCGCTCGAGCATTCCGATTTCGTCCGTGCTTTTGACCTGAACGGGCTGCGGCGGCTCCCCGGCAGACGGAAACAGCATCGCGTGCTGCAGCCGCACGAGCCGCCGCCGAACCCGGATAAAGAAAAGCACCGACATAAGCAAAAATAAGGCGAGAACGGCGAGCGTCGCGGTGATGGCGTATTGGGAAGCGGCCGCTGACGGTCCGTCGGGCTTCACGATGACGGACCGCGGCACCTGAAACACAATAAAGCCGTCTTCGCCGCTTTCGCTGCCTTCGCCATCGCTAAGCAACGCGACCGCCGTGAAAGGATCGCCGCCGTAAGAACGCTTCATAAAAGCAGCCGTATACTGCGGCGTCCATAGCTCGGGCGCCTCCGCCGATTCCGGCAGCTTCAGCGCGGTTCGCCCGTCGCGGTTCACATACAGCATCGTCGCTTCCTTGTATTTTTCCTTCAGCTCCGCAAGCCGTGCAGCAATCTTCTCCTCGGACGAGCCTGCCAGCGCGTCGGCTTCGCTTTTCCACATATTCGCAAGGATCACGCCGTTCGGGTAAAGACTTTCGTCAGCCGCCGGCCGGCTCTGCCAAGGCTGGTACATCAACATCGTAATCACCGGAAACGAAATAGGGAGAAGTACGATGGCGATCAAAATGAGGACGACATATTTCCAAAGGAGCGACCGTTTGAAGAAGTTCAGCATTTGATCCGGTACCCCAATCCGCGAATCGTCTCCAAAATGACGGGATTCGCGGGATCGATTTCGATTTTTTCCCGCAAGTAGCGGATATGGACCATCAGCGTCTTGTCCCCTTCGATGTACGGCTCGCCCCAAACCGCTTCATAAATTTGTTCTTTGGTCAATATTCGGTTCGGATGCTTTAAGAGATACTTAAAAATGTGAAATTGCTTTCCCGTAAGCACGATGTCTTCGCCCGTTCTTTGATCGATGACCCGATGTTCCCGTTCCCTGACGGTCAGATGGCCGAGGTGCGTTTCTTGCGGTGCAGCAGGGGAGCTCCGGCGCAGCAGCACCTCGATTCTGGCGGCGAGCTCCTCCGGATGAAACGGCTTGGTCAAGTAATCGTCGGCAAATTGCAGGCCCTGGAGCTTGTCCTCGACGGCCGTGCGCGCGGACAGCATCAGCACCGGGGTGGAAGGGAACTCCCTTTTCAGCCGCTGCCCGACCGAGAATCCGTCCAGCCCGGGAAGCATGACGTCCAGCACGATCAGGTCGGCGCTCTCCGCTTGCTGTGCCGCGCCGTCTCCTGATGTGAGCCAGCATACGGAGTAGCCTCTTCCTTCCAGATCCTCCTTCGTTATGGAGCCAATCTCGATATCGTCCTCGATATATAAAATCGTAGTTTTCATCTGAATCACCCGCCACCCAGTATAAACGGAAAAAACATGAAAAGCGACCGTCTCCGGCAGGGGACGGCCGCTTGCTGGCATTATTATTTTTTGCTGTCGTTGATGAGCGTTTTGGCTGCGGCGCGGGCGCTCGAGAAAGCGCGCTCCGCCAGCTCGCCCTTGCCTTGGCAGCCGTCTCCGCAGAAGTAGAACGGCACATGCTCCATCCGTACGGGCAGCAGCTTGTTGGTTACGATATTTTTGACGCTGGAAACCATCGCTTTTTTGGACACGCGCTTGACCGCCACCGCCTCGCGCCAGCCTGGATAATGCTTGTCGAACAACGCTTCCATCTGCTCGGTTTTGCCGTTCAGGTACGCCTTGCGATCCTCCTCGCTGTCGAAGCGATCGTCAAGGTAAGCGATGCCTTGCAGCAGCTGGCCGTCCTCGGGCGCGATCGTATGATCCGTTGCGGACACGTCGCTGATGAACATTTTGTTGTCCATGTCGCTAATATAAGAGAACGGGCGGGCGACGATGCGGCTAAGCCCGATGTCGTACACCATAACTTCGGTAGGCGTCACGTCTTCGTATTCCGCCATGAACGGCTCCCACGGCGTGCCTTTCAGCAGCTTAATCACCTGCTGTACCGGCATAGCGAAGACGACCCGATCCGCCTCGTATTCCCCGTTCTTCGTGCGGAGCTTGTATTTGCGGTCTTCGTAACGGATATCGTCGATCGCTTCCTGCAGCTTGATCGACCACCGGTTCGAGCCTTCGATTTTTTGCTTCAGCTGGTTCGTAATGACCGCCCAGCTGCCCAAAATATAGTTCACCGGCCGGTTCGAGAGAAACAGGTTATGATAATACTCCTCAATGACGGGGCCGGGCACCTTCCTGGCGTCGGACGGCGCAATGAAGAAGTTGGAGCAAACGAGATGCTCCCACAATTCCTTCAGATCTTCGCCCATATCCGCTTCGGCCAAATAATCGCCGAGCGTCGCATAATGCTTCAGATTGTGAATGTGGGCCATGACGGCGGCAATTTCCGCAACGAAGCGCACCTTCTGCATCGACGGAAGCAGCTCGTATTTCATCAGGTTCATGAAATCAAGCGGCGCGGGGGTCAGCTTTTCGTTCTTGGCGTACATCACTTTCCGTTTATCCACTTGCTGGCTTCCGAACGACAGGCCGAGCTCCTGCTGCAGATGCATCAGCTCATGCCGGTCCAGGCCGTAGACGGCATGCGCGCCGTAGTTTAACGTAAACCCCGATTTCTCGTATGTGAACGCCCTTCCGCCCAGCTGCGGGCTGCGTTCGAACAGAATGCCCTCCATATCCGGCTGTTCGGACAAATAGGCGGCAGCGGTTAGTCCGGCGAGTCCGCCTCCGATGACGGCTACCTTCATTCGATATTCCTCCTTGGTCATAATCGACAAATCGACCGGCTCCGGCAGCTCCGTAGCACGAAGCCCGGCCCACGCGGCAGATAAATTCGATTGCAGCATCTTCATTAAATCTCCGTCTTCCAGATAAGCCCATTGAGTTACTGTGCCCAAGTAAACCGAAACCATAAGATCGGCTTTCCGCTCATCCGGCAGCCAGCGCATCAGCGCATGGCGAAGCGCGGCCAGGTCGTTCTCCTGCCGGTTACGCAATTCGCGGTTGTTCATATATAAAGCAGCTAAGCTACGGATCAGCTTCGGGTATCCGGCAATGTTAGACGCTAAGTCTAAAAACAGGCGGTTAATGTGGCGCTCCAACGATTCGACGCGAGCCGGCGTCGTTTTTGCCCAACGCTCCACCGTGTCGGTTTGTCCGGCCATCAGCTCTAGCAGCAAAGCCTCTTTGCTCGAAAAATAATGGTAAAACGTTCCCTTCGATATGCCGGAGGCGGATATGATCTCGTCTACGGACACGGCATCGTAGCCCTTTTCGATAAAAAGCCGCATAGCGCAGTCGATGACCGACTGTCTCTTTTTGCGGGTTTCGGCTCTCATAAATGACATGGACGTTTTTCACCCGGTGTGTTTGGCAAAATGATTTCGTCCATATTATAGCCAAAATTAGACTGACGGTCTAATGCTTTATTTTGAACGAATTCATATAAAAATGAGATTGAAGGCGGAAGAAACGGTCTTTCATATTTATTGGAAGGGTTTTCATTTTTTCGTATCGTTTTATAGTACAATATAAATATTAGCAGCCAATAAGGGAGGAGTTTGTGTGAACGGTTGGATTCAGGCAGGGGAAGCGCAGCAATTGCGGGAGGAAGGGCCGAAGGTCATTCGCGGCGGGATCGTCGTTTTATATCATGAAGACGAATTTCATGCGCTCGATAACCGATGCCCGCACCTCGGGTTTCCGCTCCATATGGGGAGCTTGTGCGACGGTATTTTGACGTGCCATTGGCATCATGCGAGGTTTGACGTTTGCAGCGGGGGCACGCTCGACCCGTGGGCGGACGATGTGCCGATGTACGATTGCAAGGTGGACGAAGGCATCGTATGGGTGAACCCGCAGCCTCGCGGAGGCAATCGGGCGGAGCGGTACAAGGCTCGGCTGCGGAGCGGCCTGGCGCAAAATATCGGGCTCGTCATCGCCAAAGCGGTCGTCGGCTTGCTGGAGGCCGGCGTTGACGAGACGGAAATTGTCGGCATCGGCATCGACTTCGGCACGAAGCACCGGCGGCAAGGCTGGGGCTCCGGTTTGACGATTTTGACGGCGATGGCGCGCGTGCTGCCCAAGCTCGACAAGCAGGGCCGCATCCTTGCTTTATACCAAGGGCTGCTGCATACCGCGAGAGATTGCGCCGGCAGCTCTTCCCGATTTCTGCTTGAACCGCTGCCCGGAAGAGACGTTCCAATCGAACGGCTCGCCCAGTGGTATAGGGACTGCATCGAGGTGCGCGATACGCAAGGAGCGGAGCGCGTGCTGCTGACGGCGATCGAGGCGGGAGCGGACGACACGCGGCTGTTTTCCATGCTGTCGACTGCGGTGACGGATCATTTTTATATGAATGGCGGGCATGCCCTCGATTTTCATAACAAAGCGTTCGAAGGCTTGCGGTTCGTTCGGGACGAGAACAGGAGCCACGTGCTTGCAGCTTTGGTGCCGATGCTCGGCGGCGCTTCGCGCAGCGAGGAGCTGCACAGCTGGATGTCGCCGGTCAATTTGGTGCAGCCGATGAAGGACGCGTTCGAGGAATTGCTCGAAGCGGGCGGCTTATCGAATAGCGGGCAAAAAAAGCTGGACGAAGAAAGCTTGCTGGAGCAGCTCCTAAGTGACGATGCCGTGGAGACGATCCGCTTCTTGAAGGAGGCGCTGCTTGACGGCGCATCGCCTGTACGCATCGCACAAATCACGGCGCTGGCCGCCGCGGAGCGGATCGCCAGGTTCCATACGCAGAACGACTTCGGCGATTGGATATCCGTGCTGCATACGTTCACGCATGCGCACGCCGTTCATGAAGGCCTTGCGCGTTCCGCCGATCCGTGGCTTGTCCGCGCCATTTTTCACAGTGCGGCAACGATTTATTTGGATCGGTTTCTTAATATTCCTTCCGCCGCCAGACCGACGCTTAAAGAAGACGGCTCGGCTGCGGCTGCGGCGGATTTGAACGAGCTGCTCGAGCTGCTCGATAAGCAGCAGCAGGTGTCCCAAGCGGCTGCTTGGGTGTTCCGGTATTTGCGAAGCGGAGGGGATCCCGGCGCGTTGTTCAATACGCTGGGACACGCGCTGCTGCGGGAGGATGCGGAATTCCACTCCTTCCAAATGTACGAAGCGGCCGTAAGCGAATACGACCGCTGGGCCGAAGAGAGCGGACCGCTGGCCGAGCGCGCCCGCGAAACGATTCTGCTTGCGCTTACCCGATATTTGGCGGCTCACGCGCCTACCTCCCGGGAGACGCCTCATACGGCGCGGATCGCGTGGCGGCTTCATCGCGGCGAGAAATTGTTTGAGGAGGCTTAACCCCGGAAGCAGGGAATACGGGGGCTGAGCGCGAAGCTTTTAGGGATGCGGGCCCAAGTACGTCCTTCGTAAAGGTTAAGCCGTTAGATGGCGGGAGAAGGGCCGCAATCGGGTGTTGGGGGGCATTTTTGGAATGGGAGTAATCGTTGGAGTAGATATCGGCGGCACGAACATGGTGTGCGGCATCGTCCGCGATGGAGCGGTGATCAGCTCGCGCAAAATTGCGACGGAGGCGGACCGCGGGGCGGAGCATGTGCTTTCCAGGCTTGCGGATACGATTCGCGAAATTGTCGAGGCAGACGGAGCGGGCGGCGAGCTTGAGGCGGTCGGGATCGGCGTCCCGGGCTTGGTTGATCCGAAGGAAGGCGTCGTGATGAGAGCGAGCAATTTACAATGGAGCGACGTTCCGATTGCGCGGATTATGTCCGAGAAGCTGGGCGGCGTACCGGTGTTTGCCGATAACGACGTGAAGACGTATGTATACGGCGAAGCCGTCTACGGAGCGGGCAAAGGCTTCGGCCACGTGCTCGGCATAACGGTAGGAACGGGGATTGCGGCCGCATATGTGCAGGAGGGCGAGCTGCTGTACGGCGATAAGTTTATGGCCGGCGAATTGGGTCATATCCGGATGGACGGCGTGACCTACAAGTGCGGCTGCGGAATGACCGGCTGTCTTGAGTCGATCGCTTCCGCGAACGGAATGGCGCGTCAAGCGGAGGAAGCGATCGCGCAAGGGAGAGAGACGGTTCTCAAACGTTGGCTGGACGAAGGAGCGATTGCGCGGGTAACCGCGGCCGACGTATCGAAGGCCTATGACCTGGGCGACAAGGTGGCCGTCGATATTATGAATCGAACCGGGACCGTGCTCGGCAAAGCGTTATCGTATGCGGTAACGATGCTCAGCCCGGACTGTTTGGTCATCGGCGGCGGCGGCGCGCTGGCGGGAGAGAGGCTGTTCAAGCCGCTGCGCGAGACGCTGAAGGAAAGCGTGCTTAGCAGCTACTGGGATAACCTGACGATCGTCCCCGCGGAGCATAACGACCACGCGGGAATATTGGGCGGCGCGGCGTTTGCAAGGCAACGAACGGCATAATATAAAGAAGGACCGCAGGCGGCCGATTGAATCGGAGGTTTGCGGTCCTTTTTGATTAACGTTATGCTTACACGCTGTGAATGACGCTGCCTTCGCTGTAGACGGCGTTGATGCTTAAATCCGGGGCGAGCAGCACGAGATCGGCTGCTTTGCCGGCAGCGATCGTGCCGGCGGTTTGCCCGATGCCGAGTACCTTCGCCGGGTTCGCGCTTGCCAGCCGGCTCGCGTCGACGATGCTGAGACCGATCCGCTCCACCATGAAGCGGAAGGCGCCGATCATCGTCAGCGTGCTTCCGGCGAGGCTGCCTCCGTGCGTTAAGCGGGCGACTCCGTCACGGACCGTCACGGCGAGGCCGCCGAGCGAATATTCGCCGTCGCCGAGGCCGGCCGCGGAGATCGCATCCGTCACGAGCAGCAATCTGTCTTGCGGTTTCGCGCGCGTCAGCAGCTCAATAGCGGCCGGATGCACGTGATGGCCGTCGGCAATGACCTCCGCGAAAATCCGGTCGTCGGTCATGACGGCGCCGACGGTGCCGGGCTCGCGGTGGTGAAGCCCCGTCATCGCGTTGAACGTGTGGACGGCGTGGCGCAGTCCCTTGTCCGCCGCGGCGAGCAGCTGGGCATACGATGCGTTGGTATGCCCGCAAGCGCAGACGATGCCGCAGCCGCAAGCATGCTCGATCGTCTCGAGCGCGCCTTCTTCCTCCGGGGCGAGCGTCAGCAGCTTTACGAGTCCGGGATAACGCGCGGTCCAATCCTGAACCCAGCTTTTTTGCGGCGGGACGATAAAGGCGGGGTTTTGCGCACCCGGCCATTTCGGGCTGATGAACGGTCCTTCGAGGTGCACCCCTTGCAGCTTGGCTCCCCGGGAGCCGCCGTTCGATTGGCGGGCGATCGTATCATTCGTGCACGCAAGCACCGCGTCGATCGCTTCCTTGGGCGCCGTTACGGTCGTCGCCAGCATTCTTGTCGTCCCGTTCCGTCCGTGGAAGGAAGTGATCGCTTCGTAAGCTTCCGCCGAAGCTTCCATAAAATCGTGTCCGTACCCGCCGTGCACATGCACGTCGATAAAACCCGGAACGAGAAAGCCGTCGCCGCCTTCAATGACCTCGCAATCCAGATGGTCCGGAGACTCATCCGCGGCGTATACCGCTTCGATTATGCCGTCCGCGACTACAACCGTGCCGCCGTTCAAAATTCCTTCCGCCGTCGCGATATTCGCTTTAAATGCTTTTCTACCGGTTGTCTCCGAACTCATGCGAATAACCTCCCTGCGGCAGTATCAACCAGCACCACCAAATGCGGATGCGTCTGAAGCAAGCTTGCCGGGCATTCCGTCGTGATCGGGCCGGTCAGCGCGCGGTGCACGATTTCCGCCTTGTCCGCGCCTTTGACGACGAGCAAAATCGTCTTCGCCTTCAGGATCGTGCCGACGCCCATCGTAATCGCGCGGGTCGGCACCTCGTCCATCGAGCTGAAAAACCGCGCGTTGGCGGTGCGCGTCGTTTCGCTCAGCTCGACGATGTGCGTGCCGCGAGTCAAAGCATGGTCCGGCTCGTTGAAGCCGATATGGCCGTTATGGCCCAAGCCTAAAATTTGCAGATCGATTTGCCCGACCTCGTCCAGCAGCGCGTCGTAGCGCGCGCATTCCGCTTCCAAGTCGTCCGCCGTGCCCTGCGGAATATGGGTCCGGGAAGCCGGAATATCGATAAAATCGAATAAATGCTCGCGCATATAGCGATAATAGCTTTGCTCGTGGTCTTGCGGCAGGCCTACATACTCGTCCAGGTTGAACGTTTTGACGCGGCGGTAGCTGACCATTCCTTTGCGGAACGTCTTGATCATCTCTTCATAGATGCCGATCGGCGTGCTTCCCGTCGCCATGCCGAGCACCGCGTTCGGATTCGTCTGGACCAGCCCGGTAATGATGCCCGCTCCGGCTTCGTTCAATTCCTTGTCTGTCGGAAACGTTAGGATGTTCATCGTATTTTCCCTTTCTTCTTGCGAAATTTTTTAACAGATTGATACGATTGCTCGAGCCTTGGAACGTAATCGTCGAAATTTTCGCTGACCATCCCGATGAACAAAATGTCCACCACATGCAGCAGCGCAATCCGCGACGCGAGATCGCCCCGCCGCATCCCTTCCTCCAAGGAAGAGGCGAACAGCTGAACGTCCGAGATCGAAGCAAGCGTATTGGAGCCGTATTTCGTGAGCGATATTGTCGCCGCGCCTTGTTCCTTTGCGCACCGCAGCGCGTCGATCGTCTCCGGCGTTTCGCCGGAATAGGATATGGCGATCGCGACGTCCCCCGGCCGCAAACCGGATGCGGACGTAATCTGCATGTGCGGGTCCGAAGTGGCGAACGCTCTTTTGCCGATTCTGACGAGCTTCTGGCCGAAATCCTGCGCGACGATGCCCGAGGTGGCGACGCCGTACAAGTCGATTTGCCCGGCTTTTGTGAGCAACGATATTGCCTTCTGAAGCATCGTAAAATCGATCAGTCTTGTCGTATCCGTTATGGAGCGGACGTGGTTCGCTTCAATCGCGGCGACGATGCTCTGAAGCGGATTGCCGGCGACAATGTCCTGATACGTCGTCTCGTCGCCGGTCTGCAGCGCGAGCTGCTCCGCAAGCTTCAGCTTAAACTCCGTAAAGCCGCTGAAGTGCAGCGACTTGCAAAACCGCGTAATCGTTGCGGTGCTTGCGCCGGACCGTTCGGCAAGCTCGGTGATTCCCATGCGCGTCACCTCATGCGGGTGTGCCGCAATAAATTCGGCGAGCGTTTTTTCCTTCCGGTACAGCCGGTCGGTTCGTTCCTCGACAGCGCGAAGTATGCTGGACATAAATCACTTCCAAATGAAAAAAATTTAAGTTTATTGTTTATTACAAATGAAAATTATTTTATAGTATAATCATATTGAAACTGCATTCATTTCGCAATAGCCAAACATTATACACATGGGAGTGAATCGAATGAAGCTCACGAACAAAATCGGTGTAATTGTGGACAGCTTTGGGATCGGCGTAAGAGAGGGCTTGAAGAAGGCGAAAGAAGTCGGCGCGGACGGCGTGCAAATTTATGCCGTGAAGGGCGAGATGGACCCGGACAATCTGACGCCGGCAGCAAGAAAAGAATTGAAATCGTATATTGACTCGCTCGGCCTTGAAATTTCGGCGCTCGTCGGCGACCTTGGCGGCCACGGCTTCCAAGTGAAAGAGGACAACGCATGGAAAGTGGAAAAGTCGAAGCGGATCGTCGATTTGGCGCTTGATCTCGGCACCAACATCGTAACGACACATATCGGCATCGTGCCTCACGATCAATCGTCCGAGCTGTTCCATACGCTTCATTCGGCTTGCGAGGAATTGAGCAATTACGCGAAGAGTGTAGGCGCTTACTTCGCGATCGAGACCGGTCCGGAAACCGCAGCGGATTTGAAGGCGTTCCTTGACACCTTGTCCTCCAACGGCGTATCGGTCAACTTCGACCCGGCGAACATGGTCATGGTTACGGGCGACGATCCGGTTCAAGGCGCTCGTTTGCTGAAGGATTACATCGTTCATACGCATGTGAAGGACGGCGTGCGGTACCGCCCGGTCGATCCTCGCGACGTATACGGCGCTGTCGGATACGAGCCGATGGATCACGAGAAGATCGCCCAGATGGTAGCGTCCGGCGAATTTTTCAGAGAAGTGCCGCTCGGCGAAGGCTCCGTCGATTTCGACGCTTATTTCAAGGCGCTGCAAGAAATCGGCTATACGGGTTACTTGACGATCGAGCGCGAAGTCGGCGACCAGCCGGAGGTCGACATCCGCAAAGCCGTTGAGTTTATCAAGCGCTATAAATAGATTTCTCTTCATTTATATAATAAGCACTCGTCCTTGCATTTTAGTATGCGGGTGCGGGTGCTTTTTCATTCTACGTTGTCCCCACTTATGGATGAAACCAGCAACCGGGAAGAAAAACGATATCCTCCTAACGATTAGAATGGAAGAGATGTATCTAATAATTTATGAGCCAAGAAGGGAAGGAATATGATGGGCAGCGTATTTTTAGACATATCCATGTCACTGGACGGATTTATTGCCGGAAGGGGTGATGAAGTAGAGCGGCTGCACGATTGGATTGTGGACTTCCAAACCGGTATTTTTAAGAAAAGCGACGTTCTGAATGAGCTGTTTGAAAGGACAGGAGCCATTGTTGCCGGGAGACGAGTCTATGAGCTCACATCCGGATGGGGTGGAAATCATCCGATTCGCGGCGTTCCCGTATATGTGCTTTCCCACGACATTCCGGACAACGTCTCCCTCAAGGCGACACTGTATTTACCTTTATCACGGAAGGCATTGAAGCTGCCATACGAGAAGCCAAGAGGTCTGCGGGCGATAAAGACGTATATGTGCTGGGCGGGGCGGCAGTGGCCCAGCAATGCCTCAAAGCGTCGCTCCTTGACGAGATTCACGTGCATATTGCCCCTGTACTGCTCGCAGAAGGGATTCGTTTGTTCGATCAGATTGGATCTGAAAGCATCCGACTTGAAACGATTAGGGTCTTGGAATCTCGGGGGGTAACTCACCTTACATACCGCATCGTCAAATAATCAGATTTCAGCCCAGCCCTCATCTTAAAGACAAGGTAAGGGCTGGTTGTGTTTTACCTCCTTGCAACCCCTTTGAACCACAAATCCCTTCACTCAGTAACCCCGCCTCCTTTTGGACCACTATTCCCTTCGCTCAGCATTCGCGCCTCCCTTTGGATCACTATTCCCTTCACTCAGCATAACCGCCTCTCTTTGGATCACTATTCCCTTCGCTCAGATTACTGGCCTCCCTTTGAACCACTAATCCCTTCGCTCAGCATTCCCGCCTTATTTATTTGTTTGTTACTTTTCTTAGGATGTAACCCATGCTTTAGTCCAAACCTCCAATTCCCGATCTTTACAAACCCTTCCCCCAAATCGTTGGAACAGTGAAGAAATTACTTCTGAGCGAAAGGGATAGTGGTCAAAAGGGATGGGCGGATAGAGTTTATCGGTTGCGAAGCATGGAATGGGACGTAGTTGGAGTTGCTGAGTGAAAGGGATAGCGGTCAAAAATGTTGGGCGGACAGAGTTCATATCGGTTGCGAAAGCAAGGAATGGGAGGTGGCAGATGTTGCTGAGTGAAAGGGATAGCGGTCAAAAGGAATACGCGGATAGATGGGGATTCGAACGATTACGAAATGATAAGTGAAAAAAACGAAATGATGACCAAGTGCGGAGGCGGATATTCGCGAAAGCTCCCGTTACGGCCGGCGCAGCGCGATGCGGAAGCACCTCAATCGTTGATTATGATAATAGAATTGAAAAGTATCATTTTTAGTTGATCAGGCAAATAGTTAAAGCGCTTACAAACCCCTATAATGAAAACATATCGCAGTAGACGCAGCAGGGGGGGACACGCATGACGCAAACTTCCGTCGGGAGCGAGAACGTCACGCAGCGGGCGCGCCGTAACTGGTTCATCCGTTTTGTTAAGCAGTGGGACATCCAGTTGATGGTTTTGCCGCCGCTCGCACTCATCTTCGTATTCAGTTACATCCCGATGTACGGTGTACTGATGGCTTTCCAAGACTACAACATTTTCGGAGGTTTTTTTGCAAGTCCGTGGGTCGGTTTGAAGCATTTCGAAATGTTCTTCACCGCGCCCGAGTTCGGCAGAGTCATGCGCAACACGATCGTCATCAGCTTGCTGAAATTTTGCATCGGCTTTCCGGCTCCGATCCTTCTCGCGCTTGCATTAAACGAAGTAAGGCACATGGTGTTTAAGAGAGTCGTACAAACCGTCAGCTATTTGCCGCACTTTTTATCGTGGGTCATCGTTGCCGGCTTCGTAATGTCCATGCTTTCGACCGATAACGGAAGCGTTAACATTTTACTCGAGAAGATAGGCGCGATCGAAGAACCGATCAACTTCCTGTCCATCCCGAATTACTTCTGGTCTATCCTGGTGGCGACCGGCGTTTGGAAGGAAATCGGTTTCGCATCGATCGTATACTTGGCGGCCATCGCCGGAATCGACCCTGCTCTTTACGAAGCGGCCGATATGGATGGGGCGAGCAAGTTTAAGCAAATTTGGCTCATTACTTTGCCGTCGATCACACCGGTAGTCGTCATCTTCATGATTCTTGCGATCGGCAATCTGCTGAACGCGGGCTTCGACGATATTTTGCTCTTGGGCGTTAATCCTATTTTAAGAGACGTAGCGGACGTAATCGATACTTACGTATACCGGATAGGGATTCAAAATTCCCGATACTCCTATGCAACGGCTGTCGGACTGTTCAAAGCGGTGATCAGCGTCGGACTGTTGACTATGGCAAACTATATCGCCCGCAGAACCGGCAACAGCTTATGGTAATCGAAACAACAACGTGAAAAGGAGGCGGGAGCGATGGTACGTTTAAGCATCGGCGATCGAGTGATGTTGGTCGTCATTTATATAGCGCTGGCACTGTTGGCTTTTACAACGTTTTATCCGTTCTGGAACGCCGCCGTCATTTCGCTGAACGCCGGTTCGGATACGGCGCTCGGCGGGATTACTTTCTGGCCGAGAGCGTTTACTTGGGAAAACTATCAGGTCGTGTTCGAGGACAAGCGGCTGCTGAACGGCTTTTATATTTCGGTGCTTCGAACGATTGTAGGCACCGTATCCTCGATCATCGTCACGGCGGTGTTCGCTTACGGGCTGTCCCGCAGCGAGTTGATGGGAAAGAAGTTTTACATGGTCGTTTGTATTATCACGATGTATTTCAGCGGCGGTTTGATTCCGACATTCCTGCTGATCCGCGAGCTTCATCTGATGAACACGTTTGCGGTATTCATTATTCCTTCTCTCGTCAGCGTTTGGAATATGATTATTTTTCGCACATTTTTCAAAGAGCTTCCGGCCGGTCTGGAAGAGTCGGCAAAGATGGACGGCTGCGGCAACTGGGGCACCTTCTTTAGAATCGTTCTTCCGCTTTCCGGTCCGGTAATTGCGACGTTGGCGCTATTTACAGCGGTGTATCACTGGAACGATTGGTTCCTGCCCAGCATCTACATCACGAATGAAAAGCTGCTTCCGATTCAAACGATGCTTAAGCAAATTTTGAACTCGAATATCGTATCCGAGCAAATGTCGAACCTCGACTCGGCCGCGCAAGGGAAGCTCGGCGCGATGCAGACGATTACGAGCAAATCGCTGTCGATGGCCACGATGATGGTGGCGACCATTCCGATTATTTTGGTGTATCCGTTCGTGCAAAAGTATTTCGTCAAAGGTGTTCTCGTCGGTTCCTTGAAAGGCTAAAAAGCACATCAAATGCGGGTGCAAAGCGAAAGCTTTTACCATATATAAAATCCGATTCATGAGAGGGGTAGTAAGAGAATGATGTCTACAAAGAAATGGCTGTCACTAGCGCTTGTAGGCGTGATGTCGGCATCCCTGCTGGCCGGTTGCGGCGGCGGCGACAAGAAGGCATCCGAGGGCTCCGGAAGCGGCGGGGATACCGGCAGCAACGAACCGGCAGTCAGCGAGAAGTGGGAGCTCGGCAGCGAGCCGCTTGAATTCTCCTTCTACGGGCACTATGACTGGTACACCATGCCCGAATGGGGAGGGGACGCATCTACCGCCTGGATTAAAGAAAACAAAAAGGTTAACGTAGTGCCGATTCACTCCGGCGGCAACGCAGCGCAAAAGTTCAATACGATGATCGCTTCGAACGAATTGCCGGACGTCATGTGGATGGAACGCGGCGCCGATGTTGAAAAGCTTCGCTCGGCAGGCATGCTCGTACCGTTCGACGATTATTTGGACAAATACCCGAACCTGAAGGAATGGCTCGGCGAAGCAGGCCTAAACATGCTGCGCTCCCCGGACGGCAAAATTTATCAGTTCCCGAACTGGTACACGAACCAGCCGAACGGCAATGCAGGCTACGTAGTCAATAAGAAGATTTATGAAGAGCTCGGCTCTCCGGCGCTCAATACGACCGACGATCTTTACAACTACCTCAAGATGGTGAAAGAAAAGTATCCGGACGTCGTTCCGTTCGAGCCGGGTATGGCGAAAGACGGTCACGGTCTAACCGTATTGACATCCGCGTTCAAGGAGCTTTACAACACGGCTCAGATCGGCGAACGTGCGGTAGTTAACGGAGACAAGCTGACCTCGATCTTTACGGATCCGACGTTCCGCTCCGGCATGAAGTACAGCAGCAAGCTGTTCCGCGAGAAGCTGATGACGCAGGACGCTCTTACGCAAACCGCCGACCAAATTAAAGAGAAAGTATTGTCCGGCCGTGTTGCGGTGTTTGCTTCCGCAAGCCCGACGGAGCATGGTCAACAAGGCGATATCGAGCTGAAGAAGAAAGATCCGAATGCAGGCTACTTCATGATTTGGCCGATCGCAGCGCCGGGGCTTGACAACAAAAACATCAGACCGGGAACGTACGGTCAATTGGGCTGGAACGTAAGCGTCATTACGAAGGCGGCGAAAAATCCGGAGAAAATTTTCGCATTCCTTGACTGGTACACAGGTCCCGAAGGCCAGCGCATTCTGATGTGGGGTCCGGAAGGCACGTACTGGAACGGCGTAGAAGAAGACGGCACGCCGAAATTTACCGAGAAATACGTTTCCGATACTGCCGGCTTGATCGATCTTCAGTCGAAGACCATCAACGTCATGTGGAACGGCAACACGGTGTACGTCGACCGCTCCAAAGCAAAGTACGAAAGCACGCTGCCGATCGAACAGCGCAACTGGGCGACGAACTACCAGTACGAAATCACTTGGAAAACGCAAGCGAACGCTACCGAATTCTTGAACTTGAAGCCGGCTCCGGATTCCGAAGAAGGCATCGTCGAGCAGCGCGTCAACGATATTTACACCGAGTCGGTCGCAAAAGCTTTGTTCGCGAAGAGCGACGAGGAAGTCGACGCCATCTTCGACCAAGCGGAGAAGGACGCTCAATCCGCAGGCTATGAAAAGGTTCTCGCATACAAAACTGCGAAATGGCAAGAAAACCTTGCGAAGATGAAAGGTAATTAATAGTCATTTCCCCAATAAATACGAAGAGGGTATACTACGTGTAGTATACCCTTCTTTGTTGACACATCAGGAGATGATTCTTTTATGTATAAAGTGTTGCTTGTAGATGACGAGATTCTCGATTTGGAAGGGATGAAAACGTTCATACCTTGGGGGGAATTAGGGCTCGAGGTCGCCGATGCCGTCAATAACGGCTTCGCGGCGATTAAGGTTCTGGAGCGGGAAAAGGTCGACATTCTGGTAACGGACGTCCGGATGCCTAATATGTCGGGACTGGAGCTCGCCCAGAAAGCTTTAGGAATGCATAAAGATGTAAGGGTTATTTTTGTAAGCGGTTATCAAGATTTTAATTACGTGAAGCAAGCGTTAACGCTCAACGCGGTGAGCTACGTGCTGAAGCCGATGGACGACAAGGAGCTCGTCGATTCGCTGACGAAGGTGCGCGAGGAGCTGGATAAAGAGCGCAAGACGGTTCAGGCATACAAACAGATGATTCCGATCGTCAAAAACGAATATTTGCTTCAATTGCTCGAGGGAACGTACGACGGACATGCGCTTGACGTGCTGAAGAACGAGTACGGGCTGGACGGCTTCGTTTGGCCGGGACAAACGGCGGTGCTTGAAACCGATGATTTGTCATGGAAATTAAATCCTTATGACGATAAACAGCGGCGGGAATTTCTTGTGGATTATTTCAGCAAGGTTATCGACTCGTGCGATGCGAACAATATACGGCATGTTTGCAGAATCAACAAGCAGCGGCTGGCAATTTTCCTTGACCGCGACTCGGACAGGACGGCGCTTAACGATTTCGTGCAGCTCGCGAAAATATCGTACCCGTTTACCGTAACGATCGGGATCGGCGGGGAAGCGGGCCGCTTGGAGGAATTGCAGGTTTCTTACAATCAAGCGCTGGAAGCGCTGGATTTCAAAATGTTCCACGGCAAAGGAAGAGTCATTCCTTTCCACGAAGTGCGCACGGCCGGAATCGAAGATGTGAAAAGCTTGGATATCCGGCTGGATTCGCTGTTTGCCGCAATGACGAATTACGAGCTTGTTCAAATCAACGACGAGCTGGAGAAGCTGTTTCAGCTGGCCAGAAGCCTTCACACGCAATTTTCGATCCGCAATTTCGCCATGTTCTTGATTATGAAGCTGGACGGCTATCTCCACACCTTGAATGAAGACTTGTTCAAGCTGCTTGATCTGGAGCTGCAAAATCTCGACATTCTGCTGCAGTTCGAGACGATCGACGATATTCAATCGTGGTTAAGACGCCGCGCATTCGAAATATCCGAAATGATCCATGTGAAGAAGCAAAAGAAAAATTGGAGGCTTATTCACGAAATTATCGAATATGTAAAGCAGCGGCTGAATGAAAACATTACGCTGCGCGACGTGGCGGACCAGTTTTCGTTCTCGCCGAATTATCTCGGCCATTTATTTAAAGAAGAGACGAGCAAAAACTTCAGCGAATACGTCATCGGACTGCGGATGGAGAAGGCTGCGGAGCTGCTGAAGGACAACAAGTACAAAATTTATGAAGTGGCCGATCAAGTCGGATACCGGTATTTGCCGTATTTCAGCCGACAATTCAAAGAAACGTTCGGAATGACCCCGATCGAATTTAGACGAAAGCAATAACGGACGCTGCAGCAGCTTTTCAACGAAAAGGAGGAGGAAGGAGCGGAATGGAAAAGAGCATAAAGAGTAGCGGTTATTTGCCGTTCGGTTATAAGCTCATGCTGTCTTATTGCATCTTTATCATCATTCCTGTCCTTCTTGTCGGCTATGCCGCGAATTCCATCTTCGTCAAATCGATTCGGGAACAAACGCAAAGCAATATTCAAGGGACGCTTCAGCAAATGATGGACAACGTCGAGTATAAGCTGGACGATACGACGCGGATTTCCAACATGCTTTATTTCGACAGCTCGCTGGCGGAGCAGCTCCGGAATTACGAGGAAGGGTGGTCAAGCTATGAAAGAACGACCAAATACCTGCTTCCGAAGCTGTACACCACAATCGACGCCACGAACCGAAATTTATGGCTGTCTCTCTACCTTCATAATGAAACGCTCCCGGAAATCTACAACAATTATACGAGCAGCGACGCGCTGAGAGGGAGATCGTTCGATATTTACCATATCGGGCGTATCGAAGAGAAGGAATGGTATAAGTCGTATCCGGACGAAAGCTACGGAGTCACGATGCAGTGGAAGCAGATCGAGGACGATGCGAGATACGGCCGCATTTCGCTGCTTCGGCGGATCGTGGACACGGATAATCCGATTGTGCTGAAGGAGATCGGCTTTTTGCGCATCAGCATCCGTTTAACCGATTTGCTGCAAAGCGTCGATTACCGAAAAATCGGCGACGGCACTACAATTCTGATGGTTGACGACAACGAGCGGATTATGGCCGTATCCGGTTCGACATCGCTTACTAGAGGGGCGCTCTGGAACGAGAAAAAAGCGGGCGAGCACCTGATCATCAAGCAACGGCTGCCGGGACTGAACTGGAACCTCGTGGCGCTGGTCCCGACGAACATTACCGAACGGGATACCGTGAAGGTGCGATCGCTTACCATTCTGATCTGTCTTGTCGCGTTCGCGTTCTTTTTTCTGGTGGGCGCGTTTCTTTCGAGGCATTTCGGCAAGCGTGTCGGCAAAATCGTCTCGGTGCTCGATTCTTTTCAAGAAGGCAATCTGCAGAAGCGGCTTTATTTCAAAGGTAACGACGAGTTTACGAAAATTTCCCATGCGCTCAATAACATGGCTCAAAATATCGATAACCTCATCCGCGAGGTTTATATTACGAACATCCGCAAAAAAGAGGCGGAGCTCGAATCGCTGCAGTCGCAAATTAACCCGCACTTTTTGTACAATACGCTTTCTTCGATCAGCCGCTTGGCGAAATTCGGGGAAACGGACAAGCTGCAGCGCATGGTGCTCGATCTCGCCAAGTTTTACCGCATGACGCTGAACGAAGGAAGAACGATCATTCCGATCGAGCATGAAATCGAGCAAGTCAAAGCATATATCGCGATCCAAAAAATAAAATATGAGGACCGCATGACCGTCTCCTACGAAATCGATCCGGACATCCTGCAATACGATACGATCAAGCTCATTCTTCAGCCGTTCGTCGAGAATGTGCTGGAGCACGCGTGGGTAGGCGACCGTATTCATATTCGGATCACCGGAAGCGTGGAGAACGGTACCGTCGTATTCAAAATTATCGACGACGGAGTGGGTATCCATCCGGATGTGCTTCGCCAAATGTTCGATCCGGACGAGAGCTTGAACGTGGGCTACGGCATTCGCAACGTCGATCAGCGCATCAAGCTGCATTTCGGCGGACAATACGGCATATCGATTTTCAGCAGGCTGGGCATCGGAACGGCGGTAAGCATTACGCTTCCGGTGTACAATAGTTAATTTTGGCCGAAAAAGTGGATGAAAAATCCGCCAGATTGGATTATGATAGGAGCGTGGAATTATTTTAGTCAATGGAATAATGAAAAGGAGGAGCTGGTACACGTCGCAAAACAACGATAGGAAAAGACCGCTGACGATTTTGAAGCTGTTTAACTTTTTCATGTTCGGTACGATCGCGATCATGTTCACCTTTTTTCCGATGTATTTAACCGAGCAAGGGTTAAGCAAGCTCCAGGTCGGCATGATCATGGCCGGCGGACCGTTCATCTCCATCTTCTCGGGTCCGCTGTGGGGTTATATCAGCGACCGGACGCAAAATGTTAGGAGAACGATCGTTGCGCTTTTGCTGGGCAGCTTGATTTCCATCCAAGCCGCTTTTCATCTGGACCTGGTCTATTCGATTCTTTTTGCGGTGATGCTGGTCTTTTTCTTCTTTCAGAGCCCGCTCACCTCTCAAGGAAACAGCCTGATCTTGAATACGATCGAAGGCACGGACCGCAAATTCGGCGAATTTCGCTTGTGGGGCTCCCTCGGGTTTGCGGTGGTGGCGCTGGCGGCCGGTCCGCTCATTGTCGCCGCAGGCATGGACCGGCTGTGGATGATTTATTCTTTCATGGTGATCGTAGCCCTGTGTTCCACCGCCGGGATGCCGAAGGGAAACACAGCGGCCTCCGTTCGAACCGGGTTTTCCAATGCCCGTTATGGAGACGTTTTCAAGAACCGGACTTTTCTTGCGTTCGTATTGCTCGGCGTTCTCATTTCCGTGCCGAACTCGGTGAACGGGACGTTCATCGCTCTGTACATACAGGAGCTGGGAGGGACGGAAATTGCCGTAGGCTGGTCCGCGTTTTTGGCGGCAATCTTTGAAATCGCGGTATTTCTGCTGCTGGATCGAATCATTAGGCGGGATATCCGCTTCATGCTCGTTTGTCTGGCGCTGGTCAGCGTGCTGTTCTCGCTGCGCTGGCTGCTTATGTCGATGGCGACCGAACCGATTCATGTGCTGCTCATTCAGATGATGCACTGCATTACGTTCGGCGGTTACTTTTATTTGGGCACGACGTTTACCGGACTTCTCGTGCCCGCCGAATTCCGCGCCTCGGGTCAGGCGGCGTTCGCGCTCACATGGGGCGGCGTCAGCGGCATTATAGCCGGCTTCTTCGGCGGCTGGATATATGAAGCGCTGGGAGCGGCGGCGATGTACCGCATCAACGCGCTCATCGCTTTATGCGGCACGGCTGGCTTTCTTTTGCTGCTGAGGCATGCCAGACGGCGGGCGGCGAAAGAACAAGCGAAGCAGGCGGCGGTAGAAGCATGAGAAAAACAGGCAGCCAGCAAGTTCTTAAAGAAATCAACAAATCGCTGCTGCTTCACTTGATTTACCGGCACGGCCCTATCTCACGTATCGAGCTCTCCCGTATGACGAAGCTGAGTCCGACGACGGTTTCGGTGCTGATCGACGAGCATATCCGGAACGGCATCGTGCAAGAAGCCGGTACGACGGGCGCGGGCGTCGGGCGAAAGATGACGCTGCTTCGCATTAAGCCGGACGCGGGATATGTGCTCGGGGTCGATTTGTCCAATTCGCCGGCCCGCTGCCTGCTCTTAAATCTGCAAGGCGAGCTTGCGGGCGAGCGGCTGTTCGACCGGCTGATCGGCGGAGAACAAATCGAGCGCGAGCTGCCGGAGATTATCCGAAGCTTTCTGCATGCGCAAGGCGTCGAGCCGGGGCTTGTGCGTCGGGCGGGCATATCCGTACCCGGCCGACTCGATGAGGCGCAAGGGCTTGTGGCGGCCTCCACGTACTTGAAGCTAAGCGGCTTCCCGCTCAGGCGCGTGCTGAAGGAGGGAACGGGGCTTTCGTTCCATATGATGAACGACCTCGATGCCGCGGGCTTTGCCGAACGCTTCAGCGGCGTTGCGAAGGATGTCGACACGATTGCGTATGTGCTGATCGGCTACGGAGTCGGGGCAGGACTCGTCATCAACCGCCACATTTACCATGGCAAGAGCGGCGAAGCGGGCAGAACCGGGGAGCTGTATCCTTACGGAACGGAGGTGCTCGCACGGCGTCTGCTGGCGGAGTACCCCGAACAGTTTACGCAAGAGCCGAGCGAGGAAGCCGTCGTTTGCCGCTTCGTCCGGCTCGGGATGGAAGGCAACGAGCCGTTTGCCGGGGAGCTGCGGAGCATCAAGGACGGCATAGGCAAATATTGCGGCATGATCCTGCAGTTTATGAATCCGGAGCAGCTCATACTCGGAGGCTGGACGACGAAGAACGATGCGTTCTTCAAGCAATTGATCGAAAGTATTCACCGGTACGAGGCGGCCGCCCCGGATTCGCCGACACCCGTGAAGGCTGCCTACTGGCAGGAGCGCGGGGCGGCTATGGGCGCCGCCGCACTGGGTCTGTACGAAATTTTTAAGTTAAAGACGGTGGAGTAAATGGTGTTAGTCATTCGCAACGCGAGAGTTGTAACGGGGAGCGGCAACGAGCCGTTTCCCGCATCGGTCGTCATCGAAGGCAGGACGATTGTCGGCATAGCGCCTCCGCACGCGGAGATTGACGCCGAGACGGAAATCGATGCGCGGGAAGGACTGCTCATTCCCGGCATGATCGACGTTCACATTCACGGCGCGCGCGGCCGGGACATGATGGACGGCACCGTGGACAGCGTGGAGGAAGTATCCCGCGCTTGCGCCGGGACGGGCTGCACCTCCTTCTTGGCCACTTCGGTATCATCCGCGCTGGAGGACGTCATGGGGATGATCTCCAGCGTGAAGAAGACGGCAGGGAACGAGCCCGGCGCATTAATTGCGGGGATCCATCTGGAAGGTCCGTACCTTCATCCAAAGCGCAAAGGCATGCAGAACGAAGCATATTTGCGCCATCCGAGCATCGAAGAGATGGAGCGGATTTTGGCCCATGCGGGGGAGCTTGTCCGCATGGTTACGCTGGCGCCTGAGCTGCCCGGCGGGATGGAGATGGTCGCGTATTTGAAGGAGCGCGGCATCGTCGTTTCTGTTGCGCACTCCGACGCGACGTACGAGGAAGCGAAGCGGGCGTTCGCGATCGGGGCGAGCCACGTCACGCACTGCTTCAACGGGATGAGACCGATTCATCACCGCGATCCGGGGCTGGTTATCGCGGCGTTCGAAGAGGAGCACGTCAGCGTGCAGGCGATCGTCGACGACGTTCACCTGCATCCCGCGATCGTCCGCCTCATGTACCGCGAAAAAACCGCGGACCGCATGGTGCTTATCACGGACGCCCTGCAGGCGATGGGGATGGGAGACGGCGAATACATGTTCGGCGGCCATCGCGTTACCGTTACGAACGGCGTTGCCCGGCTCCAGGATCAGACGCTTGCTTCCAGCACCGTGACGATGAACGAGGCGCTGCGCAAAGCGGTGGCAAGCGGCATCCCGCTCGGCGACGCGGTCAAGATGGCTTCCGCCACTCCGGCGGGAATTATCGGGCTTGCGCGGAAGGGATTGATTTCCCCCGGCAACGATGCCGACCTTGTGCTGCTGAACGACGACTTTGAAGTGCTTTGGACGATGATCGAAGGACGTATGGTATTTCAAAACCAATAACACCTGCATAGGGAGGATAAACGGATGAAACTGGGAGTCAGCTCGTACAGTCTCTTCGGAGCCATGAACGACGGAAGAATGGATATTTTGAAAGTGATCGATTGGATCGCGGATCAAGGCGGGGAGCATGTTGAGATCGTTCCGGGTCTCGGCTTCAACATCGATGAGCCGGAGCTCGTGGAGCGAGTTGTGGAGAAGGCGGCGGCCAGAGGCCTCGATATTTCCAACTACGCCGTCGGCGGCAACTTTGTCGATCCTGACCAATACGAAGCCGAACTCGAGAAGGCGCTGCGCCATGTCGATGTCGCCGCGCGGCTCGGCGTGAAGCGGATGCGCCACGACGCCGCCTCCAGACCGCCGGTGGAAGCGACGATCGACCGCTTTGAAGCCGATCTGGAGCTGGTCGCCAAGGCATGCCGCACTATCGCCGATTATGCGGCGAAATTCGGCATTACGACCAGCGTGGAAAACCACGGCTTCCATCTCCAAAGCAGCGACCGCGTCCTTCGGTTGTACCACTTGGTCGGCCGCGACAACTTCAAAATTACGATGGACGTCGGCAACTTCATGTGCGCGGACGAAAACTCCGTTGCCGCCGTCAAGAAGACGATTCCGCACGCGTCGATGGTCCACTTCAAGGATTTCTATCTCCGGCCGTCGTACGCGAACCCGGGCGCCGGCTGGTTCCAGACCGTTGCCGGCAATTATTTGCGCGGCGCGATCTTCGGGCAAGGCGACATCGATGTCCGCGCCGTCATTTCGGCCATCAAGAAGTCCGGCTATGACGGATATATTTCGATCGAGTTCGAAGGCATGGAGGATTGCGTGAAAGGCGCGGCGATCGGACTTGAGAACGCGCGCAGACTGTGGGACGAGGCTTAAAATCGAGGCTATCATACGAAAGGGGCTATTCACATGAGTAAAGTCAAAGTCGGCGTCATCGGCGTCGGATCGATTTCGGAAATGCATTTGCAATCCTACGTTAAAAATAACGATGCGGAGCTTGTCGCGGTTTGCGATTTGAACGAGGAGCGGGCGAAGCAGAAGGCTGAGCGCTTCGGCGCTTCCAAGGTATACACGGACTACCGCGAGCTGCTCGCGGATCCGGAAATTCAAGCCGTCAGCATCTGTACGTGGAACCATACGCATGCGGAAATCAGCATTGCCGCGTTGAAGGCCGGAAAACACGTGCTTAGCGAGAAGCCGCTGTGCACCACGGTGGAAGACGCATTAAAGGTGCAGCAGGCTGTTGAGGAAACAGGCAACATACTTCAGGTCGGCTTTGTCCGCCGCTATGACTCCAATGCAAGATTGCTTAAGGAATTTATTGACAAAGGCGAATTCGGGGAAATTTACTATGCCAAAGCTTCTTACTTGCGCCGATTGGGCAATCCCGGCGGCTGGTTCTCCGACATTACCCGCTCCGGCGGCGGCCCGCTGATTGATCTCGGCGTTCACGTCATCGATATTTGCTGGTACCTCATGGGCCGGCCGAAGGTCGTTTCCGTATCGGGCAACACATACCGTAAACTGGGCAACCGCGCAAACGTGAGAAATCTTTCGTTCTATCAAGCGGCGGATTACGATCCGTCCCAAAACACCGTTGAGGATATGGCCAACGCACTAATCCGCTTCGAGAACGGCGCATCGCTTGCGGTTGACGCCAGCTTTACCCTTCATGCGAAGAAGGATGAGGGTTCGGTGAAGCTTTTCGGGGATAAGGGCGGCTTCGAGCTCGATCCGGAAATTGTAATGGTGTTGGAGAAGAACGATACGATTCTTAACGTCACTCCGCAGACGGACCATAAATCGTTCGAATTCAACAGCGCGTTCCAGAATGAAATCAACCATTTCATCGAATGCGTTAAAACCGGGAACAAGCCGATCAGCCCGGTTGAGGACGGCGTGGAGATCATGAAAATTCTTTGCGGCGTGTACGAATCCGCGAGAACCGGCAAAGAAGTCCGTTACGACGTATAGAAGTGTAATATTCCAAATGTAAAGCCTCCGCCCGCAAGGGCAGAGGCTTTTTGTCTACTTGCGTTTTTTGGCTGAGGACGGTGACTTCACCGTCCGCCCCGTAACGCGTTCCGTCACATTGTCGATGATTTCCGCTACGGCTCCGCTGATCATATCGGTCGACGCGATATCCTGTTGATTTACGGGCGTCGGAATTCCGGCGGTTTCAAATGCGGTTTGATCCTCTATTTCCTTGTTCATTCGCGCAGCTTACCTCCGATATATATTAAATTTGGTGTTCAACTATATAATTTCCAAATATTACTTTACTAATTATATGAAAATTAAGTAAAATTGAAGCGCGCCAATTATTCTATTTACATTATTTTCATTTTGTATAATTAAATATAAAGTCCTATGTAATCGAAGGGAATATGGTGAGGTGGACCTATTATGATACATGCCCGTTTTCTTGGAAGAACGCTGGGCAAAGATATTTTCAACGACAAAGGAATCATCATAGCCGCTAAAGGCAAAGTGTTGACGGCCTCCCATTTAAAAACGCTCGAACAGCATGGCATCCGGTTGAAGGCGACCGATCTTGAGGCGAACATGCTGTCGGAAAAAAACAACGAAACGTTGTACTCCCGGGCATCGGAGGAAATACGCGACATTTTCCAGACCATCAAGTCGCGCGGAAAAGTGCCGGTCGATTCGTTGGAAGAGACGATTTTGCCTGCCGTGTACGAAGCCTCCGAAACGCATGACCTATACGGGATGCTGTCGGGGCTGCAAGCAAAAGACGATTATACATACCGTCATAATATCGGCGTCGCCGTGTTGTCCACGATGCTGGGCAAATGGCTGGATCTTAATGAGACTGAGCTTTCCGAGCTGACGATGGCGGCTACGCTGCACGATATCGGCAAAATTAAAATTTCGGACCAGATTCTTAATAAGCCCGGAAAATATACGGATGCGGAATATGCGGAAATGAAAAGGCATGCGGCTTACGGGTACGACATTTTGAGAAATACGAAAGACTTGTCTCCCCGAATCGCGATCGTTGCCTATCAGCATCATGAACGGGAGGACGGGCGAGGATATCCGAACGGCATTAAAGGCACTGAGATCGATTATTTCAGTAAAATCGTATCCGTTGCCGACGTGTTTCACGCCATGACTTCCAATCGGATTTACCGAAAGGCGGTCCCTTTCTATAAAATTATTCAAGAGCTTATTGACGAGGGCTTCGGGAAGATGGACCCTGCCATCGTATCCGTTTTTGTACGAAGAATTATGGAGATGACGGTCGGCAACGAAGTAGAGTTGACCGACGGCCGCATAGGAAAAGTTATAATGGTGCATCCGAACGATCCGATTCGTCCGATTATCGAGGTGAACGGCGATTACATCGACCTGAGAAAAGAAACGCAGCTGACAATCGATTCGATTGCCGGATAAAGGACGCCCGAGGTAAACATTACCATTGATATTTTTTCGAATATCGATTGTCGGTATGTTAAAATTGTGAGATTACTAGCCGACAATTGAATTAGAAGGAATTACGAAAGGGCCGGTTGTCATGAACCGAGAAATGCTCTCCGCCTTGTTCTTAAATACTACGGATGATCTCATTTTTCTGCTAAAGGTGAATGAGGAGCTGTCGTTTATTTACGAATCGGCTAACCCAGCTTATTTTAAATTTACCGGATTTACCGAAGAGATTATCGGCCAGGCGGCGGAACGAGTATTGCCGGCGGGGGTAGTCGATTTCGTCATGGGGCGCTTTCGCGAAGCGATGGAACAAAGAAGCCGTATTAAATACGAAGAGGACGTAATTTTCTCAGGGATGCCGCTGATTGCGGAGACGACGCTGGTTCCCTTCTACGATCATAACGGTAAGCCCGAATATTTGCTCGGAGTTACTAGAAATATTACGGACAAGCGATCGGCGGAGCGGAAGCTCGAAGAGAGCCAACAGCGCTACCGTTCCTTGTTTTACAATAATCCCGATATCAGCTTTGCTTTAGACCTTGCGGGCACGATCGTTGAAATCAACGATGCGGTCGAACCGATATTAGGCTATAAGCCGGAGGAACTGCTCGTCAAATCGTTTCTCCCGTTGGTGCATCCGACAAAGCAAGGAAGAGCAAAGGATGTAATAAAGGAGCTGCTTCAAGGCAGCTCGTCCAGCTATGAACTGACGGTCATTCACAAGGACGGCCGCGAAGTGGATTTGCAAATTTCGGCTTCGCCGAGCATTGTGAACGGCAGCGTCATCGGCGTGATCGGTATTGCCGCAGACGTCACGGCACGGAAGAAGGCGTTTGTTCAGTTGGGAGAAAGCGAGCAGAGGTACCGCGCGCTCGTTCAGCAATCCCCGGACGCCATTGTGATCCATGACAACGGTTATATTATTTTTTGCAATGAAGCGGCCGCGCGTCTTGTCGGAGCGGAGCATCCGGATGAGCTGCTTGGAGTGCAGGTCATCCAATTCATACATCCCGATCTTAGGTATCGGATGATTAAAGCGATCGATCAGATTCAAAGAGGGGAAAAGACGTTCCCGACCTTCGAGACGAAGATCGTCCGCATCGACGGAAAGATCGTTGATGTAGAAGGGACGAATACGATAATTGAGTATAACGGAAAAATGATTTTACAGGGCGTACTGCGAGATATTACGAAACGGAAGCTGGAGGAGGAGCGGCTTCACAAGCTGTCGCAATTGGACGGCTTGACGAATATCGCCAACCGAAGATATTTCGATACGATTCTGGCAAAGGAACTGAACCGGGCGAAACGAAACAAAACGCCGATCTCCCTCATCTTGTTTGACATCGATTTCTTTAAGCCGTATAACGATTTTTACGGACACATCAAAGGCGACGATTGCCTGAAAAAAATCGCGATCTCCGCAAGCACGGCAATTAAGCGTCCGGGAGACGTCATTGCGCGGTACGGCGGGGAGGAATTCGTCGTGCTGCTTCCGGAAACCGATTGTCTCGGCGCGCGCCATGTGGCCGAGCGGCTCCGTCAAGAAACGGAGACGCTCGGAATTCCGCACACGAAGTCGCAGGTATCCGACAAAGTCACGATCAGCCTCGGGGTTGCTTCGATTATTCCGCCGCTGCATTACGAGACGCACGATCTGATTCACGCGGCGGATAGGGCGTTATATGCGGCAAAAAGAAAAGGAAAAAACCGGGTCGAAGTTTCTTTGGATTTATTTTAAACATTATAATGAGGACCGGCGCGCGTAACGATTGTGCGCCGTTTTTTTGCTGGGAGAGGTCTTCCGGATATGGATAAACGGGAAAAAATATTGCTTGTTGAAGACGATTTGGTGAACCGGAAAGTAATCAGCTTAATGCTGCTGGAGGAAGGATACGACGTCGATACGGCCAGCGACGGTTTCGAGGCGTTCAAGAAGCAATGCGCCGAGACGTATGCGTCGATCTTAATGGACATGCAGCTGCCGGGGATCGACGGGCTGCAGACGGTTCGGATGATTCGCGAATGGGAACGATCTGCGGGGAGAAGAACTCCGATCGCCGCGATGACCGCGTTTGCGTTCGGTGGCGTCCACGAGGATTTCGCCTTCGGCGATGTGGACGATTATATTGCGAAACCGATCGATGTGGATCAGCTCTATAGGATTGTAGGTAAGCTGTGCGGCAGAACATAGCCGCACAGCCTTATCGATACTTTATAATGTGGATAGCTGAATGATAAGGGGGAGCCGTATGTCCGTCCGAGCTTTTTTCACAACTATGGCGTTGGTTTTGCTAGTCGTCTCCGCATGGGGCGCGTCGCAGCCCGAAGCGCTCGCGCTCGGCGCATCCGAACAAAGCGGCGTGATCGCGGAGGTTGCGCTTGATAAAGCGATGTACCGTCCGGGAGAGCCTGTGAGAATCGAGGTCCGATTTGCAAACCGGTCCGGCGTAAACATTTGGAACGGTACGGTTACGGTTTCCTTTAAGCACCTGGACCGCGAGGCGGGTCCGCGCCAGACGTCGTACTATACGGTGAACGCAGGGGAAACGGCGGTCGTCTCCTTTGTTTGGAGTCCCCCATCGGACGATTACAGAGGGTACATGATCGAAGCGGAAGCAAGCGACCGGTTCGGGAACGTAACGGGCCGCATGAACACGGCGGCAGACGTGTCTTCAACGTGGACCAAGTTTCCAAGGTACGGCTTTCAGTCGGATTTCGCAAGCCGCGATAGCGTAAGCACCGTTAAGCGGCTGGAGCTGCTGAAAGCATTCCATATTAATGCGCTGCAATATTACGGTTCGGAAGGCGGGGAGGCGGATGCGCAAACCGTTGCCGACACGCTTCGCACGGCCAAGAGCTTCAATATGGCTAACTTGAGCTATAGCGCCATGAATTCCGCCGCTCGAGGATATGAGCAAGATGGCGGCATTGATCCCAGATGGGGATTGTATAAGAGAAGCAACGGTACGAATCAGCTAAGCGTTCAGGACAGCCGTACCGGTCAAACGCTGGCATTTTTTCATCCTGCCGACATCGGCTGGCAAACCTATAAGCTAGCCCGCGAGAGGCAGCTCCTCTCCGCGAGAGGCTTCGACGGCTGGCATGCCGATACGTTCGGAAATCCCGGCGCGGTATATACATATTCGGGGGAACAGGCGAATGTAAAGCAATCGTATGCGGATTTTGTGAACAGTGCGAAACGGGCAATGGGCGGCGCCGTCGTCATGAACAATTACGGCGGGTATGGACTTGAGGAAACCGCGGCCAGCCAAGCGGACCTGCTGTTCGTAGAGCTGTGGGAATCTTACGGTCAGAGCGGTTATCAGGACATTAAGGAGCTTGTGGACAGAGCGATGAAGGCTGCCAACGGGATGAAGCCGGTTGTGCTCGCAGGTTACATGAACTATAGGCATCAGCTTAAGTATACGGAGCAATCCCCCGGAGAGTTTAATTTGCACGGCGTGCTTAGAGCCGATGCCGCGATGTTTGCAAGCGGCGCCGCGCATTTTGAGCTTGGGGACGATTTACGGATGCTTCACAGCGAAATTGTGCCGAGGCGTTTCTTAACGATGAGCGACGAGCTGAAAAGCAAATTGAAAAGCTACTATGATTTTCTGGTAGCGTACGAGAATTTGCTGCGGGACGGTCAACAACATTCCGCGGGCAAAGTGGCGGTCGGCGGCGTCCCTTACAGCCCGGCCGCGGCTCCCGATACGGTGTGGACCTTTGCCAAAACGGGCTACGGCCGCGACATCATTCACTTCATCAATTTGCTTGGGGTAAGCTCGAAGAGCTGGCGCGACAGCAATGCGGATCAGCCGGCTCCTCAAATTAAAAGAAATATTCCGGTCAAATACTATTACGGCGCCGGTTCGATTCGATCGGTGCAGTTCGCTTCGCCGGATGTGGCGGGCGGCTCCAGCAAACCTCTCGCCTTCTCGGAGGGGACGGACAGTTCGGGCAAGTACGTAACCTTCACGATTCCCAGCTTGGAATACTGGGATATGGTATATATCGAGAAAGCCGATGAAACGGGGTTGTCGGTTGACAGGGCGGGAAAGCTCCTGTAACCTTAGTGAAAATAGAAGCTATGGGAGTATAGGACATGAGTTTCTCGATTGAGCACGTAAATCCTCTATCCATATCGCTGGAGCAGAGAAAGCTTTTAGCCAGCGCCGTGCGGGTGAAAATATTGCAAGCCGTAAGAGAAACGCCGCGGACGGTGAAGCAGCTTTCGGATTTTCTTGGCGAAACGCCCGGAAACGTTCATTACCATATCCAACGATTGGTAGAAGGAAAGCTTCTTGAGTTAGTAGAGACTAGAATCGTTAACGGAATCGCGGAAAAATATTATAAATCCCACGCAACGATCTTTAAAATTCCGGAGAGCTCCAGACCAGGCGTAGAGACTCAGTTAATGCTGTCGGCGGGCGATGTGGAGGAGTTGAAGCTGGAGCTTGCGCAGCTGCTGGAACGTTGGGAGCGGAAAACCGCGTTTAGGGAAAAATCCGACGATGTGACGGAAATGCTCGTGAATGTAGATTTTATAGCGATAAAAGAGAAAACGGAATAAAAAAGGCGCTTCGCTACCAGCAGCGAGGCGCTTTCCATATTAAACTACACCAAAGAAGGAAGATGAAAATGACAAACAAAGTGAGAATCGGTATCGTCGGTGCGGGCGGCATTTTTCAATGGGCGCATGTGGAGCCTTTAAAGAAGCATCCTGAGGTCGAGATCGTCGCGATTTGCGATATCGTGAAGGAAAAGGCGGAAGCGGCGTCCATACAACACAACATACCGCAGGTATACACCGATTACCGCGACATGCTTGCGAACGCGGAGATCGATATCGTTGATATTTGCACGCCGAATTTGTATCATTCGGAAATCGCCATCGCGGCGCTTGAAGCGGGAAAACACGTTTTCTGCGAGAAGCCTGACGCGGTAAACCCGAAAGAAGCGTTCAAGATGAAGGCTGCAGCGGAGAAGAGCGGCAAAGTTTTGATGGTGATGAGAAACAACCGGTTCCGTCCGGCGTCGGGCTTCATTAAGCAGTTTTTGGACCAGGGCAAAGCGGGTGAAATTTATGCCGGCCGCTGCGGCTGGCAGCGCCGTCGAGGCATCCCGGGCAAGGGCGGTTGGTTTACGACGAAGGCGCTCTCCGGCGGCGGTCCGCTGATCGATTTGGGCGTTCATTTCATCGACCTGGCGATGTGGTTTATGGGCAATCCGAAGCCGGTTTCCGTTGTAGGCTCGACCTACACGAAGTTTGCCGAATCGGACGCCGCAGACTCGGAGCATAGCAAATTCGGTGAGAAGAGCGACGGCGGAACATTCGACGTCGAAGATTTGGCGATGGGCTTTATCCGCTTCGATAACGGCGCTTGCTTGCAAATCGAATTCAGCTGGGCGTCGAATATTGAAGAGGAATGCAATTTCGTCGAGCTGCGCGGCACGAAGGCCGGCCTTACGTTCCGGAACGGCGACCTGAAAATTTTCGGCGAAGAGGGCGGGGTTCTCACCGATCTGAAGCCGCATCTCGGGTCCGACACCGGCGGTCACGGTGAAAATTTGCACCACTTCATCGACGTCGTTCAAGGACGCGCAAAGCCGATCTTTACGATCGACCAGGGCGTACACATGATTCAAATTTTGTCGGCAATATACGAATCGGCTCGGACCGGTTCCGAGGTGAAGCTGTAAGAGGCGGATTACGTCATGTTATGGCAGGCATGTCATAAACTTTTCATATAGGCCAAAAAAGAGGTGTTAATGAATGACGGTATCCAAGCTGTTGGTAGGCACATACGCGCAGGCCGATCAACCAGGAATCGTACTCATGTCGCTGGAGAGCAGCAACGGCGAAATGAAGGCCGTTTCCTCCGTATCCGGCATCGATAACCCGTCCTTTCTTACTTACGACCCGGAGCGGAGTATCGTTTATTCCGTCAGCGAAACGGAGGACGGTCAAGTATACGCATATAAGCTGGATCGGGAAACCGGTGAATTCTCCTTTTTGAACAAACGTACTACCGACGGTGCGTACCCTTGTCATATCCTTCAATCCGGGGACATTCTCATCGTTGCGAACTATGGGGGAGGCAGCATTTCCGTTTACCCGATTATGGAGGACGGCACCGTCGGCGAAATGTCCGACCATCACCGGTACTCCGGAACAGGAGCTAGGCCGGATCGTCAGGAAGCGCCTCATGCACATTCGGTATTCTCCGACCGCCGCGGGCGTTATTTCTACGTTTCGGACTTAGGGCTGGATACCATTCATATTTACGAAATCGATCGAACGACCAACAAGCTGCTGCCGGCCGGCGAATGCCGCCTGACGCCGGGTGCGGGTCCGCGTCATATGGCGTTCCATTCGGTTGAGCCTTTCGCGTTTTGTATCAACGAGCTGGATTCCAGCATCAGTGCTTTTCGAGTGGATGAAGAGACAGGGGCGCTCGCTTCGGTCGGTACCGTGTCGACGCTGCCGGACGGCTTCGCGGGAGCAAATACGTGCGCCGACATCCATATCTCTCCCTGCGGACAGTTTCTTTACGGCTCCAACAGGGGGCATGACAGCGTTGCGATCTACCGGATCGATCTCGAAACGGGCAGCTTAACCCCGGCAGGGCACGAATCCGTGCGCGGCCGCAGTCCCCGCAACTTTGTCATATCGTCGGACGGACAATTCCTCCTTGCCGCCAATCAGGACTCCGGAAACATTGCCGTGTTCCGAGTAACCGGGGATACCGGCCGCTTGGAATCGGTTGAAGAAAACCGCAGCGTCGCCAAACCGGTATGCCTGAAGTTTATGTAGATCAAAGCCGCAGCCTGCTGCGGCTTTTTTCATCTTTGTTGCAACCACTCTGAATCTTTGAAGCATTGTATCTTTGCACATCTTAACCATCTCTCGATCTCTTGATCTTTTGATCTTTTGATCTTTTGATCTTTTGATCTTTTGATCTTTTGATCTTTTGATCTTTTGATCTTTTGATCTTTTGATCTTTTGATCTTTTGATCTTTCGATCTTTTGTTCTTTTGATCTTTTGATCTCTTGATTCCTCGATCTCTGTGATCTCTTGACCTTTTTGATCTCATTTTTTTTGTCCAAAGTGTCCCCCTCAGGGGTCTTCCCACAACACTCTTTTGAACACTCTCCCCTTGACTCAGCAAGAAGCTGTCGCACCAACCCAAAGAAAGCTAACCCAAAGAAAGCAAACCTAAAGAAAGCCGCCCCAAAGAAAGCCACCCAAAGAAAACTAACCCAAAGAAAACTAACCCAAAGTAAACTAACCCAAAGAAAGTCTACCCCTGAAAGTCAACCTAAAGAAAGTCAACCTAAAGAAAGTCAACCCAAAAAAGCTACATAAAAAAAGCCAACCCAAAAAAGCTACATAAAGAAAGCCTTCAAATAACATATTGGCATAAATCGTCCTCGTCCTGAACTTTTGAACGCTATCCCATTCAATCAGCTGTGGATTAAACAAATACGCCCTGTTTACCAACAGACTAAGTAAAATTTGCATAGGAAAGCAGTCCAGCAAATAATGCAAGAGGATGAGCTGACAGAATTAATGAAGTATGTCAGAAGGGGTAACCACTTTCGAAGAAAAATGGCATAGGCAAAAAGAGTTCGAAGTTTGAATTCGATTCTCTACGCTCGTGCAAAACAAACGGCTGCGAGAGTGTCAATGGCGGATTCGTGGCGGAACATACGGTTCATGCGAAAACAAAACTCGTCCAAATAAGCTTGCAAATATTTCGGTCCGATTCCGTGAAATGTTCTGTTTATCCATTTCCTGGCTTCATGAATAAGCTGCGGGAGCAGGGGGACCTCGGGCATTTGGAACTTTTTCAGAAACACAAAATCCATAGAGAGGGGATCAACATGCTTATCATTGAATTCATTTTCACCTGATCGGTACATAAGCTTTCCATCCATGTGCTGCATTGAAAGAAGCTTAATTTTTACGAATTCCGGACCGCCGAAACCATCGAAAGAGGCACCGACGATTAATGGATGCTCCTGTTGATGCTTAATGTAAGGCTGATGCAAATAATCGCGCCCATAAAAAGCTAAACCGGCCCGAACCGTTCCGTATAAAAGCTCTTTTATGTCCACCTGCGAGATGGCGGAGCGAATTTTATGAAGGATCGACCACGCTGTTTTATAAGTCACTTGAATGGCTTCGGCAAGACGTACTGCATTAATGCTTGCGCGCTGCGATAAAAAATGTAGAGCTTTCGCCCACTTCAACAATGCCGTACGACTTCCTTCCATAATCGTTCCCGCCGTTAAGGAGGTTTGATGGCGGCATGACCGGCACTGAAACAAAGGCAGCCTTCTTGAGGTGATCATATAATAGCTCTTGTGCCCGCAATGCGGACAAGCGAACCCGTTCGGCCATTTCATCTTCATGAAGTATGTAATACAACCTTTCTCCGATGTCACCAGCTGCAAATCGGAAAATGAGTCTTCTCTCATAAAGCACCTCCAGAATACTTCCAATAATTTCATTATATAGAACGTTTGTTTGTATTTCAATTCATTTATACAAAGGTTGAATATTTTTTTGCTTTAGCTGATTTAGCTGACTAATTGGGATAGTGGTCAAAAGGAGGATAGGGGGTATACCGCGGCCCGGACATGATGTTGTTTCTACTATACTTCTAATGTATCGAGGGTTTGCTCCAGTATTGGGGATAGTGGTTAAAAGGATAAAAGGGTGCCAATCTGCGGAACCTATTGCAATGAAATGTAGGCTTAAGAGGCGGCTTAAGCGGCAAGAGTTAGGAAACGGACAACGGGGCACCAGCGCAGGCTGAGCGAACGGAAGAGTGTTCAAAAGAAGCTGCATGAGAGACAGTCGATCGGGCGGTCGAACAGAAAGTGCGAAATCGGAGCCTGGGGTATTTGCCATACATAGTAGAAGGTTTTGTTCAAAGTGGTGAAATCAATAGGTATAATGATTCGTTATGCTATGCATTTTATTTTGTTATTGCGAAAATCCGCCAAAGTTTAGACCAAAATAGAAAAAACTAATGTATAATGACATTAACATAGATAATGGTGAGGGGGCGGAGAGATGACAGGAACGAGAGCGGATTGGAGCTGGAAGAAAGCTTTGTCTCTCTTTCTTGCCTTTTGCAGGATCGGGCCGGTCACATTCGGCGGGGGCTTTGCCATGATTCCGCTCATTGAAAAAGAAATCGTAGGTCGAAGGAAATGGCTCGCTTCCGAGGAGGTTACCGATGTGTTTGCAGTAGCGCAGTCGATTCCCGGCGCGGTAGCGATCAATGCGGCGACGATTATCGGTTACAGGCGGGCCGGTGTGGTCGGTGCGATTGCCGCTTTGCTCGGCGTATTGCTTCCCACTTTCTTAATCGTGCTTTTCCTTTCGATGATTGTTCTGCACGTGCAGCAAAATCCGATGATCGAAGCCGCCTTCAAGGGAATTGACGCGGCCATCGTTGCCATCATTCTTTACGCAGGCATGAAAACGGGCAAAACGGCGGTGCAGGATAAGATGACTTTGGCGGTTGTCATTGCTACGGTATTGGCGCTCTTTTTCACAAATGTCCATCCCGTATTCATTATATTGTTCGGATTTTTTCTAGGCATGGTTATGGTTTCGGTACGCGGCTGGTTGGGCTTAAAAACTTCGCTTGTCGAACAGCCCCCTGAGGAGAACGAATGGGGCTATATGAATGGCGACGGTATATAAGGGGGGAGCCGCATGCTTTGGGATTTATTCGTCACGTTTCTTATGATCGGGGCGGTTTCGTTCGGCGGAGGTTACTCCATGATTCCGGTCATCGAACAGGAAGTGGTGTACAACCACGCTTGGATGACTCATGACGCGTTTGCCGACAGCGTCGCCGTGGCCGGCATGTCTCCCGGACCGGTTGCCACGAATACGGCGATCTTTATCGGATATAAAACAGCGGGGGTGCCTGGGGCGATCGTGTCAGCCCTTGGGACGATTTTGCCTTCCTTCTTGTTGATTATTGCCGCAGCCGCATTGTTTTACAAGTTTCAAAAGAGCGGAATGATGCAGCGCGCTTTTTACGGCTTGCGTCCGGTTATTGCAGGGCTCATTATTTATGCGGCGTTCTCGTTTGCAGAGGTGAATCGAATCGTTCCCGCCGGCTTCTCCGGGGTAACGGTTGAAACGCTGCTGATGCTTCTGATCTTCGGAATTTCGCTATACGGTTTGATTCGCTACCAACTGCATCCTCTAGTAGTAATCTTGCTTTCCGCGGCAACTGGAATCGTTTTCTTCGGTGCCTAAAAGTCGTATACTAAGGTGAAACGAAAGGTCACCATTCATGGGAAAGAGGGAATCATTTTGAGCATCCGATATGTTTCGAACGATCGAATATTTCATCTGCAAACCTCAGATACAAGCTATCTTTTCCGAATTCATCCCAAAGGTTATATCCAGCATCTTTATTGGGGCCGGTCGATTCCCGATGAAGATGCTTTACATATGAGCTGGCTTGTGCAGCGCGCTTCCTTCAGCCCGAATCCGGATCCGAACGACCTCGCGCTATCGCTGGACACGCTCCCTCAAGAATATCCCGGCTACGGAACTTCGGATCTGAGAGGACCCGCTTACGAGATGATGATGGAGAACGGCTCCTCTGCCTCCGAGTTGAAGTATGTAGAGCATACGATCGCTAAAGGGAAGCCGAAGCTTAAAGGCCTGCCCGCTACATATACGGAAAGCGACGAAGAGGCGGACACGCTGGAAGTGGTGCTTGAAGATGCGGTAAGCGGATTGCAGGTCCGGCTAAGCTACACCGTGTTTCACGAGTTGAACGCGATTGCGCGGTCGGTCCGATTTGAAAATCGGAGCGGGGCGTCTTTGCGGCTGAATCGGGCGTTAAGCATGAGCGTCGATTTCGACCGGTCGTCCTTCCGGATGCTGCATTTGCACGGGGCTTGGGCAAGAGAGCGGCATATCGCCGTCCGCGAGCTGGCGCCCGGAACGCAGTCGATCGAAAGCCGGCGAGGCTCGTCCTCCCACCAGCACAATCCGTTCATCGCGTTGCTCGGCAAGGACGCCTCCGAGGATTACGGCGACGTTTACGGCTTTAGTCTTGTTTACAGCGGCAGCTTCCTGGCGTCGGTCGAGGTCGATCAATTCCATACGACCCGTGTGGCGCTGGGCATTAATCCGTTTGATTTCAGCTGGCTGCTGGAGCCCGGGGAGTCATTCCAGACGCCGGAAGCGGTGCTTGTCTATTCCTCGTCGGGCCTGGGCCAAATGTCAAGAACGTACCATGATCTGTACCGCTCGAGATTGTGCAGAGGCGTATTCCGCGACCGCGAGCGTCCGATTCTCGCGAACAACTGGGAAGCGACTTATTTTAATTTTAACGCGGATAAAATTACGGCGATTGCGGAAGCCGGGAAACAGCTCGGCATCGAGCTGTTCGTGCTGGACGACGGCTGGTTCGGCAAACGCGACAGCGATAACTGCTCGCTCGGCGACTGGTTTGTCGACCGTAATAAGCTGCCGAACGGACTAAAGTCGCTTGCGGAGTCGATCGAGGGCATGGATATGAAGTTCGGGCTATGGTTTGAACCGGAGATGGTATCGCCGGACAGCGAGCTGTACCGGAAACACCCGGATTGGTGTCTGCACGTTCCCGGACGCCGAAGAAGCGAAGCGCGGAACCAGCTCATTCTTGATTATTCGCGCGAGGATGTAAGGGAGTATATAGTGAACGTCATATCCGACGTTCTCGGCAATGCGCCGATCTCTTATGTGAAATGGGATATGAACCGCAATATGTCGGAGATCGGTTCGGCTCAGCTCCCCCCGGAGCGCCAGCGGGAAACGGCGCATCGTTATATGCTGGGGTTGTATGAGGTGCTGGAAGGGATTACGTCGCGTTTTCCGAATATTTTGTTTGAAAGCTGCTCGGGCGGCGGCGGCCGATTCGATCCGGGCATGCTCTACTATATGCCGCAGACTTGGACGTCGGACAACTCCGATGCCGTCAGCCGGCTGAAGATCCAATTCGGCACGAGCATCGTGTACCCGACAAGCACGATGGGCGCACACGTATCGGCCGTTCCGAATCATCAGGTCGGGCGCAGCGAGCCGTTAAGCATGCGCGCGCATGTCGCATATACGGGCGCATTCGGATACGAGCTCGATTTGTCGAAGATGTCCGAGGAGGACAAGGCGGCAACGAAAGAGCATATCGCATTTTACAAAACGATCCGCAAGCTCGTACAGTTCGGCGATTTTTATCGGATATTGAGTCCGTTCGAAGGCGACGAGACGGCGTGGGCGGTCGTTTCGAAGGATAAGAACGAAGCGTTCGCCGCGTACTTCCAAACGAGGAACGAAGCGAACGCGCCGCTGGAGCGGCTGAAGCTGAAGGGGCTCGATCCCGATAAGAAATATCGGATCGAAGGAACGGACACGTCAGTAAGCGGCGGTTTTCTGATGAATGTCGGCTTAAAGAAGCCGGGAGCTTGGGGAGATTATTTTAGCGCCGTATTTTATTTAAAGGCGGAATAAATGTAAATGCATGCCGCTTCCGTTTGTGAACGGGGGCGGCATGCTTTTTTTAGCCTTTGATGCGCTGCAGAAAGCCGGAAACGGCTAAAGACGCGGAGCCGAGCGCGGTGGAGTCGGTCCCGAGCGCCGCAAATTCGATGCGGACCTCCTTGCTATGAAAGCGGAGGCTGCGTCGCTGTACGGCTTGCAGCAGGGCGGGCTTGATCCACTTTCCGGCCAGCGAGAGCCGGTTTCCGACGACCACCATTTCCGGATTGAAGCCGTTCATGACGTTAGCGATGCCGGTGCCTAAATAATAACCGACTGTTTCGAACCGGCGGATGGCGATTTCGTTGCCGCACTCGGCGGCTTCCATCAGCGATTCCAAGGTGGCAGCATGCCCTATGGCATCTTTCGCCTCCCGCAGCAGCGCATTTTCCGACGCGTACATTTCCCAGCAGCCCGTATTTCCGCAGCTGCAGAGGAGGCCGTTGTCGGCTTGAATCGTCATGTGGCCCAGCTCGCCGGAATATCCGAAAGCGCCGCGGTAAATGCCGCCGTGCATAATGATGCCCGAGCCGATCCCGATTCCCGCACTGATATAAACCAGATTGGGAACGTCGGTGCCGATTCCGTATTTTTGCTCGCCTACGGCACCGGCGTTCGCTTCGTTCTCGACGGACACCTCCGTTTGAAAATCGGACTGAAGCTTTTCCTTTAAGGAAACATCTCTCCATCCGAGGTTCGGGGCGGAAAGGATCGTTCCCGATTCATCCACGATACCCGGCACGCCGACGCCGATGCCGACGATTCCGTACGGGCTCGGCGGAGCCGCGGCAGAAACCGAACGGATCGCTTGCCTCAAGCTTTCGTATACGGAATCCGCGTCGCGTGCTTCGAGCGCGAGCCTTACCCTCTTTATGACGTTTCCCGTCAGGTCGGTCAATACGGCCGCGACATAATTGACGCCTAAGTCCACTCCGACGGAATATCCGCCTTTATTGTTAAATAGCAGCATGACGGGCTTTCGCCCGCCGCTCGATTGTCCGAGTCCGGTCTCGATTACGAGCTGCTCCTCGATCCATTCGTTGACGAGCGTGGAAACGGACGCTTTATTTAATCCGATTTTGGCGGAAATGTCCGCTCTGGAGAGCGGGGCGCCGGATACGATGCAGTCCAGCACGTGACCTTTATTCATTTTTTTGATTAATGATTGGTCTCCGGTAATCTTCATAGGTTCCCTCGTAATTCGTATAGATAAAGAAGATGATACGTATCATATCATAGGTGTGAAAGAAAATGAAACTTAGTTTGTTTTATAGACAAACTAAGTTCGCTTTTGATACACTACAGGCAGATCCAAACTATTATCTTTCTTTTATAAGGGAGGAGGCAGCGAAATGAGTTATTTTGCAGGAATTGAGAACATTCGCTATGAAGGCAAGGAATCGGACAATCCGCTCGCGTTTAAACACTACAACCCGGATGAAGTAGTGCTTGGAAAGCGGATGGAGGATTATTTGCGCTTCGCCGTCGCTTACTGGCATACGTTCACAGGCGAAGGCTCCGACCCGTTCGGCGTCGGTACGGCGATTCGTCCGTGGGGCGGCGCTTCAGGCGTTGACCTGGCGAAAAAGAGAGTCGAAGCTTCCTTCGAATTTTACGAGAAGCTCGGCGTTCCGTACTTCTGCTTCCATGACCGCGATATTGCTCCTGAGGGCGCGACGCTGCGCGAAACGAACCGCATCCTGGACGAAATCGTGTCCTTGATGAAGGATTATATGAAAACAAGCAAAGTAAAATTGCTTTGGAATACGGCCAATATGTTTACGAACCCGCGCTTTGTGCACGGTGCGGCTACGACGAACAACGCCGACGTATTCGCATACGCGGCGGCACAAGTAAAGAAGGGCCTTGAAGTGGGCAAGGAGCTCGGCTCGGAAAACTACGTGTTCTGGGGCGGCCGCGAAGGCTACGAGACGCTGCTGAACACGGATATGAAGCTTGAGCTCGACAACTTGGCCCGTTTCTTCAACATGGCGGTCGATTATGCTAAGGAAATCGGCTATACCGGCCAGTTCTTGATCGAGCCGAAGCCGAAGGAGCCGACGAAGCATCAATACGACTTCGACGCGGCGACAACGATTTCGTTCTTGCGGACCTATGGCTTGCAGGACCACTTCAAGCTCAATCTTGAAGCGAACCACGCAACGCTCGCCGGCCATACGTTCGAGCACGAGCTTCGCGTAGCGCGCATTCAAGGCATGCTCGGCTCGATCGACGCGAACCAAGGCGACCTGCTGCTCGGCTGGGATACCGATGAATTCCCGACCGATTTGTACGCGGTTACGCTCGCGATGTATGAAATCGTCGAGAACGGCGGCTTGGGCTCCGGCGGCGTCAACTTCGACGCGAAGGTGAGAAGAACGTCGTTCGAAGCCGAAGACTTGTTCTATGCTCATATCGCAGGAATGGATACGTTCGCTCGCGGCCTTAAGACAGTCGCCAAGCTGAAAGAAGACGGCTTCTTCGATAAAATCATCGACGAGCGCTATGCCAGCTTCAATTCCGGCATCGGTGCGGACATCGTCAGCGGAAAAGCGGATTTCCGTTCGCTCGAAGCTTATATTCTGGACAAAGGCGAAATTACGAACCGTTCCGGCCGTCTTGAGCTGATCAAGGCGAAATTGAACGAGTATTTGTTCTAATAAAGCTCTGGAGAAACCGGTATCCTTGGGAGGGATAAGGTGAAATACGTTGCAGGAATCGACCTTGGAACGAGCGCCGTAAAGGTGCTTCTGGTAGATGCGGAGGGCCGCATTCGCGGCGAGGCGTCCCGATCCTATCCGCTCTATCATGAGCGGTCAGGGTACAGCGAGCAGGACCCCGACGATTGGGTTCGCGAAACGAAGGCCGCTTTGGCGGAAGCCGTCAAAACGGCCGGAGCGGCGCCGGAGCAAATCGAAGGCATCAGTTTCTCCGGCCAAATGCACGGCTTGGTGCTGCTGGACGAAGCGCATCGCCCGATCCGCAGAGCCATACTTTGGAACGATACGCGGACGACGGAGCAGTGCCGATTCATTGAAGCGGCGCTGGGCGACGAGCTGCTCGATATCACCCGCAACGTGGCGCTGGAGGGCTTCACGCTGCCGAAGCTGCTATGGGTGAAGCAGTATGAGCCGGAGCTTTACGCTCAAGCGAAGGTGTTCCTGCTTCCGAAGGATTACGTTCGCTTCCGGCTCACCGGCACCGTCTTCATGGATGTGTCCGACGCTGCAGGAACGCTGCTGCTCGACGTTCGGGAGAAGCGGTGGAGCGAGACGGTGTGCGGCAAGCTCGGCGTCGACATCGGGCTTTGTCCGCCGATCGCCGAGGCGCAGCAGCTTGTCGGAACGCTGCTTCCGGACGTTGCCGCCGAAATCGGGCTCAGCCCCGAGACGAAGGTGTTCGCCGGCGGAGCGGACAACGCGTGCGGCGCGGTAGGCGCCGGCATCCTGTCCTCCGGAGCGGCCATGTGCTCGATCGGCACCTCCGGCGTCATCCTGGCGTATGAAGACGATAAAAACCGCGACTTCGCGGGCAAGGTGCACTTCTTCAACCATGCGAAGCAGGACGCGTTCTATGCGATGGGCGTAACGTTATCCGCGGGCCACAGCTTGAGCTGGTTCCGCGAAACGTTCGCACCGGGCAAGTCGTTCGGCGAGCTGCTCGAAGGCATCTCTGCGATACCTGCCGGCTCGGGCGGGCTGCTGTACACCCCCTACATCGTAGGGGAGCGGACGCCGCACGCGGACTCGATTATCCGCGGCAGCTTTATCGGGATGGACGCTTCGCATACCGTGAGCCATTTTGCCCGGGCGGTGATGGAAGGCATCACGTTCTCCCTGAACGAATCGATCGAGCTGTTCCGCGCGGCGGGCAAGCAGATCGACCGGATCGTATCGATCGGCGGCGGCGCAAAAAATCCGGATTGGCTGCAAATGCAAGCCGACATCTTCGGGGCCGAAGTCGTTTCGATGAACAACGAGCAAGGGCCGGGGATGGGCGCCGCAATGCTCGCCGCCGCCGGCTGCGGCTGGTTTGCGTCGCTGCAGGAGTGCGCGGACGCGTTCCTCTCGTACGGCTCAACCTACGCGCCGAATCCGGCCAACGTTCAAACGTACCGAGAAGTATACGAAATATACAAAGAGGTATACTCTCAAACCAAAGGTCTCAACGAAAAGCTTCAGCCATATAGACAGTGAGGAAGAAAGAGCTCCGAAATTCGGGGCTCTTTCTTTGTTCTCTGTTCCCGCGCATGATCTTTGAAAAGTTAACCATTCTAATCAAAGCGGCATTTTTGATGAAAAGGGGAATGGTTATGGGATCAAAAAGGGAACATATCGAACCGCTGTACGCTTATGACGAATGGGCTGTGGTGGAGGAGCGTTTTGACGAGGAAACGAATGTGGAGGACGAAACGATTTTCGCCCTGGGCAACGGCTATATCGGGATGCGCGGCAACTATGAGGAGGGCTTTCACGGCGCAAAGGGCCGCTCGGTGAAAGGCACTTATATTAATGCGTTCTATGAAACGGAGCCGATTCGATATCCGGAGGACGCTTACGGGTACGCCCGCACCGGCCAGACGATGATCAACGTGACCGACGCGAAGCCGATGGTTTGTACGGTGGACGGCGAGCCGGTCCATTTGTCCAACTGCAATATTTTAGGGTACAAAAGGACGCTCGATCTTCGGAATGGCGTGCTCAAACGGGAAATGCAGCTGGAGACGAAGAAGGGCAAAGTGCTGAAGTTTACGATCGAGCGGCTCGTAAGCCTCGAGCGGAAGCATGTAGCGGCGATTCGTTATGAGGTGACGCCGGTCAACTTCAGCGGTTCGCTCGACATCGAATCGTCGATCGACGGGGCGGTGCGCAACCAGGTGTCGGAGGGGGATCCGCGCGTCGGCGCGGGTTTCGCGGGGCAAGTGCTGCAGACGAAGGAGCTGCAAAGCGGCGGGACGTACGGCGCGATTCGGCAGCAGACGAAAAATTCGGGATTTACGATTGTGTGCGCCATGGACCATGAAATCGCGCACGGCCCGGATGCCGAGCTGACGATTGCCAATGAGCGGTCATCCGAAGGCATTTCCGTCCGCGTGTCGGTGACGGCGGCGGAAGGGCAGAGCGTTACCGTTTACAAATATATCGCTTATCATACGTCGAAGGAAAGTCCGGAAACGGCCGATACGGCGAAGCTGCTGCAGGAGGCGGAGGACAGCGTAGTCAAAGCGAAGGAGGACGGCTTCGAAACGCTGCTGAACGAGCAGGCCAAGTTTCTTGAGCAGTACTGGCGGCATAGCGACGTCGAGATTCACGGCGACATTGCGCTGCAGCAAAGCATCCGCTACAACGCGTTCCAGCTGCTGCAATCGGTCGGCCGCGACGGACGGAGCAACATTGCGGCGAAGGGGCTGACCGGCGAAGGGTACGAGGGGCACTATTTCTGGGATACGGAAACGTATATTTTCCCGTTCTTTCTGTACACGCATCCGGAAATCGGGAAGCCGCTCCTCGAGTACCGCTACAGTATTTTGGACAAAGCGAGAGAGCGGGCCCGGATCATGTCGCAGAAGGGTGCCTTGTACGCTTGGCGGACGATCAACGGCGAGGAAACGTCCGCCTATTACCCGGCGGGCACGGCGCAGTACCATATTAACGCGGACGTCATTTATGCTTTGAAAAAATATATGGCCGCGACAAACGATATGGAGTTTTTCTTGAGCAAAGGCGCGGAGATGCTGTTCGAAACGGCGCGCTTATGGGCCGACCTCGGGGATAACATCCCGGCGAAGGGCGGACGGTTTTGCATTAACGACGTCACCGGCCCGGACGAGTACACGGCGATCGTTAATAATAACGCCTTTACAAACTTGATGGCGAAGGATCATCTGGAGTTTGCGGCGAAGATGGCGAGGAGGATGCAGGCGGAGCACCGGGACGCCTATGCGAAGCTTGCGTCGAAGATCGGCTTGGACGATGCGGAAATCGACGAATGGCAGCGCGCGGCCGACTTGATGTACGTTCCCGAGTCGCCTGAGCTCGGCATCGTTCCGCAGGACGATTCGTTCCTGGAGAAGGCGGTGTGGGACTTCGCGAACACGCCGAAGGACAAATATCCGCTGCTGCTTCACTATCACCCGCTCGTCATTTACCGGCATCAGGTGTTGAAGCAGGCGGACGTCGTGCTGGCGACGTTCTTGCAGTCGCACCGCTTCACGCTGGCGGAGAAGAAGCGTAACTACGATTTTTACGAGCCGCTGACGACGCACGATTCCTCGCTTTCTCCTTGCATTTACAGCATTATAGCGGCGGAAATCGGCTATAAGGATCGAGCTTACAACTACTTTATGCAGACGGCCCGGATGGACCTCGACGACATCAACGGCAACGTGAAGGACGGCGTGCATACGGCGGCTATGGCGGGAGCGTGGCTGTCGATCGTCTGCGGCTTCGGCGGCATGCGGGAGCTGGACGGGACGCTGCACTTCCGCCCGACGATCCCGGAGCAGTGGGAGAAGTACCGCTTCAAGGTAACGTTCGGCGGCTGCCTGATTGCCGTGGATGTGACGAAGCGGGAAGCGGTATATATGCTGGAGGAGGGCAGCGGCATTACGATCGTTCACGAGCACGAGGAGCTGAGTCTGTCGTCCGGCTCGGCGGTGCGCGTATCGCTCGAGCCGAAGCTGGAGGCGGTCATTTTCGATTTGGACGGCGTTATCGTGGATACCGCGGAATATCATTATTTGGGCTGGAAAAAGCTCGCGGACGAGCTCGGCGTTCCGTTCGACAAGCGGATTAACGAGCGGCTGAAAGGCGTCGACCGAATGAAGTCGCTGAACATCGTGCTGGAAAAAAGCGAGCGGACGTACACGGAAGACGAGAAGCGGACTATGGCGGACAAAAAGAACCGCTACTACGTGGAATCGATCGGGGCGATTTCGCCGTCCGACATCCTCCCGGGCATTGAAGCGTTCCTAAGAGAGCTGAAGTTGCGCGGCATCAAGACGGCTCTTGCGTCTGCGAGCAAAAATGCGAAGCCCGTCATCGAGCGGCTGGGCATCGAGCCGTATTTGGACGTCGTCGTCGACGTGGCGAAAATCGCCAAAGGCAAGCCCGACCCGGAAATTTTCATGACGGCGGCGGAGCAGTTGAAGGTGCCGCTGCGCAATTGCGCCGGCGTGGAGGATGCGGAGGCCGGCATAGAGGCGATTAAGGCGGCCGGCATGTTCGCGGTCGGCGTAGGGTCGCCGGAGGCGATGCATAAGGCCGATTGGCGGGTAGACGGCACGGACAACCTTACGCTGGACGCGCTGCTGGAGCGGTTCCGGGCCCGTTGACAAGGGACAGGGCCATTGCCCCGACTCCGGTCGTTTGGGACGACCTTCCGTTTTGACGTATAATAGAGATTGGAAGTTATCGATCGAAAGGACGGAGGGTGTCAGATGAAAAATTTCGTATTTCGAAACCCTACAAAAATATTGTTCGGCAAAGGAACGGTGGAGCAGCTCGGCGAGCACGTCAAAGCGTACGGCCGCACCGTGCTGCTTGTATACGGCGGCGGAAGCATTAAGCGGACCGGGCTTTACGATGCCGTAATGAACCAGCTGTCGTCGATCGGCGCGAACGTCGTCGAGCTGCCGGGCATCGAACCGAATCCGCGGGTCAGCTCGGTGCGGCGCGGCATTCAGCTTTGCCGCGACAACGGCGTCGACTTTATTCTTGCGGTCGGAGGAGGGAGCGTCATCGACGCCTCCAAGGCGATTGCCGCCGGCGTGCCGTATGAAGGAGACGTGTGGGACTTCCTGGACCGGCAGGCGCAAATCCGGCAGGCGCTGCCGCTCGGCACGGTGCTGACGATTGCCGCTACGGGCTCGGAAATGAACGGCAGCGCGGTCATTACCGACTGGGAGCGCAACCTGAAGAAATCGTTCGGCAGCATCTACGTTTACCCGCAGTTTTCCATTCTCGATCCGGTGAACACGTTCACGGTGCCGCGCGACCAAACGGTAAACGGCATCGTCGACATGATGTCGCACGTGTTCGAGCAATACTTCAGCCAAACGCCGGACACGCCGCTGCAGGAAAGGTTTTGCGAATCGATATTGCAGACGGTCATCGAGAACGGCGAGCAGGCGCTCGAGCACCCCGACCATTACGATGCGCGCGCCAATTTGATGTGGTGCGGCACGATGGCGCTGAACGGCGGGATGATTTCCGTCGGCATGCAGAACGACTGGGCGACGCACGCCATCGAGCATGAAATCAGCGCCATTTACGATATTCCGCACGGCGCCGGGTTGTCGATCGTCTTCCCGAACTGGATGAAGTACGTATACAAGGAGCGGGTCGACCGATTCGTCCAATACGCCGTGCGCGTGTGGGGCATCGATCCCGCAGGGAAGACCGATGAAGAGGTTGCCTTGGCCGGAATCGAGGCGACGCGAGGCTACTTCGCGCGGATCGGGGCGCCGAGCTCGCTGAGCTTCTACGGCATCGGCAAGGACAATATCGACCGCATGGCCGATGAAGCGGTTCGCTTCGGTCCGATCGGCTCATTCAAGAAGCTGGAGAAAGAGGATGTCAATAACATTCTGACCATGTGCTTGTAGGGCGGGGCACGGAGGGTGCGGTATTTTAGCGAAACTACGAGTTGCTATTGAGCTTCGATGTGGGCTTGCACGAAAATTAGCAACACTGTGAGTCGCTATTCGTTGAAAAACGATCTTCAAACAGGCGATTCCGACCGGATAGTAACACCGAGTGTTGCTATTTTCCGAAGTAGGCTCAAAAAACGCCGAATAACAACTTGTAGTGTTGCTAAATCCGTAACCACGAGAAAACGCCAGCCGAAAGGCTGGCGTTTTATGCGTTATGTACGCCCAGCATGGGCGTCATCTCTAGGGTGAAAGTCCC
>NZ_JAQZSG010000017.1 GCF_028745515.1 Paenibacillus thermotolerans | reverse complement strand
TTATGGAAATCCTTGTTAGTTAATTGGTCAGTCGTAGTTTTTTTTTGTGTTTTATGGGCAGTGTCATAGCTGCTCTCACTGAAATTGCACGAACTCTCGATATAAGTACCAAACAATCCGTTATCACTGTAGAAACCGCCGCATTCTGCGCACATAAGTACCTTTGGATCCGTTCGGCGGGCACTGTTTCCTCTGAAATTGCACGAATTTTCGATATAAGTACCTCACAATCCGCTATCACTGTAGAAACCGCCGCATACCACGCACATAAGTACCTTCGGATCTGTTCGGCGGGCTCTGTTTCCTCTGAAAGTGCACGAACTCTCGATATAAGTACCTCACAATCCGCTATCACTGTAGAAACCACTGCATTCCGCGCACATAAGTACCTTTGGATCCGTTCGGCGGGCACCGCATTTTTGTGTTGAGTATCGTGTGTCTAATTTCCTAAAGTGAGGGGAATCCACCGCATTTTATCCACACCGATTTTTGCACGATTAACGTACTTAATTTTCACTTATTCACATTATCCACAGCCAGTTACCCCAAAACTGTGGACAAATGAGGCAAAATTTTCATGAAGTCCTAGGAGGAATGATTTGGAAGGGGGCCGAATTACTACATGATGTAAAGTATCGCATAAGACATTAGGAGGAGCTCTGGGGATGAAGGGGAAGTTGTTGACTGTATGCTTGCTTGCTTCCGTCGCGGCAAGCGCCGTATGGCCGTTGGGCACGCCTGCTGCAGCTGCGTCTGCCGCTGCGGCCGATTCGACCGGCAAGGCGGTGGCTGCGGTTGCGGAGAAGGTGAAGCCGTCCGTTGTCGGAATTTTGAATATGGGAGGCGCCGGTCAAGGCACGTATCGGAGTCATTCCGCAGGAACCGGTTTCGTCTATAAAGACGGCGTGATCGTGACGAACGCGCATGTGGTGGATAAAGCGGCCGAGCTGCTGATTCTGTATGCGGACAAAACGACGGAAACGGTAATGCCCGACCAAGTGTTTCTGGACAAGCTGTCGGACGTCGCCGTCATTAAGGTCGAAACGAAGGGGCTCGTACCGCTCGCCTTTGCCGATTCCGATAAGCTGAGCGTAGGTGAAAACGTAATCGCCATCGGCAATCCGCTCGGTTTTCGCCTGGGCAATTCCGTGAATTTGGGCATCTTGTCCGGTACGGGGCGAGCGCTCGGCTCGGGATATCCGTTCCTGCAGACGGATGCCGCCATCAATCCGGGGAACAGCGGCGGTCCTTTGGTCAACCTGCAAGGAAAAGTCATAGGCATCAACTCCGCGAAAATGGCGGACATCGGAGTGGAAGGGCTCGGTTTCGCGATTCCGGCGAATACGGCAATCGAGATCGCGGACAAGCTCATCAAGGACGGCTCGATCGACCGGGCGACGCTCGGCATCCAGTTTGGCGAAGGATGGGAGGCGTACTTCGGCGTACCGGACCGGGAAGGCGTAGAAATCTACAACGTCATTAACGACGGACCCGCAGGGATGACCGCGCTTCGGGCCGGCGACAAATTGATCAAGCTGGACCGTACTCCGATCTATACCGAGGACGACGTGTATGCGTTCCTGCTGACGAAAAAGCCGGGAGACACCGTCAAAATAACTGTGCAGCGCAACGGCCAAACGTTCATTGCCGAAGTCGTCGCAGCCTCGATGAGCGATATTTCGGAAGCGGCTGGCGAGCAGGTGCAGGCGGGGTACGGCATTTTGAAGGATTTGACGTCGACGCAAATTCGCGAGGCGGCGGAGTTCGGCCGGGCGGTCTACAACTACGAGGACGATATCAACGAAGACTACGTGGCGATTAGCGGCGGAGCTTACGCGGTGCTGTATACGGAGTATTTGTACATTGCCCGATTGACCGAATCGATGCTGAATTTCGGCTACAACCCGGGAATGGACTATATTCAAAAAGCGGCGCAGGACATCAACAATAAAGTAGAGTTTTTGATCGAGGTCGGCTCGGGTTCTAAAAATTTCCTCAACGGAGCGCAATTTACGCTTAGACAGGGGAGTACGACGATCATCAGCGAAAAGCCGGCGGTGACTTACACAACGGATGAAGACGAAAAGACGGTCATCGCCATTGCGAAGGTGCGGTTTGACTCGAGAAAGCTGAAAACTTCCGAGCCGATCACATTGACGCTGAAGACGAGAATCGGGCAGACGCTTGTATTTAATTTTGACTTGAAAAAATTGAAGTAGAAAGTAAAGAGGCGCTTTCCCGCCCGGTTGGGGGGAGGCGCCTTTTTTAACGTCGTTTTGTCAGCTGATCAGCGTCTCCCATTCTTCGTACCATTGCTCTAGCTGCCTTTTTCGGGAGTCGACTTCAGCTTGGATGCTTTGAACGGCTTCGTAATCGTTGTACACATCGGGATCGGCCAGCCTTTGTTCCAAGCTCGACAGCTCCTCCTCCGTTTTGGCGATTTCCTTCTCCAATTGCTCAAGCCGCCGCTGCCGGTTGCGTTCTTCGCGTTTGGCTTGCTTTTCCGCTTCATAGGATTGGGCGCCTGCTTGCTGTGCGGGTGTTTCGTCCGCAGGCTTTGTCGAACGGACGCCGCCGCCGGCACGGGATTGCGCGCGTTCCGACGCCTCCTCCGCCAATTCCAGCGATTTCGCGAGAAAATCGTCATAATTTCCTAGGAAATGTCGAACGCCGTCAGGACGCAATTCAAACACCTGCTCCGCCATCCGGTTCAAGAAATAGCGGTCGTGGGAAATGAACAGCAGCGTACCCTCATAGTCCAGCAGCGCGGACTCCAGCACTTCCTTGCTGACGAGATCCAGATGGTTCGTCGGCTCGTCGAGAATGAGCACGTTCGCGTTCCGGAGCATAAGCTTCGCGAGCGCAACCCGCGCTTTTTCGCCGCCGCTTAAGGTCGAAATTTTCTTTAACACATCGTCCCCGCTGAACAAAAAGTTCCCAAGCACCGTACGGATGCGCACCTCCTCCAATTGAGGATACTCGCCCCATAATTCCTCGAGGACAATGTTGTTCGGATTCAAGCCGGTTTGCTCCTGATCGTAATAGCCGATCGTAATGTTGGTTCCCCAGCGGATCGTGCCGGTTTGCGGCTGCATATCGCCTACCAGCGCTTTGAGCAGCGTCGATTTGCCGATGCCGTTCGGGCCGATGAGCGCCACGGAGTCGCCGCGACGCAGATCGAAGTCGACGTTGCCGAACAGCGGAGCGTTGTCGCCGTATCCCATGGACAGGCTGCGAACCTGCAGCACCTCTTTCCCGGACAGCTTGTCCGTTTCGAAGCGGAAGGAGGCGCGCTTTAGGTCACCCTGCGGGCGGTCGATGCGTTCCATGCGCTCCAGCATGTTGCGGCGGCTTTGCGCGCGTTTCGTCGTTGTGGCGCGGACGATGTTGCGGCGGATGAAATCCTCCATACGGGCGATTTCTTCCTGCTGCTTTTCGTAAATTTTGAGCTGGCGTTCGTATTCCGCGGCTTTTTGTTCGACGAAGGCGGAATAGTTGCCGGCGTATCGTTTGGCGGAGGTGCGTTCGATTTCGTAGATCGTGCTGACGAGTGCGTCTAGGAAGTACCGGTCGTGAGAGACGACAAGAATCGCGCCCGGGTAACTGCGTAGATACTGCTCCAGCCACGTCAACGTTTCGATGTCGAGATAGTTGGTCGGCTCGTCCAACATCAGGATGTCGGGTTTTATTAGAAGAAGGCGGGCTAGTGCCAAGCGAGTTTTCTGGCCGCCGCTCAGGGTGGACACGATCGTCTCCGGCGGCATGTCGGCGAAGCCCATCCCGTGGAGCACGCCTCGAATCGTGGCGTCGATGGCGTAGCCGCCACGTTCGCGGAAGCGGTCGGATTTTTCGGAATAGCGGGCGAGCACCGCGTTATATTCGGACTCGTTCGTTGTGAGTGCAGGGTCGGCCATGCGCGCTTCGAGCTCGCGTAGCTCCGACTCCATGGTCAGCAGGTCGTCGAATACGACACGCATCTCGTGCTCGATGGAGCGGTTCGATTGGAGCCCGCTGTTTTGGGCGAGGTAGCCGATGCTTGTCCCCTTCGCGATGAACATTTGTCCTGCGTCGTATGACGATTCCCCGGCGAGGATGCGGAGCAGCGTCGATTTGCCGGCGCCGTTCGCCCCGACGAGGCCGATGCGGTCGCGGTTTTGGATTTGCAGATGAATATTGGAAAGTATCGTTGTCGATCCGTAATTTTTGCCGATTCCGGAAGCTTGCAGCAGCATGGTATTCCCTCCGTAGTATGTCAAGCCGCTTTGGCGGCGCGGTAATGCTTCGAATGTGTTATTGCTCGCGGATGTTTCCGCTCGTGCAACGGAAGAAAGCTCCGTTGGAGAGGGCGGTGGCGCGCGCATCCGTTCGTGCAACGGAAGAAAGTTCCGTTGGGGAGGGTGGTGGGGCGCGCATCCGCTCGGTAACGGAAGAAAGTTCCGTTGGAGAGGTCGGTGGCCGCGCATCCGCCCCCTTAAACGCCGGCATTCGGCCGAATGATTAAAAAATGCGTGAAAAATGAGGCGAAACACCGAGTCAAGCGGGCAAGATGAACGAACGTGCTCCGATTCAACATATTTCGCACCAATTCCAAGTGTATCGAATTCCGCCCGAACGCGCCACAGGTAAGCGAACATTTGTTGCGGGAGGGGTGATGGATTATGATACAATGTAGATATACGAAAAAAAGATCAGCGCCATAGAATAGAGGTACATGAGAGTGAAACAGCGGCGGCATGGGGATATGAGCCATAAAGGGGAAGATGGCCGTTCCGCTTCAGGGGGCAATGCGAACGCAGCATCCGGATTAAACGGAATCGCGGCCGATTCCGAGCCGAATGCCGAAGGCGGCGGCCGCAGCCAGGCCGCCGGCGCGCTTGCGGCGGCAAAGGCCGCGCTCCGCAAGCGGATGGCGGCGGCGCGCGATGCGCTGACGCCGCAGGAGCGCGAGCAGCGCTCGACCGCCCTATGCCTCCGGTTTCTGGAGGCATGGGCGGAGACGCTGCTGCAAGCGCGCGAGCGGGGACAGGCGCTCGCCGCGTTTGTTCCGTTCCGCTCGGAGGCGGACGTGATGCCCATCGTCCGCTGGTGCTGGGAGCGGAACGTGCAGGTGGCGCTGCCGAGAGTCGAGGCTGCGCACATCTTGACCCTGCACCTCGTTGCAGGGGAGCACGAGCTCGCCCCGGGCGCCTACGGCATCCGCGAGCCCGAGCCGCGTGCGCCGCGGCTCGAACACAACGCGGTCGCGCTGGCGCTCGTCCCGGGGCTCGCCTTCGACGCCGCAGGCCGGCGTCTCGGCTACGGAGGCGGTTACTACGACCGCCTCATACAACAGCTGCAAGCGCCTGCCTCGCAGCAGACGATTCTCGTTGCGCCCGCCTTCGAGGCGCAAATCGTAGACGCCGTGCCGGCCGAGCCGCACGACGCTACAGTGCGCTTCATCGTCACGGAAGCGCGAATCATCACCACACGGGAGGACGAACCGTAATGCCGAACTTCACGCATATGAACGAGCAGGGCCGCGCGCGCATGGTGGACATCTCCGGCAAAGCGAGCACGCTGCGCACGGCGACCGCGTCCACTGCCGTCGCGATGAAGCCGGAGACGCTCCAAGCGATCAAAGACGGCGCCGTCTCCAAAGGCGACGTCCTCGCGGTAGCTCAAGTTGCCGGCATCATGGCCGCCAAAAAAACGCCGGACTTCATCCCGATGTGCCACCCGATCCTCATTAGCGGAGTGGACATTGCGTTTAGCGATAACGGAAACAACGAATTATACATAGATGCGACGGTACGCACGACGGGAGGCACGGGCGTAGAGATGGAGGCGCTGACCGCGGTATCGGCGGCTGCACTGACCGTGTACGACATGTGCAAAGCGCTCGATAAGGCGATGGAAATCGGGCCGACCGTCCTCACGCGCAAAACCGGAGGAAAAAGCGGAGACTTTGCAAGGGACAAAGGGAGAGGAACGAAGCATGCAACCGAAACCGAAGGTAGCCATTCTGACAGCTAGCGATCGCGGCTTCCGGGGGGAACGGGAGTCGACCAGCGCGCTTGTCCTTCGCGAGCTTGCGGAGGAAGAGCTGAACGGCCAAATCGTAGAAGACCGGGTCGTGCCGGACGAAACCGACGAGGTGATGGCCGCTTTAATCGAAATGTCCGACTATCATCACGCGGACCTGATTCTGACGACCGGCGGCGTCGGCCTGAGAGCAAGAGATACGACGCCGGAGGCGACTCGCCGAGTCATCGAGCGCGAAGCGCCGGGCTTTGCCGAGATGATCCGAACAAGCCTCAGAGCCAAAGGCCGCCTCGCCGCCCAGTTCCGCGGAACGGCCGGAACGAGGGGCAATACGCTGATCGTCAACCTTCCGAGCACTCCGAAAGGCGTATCCATAGCGATGCTGGCCATGATGAAAGAGCTGACGGCGGCTCTTGAAACACTTCAAGGCAAGGAGGCGGAGCCTGACGAATGACACTGAAACCGGAGCATGTACTGAAAGAGGTCCCCGTCCGCGACGCCGTAGGCCTTCGTCTCGGACACGATCTGACACGGATCGTCCCCGGCGAATTTAAAGGCCAGGCGTTCCGCAAAGGGCATATGATCACCGAAGCGGATATTCCGCAGCTGCTCGATATCGGCAAAGAGCATATCTATATATTGGACGTGCCGAAAGGCTGGCTGCACGAGGACGACGCGGCGCACCGGATGGCGGAGGCGACCGCGGGCGCGAACATTACTTGCACTGCCCCCGCCGAAGGCAAAATATCGCTCAAATCGACTATCCACGGCCTTGCGAAAATCGATGAAGCGTTCGTCCACGCGGTTAATGCGATCGAGCACGTCGTGTTTTCTACGATCGTGAACAACACGGTGGTCCAGCCCGGCACCGCGCTGGCCGCAACCCGCGTCGTGCCGCTCATCGTCGAGGAGCATACCATCACAGAGTTCGAACGAACCGCGGCACACCATAAGCAGCTCGGCGGCAGCGGCAGCGAACTCGTCTTTGTCAAACCGTTCCGTCCGCTGAAGGCAGGCATCGTCACGACCGGAAGCGAAGTGTGGGGTAACCGGATTGAAGACAAATTCGGTCCGGTGCTGCGGGATAAGCTGGCGGCCTTCGGCTCGGAGGTCGTCGAGCAGCGATTCTCGCCGGACGTCACCGACACGATCGTTGAACACATAAAACACTTTCAGTCACTCCAAGTCGACCTGATTCTGGTGACCGGCGGCATGAGCGTCGATCCCGACGACCGCACCCCCGGCGCCATCAAAAAAGCCGGCTCCGACATCGTCTCCTACGGAAACCCGATGCTGCCCGGCTCCATGCTCATGATGGCCTACCTCGACGGCACGCCGATCCTCGGGCTGCCCGGCGCCGTCATGCACGAGAAGTTCACATCGTTCGACGTTCTGCTACCGCGCATTTGCGCGGGAGAAACGATAAACCGCCAAGACATTATCGCTATGGGCTACGGCGGACTGCTCAAATAACAAGGGAGGAACACAACATGTTTCAAAACATCGGACCGGTCGGCCTGCTGCTGATCGTCATCGTCGCGCTCATCCTGTTCGGCCCCAATAAGCTGCCTGAGCTCGGCCGCGCCTTCGGCCGCACTTTGCGCGAGTTTAAAGAAGGAACGAAGGAGCTCCTGAAAGACGAAGACGTGGAAAAAGGTTCCCGCAATAACGCGGCAGCCCGTGAAACGCGCACAGAGGTGGAGGGGCAATTTACCGAAGTGAAGCAAACCGAGGAACAACAGAAAGACCGCCGCCTGCCGGACTAGTATCGTAGAAGTCCCCCATATCGGGGGACTTCATCTGTAGTTTGGCATGAAATAACAACACTATGAGTTGCTAAGAGACTGTATTTCGATTTGCGCAGGAAAATAACCACACTCTAAGTTGCTACTGACCCCAAAACCGCGGTCCCAGAGGTAAAAATCGGGGGATAGCAACTTCAGGTGTTACTAAAAAAATTACGGCTGCCGTTTTGAGCCGAATAGCAATCTGTAGTGTTGCTATTCCCGGAGCTTTGTCCGACAGTCTAAATGTTTCCAGCGAAGGACACAATGAGGGGAGCGAAAAAATTTTTTTTCGTATCCACTTGAAATGCGCATGCAAAATAAGTAAAATTTGAATCGTGAGCGTTAGCACTAACCACTCGAGAGTGCTAACAACAATAAAACACTTTGAGACGTTATATTGAAGGAGGCCATTTTGTCATGATCAAACCTTTGGGTGATCGCGTAGTACTCGAAGCCATCGCTAAAGAGGAGACGACTGCTAGCGGCATCGTTCTTCCGGACACGGCGAAGGAGAAGCCGCAAGAAGGTAAAGTTGTGGCCGTAGGCGCAGGCACGTACAAAGACGGTCAGCGCATCCCGCTGGACGTGAAGGAAGGCGACCGCGTCATTTTCTCCAAATACGCAGGCACTGAAGTGAAATACGAGGGCCGCGAGCTATTGATCATGCGCGAAAGCGACATTCTCGCCGTCATCGGCTAATCGAGAATAAGTCCTCGCCAAAATTTCTAACACATATACGATTTAATTTATAGGAGGTCACGAATTATGGCTAAAGAAATCAAGTTTAGCGAAGAAGCGCGCCGCTCGATGCTCCGCGGTGTGGACGCACTTGCGAACGCCGTTAAAGTTACGCTCGGACCGAAAGGCCGCAACGTTGTCCTTGAGAAGAAATTCGGTTCCCCGCTCATCACGAACGACGGCGTAACGATCGCGAAGGAAATCGAGCTTGAGGACGCATTCGAGAACATGGGCGCACAGCTCGTTAAAGAAGTAGCGACGAAGACGAACGACGTTGCCGGAGACGGTACGACGACAGCTACGGTTCTTGCGCAAGCGATGATCCGTGAAGGCTTGAAGAACGTTACCGCGGGCGCGAACCCGATGGTCGTTCGCAAAGGGATCGAGAAAGCCGTTAAAGCGGCGGTAGAAGAATTGAAGAACATCTCCAAGCCGGTCGAAGGCAGACAATCCATCGCTCAAGTCGCTGCGATTTCCGCTGCTGACGAAGAAGTGGGCCAACTGATCGCAGACGCTATGGAGAAAGTCGGCAACGACGGCGTTATTACGGTTGAAGAGTCCAAGGGCTTCAACACCGAGCTTGAAGTGGTTGAAGGTATGCAGTTCGACCGCGGCTACATTTCGCCGTACATGATTACGGACACCGACAAGATGGAATCGGTTCTCGACAACCCATACATCTTGATCACGGATAAGAAAATTTCCAACATCCAAGAGATTCTTCCGGTGCTTGAGAAGGTCGTTCAATCCGGCAAGCAGCTCTTGATCATCGCGGAAGACGTAGAAGGCGAAGCGCAAGCTACGCTCATCGTGAACAAGCTCCGCGGCACATTCACTTGCGTAGCCGTTAAAGCTCCGGGCTTCGGCGACCGCCGCAAGGCTATGCTGCAAGACATCGCGGCTCTTACAGGCGCACAAGTGATCACGGAAGAGCTCGGACTTGAGCTGAAGTCCACACGCGTAGACCAGCTCGGCTCCGCTCGTCAAGTTCGCGTTTCCAAAGAAAACACGATCATCGTCGACGGCGCAGGCGACAAGGCCGATATCCAAGCTCGCGTGAACCAAATCCGCGCACAGCTTGAAGAAACGACTTCCGACTTCGACAAAGAGAAGCTCCAAGAGCGTCTTGCGAAGCTCGCAGGCGGCGTAGCCGTAATCAAAGTCGGCGCAGCTACCGAAACCGAGCTGAAAGAGCGCAAGCTCCGCATCGAGGACGCTTTGAACGCTACTCGCGCAGCGGTTGAAGAAGGTATCGTAAGCGGCGGCGGTACGGCCCTCGTGAACGTATACAATGCTGTAGCGGCAGTTCAAGCGGAAGGCGACGAGAAGACGGGCGTAAACATCGTGCTTCGTTCCTTGGAAGAGCCGATTCGCATCATCGTTTCCAACGCAGGCCTTGAAGGCTCCGTTATCGTTGAGCAATTGAAGAAGGAAGAAGTAGGCGTAGGCTTCAACGCTGCAACCGGCGAATGGGTGAACATGTTCCAAGCAGGAATCGTTGACCCGGCGAAGGTTACTCGCTCCGCGCTCCAGAACGCAGCATCCGTTGCGGCTATGTTCCTTACTACCGAAGCTGTCGTTGCCGACAAGCCGGAGAAGGATAAGCCGGCAGGCGGCATGCCTGACATGGGCGGAATGGGCGGCATGATGTAATCACGCTTTAAAGAAGAGGTTTTCCCAATCGTTCTTTGAACTTTTGGGGAAGCCTCTTTTTTTATTTCCTTCAATATAACCGACAACGTATAAATTCAGGTTGATTTTGGAAATATACCCTTAAATACATCGCAATGGGGATCAGATGGACAACTATACGAATGACAATACCGCCAGAAGATATAAAGCGCATGTTAGTATCCTCGGGACGACGCAATTGCATCTTAGAAACCCTTATATTATTGCTTGGTGGTCCGCAGCGTTCCCTGGATTCGGGCATATGCTTTTATCTAAGTATCTCAGAGGGTATGCATTATTTATTTGGGAAGTCATTGTTAACATCAATGCACATGTGAATGCGGCAATGATTTATTCTTTTCAAGGGAATATAGACATGGCCAAAGAGGTGCTAAACACAAGATGGCTTATTATGTATATTCCGGTTTACCTATTCGGTATTTGGGACAGTTATCGGACAACAGTAGATATGAACAAGTTTTATCTTTTATCCGAGCGAGAGGAGCATCGTTTTAATTCATTTACATTAGGCGCTTTAGAAATAAACTACTTAGATAAACGATATCCCCTTCTCGCCGTTATGTGGTCATTATTTATTCCCGGTCTGGGACAGCTCTATATACATCGGATTTTAACTGCAGTATTTGTCATTGTATGGTTAGTAGTTTTCTTTTATTATTCGCATATTCAAGAAGCTGTTGTTCTCTTGTTCTTAGGTAAAGTAAAAGAAGCGACATCTGTTTTAAAGCCGGAATGGTTACTTTTTATCCCTTCACATTACGGGTTTGCTGTTTATGATTCTTACATTAATACGGTGGAGAATAATAAACTTTTCGAAAAAGAGTTAAGGCACCATTTGACCCGGAAGTATCAATCTCAGAATTTCCAAATACGAAAAGGACAAAAAGTGAAGTGATCGATTTGCAGCTTTTTTCAACATTTGAAACGCACATCTTTTTAGAAATGGCCATTTCAACGTTGGAAAAAAGGGGAATTCCGAAGGAAAGCATATTCGCTGTCCCTCTGGACAACAGAGAAGAAGACCGTAAAATTTTCGATAATCTCCATCGCTCTGACGGTACAAGTTTAATTGATATCGGTATGGGGCTGGCTACTGCATTTTCGGTTATTGGCGCAAGCATTGGTTTTAAACTGGCTTGGGGTCCGATTTATTGGGGATTGATCGGCGCATTTGCCGGATTCGTTCTCGGCCTCGCTATTCGCATTTTTTTTGAGATTGTTGTAAAGAAAAAAAAACGAACGCTAAAGGGCAAACATTCCGAAATAATCTTAATTGTTGATTGTGAAGAAACGCAAGCTGAATGGATTGAGGATATGCTTTGGAGCCATTTTGCGTTAGGAGTAGCGAAAATTAAATGACGGAAACAGCCTAAAGGCTTCTCACTAGTTCGAAAGGACTTTTGGGAAGCCTGCTTTTTTAGTAATTCGGTCGCCTTTCTTGTTTCAGCCGTTCCCCCTCATACAGGACATACATAATTCTATTTTATGGAGGTGATATTCGTTGAATAGGCAACAATTCATAGATATCGTCGCTCCGGTTGCCGTTAAAGTGAGGGTTGACGGCGGCGTGTTGTTTCCAAGCGTCAGTTTGGCGCAGGCCATTCTCGAAACGGGCGGAAACATTCCTTCGTGGAACAATATTGTCGGCTATAAGGTCGGCAGCGGAACGCTTACGGAATACTGGCACGGACGAAGCGTGTCGGCTAAGACGTGGGAGGTTTACGGAGGTTCCCGGTATGACAATATAACGGCCAACTGGCGGGCATACGACAATATTGAAGATTGTCTCAAGGACCAGGCGCTGTTGTTTTTGAACAATCGGTTGCGGTATTACCAAGTAATCGGCGCGAGAAGTCCGGCGGAGCAAGCTAATGCGCTGCAAATGAGCGGATATGCGACAGATCCCCTGTACGCAAGCAAGATCATCGCGCTCATTCGCTCCGGAGGTTACGAGAAATACGATAAGGAGGCTGAGGAAGGGATGGAAGCGATCAAGGAAATGCAGGCGGAAATTGCGGAATTGAGGGCGCTTGTGCGTGTCGGTCCTCCTCCGGTATGGGCCAAACCGACGGTCGATAAGCTTGTGGCAAAAAAGCTGCTATCGGATCCGACCGGCGATATAAGCTTTTTCCGAGCTTTGGTCGTGTTGGATCGCGCCGGAGCATTCGACAATGTGAAATAAGCATGGGATGAGGTTTCCTTTTATAAGGGAGCCTCATTTTTTCCCGTACTATGCCATTTATTCCCGCACACCCAATACCGACGAATCCGCCGAGGGCAACGGGAGCTCCGCTTTGCTTCTCTCACTAACGAACCGGTTCCAATCCTTCACGAATGCTTGCATCTCTTGTGAAATTTTACTTGATAAACGAAAAAAAGAATTCTATTCTTTCACTTTATCGCGAAATGATTAGAATTCTTTCTATAGTTATTCCGCTTCGTCCTGCAGCTCCGGGTTGAGGATCGGGAAGCCAAGCACCTTTTTCAAATCGTTAAACTCTCTTCGCAGCGCACGCACTTGCCGGCGCAAATGGATTACTTCTTCTTCCAGCTTAATAATATAGGTGTCGCTGTCGCTTCGATCGACATTTGTAATTCTTGATCTAGAGTACAGCCCGACGCGCGCTTCTTCCGAACGGCGCCGCTTGCCCAGCTCTTCAAACTGTCCGTTCTCATATTTATGAATAAATTCATTCAGCGCATCTTCGCTAATTTTCCAACCGACTCTTCTATTGACTGGGGGGTCGGCTTGAATGAAGCCTTCGTTCAGCCATTTGCGCAGCTCCTGCTTGTCCCTGGCAATTCCGCGCTCTTTGAGCAGCTGGAAGGCTTCTCTTACGTTCATCATCCGTAACACGCCTCCGATGCATTTCATATATATTTACTAATTATAAAGAAAAATAAAGGCAGAAACAAACATCTTATAGGATTATAGTATATCTTTTCTTAAAAATGATGCGATAATAGTACCATTTTCAAGGAATAAATGAAGCGAAACCCCGCCGGGACACCGGCAGGGCTTCGCTCGTGCTCATGTGAGATTAAATAAATGTAATGTGCGCGAGAAGCCGTTTCAGCATGACCGCCGCTTGAGCGCGGGTAGCGTTGTCTCTCGGAGCAAGCGTCGAATCCGTCATTCCGGTAACGATGCCGGCGCGAATCGCTACGGCCCAGTCGTGTGAAGCCCAAGGCAGCTCATTATGGTCAGTGAACTTGCCGATATGGCTCTGAGCTTCCGCATCCGTAATCGTTGTGTTCATTCCCGCGAAGGCAAGAGCTCTCGCGATCATGGCCGCCATCTCGGCGCGGGTGATCGTGCGGTCCGGTCCGAACGTGCCGTCCGGATAGCCGTTAATCAGTCCGGCTTCCGATGCGGTTTGTACGACTTCGGCATACCATTTGTTATTGCTGACATCGGAGAATTTCTCGCCGCCGCCACCGGAGGCCGTTAAGCCGAGCGAGCGAACAAGCAGTGCCGCGAATTCCGCTCTCGTAATGTCGCGGTTCGGCTCGAAGCGAAGCGAGGATACACCCTCGATGATCAGCTTGCTAGCCATCAGGTGAATATCGTCCTCTGCCCAGTGGCTTGCGGTGTCGTTAAACGTTTTGTCGTGCTTCAGCACCGCATAGATGCTGTTGCCGGGGCGCTGAAGCGTCGCTGTTACAATGCGGCCGTTGCCGTCCGTTGCGAACTTCGTCGGTACGAAGCTGAAGCTGCTTACGCTCTCGTTATAGTACACCCCGGTTAATTGGTCCGCACCGGCGGTCGTTTCGAGCGGCAGCGTGCGCTTCACGTAGGTGCGTCCGAAATCGTCGATCGGCACGGAGTTGCCGGTGTTGCCGACGGCCTTTAGCGCAAATTCGGCAGGCTGCGATTCCAGCGTCGCCCCAATGGAGCGGGCTTGCTCCTTCAAGCGGCTCCATGCCTCGCCGCTTACCGGAGCGACCTTCGCGTGAATGAAGAGCTCCTCTTGTTTAGCGCCGGTCGCCTTTTCCAATTCGGCGAAATTCAACACCTTAAGCGGCAGCTCCAGCGCAATCCCTTTGTTGTTAAGCGCCAAAATCCGGTTTTGCTTCGCCGCCTTGAGAACCTTCGCCGGAAGCTTCACCAGTCCGCCGGCCGGCAGCTCGATCGCAACCGTTACGTTGCTGTCCAGCTCTTTAGCGAGCTCTTCTTGCGAGACGGTTCCGTCCTCAGCAGCGCTGATTTTGCCGTCGATTGCTCCGGTATCGGGATCAGGCTGTGGTGGAGGCGGGGTTGAGCCCGATCCGCCGGATCCGCCCGGTCCGCCGCCGTCACCGCCACCGGATCCGCCGCCGTTACCGCCGCCTCCCGGCTGCGTGCGGGACCAGACCGTATACACGTCCGAGGTGACCGTTCCGTTCCCGTTCGGATCGACGTACCAGCTCGTCAGCTTCAGAGGATCATAAACATTCGCCGTAACCGTGTAAGTAAAATCATATCGGTCATAAACGGCATTCCCGTCGGTATAGCTGCCCGTTGGGGCAGATAAGTACACGCTGTCAATGACGCTCATGTTGTTGTCGTGGAGATTGAGGTACACATTGCCGGTAACCGTTTCGTCCGTATAGACGCTTGCGGTGACCGTACCCGTTGAACGGTCGTAGCTCACTTGAAAGATGTACGCCTGCGCATAGGCAAGCAAAGGAATCATAAGAGTTCCTAGTAAGACCAGTGCTGTTGCTCCGGAAACCTTCGTCAACCAGTTCTTCATCCGATTCATGTTCACTTCCTCCTACTTTGTCCCTTTTTAACTCCTCTCAATGTCTCTTTAGCCTTTTCCAAATTTCACCTCTTTCTGTAAAATGTTCGGAGCTGATAGGCGTTTTGAGGGGGTGGGGGGAGGAGAACGTGTATGAAAAAAAGAAGGGGCCCCCGTGGGACCCCTTCAATAGTTACGAGTTTATTCGTTGATGAACTCGGCGTTCAGCAAGAAGCGGTACAACATCGTTGCAGCTTCTGCGCGAGTTGCTGTGTTCTTGGAACCGATAAAGTCCGCTTTCAAGCCTTGAACGATGCCTGCTTTAACAGCGGCAGCGACTTCGGCCTTCGCCCATCCGATGTTGCTTGCGTCTCTGAACTTAGCGAGGATGCTTGCTTGCTCGGAAGCGGCTACGGACAAGTCTTTACCTGCAAATTCGCTGGCGCGAACGACCATTGCAGCCAATTGCTCGCGAGTGATCTCAGCCGTCGGGCGGAACGTGCCGTCCTCGAAGCCTTTGATGATGCCCGCTTCGGCAGCAATCGCTACATCGTTAGCGTACCAAGCGCTTGCGTTCACGTCGGTGAAGTCAGCAGTCGCCGTTCTGTTGCTCAAGCCAAGGGCGCGAACAACAAGGGCGGCGAACTCCGCACGAGTGATGGAGCGATCCGGACCGAACGATCCGTCCTCGTAGCCTTGAACGATCAGCTTGTTGGCCATTGGAACAACGTATTCCTCGGACCATTTGCCTTTCACGTCTGCAAAACTGTTGTTGAGCTCAACTACCGTGTAGATGGAGTTGGAGGTGCTCTTCAGCGTTGCAACCGTCTGACCGTCAATGGTCGCGAACGTAGCAGGGATAAAGGTGAGTGCTCCGGTTTCCTCGTTGTACACAACGCCTGTTACGGACTTCGGATCTACAGCTTTATTGACGTTCACGGAACGGGAAACGTAAGTTTTGCCGAAGTTGTTCACTTTGACAGACTTGCCGTTACCTTCAGCCGTTACGGAGAAGTCGACGATTCCGGCAAGGGCGTTGCCGCCGATTGCGGAAATCGCGTCCGTTACGGGCCTCGCTTCAGCGTCGGAAAGCTTCTTGATTTGTACTTTGATGTTCAGACCTGCGAGGTCGACGCCAAGTTCGGCGGCAAGCTTGTTGAAATCAAGTACGGACAGCGGAAGAGTGTAAGTCGAGCCATCTTCAGCAACGATCGTTACAGAAGCGCCTTCTTTCTTCGCAGCCTCTTCAAGTACGGAGCCTGGAATGGCAACATTGTCGCCTTTTACTTCGATAGTAACGTTAGTGCGGCCTTCGAACGCTTTCGCAAGTGCCTCGGCAGCTACGGAGTTGCTGACTTTGATCACTCCATCTTTACCGCCCGGGTTGCCGTTGTTGCCTTGGTTACCGCCATTACCGTTACCATTGCCAGGGGCGACTGGGCTGCCGCCGTTGTTGTCGTCGTCATCGTCGTTATTTGAAGCAGTAACATTTACAAGAGCAGTAGCCAGATTTTCAGTAGCCTTGCTTCTCTTGAAAATCACCGCCAATTAAGATATTGAATAGAAGCCGGAGGAAGGGGTTGCTTTGTACTCTGACAGGAATATATTACGCAAAGTATAATAACAAATATGGAGTCTCCAATGCGGGGGACCCCTTATTTGGTGTGTTATATGTCTAAAATACCTAGTACTTATTATCTCTTTTGAACAGGGGTGAAAACACATTCCAAAAAAAATATAAAAAACAGCGGATGGGGCATTAACTTCCAATGGAACCTATAATTTCCAAGAAAGTTTCCACAGCATTGGTCGCTCTGATCGTATACATGCTAATACCTGTAATAATACTTTATTATAAAGCTAAGAAACAACCGTAGAATAAATAACTATTATATATAATAAACTGACTTTTCTTATATTGAATTATATTCTAATAATAAAGTATTACAGTGCTTTCCAATGATTTTCCAGATAGTTTTCCTTGGAATAGTTTACGGTGTTGTTTACAATGAATTATGAATCGGAGAACGTCCTTGCATAGCTCTTATTAAAAAAGCTATACTTTTAATGACATGAACTAAGAATATAATTAAAACTTACATAGTAGGAGAGGAAATTGTGGACCAAAGCGCAAAGTACGAACTCAGCATAAGGGATATTTTCCAAATAATATGGAGAGGAAAAATAATCGTTTCGTTAATTGTAATTTTATGCATTCTTGTTTCTTTTTTTATAAATTTTTTTATGCTGAACAGCGTTTATGAAGCGACCTCATTAGTTCGGTTTAGTATTATCAAAACTGAAGAGACACCTGTAGATATTAATTCTTTTGCTCAAACCATTAGATCGGGTGTAACAGCTAGTAAAATCGCTCGCACATTAGAACTAGAAGGAACTTACGCTAGTTACGAGCAAATTAGAAGTAGTATCTCGGTAAGTGTCATACCAGATGCCAATGTCTTAAAGCTTTCTGTTAAAAATACGGATCCGTTGCTGGCAGCAAAAATTAGTAATATGCTTGCTTTCGATATTGCATCAAGAATCGAAATTACAGACCGTTCAGACATAATTGTAACAGCCAGAGATAGATTGGCGGAAATTGAAGAAGAACTTCAATTATCCACTAACGAGTTAGAGACCGCGAAAGAATTGCAAAAAGATACACCTGAAAAAATTGTAAATAAGAAAACACTTGCGGATGAACCTTATTTACTTTCCATTGTAAATGAACGGAATCCAAATGCGGTTGAAAACGGGGCTATTACTTTGGTTTCAGAAGAAATGAACCCCGTATTTATGGAATTGTCCCAACAAATCAAACAGGGAACAATACAAATTTCCAAATTGACTGCCGAAAAAGAAGTTTTAAACCATAGGATTAATAATAATCAAACTTTGATAGAAAACTTGGAAAAGCAAAATTATAGCGAAAAAATAGCCTCTACAAATTCTGTGAGGGTCTTAACGGGATTAAAGGCTCTTTTCATCACTCCAGCCTTGGAACCAACTATTCCTGTAGGACCTAATAAAATTGTTAATATTGTTCTTTCTGCAATAATTGGTCTTTTGACTAGTTTGCTGATAGTATTTGCTCGTTATTTTTGGTCCGCAAGCGATATTGGCGGGAATAGGTCTAACTACTTACAGGGTTGAAAGACAAAAAACTCATTACAACGAAGTAGTGAGTTTTTTCTTTTGGAGGGTACCTTTTATAATGAACCAAGTAAAAAGAAAGCTCATTTTGATGATTATCGACTCCATGATTGTAGGTTTTTCTGTCTATTGTGCTTATCTTCTTAGGTTCGACTTCGCTATAAAGCCACAATTCATTAGTACGATGCCTTTGGTGATTTCGTGTTTTACTTTGTTCACAGTGCTTAGTCTGTATGTTAATAAAATTTACAAAAAACTTTGGCAATATGCGAGTGTAGGGGATTTATTATCGATTTTTAAAGGAACAGTAACGGGAACTGCTGTTTGTTTTGTTGTTTATCAATTTCTTATAAAGGAAATACTTCATTCTGTTGTAATACCAAGAAGTGTCTTTATTATGACATTTATTATAACTTTGATGGGAATTGCCGGTTCAAGGTTTTTATGGAGAATCATTCAAAACAATTATTCTAAACTTCAACCTTACCACCATAAGGCTTTAGTGATCGGTGCAGGGGAAACAGGCTTGATGGTTGTTCGAGAACTGAAACAAAAATTCTCGGAATTCTATCCTGTTGCATTTATTGATGATAACGAAAGAAAAAAAAATTTAGAAGTTTCCGGTGTACCAGTTGTTGGGAATAGATTGGATATACCGGAAGTTGTTAAACGATTGGATATTAAAGTAATAATACTGGCAATTCCTTCCGCTACTAGGCTTGAAATATCAAATATATTAGAAATCTGCAAGCTAACGGGTTGTCAAATTAAAATAATACCAAGAGTAAGCGACTTTTTGAGCGGGAAAATATCGTTAAACCAAATACGTGACGTTAGTGTGGAGGATCTATTAGGTAGAGAACCTGTGTCGGTAGATTTGCAGGAAATTACCAGCTATGTGACCAACAAAGTAGTACTAATTACTGGTGCCGGGGGCTCGATCGGTTCAGAATTATCTCGGCAAATTGCCGGTTTTCAACCTAAATTATTACTTTTACTTGGGCATGGAGAAAACAGCATTTACGAAATTGAACTGGAATTAAGAAAACTGTATTCCCGATTAAAAATCGAGGCAATTATAGCAGATATTCAAGATAAAAGTAGAATTCAAGATATTTTCAATAGCTACAAACCACAAGTGATTTTTCACGCCGCTGCTCACAAGCACGTACCTATGATGGAAAAGAATCCAGCTGAAGCTGTTAAAAATAACATTATTGGTACTTTTTATCTTACAGAGGCGGCGCATAAGGTTGGAGCAGAACGATTTGTTATGATTTCTTCAGATAAAGCTGTTAATCCAACGAATGTCATGGGGGCAACCAAAAGAGCAGCCGAAATTATTGTACAGAGCTTTAATAATATAAGTGCAACGAAATATACTGCTGTACGTTTCGGCAATGTTTTAGGAAGCAGAGGCAGCGTTATTCCGGTCTTTAAAAGACAAATTAATGAAGGTGGACCTGTGACAGTAACCCACCCTGAGATGGTACGGTATTTTATGACGATCCCAGAAGCGGTTCAACTGGTGATACAAGCTGGGGCTTTTGCTCAAGGTGGCGAGGTATTTATTCTTGATATGGGTAAGCCTGTAAAAATTGATGATTTGGCAAGGGACTTAATTCGGTTATCCGGTTTGGAACCGGATGTTGATATTAAGATATTATATACGGGTATTCGGCCGGGAGAAAAGTTGTTTGAGGAACTATTAAGTAACGATGAAGGGGCGGCGGGTACGAAGCATAACCGCGTTTATATCGGTAAGGCAACAGGGATGCCTTTTGAGGAAATGCTTGAAATGGTAGGGAATTTTGAGAGGGTTTTTTCGGGAGTAAATGGAGAGGAAGTAAGACTTTTGCTGAAAAAATGGATCCCTACTTATCAGTATTTTGGGGACCAGTTATCAAATGAACAAATTAAGGAAGCAATTAGTGCATCATTAGAAATTGTCGCTTCCTTAGATAAGAAAGAGGGTTAAGTTTAATACAATGGAAAAAGGTACAGCAATGGAAAGTGGTTCGAAATTATCGTGGCTTATCAGTATACTTCTAGGCGTATTTATCATTGTCCCCCCCTATTTTAAGGCGTTATTCGACGGGGGAACTTTTACTTTCTTGGCTCCAATTTTTGGAACTATGATTTTAACAAGCACTGTATTGATTTTCACCATGATCTACTTCTTTTTAAAGCCCCAAAAAGTATCGATTTTTCTTTTACTTATTGTTTGGCTAATTCCTGCAACTTATCTAATTTCAAGTTTCATATCCCCTGCTTCTGCATATTCAGCAAGTTTTCATGTATTTCAGCAGGTTATGCATGTCTCGCTGCTTTTTGCAGGAATGCTCCTCATGCAACAAAAAAACGGTCTTAAACATGTAACAATTACGATTGTGTTTTCCGGGTATCTTGTGAGTCTTCATGGACTTTTAACATGGTTCGGTTTAGTGAAATATCAAGATGCATTGTTGGACGGTCGATTATCAGGAGTGTTTCAATACCCGAACACTTACGCTGCATACCTTATATTTTTATTTTTCGCCGGTCTGATGTTGTTTTATGGAGAAGAAAACAGAAGAATAAAAGCATTGCATTTATTTATGCAGTTGCCAATTATGTTTTCTTTGATATTAACAGATTCAAGAGGAGGATTAGTAGCATATCCGGTTGTTCTAATCGTTTTCCTTCTGTTGATGAAAGGCCATAAACAATTACTTGCTTTTGCACAAACAGTGGTGACAATTGGGTTCTCTTTGCTCTTAACTAAGTTGTTATTCAGCTTAAAAGAGAGTGGTTCCATTTGGGGTTTGCTTTTACTGTTAACCGCATCGGCTATTTACTCCGCGGTTATATTTTGGAGCAATAAAAAGTTGTCGCCGCAACTTGGAGAAAAACTGAAGTTTTGGATGTTGCCGCTTCTTGTAACTTTATTTGTTGATGCAGCTTCAATTCTCTATCTTACATCTGGAACTCTACCCTTCTTGTCTGAGATTTCTCCAAGACTTGGGAGTATAAATGCTAGTGAAAACAGCTTTCTTTCACGATCAGCTTTTTATGTAGATTCTTTAAAGATTGTTAAGGAAAATCCCATTTTCGGTGTTGGTGGCGGTGGTTGGTTCAATCTTTTTGAGATATATAAGAGTTTCCCTTACACAAGCAGACAAGCTCATAATTATCTGCTTCAGTATTTGGTTTCCGCTGGGATAGTCGGTTTCATGGTACTACTAGCTTTATTGTACTTGACCGGTTACTCATTCCTGAAAGCAATAAAAGATACAAGGTATACAAGAGATAAGGGTTATTTAAATGTGCTATTTCTGCTGATCGTAATCTTATTGGTTCATAGTTTAATAGACTTTGATATGAGCTTTTTATACCTTTCTTCCCTTGTGTTTCTTTCAATAGGTTTTATAATTTCGGCGGGTTTTCGAACAATGGCACCAAACAAGAGACCTTTTATCACTAAATGTATTGCAGTACTGGGGATCGCTATCGGTTTAGTTTCATTGGGACACTCAGTTCAGAATGTACGGGCGATCAATGAGTTTAATAATGTTAATGAAATGTTGCGCTCTGGTCAAGCTGATTTTCGTACAGTGGTTGAAGGGCTTGACCATTCCATCGGTCTTTCGAAAGGTCAACCGGCATTCAAAATCCAAAAAATTGCCGTTTATTTGGAAGTATATCGCCAAACTAAAAACGATCAATATTTATCTGACGCACAAAAGATGACCACTGATCTCATGGCTAAGGAACCAAGCAATAGGCAATTGATTGAACAACAATATTATCTCTATATGGTCAGCAATCAAACCGATAAGGCGAACGAGTTTGCTGAATTAATGTTACAAAAATTTGTTTGGGACAATAATTTTTATGCTAATTTAATTACGAATTACGCCACACTAGGATTTTCAAAATATAATGAAGGGGCTTTTGAGGAAGCAAATAGTTATTGGGACAAGGCGATACAAGTACATGAAAAAATGTTATCTCAGCAAGAACTAATCCCAGAAAAGCTTCCGCATTACAAACGAGCCTTCGTGTTTGATTCAAATGTAGGTTTAACATTAGGCAAGGTATATTATCTTAAGAAAGATTATTCTAGTGCGGAACAAATATTAAGACAAGGGCTTTCCAAAATTCCAGATGATATGAATAATCCTTTGAATCGTGAGTTAACAAGGTTTTATCTCGCGGCACTTGGTAAGCAAGGGAAGGAAAATCCTCGAATGTTTGAGCGTTTAGTCGCGCAGGACCCGAGTGAAAAGGAACAGATAGAGGGACTCTTAGCATTGAAATAATAAATTGGGGAATGATTGTTATGAACTTAACGGGGAAAAAAATTCTTATAACAGGTGCAGATGGCTTCATTGGTTCACATTTAACCGAAAAATTAGTTGAGTTGGGCTGCTCTGTAAAGGCGTTTGTTTACTATAACTCCTTTAATTCTTGGGGATGGCTTGATAGTGTGCCTAAAGCAGTTAAAGAAAATTTAGAGGTTTTTTCTGGCGACATACGGGATCCTCATGGTGTAAGGGAGGCGATGAAAGGGTGTGACATTGTACTTCATCTAGCCGCTCTTATTGCAATCCCATATTCTTATCATTCTCCTGATACCTATGTTGATACCAATATCAAAGGCACACTCAATATAGTACAGGCTGCTAAAGAGCTTGGAATTGAGAGAGTAATTCATACTTCTACGAGTGAGGTTTACGGCACCGCGCTCTATGTACCGATCGATGAAATGCATCCGCATCAAGGCCAATCGCCGTATTCGGCTTCCAAAATTGGGGCTGACCAAATAGCACTATCCTTTTATAAATCTTTTGAAACGCCTGTCACAATTATCCGGCCATTTAACACTTACGGTCCTAGACAATCGGCAAGAGCTGTAATCCCAACGATTATAACTCAAATTGCTAGCGGACGTAAGGTGCTGAAGCTGGGAGCGGTAACACCTACAAGGGATTTTAACTTTATTAAGGATACAGTGGATGGGTTTATTGCTGTTGCTGGGGCAGACCATATTGAGGGTGAAACCATTAATGTCGGAAGCAATTATGAAGTGTCCATTGGAGACACAGTAAAATTAATTGCGGAAGTTATGGGTGTAGAAGTGGAAATTGTTACTGATGAGATGAGGTTACGGCCGACGAAGAGCGAAGTTGAGCGTTTATGGGCTTCTAACGAGAAGGTAAAGAAATTAACCGGATGGGAGCCGAAATATGCTGGTATTGAGGGTCTGAAAAGGGGGTTAGCGGAAACGGCCGAATGGTTTAGTGACCCTTCAAATTTAAAAATGTATAAGGCCGATTTCTATAACATATGAGCCAATTGTATGAACAGATCCTTACTGCTATTAAAAATGTATCTTATTCAGGCAAAGAGAACCTAGGATTACATGAACCATATTTTGAGGGAAATGAATGGAAGTATGTTAAAGACTGCATTGATACTGGTTGGGTTTCATCCGTTGGTGAATATGTAAATAGGTTTGAGCGGATGTTGACTGAATATACGGGAATTGAATACTGTTCAGCCGTGGTAAACGGCACGGCAGCACTTCACGTTTGCCTGTTGCTTGCGGGTGTTAAAGCAAACGATGAAGTGCTAGTACCTGACCTTACTTTTATTGCTACGGCAAATGCTGTCGAGTATTGTGGGGCGACTCCTCATTTTGTTGATGTCGACTTAAAAACATGCGGTATAGACCCTAATAAACTTGACGATTATCTTCAAGAGCTTTTGATAATTCGTGGAGGCGAGAGCTTCAACCGGTTGACCGGCAAGAGAGTCAGGGCGCTCGTTGCAATGCATACGTTTGGTCACCCAGTGGACTTAGATAGAATTTTGGAGGTCTGTAACAAATTTAACATTATTTTGATTGAGGACGCGGCCGAGTCACTAGGATCATTTTATAAAGGCAAACATACCGGTCATTGGGGTTTGCTTTCTGCAATCAGCTTTAACGGAAATAAAGTAGTTACAACCGGTGGCGGCGGTGCAATACTTACAAACGATCCGCAACTTGCAGCTGCAGCAAAGCATATAACGACAACGGCTAAGATACCCCATAAATGGCGATATGATCACGATCAAGTGGGGTATAACTATAGATTGCCCAATATAAACGCCGCATTAGGGTGCGCTCAACTTGAACAATTAGATTCATTTATTAATATTAAGCGTCGTATTGCTGAAAGATACTTACAGCTTTTTTCCGAGATCCCGGAAATAATTTTCATGAAAGAACCTGACTTTGCAAAAAGTAATTATTGGCTTAATGCTGTGCTTATTCGACAGCCAGATATGACAGAGCGGGATAATCTAATTAGTTTTCTTACTAATAATGGTGTGCAAGCACGCCCCTCCTGGACGTTAATGCATAAGTTGCCGATGTTTAAAAATTATCCTCGAATGGATGTTTCTACAGCGGAAAGAATAGAATCTTCGTTAATTAATATCCCAAGTAGCGTGAACTTAGGGGTGAATTAACCGATAATGAGAAAGATTTGTATTGTTACTGGAACCCGAGCGGAGTACGGATTGTTGTATTGGCTTATGAAAGAAATTAGTAATGACCAAGAACTGCAATTGCAGCTAATTGTTACGGGAGCGCATCTATCACATGATCATGGAATGACGTACAAACTGATCGAAGATGATGGGTTTCATATAGATGTAAAAATTGATATGTTGCTCTCGAACGATACGGCGGTTGGCGTAACTAAATCGCTCGGATTAGCGATGATAGGCTTTGCCGATGCTTATCAGGTGCTTTCACCTGACATTGTTGTAGTTCTTGGAGACCGCTACGAAATATTAGCGGCTACCCAAGCAGCCCTAATCGCTGGAGTTCCGGTTGCTCATTTACATGGTGGTGAGGTGACAGCGGGGGCAATTGATGAGTCGATACGTCATTCTGTTACAAAAATGTCCCATTTCCATTTCGTAGCGAGCGAAGAGTATCGAAGAAGGGTAATGCAACTTGGGGAGAGTCCGGAACATGTATATAATTTTGGAGCGGTTGGGTTAGATAATATCAATCGGTTGCAACTTTTAAGCAAAGAGGACCTTCAACAAAAAAATAATTTTAAACTAAAAGAACCCACTCTTTTGGTGACTTATCACCCGGTTACGAATGATAAAGAAAGCGGCATAATGGGGCTTAAAAATCTCCTTATCGCAATGGACGCTTTTCCGGAGGCAAGCATTTTGATCACTAAGTCTAATGCTGATGTAGAAGGGAAAAGCTATTCCATGTTAATAGATGAATACGCCGCCCAACGCCCCGAGAAGGTTAGAGCTTTCATCACTATGGGACAGATTAATTATTTAAGCGCAATGCGCTTTGCCAGTGTAGTCGTCGGAAATTCATCAAGCGGAATTATTGAAGCCCCTTTTTTTAAAACAGCTACTGTAAATATTGGAAAAAGGCAAGATGGGCGGCTTAAAGCCAGATCAATCATAGATTGCTCTGAAGAAAAAGAGGAAATAATTAATGCTATAAAAGTTGCCCTCTCTTCCGAATTTCGAGATCGATTGCCTAGTACGGAGTCTCTTTATGGACAAGGGGCAACGGCCGCGAAGATAAAGGAAACGTTGAAACGGGTAAAACTTAATGGCATTCAAAATAAAAAATTTTATGACTTGGGGGTGTAGTTATTTGAATCAAGAGACCTATATCATAGCTGAGGCGGGCGTGAACCATAACGGTTCCTTAGATATGGCTTTAGAATTAGTAGATAAAGCGGCGGAATGCAAAGCAAATGCAGTTAAGTTCCAAACTTTTAAAGCTAAAGCTCTAGTAAGTAAAAACACCCCAAAAGCAGAATATCAAAAGAAAACCGACGAGGCTGAAAACCAATATGAAATGTTGAATAAGCTGGAGCTAAGTGAGGACGCACATTTTATCCTAATGGAGCGGTGCAAAAAAAGAAACATCGATTTTCTGTCTTCACCATTCGATTATGAGAGTGCAAGGTTTCTAGTTGAAACCTTACAGTTGCCAATCATCAAAGTGGCTTCCGGTGAGATCGCCAATGCCCCAATGCTTTATTATTTAGCTCAGAATAATAAAAAATTAATATTATCTACTGGTATGAGTACTTTAAGTGATATCGAGAAAGCGCTCGCTGTTCTTTCCTATGGATACCTCAAGGGAACCGAACCAGGAGAAAGGAACTTTATAGAGGCCTACTTTTCAGCTCAAGGACAAGATGCGTTGTCAAAAAATGTAACATTGCTTCATTGCACAACGGAGTACCCTGCTCCTTACAACGAAATTAATTTAGCTGTTATGGCTACACTGAGTTCAGCCTTCGAGTTGCCCATAGGTTACTCAGACCACACAGAGGGAATAACAATTCCAGTTGCGGCTGTAGCCAGAGGAGCTAAGGTGATTGAGAAACATTTTACTTTAAATAGAGATTTGCCCGGCCCTGACCATAGGTCATCTTTGGAGCCAAATGAGTTTAAAGAGATGGTCGAGTCAATCCGAAAAGTTGAGGCCGCCATAGGCAACTCAAAGAAAATTCCTACGGCTTCGGAACTTCGCAATCAATCAGTTGTGCATAAAAGTATTGTCGCCAAAGGAAATATAAAAGCAGGCGAGCTGTTTACAAACGAAAACATAACCGTTAAACGCCCTGGTGGTGGAATTCCTCCTTTACGGTACTGGGATGTCCTCGGAAGAAAAGCGACAAGAGATTATATAGAGGATGAAAGGATCGATTAATTTGCGCCCAATAATCATACTCGGCGGTGGCGGTCATGCAAAGGTTCTAATTGAGTCATTGTTGCTTACAAGCGCCGATATTATCGGGTTTACAAGTAAAGATGAAGGAAATCAGATCGCTAAAGCCTATAATATAAAGCATTTAGGTGATGACGATTCACTTCATTTATTCGATCCAAAGACATGTCTTCTTGTTAACGGCATTGGGAGTATCGGTTCACCCGGATTGAGAAAGTTAATTTTTGAACGATATAAAGCATTCCATTATAATTTCTGCTCCGTAATTAATCCAAACACCATATTGTCAAAAAACATAATGTTTGATGAGGGTGTGCAAGTAATGGCGGGGGCGATTGTTCAGCCGCGTGTGACAATAGGGAGGAATTCTATTATCAACACTGGCTCGATAATCGAACACGATTGCTCTATAGGTGAGCATGTCCATGTTGCCCCGGGGGTAACTTTATCGGGTAGTGTTTCGATCGGTTGCAGCACTCACATTGGCACCGGTGCAAAGGTAATACAAGGAGTTAAAATCGGGGAAGGTTGTATCATCGGTGCAGGGGCTGTTGTTATTCGTGATGTGCCTAACGGTGCTAAAGTAATAGGTGTGCCTGCAAAGGAGGTAACTAGGTGAGGGACTTCGAGAAGGTTATTATATCCCCCGACACAACGATTATGTCAACGATTGAAGTTATTGATCGAGGAGTTCTACAAATCGCTATCGTTGTTGACGAAGACAAAAGGTTGATTGGGACGGTTACTGACGGGGATATCCGACGCGCTATTATTAAGAAAATTCCTTTGGATGAGGAAATAAAGTACATCATGAATAAAAATCCTTATTTCGCTGAGTTAAGCAGCAGTAAAAAGGATATTTTATCCCTCATGAAGAGGAAGTCACTGAGGCAGATGCCCATAGTCGATGATCAGCACAGAGTGGTTAATTTATTGGTCCTCGATGACTTGCTTGAAGAGAAAAAAGTAAAGAGGGATAATTGGGTAGTTTTAATGGTCGGTGGTTTGGGGAGCCGTCTTTATCCATTAACAGAACATAATCCGAAGCCACTCCTGAAGATCGGTAGTAAGCCGATATTGGAAAGAATTATCCATAATTTTGCCGAATATGGTTTTGTGAATTTTTACCTAGCGGTTAATTATAAAAAAGAACAAATTATTGATTATTTTGGTGATGGGTCTCGCTTCGGGGTTAACATACAGTACATTGAGGAAAATGAAAAGCTGGGTACTGCGGGTCCGCTGTCGTTGCTACCGGAGATGCCGAACTCGCCAGTCATTGTTATGAATGGTGATTTGCTAACTAAGGTTAACTTTGACGGTCTTTTGAGATTTCATATTGAACATAATTCGCAAGCTACAATGTGTGTTCGCGAATATCAATATGAAATTCCTTATGGGGTCGTAAATACAAAAGATCACAGATTGATATCTATTGAAGAAAAGCCTAGCTACTCTTATTTTGTTAACGCCGGTATATATGTACTTAATCCAAATATAATACCCGATGTCCCGTATAACTCTTATTACGACATGCCTACCTTATTTGAAAAACTTGTTAAAGAAGAAAATAAGGTTTGTGCATTTCCGGTGAGAGAATACTGGCTGGATATTGGTCGGATGAGTGATTTTGAACGTGCAAACGTAGAGTATGCAGAGGTGTTCAATGATAATGAATAAAGTTTTAGCAATTATCCCTGCCCGTGGCGGATCAAAAGGTGTACCGAATAAAAATATTAGGCCTTTAAATGGTAAGCCGCTGATTGCGTGGACAATTGATGAAGCGAAAAAATCGAAGTATATTTCGGAACTTGTTGTAAGCACCGATGATTTAGAAATAAGAGATGTTGCTGAGGCATATGGTTGCGATGTTCCTTTGTTACGGCCGCAATCTCTAGCTACAGACACGTCACCGATTATCGATACAGTGTTACATCTTCTCACACATTACAGTGAAAGGCAAATGCACTTTGATTACGTTTTACTTTTACAATGCACATCGCCCTTGAGAACTGTGGAAGATATTGACGATGCTTTAACAGAGTGTTTTCGGAGAGATCTTAACAGCATGGTTAGTGTATGTGAAACGGAGCATAGTCCATACTGGTACAAAAAGATAGATAGTAATGGAATAATGTCAAATATTTTTCAAGATGATGTTCAACATACGACGAGGCAACAGTTACCAAAAACCTATCGCTTAAACGGGGCATTATATATTGCGAAGAGCGAGTGTCTCGTTAATAATCGCAGCTTTTATACAGATAGGACAACAGCTTATGTAATGAGCTCTTTGCGTTCGATAGATATCGATACAATGATTGATTTTGAGATCGCTGAGATTCTTATGAGAAAGTCAGTTGAAGGGGGCCTATAATGCGGTTTTTTATTACGAATTTGGCTGATAATAAACTGAAATGTTTTAAAGATGTATATTTTACAGGAGATTTTGTTCAAGAAAGAGATAGCCAACTCATCGTTTCGAAAAGTTCTAATTTTGTAAGCGGACAATTTGATGAACAATTGGCAGGCTTTCAATTCGAAAGTAAGGAAATCAATGATTATGATTACACCTTCATATTGGCAAAATACAATCCCGATGATAAAGTGTTTCGAATTCAATCTGATTTAATCGGTTTTGAAGAAGCATTTATTTATGATCAAGATGGAATCTTTGTGTTTACTGACTCACCATTATCTTTAATTGAATTTTTAAACGATCATAACAAGCAAACGAAAATAGATGTAAATAAATTGAAGGATCTCCTTTATTGGGGGACCAATTTTATTGGCGATACTATTTTGGAGTTTGTTGTAAGGGTAAAACCAGCGAGTTTTTATGAAATTCATCTCCAAAATATGATTACTAACAGAAAAGAATATACATCCTTCTTAGCAGATAAAAACATAACTGATCCAATCAAAGCAGCAAGTGATTTATATGAGATAATTGACAGTAGGTTTGCAAAATATCAAGATTCCGGCCTGCGTTTTGGCATCGGATTAAGCGGAGGATTAGATTCAAGGGCGGCGGCTTATTTTGCATCAAAGTACAAATTTAATATTTCCCCTTACTTTATTGGAGAAGAGAAGGTTACACCTTTCTTAAAAACCTATGACGTAAAGCGTTCAGAAGAAATTGCTGAACAGTTAGGATTAGGGAAAGTTAGAGTACTTCATCCGAGTGCTATTGGTTGGAAGGAGAAGATCGAGAACGATCTTCGAAATTCGCCACTGTCCATTAGCAATGCATTACAAAATATTGGGTATGACTTTTCAGATATGGATGTATTATTGACTGGTGCTATGGGCGGGGAATTGTTTGGAGCATGTATAAATGATAAAGTTCCGGGAATGACCAATGAAGGACTTGCCAAATATTTGCTTTCATATATCAGAATAGTACCTAGATATAAACGAGGGACATTAATTGAAAAGTATAAAAAGCAATATATTTCTTCCGATGTTTACGAGGAGTTAATTAACAAAGAAGAAATGTCTCATAGATTTGAGAAGATGAAGAACTGGGTAGATGAACAAAAACAAATCGGGCTCTCCAATATCAAAATTGTAATGAAAGATTTATACTATAGATTCGCGAAAAACCATCGAACTGGTTATTTCTATGGATTGAATGGACTTATGAATGTCCTGCCTGTCTATTTAACACCTTCGGTTATAAGGCAAATGCTTTGTTGGGATGACTCTTTGTTTGTCGGGAAGCCTGTTCAAAAACAATTTATTAAATTACTTGGGGATTTATCAAAGATCCGAAGTCAGACAGTAGAAGTTTCTATCGAAAGTCAATTTAGAAAATCATCCTCCCTACGAAAAATGTTTTCTATCGGTGAAAGAGTATTAAGAGGCGGGGGGATGAACTATCTTCGTTGGCTTAGATATGAAGATTTTGAAAGCACCGAACGAGATATTCTTAATAGTTCCAGCATTCCCGACGTAATTAATTTGAAAAACGAGGCATGGAAGAATAACGCTCCATTTGTAAGGATGACATTGGTTAAAACCGCTATGTTACAACAAAAATATAAGGTGACGATAGATGGTTGACAAATGAAAATATTAAGAAAGAAGTCTATAGGTAATGCAGGTATTTATCTAGTAACAAATATACTCAATGCCTTCATTCCTTTTCTTGTACTGCCAATAATGACAAGGTTTCTTAGTCCAAGTGAATATGGTATCTTGTCGATGTTTGAAGTATTAGTTGCATTAACTTCTCCAATTGTTGGTTTAAGTATTCACGGGGCTATTAGTAAACAATATTTCGAAAGAGAATCATTAGATTTTCCTGTTTATGTATCAAATTGTATATTTATTCTCTTGATAAGCACTTTTTTTGTTAGTATCTTTTATTTTATTTTTGCGGATCCAATTAGCAATTTCATAGATGTCCCAATCGATGCTCTCTGGTTAGCTGTTGTATTTTGTTTAGGGCAATTTCTTACGCTGGTTACATTGACGTTATGGCAGGTTGAAGGGCATCCGATTAAGTACGGACTATTTAGAATTGGGATTATGGTACTAAACCTCTCCCTCTCCATTTATTTTGTTGTGTTTCTCAACAATGGATGGCATGGCAGGGTTCAAGGCCAAGTCATCGCCATTTCTGTATTTAGTTTGTTTTCACTATGGCTGTTATTTAAAAACCGTATGATAACGCTGAAGCTTAATATGGATTATCTTAAGCATGCACTTCGCTTCGGAATACCCTTGGTGCCGGAGGCACTCGGAATATTTATTATTACAATGACGGATCGAATCTTTATTACAAATCTAATAGGAATAGAAGAAGCGGGCATTTATGCTGTAGGTGTCCAAATTTCAATGGTAATGATGATTTTTTATACATCTATAAATAAAGCCTGGGTTCCTTGGTTTTTCCGAAACCTTAAACGTAATGATGCCAATATGAATTTGAAAATTGTTAAGATTACTTATTTTTATTTTGGATTTCTTTTATCATTAGCCGCTGTCCTTTCCGTAATTGCACCGTGGATCTTAAAGCTTATAGTGGGCCCGGAGTTTCAAGGGGCAGCAAAATATGTAGTTTGGCTCGCGATAGGGTTTGCATTTAGCGGTATGTATACCATGTTCAATAATTACTTTCATTATGCAGAGAAAACTAATATATTAGCTAAATTAATTTTTATGGCCGCGTTAACAAATGTTGGGTTAAGTTACTGGTTGGTGCATTTGAATGGAGCAGTGGGTGCAGCCCAAGCCACCGCTGTATCTTTTTTTCTGACATTTCTTATGGCATGGTTTAACGCTTCAAAAGTTCATATGATGCCGTGGAAATTAAAGATGCGGGGGTACGCTTCATGAAGAGATTTCTGCAATCCATCATTAAAAAATTAACCAAGCCCAATATGGCTCATTTTTCACATTCAAAAGATGAACAATCCAGAGTTTTAGAATGCAGTAGTGCATTGTATCAAAATCCTACATTAATCCAAAGATCATTTATGCAATATAAGTGTCAGGTCCATTACAAATCAGTTGCATCTAGAGTTCTGCTTAACAGTGCCTCCTTGATCCTTATTATACCTGTCGTTTTATTTTTGCTTTTAAAAAGAATAAGAATCAATAAAAATCATGATGCTGATTCTAGCTCACTGATAGCAGTTTACATGGGTGTTGATCTAGGAAATGTCCCAAATTCGATAAACAACCGTTACCGGGTAATGAAAGGGTCTAATAAAGTTTCACTTTCCGTTTCAGATATAATTACGGTGATGTGTAATTTTTGGCGTTTTCTAGGTCACCCTTATTTTATTTTAAAAAACGTTTATAAGACCGCTTTGTTCAGTCACAATATGAATGTATATAATCCATCGGCTATAGTTGTAACTTCGGAATATTCATTTACTTCTTCATGGTTGACGCAATATTGTCGACTTAACAATATCGTCCATATAAACATAATGCATGGAGAAAAAATTTATAATATAAGGGATTCATTTTTTGAGTTTGATGAGTGTTTTGTATGGGACCAGCATTACATTGATTTATTCACTTCCTTGCATGCTAGTCATAATCAGTTCAAAACGGAAATACCGCCCAAGCTTCAATTAAATTTGCAAACAGCAACGAGGACCGATTATTCAAAGAACCAAATGAGATTGAGTTATTATTTGCAAAACGAGACTGAGCAGCAGTTAAACATATTAAAAGATGCTTTAAATAAACTGAGAAATAATTACCATGTTTGTTTGAGGCCGCATCCAGTGTATTCTAATATAAATTTGCTCCAAACAATTTTTAAAGAATTTGAGATTGAGGACCCGTCTTCTATTAATATCCAACAATCAATTTCGAAGGCTGACTTTATTGTTTCGAAATATTCTACTGTTTTGTTTCAGGGATATCTCTTAAAAAAAGATATTATTATAGACGATATTTCAGACAATGAACTTTTTAGGAAGTTGATAGAATTCGATTATATAATTTTTAGAAAAAAACACAGGAAGTTGACGGAGATGCTACATGGTTCATGAATTTATCCTGTTAAACGTTTCTTTCTTACTGTTTGTAATTATATCCGTTGCTTTAGGCGAATATAAGAAATCATTCGTTTGTTTTATTGTGGTTTTAATTATTAACTTTTATACACCGGCGGTTTATTATTCGGTTTTTAATGGAGTGGCATATAAAATGTTCTCCGAGCAAACGTACCTACATTATCTACAGATGTCGTCCATTATTTTTTTAGTTTCATCCATATTTTTAGGTTGTAAATATGTCATTAAATTCCCAAACTCAGAAGTTTTCTTGAAGCGACCCAACCTAATGGCATCGGTATATATCATGTTAATAACAGCTTTAGTTGCTTTCTATATTCTTATATTCATTAAACAAATGCCCTTATATTCTATTGTCGCTAAGGGAATTTCAATAGATCGACCTGAAACCTCCGGGAGTCTTCCTTTGTACCACACTTTTTCAACCTTTGCGTTTTTTATTTTACCCGGCTACCTTTTCTATTATCTCCCAGAAATAAATTCCAAGTTAAAGAAACTTGTTTTATTTCTACTTGTTACATTAGTTATGGTAATTGGCGGGAACAAGGGTGTAATGGTATTTTATTTCTTATTTATTTGGGTTTTTATTTATCGATTAAGAATAAATATAAAACTTGCCGGCATGTTTTCGGGGGCCATAGGGTTTTACATTTTGATTTCTGGGTCGGGAGGCTTTATAGATTCAATGCTATCTGCTTTCCGTAGGTTTTTTGTTACCCAGGGGGTTGGTATGATTAATAGGCTTGAAATGATTTCTATCAATTATGATTTTGATATGGAGTCTATTTCAAATAGCGTTTTTGAATTTATTTATAGATATAGCGGGGGATCACATCCAACATTTTTTTTAGGAGATTTACTCGTAAAAATTGGTTGGCTCCCTGCTATGATGGCATTTGTAATAATGTTAGGGTTATTAGTCTTAATATCCCGTTGGGTGGATATAAGATATGGGGACAACCTCTTTATTCAATGGAATTTTTTTGTAGTACTTTACCTTATAGGAATGAGTGGTATCGGTAAAGACAATTTAATTAGGATGGCAGCAATAGCAATAAATCTTCTATTGATATTATTCCTTTCAAATATTCGTTTTAGGATGAAAATATTTGATAATTATAAAATAAATTACCGGTGATCACTTTATGAAAATATGGATTTTTAATCATTATGCCAATTCCCCGAGGGAAGCAGGTATTACACGGCATTACGATCTGGCCATCGAATTAGTAAGAGAAGGTCACGACGTCACGATTTTTGCTGCCTCTTTCAATCATTCGACTCGTACTGAGAAACATTCGTATGAAGACAAAGAGAATTATGCGATTGAATATATTAACGGTGTGCGCTTTTGTTGGTTACGGACATTTCCTTACAAAAAAAACAGTTGGCGGAGAATTGTTAATATTTTCAGTTATGCACTACGTGCAAATATGCTCGTAAATAAACAATTAAAAACTGAATTCCCCGACATAGTAATCGGTTCACTTATGCATCCTTTGGCTGCGCTGCTGGGAAGAATGGTGGCAAAACGGAAAAAAAGCATTTTTTATTTTGAAGAAAGAGACCTATGGCCTCAGACGCTTATTGATATAGGGAAGATATCTCCGAAAAATCCAATTGTTAAGTTTCTGTATCGATTGGAAAAGTATTTTTATATAAGAGCTAAAAAAATAATTGTCCTGTTTGATAAAGCAGTTGGTTATGTGGAGCAACGTGGTATACAACCCGACAAGGTTATTTATTTACCAAATGGAGTAGATTTAAGCCGATTTGGAGTCGGGGATAAGAGTGGTATAACACTTGAAGATTTTAACCTTGAGTTTTTAAAAGGAAAGTTTGTTGCTGTATATGCGGGTGCACATGGACTTGCAAATCGATTGGACGCCATATTAGATGCGGCTAAAGTGGTTCAGCAGAAAGAGCCCAACGTTGCGTTCTTATTCGTTGGAGATGGTCCGGAAAAAGAACGACTAATCAGAAGGAAAGAAAAAGAAGGCATCAACAATCTGTTCTCTTCTCCTGCTATAACAAAAAACGATATTCCCCGTCTATTAAATTTATGTCATGTCGGGCTTATCGCCATGTGGAACACAGATTTGTACAAATGGGGATTTAGTCTGAATAAGAGCTATGATTATATGGCTGCAGAACTTCCAGTTGTTCTTTTGAGTAATATACAAGACTCAACAATTGTTAACTCGGGTGGAATTATCCGTGCAGACGAGCCCGCGCAAATGGCGGAAGCGATCATTAATCTTTACGAAAACCAAAATTTATGTAAGACAATGGGGGAACGTGGCAGAGAATATGTTCTTGAACATCATAGCTGGGCCAATCTCGCAAAAAAGCTGGCTAAATTTATGGAATCGGACGTGCAGAAAAAAGATAGTGGTCGAAAAAAGGGGTTTTATCTTAAGTTTTGGAAGAGAGTTTACGATCTAGCGACAGGTAGTGCATTATTTATTTTGTTATCTCCTGTTTTTCTTGTGATATCCATTTTAATAAAAGTGGGAACGAAAGGTCCGGTTATCTTTAAACAAAAGCGAGCGGGCGCTTATGGAACCTACTTTAACATTTATAAGTTTCGTACCATGAGAGCAGATACGCCCAATGTGGCAACGGATAGGTTGGAAAATCCAGAGCAGTATATAACTCCAATTGGTAAGTGGTTAAGGAAAACGAGTCTCGACGAATTGCCCCAACTACTTAACATTTTAAAAGGCGAGATGTCATTCGTCGGTCCAAGACCTGCTTTGTATAATCAGTATGAATTAATTAAATCTAGGGAAGAACAAGGCATTGATGTATTGCTTCCCGGTCTGACTGGCCTTGCTCAAATCAACGGGAGAGACTTTATTTCGGACAAAGAAAAAGTTCGATATGATCATCAATATCTTAATCAAGTGTCGTTCATTACGGACGTTAAGATTTTATTTAAAACGTTTTTTAGTGTTTTAACTTCAAAAGGGGTCTCAAAGTAATAAAACGAGAGGGAGGTTTATTTAAAGTATGATAAATACATTAGAAAGTAATATGAATCCATTGGCAATCGAGCTTTTTCATAAACTCAATACAAAAGAAGCGGTAATTGGTGTAGTTGGTTTAGGCTATGTTGGCTTACCCCTTGCAGTCGAGAAGGTAAAAGCAGGGTTCAAAGTAATTGGATTTGATGTACAAGAAAAACGGACAAATATGGTCAATCAAGGAATCAATTATATTGGTGACGTTGTGGATGAAGAATTGTCGATCATTACTAAGGAAAATCGTCTAGTCGCTACAACCGATTATTCAAGAATTAAAGAAGTTGATGCAGTTGCAATATGTGTACCGACTCCACTCGATATGTATCAACAGCCTGACACAACATATGTTGAAAACTCAACACGAGAAATTGCTAAAAATTTGCGTAAAGGGATGTTAATTGTTTTAGAAAGTACGACGTATCCTGGAACGACTGAAGAGGTTGTAAAGCCGATCCTTGAAGCGACAGGATTGAAGTGTGGCGAAGATTTCTTTCTTGCATATTCACCGGAGCGGGTAGATCCAGGTAATAAAACGTTTAAGACTAAAAACACGCCGAAAGTCGTGGGTGGAGTTACCCAAACTTGTACAGCAATAGCAGCTGCGATGTATAGAGGTGTTTTGGAAGGCGAGGTTTACGAGGTATCCAGCCCGGCTGTTGCGGAAATGGAGAAGATATTAGAAAATACGTTTCGTAACATAAACATTGCTCTAGCAAACGAAATGGCCATTCTTTGTGACAAGATGGGGATAGATATTTGGGAGGTTATTGACGCGGCTGCGACAAAACCCTATGGGTTTATGCCTTTCTATCCAGGTCCCGGATTAGGGGGACATTGTATTCCGATTGATCCGTTTTATTTAACGTGGAAGGCTAGAGAATATAATTATCATACAAGGTTGATCGAGATCGCGGGGGAAATAAACAATAGTATGCCCGACTTCGTTATCGACAGATGTATGCAAATACTAAATAAAGAGAAAAAGCCGTTGAACGGTTCCAAAGTCGTTGTCATGGGCGTAGCCTACAAGAAAGATATTGATGATTACAGAGAGTCGCCCGTACTTCCAATATTGAAACAGCTTGAGGAGTCAGGAGCGGAGTGGTATACCGTCGATCCGCATGTTAAGGAATTTAAATTTAGCGGGGGGTTAGTGAGTACTGTACCCATGACGGAAGCGGTTGTGGATATTGCCGATCTAGTCATTATCACCACTGACCATAGTGCTTTTGATTATAAATTGATTGCTGACAAAGCAAAGGTTATTTTTGACACAAGAAACAGTATGAAGAACATGAATGTAAAAGGGAAATATTACAAACTATAAGGGGCCAACTTTTATGCGAGTACCTATTCTCGATTTGTCTGAACAATATTTGCAGTTAAAGAATGATATTTTAGCGTCAATTGAATCCGTAATGGAGAATACACATTTCATTCTTGGAGCGAATGTAAGGCAGCTTGAACAAGAAGTTGCAGCATACAGCAACGTTTCACATGGAATTGGTGTCGCCAATGGCAGTGATGCTCTTCATCTTTCGCTTTTAGCTTGCGGGATTGAACCAGGAGACGAAGTAATTACGACTGCTTTTTCCTTCTTTTCGACCGCTGGGGCAATCGCGAGAGTAGGAGCAATCCCTGTTTTTGTGGATATCGATCCCAAAACCTACAACCTCGATCATACTAAAGTGGAAGCAGCAATCACAAAGAAGACGAAAGCGATCATTCCAGTCCATTTGTATGGACAAGTCGCCAATATGACGGAAATCGGTCGTATTGCCGAGGCGTACCAATTGCATATCGTTGAAGATGCTGCACAAGCAATCGGAGCAGAACATCAGGGCAAGAAGGTTGGAGAGTTTGGCGCGGCCGCCTGTTACAGTTTTTTTCCCACAAAAAACTTGGGAGCTTATGGCGATGCGGGAATGGTTGTGACTAATAATGATAATATTGCGGAAAAAATAAGAATTCTCAGAGTTCACGGCAGCAAGCCGAAGTACCATCATCATGTACTTGGATATAATAGTCGGCTTGATGAAATGCAGGCTGCGATCTTGAACGTAAAATTTAAATATTTGGATCAATGGAACGAACAGCGGGGACAAAAAGCAGCGACTTACAATCGATTATTTGCAGATAACCTTCAAGAACATGTGGTGACTCCATACGTTGAGGAAGGCAACAATCATATTTATCATCAATATACGATTAGAGTGGATCGAAGAGATGAGTTACAGTTATTTTTAAAGGAAAATGGGGTAGATACGATGGTTTACTATCCAAGACCGCTGCATCTACAACCCGCTTTAGCCTATTTAGGATATAATAAAGGCGATCTGTTTGAAACGGAAAGAGCTTGTGAACAGGCTATGTCGTTACCAATGTTCCCTGAACTCAAAGAGGAGCAGCAGGTTTACGTAGTCGACAAGATTAAAGAGTTTTTTCTGTAGTTTAGAAAGGTTATAAACGTAACCGGGGGAGAACATGAATAAACGCGTAATTGTTATCGGAGCAGGGCATTGGGGGAAAAATCTGGTCAAAACCTTTTATGAGCTTGGTGCGTTAGCGGGTGTAGCAGAAGCGAGTTCCATATTGCGCGATGAACTAAGTAGAAGTTACCCAAATATCCTGTTGTATCAAGATTATAAGGAATGTTTGAATGAATCGGTTGATGCTTTTGTAATTGCTACACCGGCCCATACACATTATCAGATTGCGTATGAGGCTTTAGAATCAGGCAAGGATGTATTTGTAGAAAAACCAATTACATTATCAACAGATGAAGCGGAAAAGCTTCACAACTTTGCAGAGAGCCATGGCCGTATTCTGATGGTGGGTCACTTACTATTGTATCAGCCTGTAATTCAGGAAATGAAGCGGCTTTTAGAATCAGGATTCATTGGAGAATTAAAGAGCATACATCAAGAACGTTTGAAGTTGGGAAGGGTTCGTTCGGTCGAGAATGTTCTTTGGAGTTTTGGTGTTCACGATATTGCTGTATTTTTATATTTAGTGGGCAGCGAACCGAAAAGATCGATTGTAAATGGAGATAGAATCATACAGCCCGCTATTGAGGATGACGTTTACTTACATTTAGATTTTCTTAATGGAGTTACCGCACATCTTCATACTTCATGGCTATGGCCAGAACAACGACGCCGTCTTGTTGTTGTAGCCACTGAAGGTATGATGGTTTATGATGAGGAACAGCAAACATTGGTTTTACACCGTAAGGGAATTCATCGAGACCTCTCGAATAGAGACGATGGACATGAGGTCATATTTAAAGGCAATGAGCAACCATTGAAATTAGAATGTATGCACTTCTTGCAATGCGTAGAGAAAAGAACGAGACCTATCTCTGATGGTAAGAATGGTCTCGAGGTTGTCAGGATATTAGAAAATGCATCAATAAAGTTGGGAAGTGGAACCACTAATGGGTGACTTTTTTGTCCATGAGTCAAGTTATCTTGATGAGGGTGCAATAGTTGGGGGCGGCACAAAAATATGGCATTTTTCCCACGTTATGGGCGGGGCTGTCATAGGGGAGCAGTGCAATCTTGGACAGAATGTATTTGTGGCTAATCGGGTTGTTATAGGTAACAACTGCAAAATCCAAAATAACGTGTCCTTATATGAAGGGGTTACTCTAGAGGATTACGTTTTTTGCGGACCGAGTATGGTCTTTACAAACGTTAAAACGCCTCGATCCGCATTTCCTAGGAACACTAGCGCTGACTATCAAACAACTTTAATAAAACGTGGAGCCTCCGTTGGCGCAAACGCTACAGTTGTATGTGGAATAACAATTGGCAATTGCGCAATGATCGCCGCTGGAGCAGTTGTTACGAAAGATGTCCCGGACTACGCACTAGTGGCAGGAGTCCCGGCGAATATCATCGGTTGGGTTTGTGAATGTGGGGAGAGATTGAATTTCTCCGAAACTGATGAAGCAACTTGTGAGCATTGCACAAGATACTACAGAAAAATAAACGACCGAAGAGTTGAACAGTTGAATAACTAAGTTGTTTTCATGCTGGGTTATTTATGGAGGGGTAAGCGATCAGTAAAACCTTATCTAGGGTTGAGAGCATAGATTATCTTAGAGGAATGCTTGCATTCTCGGTGATGGTATATCACTATACTTCTTGGATCAATATGAGTCTTTTTTACCCACTTGACCAACTTATTTCTAGATTAGGGATATACGCTGTGCCTTCGTTTTATATTTTAAGTGGGATTAGTCTAGGGCTGGTATATGCACATAGAGATGTAAATACTGCATTTCTAGCAGAGTTTGTAACAAAACGCATCTTTCGGATCGTTCCTTTATTTTATGCAGCAACGACGTTAATAATATTTGTAAGGTATCAAATTTATGCAAAAGTTCCATCATTGGAAACAATTCTTGAAAATTATTTGTTTATTTTTCCGTGGGCATCACCAGCAAACTCAATAATTACGGGTGGTTGGTCGATCGGTAACGAAATTGTTTTTTATGCGTTTCTTCCATTTCTATTACTAATAAAACAAAGGTCAAAGAAGTTTTTTGCTCTAATTGTTATTTTTATCTTTATTATAGGTATTGGTTTCTCTTTTTTTATTTTGGATGAAAGTTTGCCTCTCGCTGAGCAATGGAATGTATATGTTAATCCTTTAAATCAGCTTTTTTATTTTGTTGGCGGTGTGCTATTGGGCCTGATATTTCTAAGAAATATTCATATTAAAAATGAGTTAATACTACTGGGCATCGGCCTATCAGTATTGTTTATTGCTTTCGTGCCTGTAAACGGAGATGACAAGATAGTTCTCGTAACCGGGTTTCAGAGAATTCTGTTTACTTTATTTATCTTTTTATTGTGTGGGTTTGTAGCATTTTGGAGGTCAGGGCTAAATAAAATTACTTCTGTATTTAAGTTTTTTGGTAATATTTCTTACTCGCTGTATTTAATTCATCCAATCCTTTTTAATGTTACTTTTGCTTTATTAAAACCGCCCTTCTTAAAAACAGATATACAAAAAATGGTCTTTTCTATGGTGATTACGGTAATTTTATCGACCATTTCTTACTATTTCTTTGAAAAAACAATGATTAGATTTGGGCGTGCAGGAGTTGAAAGATTTCTGACATCAAAGCAAAAAAGTTTGATTTCCGGATAACTGTAGCACCACAGACGGCTCTCAATTTAGAGGTTGTCTTTCTTTACCTGTCGCACTCCCCCTCACACCCCCAACCTTACCCCCAAATCCGCACAATTGTTCTCCGCCGACGCAACGACGAGGCCGGCCACCTTCGTGCCCCACACGACTGCCTGGTCGAGCGGCAGGCCGCGTACGAGGCCCGTAACGGTGCCTGCGAAGAAGGCGTCGCCGGCGCCGCTGGAGTCGACCATCTCCACCGGGAAGACGGGCTGGTGGCCCTTCAACTCGCTTACAGCGTCGTAATATACCGACCCGTCCGCGCCCAGCGTCACCACCATCGACCGCAACGAACGGTCGTGCACGTACCGGACAAGCTCCTCAAGCTGCCGATCCCGAGGCAGATCCCCAAACTCAACTTCCAACAACCTTCCGGCCTCCACATGGTTGCAAATAAAGCAATCCAAGCCGATCAGCAAATCCGGATACGCAGCCACCACCTGAAAGTTGCCGGGCAAGCCAAATACCGGTTTGCCGGCCGCGCGAGCCAGCGCAATCGCCTTCCGCGCAATCTCCTCGGTCAAATCGATGGACAGCACGATATGCGACGACCACTCCGCGATCTCGCTGCCGTGCCGCTCAAGCAGCTCCATCAAGCCCGCGAAGTCGGGCTGCTGCGAGATTCCGCCGGCCAAGTGCCCCTGCTCGTCCAAAATCGCCAGCCACATGCCCATCCCGCGCGGAAAATACGGCAAATACCCCGTATCGACGCCGCTCCGGCGCAAACGGTCCAGCACCTCATGCCCCAGTGCGTTATCGTCCACCGTTGCGACAAGCCGCACAGGCACTCCCAGGCTAGCCAGCGTTTCCGCCACGTTACGGCCGACTCCGCCATGCACCAGCTTCACCTCGCCGACATTTTTTCCAACAGGATTATAAGGATGCGAGGCGAAGCCCTTAACATCCATAAATATATTGCCGATGACAGAAATAAGCGGTTGCATTGCGCCGGTACCCCCAGATGATGTGTATAATGAAAGAGATTATCGAACAGAGCAGGAAACGCGAAAGAAAGGATCCGCACCAATATATGAAAAAGCCGAACAAGCCCAAATTCAAACTGCCCGCCCAAAAAATCGTTCTATTCACCATAGTATCAATTATTGCGCTTCTAGGCATCCTTCACCGTCCGATTTTGACGTATGCCGGAGATTATCTCAAACTAGGCTGCCTGCCCGGAAGCCTGCCGGCTAAAGCGGACGCGATCATCGTCCTCGGCGGCGAAATCGAGGGGGAACGCACGCGCAAGGGCGCAGAGCTGTATAAAGCCGGCAAAGCCCCTAAGCTGATCCTCTCGGACGGTACCCGCATGTCGTGGCGCACGATGGCGGTGGACGAGATGGTTGCGCTAGCGCTATACACCGGTGTGCCGAAGCATGACATCTTGGTCGAAAATGAATCGCGAAGCACATACGAGAACGCAGTCTACACGAAAAAGCTGATGACGGACAAAAGGCTTGATTCGGCGGTAGTGGTGACGTCAGACTGGCACGAGCGGCGGACGAAGTTTATTTTCGATAAGGTGTACCAAGGATCCGGAATCGAGCTCAGTTACTGCGGTGCGCCGGACAGCCGGAGCGATTTCGACGAATGGTGGAAGGACGGGGAGAAGCAGCAGACGGTGCTGACAGAGTGGTCGAAGCTGCTGGTCTATTGGGCAAAATATGCATTCTAATAACGATAGCGCCGGTTCTCGCAGTCGAGAGCTGGCGTTTTTTGTATTTTTTTCGGGCTCACCCCCACAAACCGAAAAACACAGTCGAAATATTGTATCAAACAAGCCCGACATGGAGGAGTTACATAATGACAAATCAAGCTTGGAAAAACAAATTGGTATGGGGTACGGCCGTTGCATTGGTATTCAGCTCTGTTGTAGGGGTAGCGGCGGCAGGCGCAGCGTCTGACAAAGCAAACGGCAAAGCGGAGACGAAGGTAGAAGCAAAAGCGGAAACCGCCGTTCAAGCGAAAGATGACATTACGGTAACGGCAACCGCTGAAGACGAAACAACCGTTACAGATGCTGTCTATAACAACGGCAATACCCACGGCTTGCTGAACGCAATCAAAAACTTGGAAGGCAAGCCGGCGCGGGCGAAAGTGGAGGCGCTACTTGAGCTCCGCGGCGTAAGCGCTGAGGAAATCGCGGCAGCGTTGGAAGCTCAAGGCGATCTCGAAGCGGCCGTTGTTGCCCAAGAAGAAGCGGCTGCCGGGGAGCCGACGGATGTGGACGCGGTGAAGAAGCTTGCCAAGCTTCTGAACAAGTCCGGCCAAATCGGGGTGAAGGCGTTCGTAAACGGTAAGCAAACGAAGTTCGACGTGCAGCCGTTCATCAAGGAAGGACGCACATTGGTGCCGTTTCGCGCGATTGCAGCATCTCTTAAAGCTGAAGTATCCTACGATGCCGCTGCGAAGACGGTGACGGTCGTCCGCGGCGACGTAACGGTTAAGCTTACGCTAGGCAGCGATGTTGCGCTTGTGAACGGGAAAGAAGTGAAGCTCGACGTTCCTGCTCAAGCCGTTAAGGGCCGCACGGTCATCCCGATGCGCTTCCTGAGCGAGGCGCTCGGCGCGAAGGTTTCTTTCGATAAAGAAACGCAAAGCGTAATCGTAACGGAATAAGCTTCTAACGAAAAGCCTGAGAGACGAGAATAAAGTCTCTTGGGCTTTTTTTGCGTAACCGGCGTATAACCTCGGCTTTCATTCCCGATACTCGTAACAAAACGATGCGGATTGGGAGTGTACGGCATTGAGAGATGAAGATGGTTTCAGCGGCATGAACGGATCGGATATGTCGGTGTGGCGCGGCATTTTGTTCGGAATCTCGTTCGGGGCGGTGCTTTGGGCGGGTATTTTGTGGCTTGCATGGAAGCTGTTGTTTTAGTGAAGAATGACACATTGACGCAATCCGATTATGGATGATAGATTATTAGCAGCACTAACCAAATCCGAAAAAGGCAAACCCGCAGAAATGCGGCGACGCAAAGCTAAAGGGGCTTCGAACGTGAAACATCCGTTCATGCCAGCCAGCTGCCGCAAGCATATGGAAGCATGATTCGGCTCGTTTGCGGCGCGTTCTGCCGCGGCGAGCCTTTTTCAATGGGAGCGAAGGGGAATCGGTATGAAGGAACGTATGTGGAAAAAACAGTTGACGGGCATATTGGCTGCGGCGCTCGTATTCAGCGCGGTGTCGGGAGCGGCCGGGGTACTGGCGAAATCGGACAACGGCAAAGGCGCCGGCGGCGGCAAGGAATCCAAGGCGATTGAGAAAACAAACGACAGCGCCGGCAAAAGCGCGACTGCGCAAGGAAGCGGCAAAGAAAAAACCGGCGAGGAAGAGCGACAAGATAAGGACAGCGATAAAAAGTCCAGCGGCGATAAAGCGAAGGAAGAGAAGAAAGACAAGAAAGAGGACAAAGCATCGGATGACGAGCCCGAGACGGTTACGGACGCGGTTTACGGAAGCGGGAAGCACGGAAAGGGCAACACGCACGGATTGCTTAACGCGCTGAAAAACTTAGAGGGCAAACCGGCGGAAGCAAAGGTGCTCGAAATTCTCAAGGACCGCGGCGTCGATCCGGAGGAGCTGGCTCAGCTGCTTGAGCAAGAGGGCGACTTGGAAGCGGCGGTCGAGGCGCAGGAGGAAGCGGTTGCGGTGAACCCGACGGACGCGGAATCGGTCAAAGCGCTGGCAAAGCTGATGCATAAGAATGGAAATAAAGGCATCAAAACGTTCGTCAACGGCAAGCAGCCGAAGTTCGATGTGGAGCCGTTCAAGAAGGACGGCAGAACGCTGGTGCCGTTCCGGGCTTTGGCGGAAGCGCTGGGAGCCGAGGTGAAATGGGATCCGAAGGCCGGCAAGGTCACGGTCGTCCGGGATGGAACGACGGTGGAGCTGACGCTGGGCGGCTCGGACGCGATCGTTAACGGCGAAACCGTAAAGCTGGACGTGCCCGCTCAAATGGTGGAGAACCGCGTTGTGATTCCGCTGCGTTTTCTTGCTGAAGCGTTCGGTGCGGACGTGACATGGGATGAGGAAACGCAAAGCATCATTATTACGGAGAAGACGGAAGCTCCGGCAGCGGAATAACGCGGAGGCAAAGGGAAACGAAGAGCCGGATCTCGTAAGAGATTCGGCTCTTCGCTTGTCGCGTCCTATAAAGGGCTTTACTTTTGCTTGCTCATCCACGTCAGAAGCTCCGGCAACCCTATCCACAGCCGGGCATGGGATTCCACATACATAACCGCCTCGTTCTCGTCGCCGATGCCGTAAAACTCCGGCAGTGACGTCGGCAGCGTTTTTTCTCCAAGCAAATACTTCGGAACGAAACGATTGGAGTTCTTCGCGCCTCGATAAGCCATTTTTAATGTAGGGTTGATCCCGCGTTTTTTGTACTCAAGCACGACACGATCGTACATGAAGGAAGCAGTCGATTCGTCGAATTGTTCAAGCAGCCGCTCCGCCTGCTCCAGCTCGTCCTCGTACAGGTATACGGCCGCCAGCAAATACCTTGCGCCCATATTGTCCATCGGATTCAGCTTGAGAATATGCTCTAGATGCTTCCGCGCCTCGCCGCTGTTCCCCATCTGCCAGCATGTCTCCGCATAATTGTATTTCACCCGCATATAAGGACGCGTCTCGATCAATCCCCAGAAATAACCTTCGTTTTCCTTGAAAAATGCTTCCCCCAAATCATTCTCGCCCGCCGCGAGCCCTTTTTGCAAATATTGGAGCACTTCTTCTCCTGAGGTCGCTTCCTCCGCCAGCAGCAGGTATGCGTCCGGGCTGTTGGGGTATAGATGTAAAGCTTCGCGGGCAAGCCGCACCTTTTTGAGAGGCGAGGGTTCGTTTATAGCCTTGTAAATAAGGTCCTGTGCTTGATCCCGCTTGCTGGAGGTCTTTGGAGATTTGGCCGGTTTTACCGGCGTATGGCCGTCCATTCTGCTTTGCATGTAAGCGCTGATGAAGGCTTGTGCCTCCTCCATCGTTTCGAATTGCCGTTCGCCCAGCTGTTGTTGGATTTCGCGCATCACTTGTTCCGTATCCCCTTTGGACATACCGATGTTATCGAGGGCATCCGAGTCAAAGTCGCCGTATTCTCCGTCCAAATAATCCATCAGCTCGTTGAATCGCTTGGACACGGTTGCGGCAGATACATTGTATTGCTGGGCGATGTCCGATTGGGTCACGTGGTTTCCGGCGGAAAAGGCGGTAAAGTAATCGAGCGCAGCGCAAACGGTACCGTGCTTCTTATAGATCGGCATCGTTGTATTCGCGTATTCATTCCATAGGAAGACGGTATCGCGAATGTTTTCGATGCCGTAAGCCGTGTCGATTCGATTCAATAAAAAGTGAGCGGTGATTCGGTACAGCTCGTTTTCCCATGGTAGCTCATGATCGACGATGCCGTGAAGGCTTTCAATGGTGAGCGGTTTGTCGGGAGCGAGAGTCCCGCCGGTCTGCTTGTCCTTATCGAGACAACATTTTTTATATTTTTTGCCGCTGCCGCAGTGGCAGGGTTCGTTTCTTCCGGGCAGTGCCATGGGCGGTTAATTCCTCTCATTTGATTTTATAGCGTTATTATAACATTTTTCATTCTTACGGGTTTAGCGGGCGATGATAAAATAGTAACAACAGATTTGTCAGGGAGAAGGTCTTGTAGTGAAGAAGGTTGCGGAGACGCAGGTCACATATGAAACGAAACGAATCACGAACATACGATCTATTTCACGCTTTCAAATCTCGCAAAAATCTAACATTCTGTCAGATCGCGTAGAATTTTTGCACAATTTGACGCTTTTATGTTGCCATATGCTGGGGGCGATACTATAATAGGGCTCAAGACCCAACAGGTTGACGCGTTTATAATTTCCTTGACAGGAAGGAGGTTTATAATGTAATGGCGGAGATGGAATCGTTGACCCGGCAGTTAAACCTGGTTTTTACGAAGCTGAACGATGAGCTGTCTCATTTGTCGTCCGGAATCGTATTCGTTCAGATCCGAAACAACGTTATCGGAAAGTTCGGCATTCGGCACGATCCTTTCGAGACCAGTCACACAAGACCGTTTACCGCTCCCGCGGGAATGACGGCGGCTCAACGCAACGACTTCCGGCGAATGGCCATACAGGCGCTGACGCACAAGGTAGGCTGGACTCACGGCGAGATTCAATTCGAGTTTGCGGTGCGGCAAGGAAAGCTCCGGCTCAGCATCACGTTCGAATCGAACTACAATATGGCCAACATGCTGCCGAAGTTCGAGCTTGGAGGCGGGGGGGCCGCTTGGGACAACGCCAAAGAGGTCGAAGGGGCTTAATGAACTAATACGATATGATCATGCATACATTACTCAACATATGATATACATAAAAGAAGAAAAGGCAAAACCGTCGAAAGACGGCGACGCAAAGCTATAGGGGCTAAGACCCGCGAACTGACAAAGTTCGGGGAGAGTGCTCGCCAGCTGCCGCATACCCGGTTTCAACACGACGGACGAAGCACGTACCGGCTCATTCGCAGCGCACGACTGTGAATGGGCTTTTTTTATTGCATATTAAGGAAGGGTGACGTATAAAGGATGTTGAAAATCATCAGCTATGTGACTGTGTTTGCAGTGGTGACGCTGCAATATTCGCTGTGTCCGGGCTTAATGACGGGGGAGCGCCACTATCATGCTGCGGACGGCTTGATTGAGAAGGTTAACAAGAACGGCGTGCTGGAACGAAGACCGAAGCTGCGGTCGAGGCTGAACACCCATTTGATATACAAGAAAAACTTCTAGACCGCTTGTCAGGCTAGTCTGCATAAATGTCCAACCCCCCTCATAGACATGGTATCGATAAGTCAAACTGAAGCGGAGGGGTGGACCTCAAATGATGAAAAGGTGGGCCTGGATCACAACGCTGGCGCTCGTAATGGCGATGCTGCTGGCGGCATGCGGCGGGTCGAAGGATGCGGCAGGAGTAGTATCGGATTTGGAGAAGCTTTCGGGCAAGCTGGACAGCTATCACGCGGAAGGAACGATGCTCGTCAACACGGGACAGCAGCCGCAGGAGTACGGAGTCTCGGTATGCTTCCAAAACCCGCATTACTATCGGATCGCGCTTACGAATAAAGAGAAGGATATTACGCAAATCGTGCTTCGCAACGATGACGGCGTGTTCGTGCTGACGCCGCATTTGAACAAGAGCTTCCGCTTCCAGAGCGATTGGCCGAAAAATCAAGGCCAAGCGTATTTGTACGAAACGCTGGTTCAATCGATCGTCAACGACGAGGACCGCCAGTTTGCGGTTGACGGCGACTCCTACGTGTTTGACGTAATGGCCAACTACCAGAATGCGTCGCTCGTTCGTCAGAAAGTATGGCTGAATCAGAAAAACTATGCCCCGAAGAAGGTGGTCGTCACCGACGGCGATGCGAACGAGATGCTTTCGGTTCAATTCACCTCGTTCACCTTCGATCAAAAGTTCGAGAAAGACTACTTTGACATGCAGCGCAATATGGACAGCGCGTCGATTGCGACGATGCCGGTATTCGCGGACGATCACGATCATGCCGGCGGGGTAATGTCCCATACGTCGGATGATGCGGACACAGCGGCGGCCGTACAGGAGCAAGCGTCCAAGAGCTTCGGCATCATTTATCCTTCCTATTTGCCCGAAGGGGTTGCCGAGAAGAGCGTTTCCGAAACGAAGGTCGGCGAGGACAAAGGCGTACTGCTTCGTTATACCGGCGAATACAGCTTCGCCATCATCGAATCGCCGGCTCAGAACGAACAGACGGTATCCAGCATGTTCGGAACGGTTGTCGATGTAGACCTTGGTCCGACGGTCGGCGTGCTGATCGGCGAGCAGATGAAGACGCTGCTTTGGACCTATGACGGCGTGGACTACCGACTGATGGCGGGCGGTATGCCCTATGCGGAAATGGTAAAGGTGGCCCAATCGACGATCGATCAACCGGGCAAGTAATAGTTTCAGGAAACAATTGGGGTGGGGGAAGACGGGTTGCCGGCGGCAAGGTTCGTTGACAGGGGGAGCGTTCCCTTTTAAGATAAAACAATGAATTCTTATTCCGGCGGTGACTGAGCTTGGACTCATACAGAATGACGCGGGCCGAGGTTGATCTCGACGCTCTCAGGCACAATCTTGGAGAGTTTCGGAGGGCGCTCGGCCCGGACATCCGATTAATGGCTGTCGTTAAAGCGAATGCATACGGACACGGCGCGGTGAAGGTGGCGGAAGAGGCGCTCGATTTCGGCGTCACATACTTGGCGGTGGCGTTCTTGGACGAGGCGCTGGAGCTGAGACGCCACGGGATCGGAGCGCCGTTGCTCGTTCTGGGATATACGCCTCCGGAGGCGGCGGACGTTGCGCGCGAGCACGATGTGACGCTGACGGTGTTTGACCGGAGCATGCTGCGCGCCGCGGCCGAAAGCTACGCCGCTTCGGCAGAAGCGGGACCTCTCCGTGTGCACGTGAAGATTGACACCGGCATGGGACGGATCGGCATTCCGGATGAGCGCGAAGCTTGCGAATTTATTGAAGAAGCGCTCGATACGAAGGGTGTGCTCGTGGAGGGGCTGTTTACGCATTATGCCGCCGCGGATGAAGCCGACAAATCGTATACGCGCAGCCAGCACGACAAATTTGAGCGCGTTGTAGCGCATTTTCGCGGGAAGGGCGTTACGTTCCCTTATTTGCACGCGGGCAACAGCGCGACCGGCATCGATACGCCGGAGTGGACCTACAACATGCTGCGCTTAGGCATCGGCATGTACGGGCTTTACCCGTCGCAGGAAGTGAACCGTGAACGCGTTAGCTTACGGCCGGTGATGTCGCTCAAGACCGGGGTCGTTATGGTGAAGGAGCTTCCTCCGGGAAGCGGGATCAGCTACGGCGTAAATTACGTGACGCGGGGACGGGAGCGGATCGCGACGCTGCCGATCGGGTATGCGGACGGCTATACGCGGCTGCTGAACGGCAAGGCGGACGTACTAGTACACGGGAACAGGGCGCCGGTAGTAGGCAATATTTGCATGGACCAGTGCATGGTTAGGCTGGACGGGGCGGCTGCCGACGAAGTGAGCGTAGGCGATGAAGTGGTGCTCTTCGGGCGCCAAGGCGCGGAATCGATCACGGCCGACGAACTCGCCGAGAAGCTCGGAACGATCAACTACGAGATCACGTGCATGCTTTCGCACCGTGTTCCGCGAGTGTACGTTAAAGACGGGAAGACCGTGCTGTTCGATAATCCTCTGGTCCAAAAGTAACGAAAGACTTGCTGCATTTTACCAGTAATGAAATCATAAGATGTTAGAGGAGATTTTCGAAATGCGGCGAATATGTATTAAGCCGCAATATGAGATGACCCACGCTCAATGCAACATAAGTGATATACTGATCGCATATATTTAGTTTTGTATATTTTGCCTTCCTCTACGCCATAATGGTATTGAATCCAGTCAAATCAAGACTTGTCGCAGTAACGATTGACCGGGAGGACGGAAGCTTGGGGGTGCGTTACGCAGTGTCCAATGTTCATAACACCAAGAGGATCATGATTTCACTACCGGATCATTTGCTGCAGGAAGTGGACGGAATTGTCGAGAAGGAAAACTCGAACCGCAGCGAGTTCATTCGTCAAGCGATGAAGCTGTATCTCATGGAGCGGAAAAAACGACATCTTCGGGAGTCCATGCAGCGCGGGTATATGGAGATGGCCAAGATCAACTTGTCCATGTGCTCCGAAGCGTTCTTGGCCGAAGAAGAGGCAGACGGCACGCTTAACCGCTTAGTAAGCGGGGTGTAGCCATTGATCGTCAAGCGTGGGGATGTCTTTTTCGCCGATTTGTCTCCGGTCGTCGGATCGGAACAAGGCGGCGTACGGCCGGTATTGGTGATCCAGAATGACATTGGTAACCGTTTCAGCCCTACCGTTATCGTTGCGGCAATTACGGCACAGATCCAGAAGGCGAAGCTTCCGACCCACGTCGAGATCGACGCGGAGTCGCACGGCTTCGACCGGGATTCCGTTATTTTGCTGGAGCAAATCCGAACCATCGACAAGCAGCGTCTCACGGACAAAATTACTCACCTGGACGAAGAGACGATGCGGAAGGTGGATGAAGCGCTGCAAATCAGCGTCGGACTGATCGAATTTTAAGAATCGAGCGAGGGGGAGCCCTCGTTTTTTTGTGTTGAAGGGGAGGACGAGCGTACATGAGCGAAAAAGCGCAAGCACAATACATAACCGTAGAAGAGTTAGTTTGGAGCGAAGATCAGGAGCGCGCCGCGGCGGAACGAATGTCCGCGCAAATCGCGAGCGAAACCGGGACAAGCCCGAAGCAAGTGCGAACGACCGTCGCGCTGCTGGATGAGGGAAATACGATTCCGTTCATTGCGCGGTACCGCAAGGAAATGACCGGCGAGCTGGACGAAAATCAGCTGCGCGACATCGAGGAGCGGCTGAAATATTTGCGGGGCCTTGAGGAGCGCAAGAAAGAGGTGTCCCGCCTCATCGCCGAGCAGGGGAAGCTGACGCCGGAGCTGCTCGCTTCGATCCGGCGCGCCGCGAAGCTGACGGAAGTGGAGGATTTGTACCGGCCGTATAAGCAGAAGCGGAAAACCCGCGCCTCCGTCGCGAAGGAGAAAGGGCTCGAACCGCTGGCGGAATGGATTTTGAGCCGGCCGAAGACGGGCTCGCTCCTGGCCGAGGCGGAGAAATATGTGAGCGAGGAGAAGGGTGTCGCATCCGCCGAGGAGGCGAAGGCCGGGGCGCTCGACATTATCGCGGAAACGATCGCCGACGACGCCGAGGTGCGCGCATGGGTGCGCCGCTATACGATGAATTATGCGACTCTAGTAACGGAAGCTCGGAAAACAGACGAAGAGACCGTTTACGAGATGTACTATAATTACCGGGAGCCGGTCAAAAAGCTGCCGCCGCACCGCACGCTCGCGATCAACCGCGGGGAGCGGGAGGAAGTGTTGAAAGTTTCGCTCGAGGTGGAGCCGGTTCCGATTCATCAGTGGATCGAGCGCCGATACGTGAAGGAGGACTCTGTCGTGCGGGAAGCGCTGGAGTCGGCGGTGGAGGACGCGTACAAGCGGCTCATCGCGCCGTCGATCGAGCGGGAGGTGCGCGCGGAGCTGACCGAGAAGGCGGAGGAGCACGCCATCGTGATTTTCGCAGAGAACCTGCGGAACCTGCTGCTGCAGCCGCCGGTGAGAGGCAAGGTCGTGCTCGGCGTCGACCCCGCGTTCCGAACCGGCTGTAAGCTTGCCGCCGTCGACGACACCGGCAAGGTGCTGGATATCGCCGTCACGTATCCGACGGCGCCGCATCACAAGGTTGCCGAGGCGGAGGCCGCATTCAAGAAGCTGATCGACAAGCACGGCATCGAGCTGATCGTCATCGGCAACGGGACCGCCTCGCGCGAGACGGAGCAGTTCGTGGCCGACTTGATCGCGAAAATACGCGAGGAGTCCGGCCGCAAGCTGCAGTATTTGATCGTCAGCGAAGCCGGCGCTTCCGTATATTCCGCCTCCAAGGTCGCCCAGGAGGAGTTTCCGGAGTTCGACGTAGCGGAGCGCAGCGCCGTATCGATCGCGCGCCGCGTGCAGGATCCGCTCGCGGAGCTCGTGAAGATCGACCCGAAGGCGATCGGCGTCGGGCAGTACCAGCACGACGTGGCGCCGAAGCGCCTGGAGGAGTCTCTAGGCGCGGTCGTCGAGTCTGCGGTGAACCACGTCGGCGTCGACGTCAATACGGCTTCGCCGTCGCTGTTGTCGTACGTCGCCGGCGTCAGCTCCGCGATCGCGAAAAATATCGTGAAGTTCCGCGAGGAGAACGGCAAGTTTACGAGCCGCGGCCAGCTGCAGAAGGTGCCGCGCCTCGGCGCCAAGACGTTCGAGCAGTGCGTCGGCTTCATCCGCGTCCCGGAAGCGGCTAATCCGCTGGACAACACCCCGATCCACCCGGAATCGTATCCGGTGGTGGACAAGCTGTTCCGCGAGCTCCGCTTGGAACTGACTCAGCTCGGCACGGAGGAGCTGCGCCGCTTGATCGACACGGTCGATCCGGTGCGGCTTGCGCCGCAGCTTGACGTCGGCGTGCCGACGCTGCGCGACATTCTCGACAGCTTGAAGCGTCCCGGCCGCGACCCGCGCGAGGAGCTGCCCCCGCCGATCTTCAAGACCGGCGTCCTCAAGCTCGAGGACCTCTCCGTTGGCATGGAGCTGGAGGGAACGGTTCGCAACGTGACCGACTTCGGCGCGTTCGTGGACATCGGCCTCAAGAACGACGGGCTCGTCCATATTTCGCAGCTGAGCAACCGGTTCGTGAAGCATCCGATGGACGTCGTATCCGTCGGCGACAATGTCACCGTTTGGGTGCTTGGCGTAGATGCGAATAAGGGCCGCGTATCGCTTACGATGAAAGGGCCGAAAGCCGCCGGGTCCTGAGCCGGAGCTGAAGCAGGAGCTGGAGCCGGAGCGAAGTAACGTCACGCGGTCTCTACGGGGTTAAGGGGTTAACGGAATGAAATGTCCGCTGGTCGGGCGGATTCAGCCCAAACTGGCTGATTAGCGGAACCCGATGTCCGCTAATCGCCCGAATCGCTGCATTTTTATGTTTTTTGGCCATTTAGCGGACAATCCTTTCCGCTAAATGGCCGTTTTTAGTGTCCAACAGGCAATCAGCGGACATACAGTTCCGCTAATTGCGTCGAGTATACCGGCTTCCGGCATAGCTCCAGGGCGATTTATGAAGCGCCTGACGCGACCGGGGGCCGTTGCTTTATTACGGATAAATCCGCGCCTCCGCCCCCATAATAAGGTAAACCGCTATACCGAAACGGGGGTGCTTCCAATCGTGACCGGCCGAACGCTGCTGAATACCGTGCTCATTATTGCCGTCGCTGTATTGATTCTTTGGGCTGCAAGCAAATTGTGGATGCCCAAAAGGGTGACCCCTTACAGCGAAGGCAAGCTCCTGGAGACTCGCTCCATTAGGGGAGCCGGCCCGAAGAAAGTTATCGTTCTCCTTGCGGATTCATTATTGTATCAATCTTTGGACAAAGGCATGGAGAAAGGCGAGCTGCCTACTTTTAAGCATCTGATCCGCGAAGGGATGTACCATAAAGATGTGGTCAGCTCGTTTCCGACGATGTCCGTGACGATCGACAGCAGCCTCATCACCGGAACGTATCCGGACGATCACCGCATCCCGGGGCTGATCTGGTATTCCGCGAAGGAAAACCGCGTCATCAATTACGGCACGGGGCCGATCGAAGAGCTGAAACAGGGAGTAAACCCGCTGCTGACGGATTTGCTGATCAACCTGAATCAGAAGCATCTGAGCCCCGACGTTGAGACGATTTACGAAACGATCGCCAAACGCGGCTTAACGTCAGGCTCCGTCAACGCACTGATGTATCGCGGTCCCGCAAAGCATACGCTGCAAATTCCGGCTTGGCTCAGCGCGCCGACCGACCTTCCGAAGCGGATCGAGGTGAAGAGCCCGCCCTTCTTTGCCTACGGCTCGTTTGCGAATCCGTTGGAGGGACGTGCCGACCTCCCGGAAGGCATCACCGAAAAGCTCGGCTTTAACAACGAATATCCGCTTCAAACCGCCAAATATTTAATAGAAAACGATCGGCTGCCCGATCTGCTGCTGCTCTACTTGCCGGACCTCGATAAGCGTCTGCATCATAAAGGGCCGGAAGATCTTGAATATGTAAAAAGGCTCGACTCTCAGCTAAAAACGTTCCTTCAATCGTTCGGCTCCATCGAAAACGCATTGGATCAAATTGTGCTTATCATATTGGGAGACAGCGGGGTATCGCATCTGAAAGCGGCGGAACACCGGCCTGTCATTGAGCTGAACGAGCTGATTGAGCGCGGGGGACTGAAGGTGCACCGTACGGGCGACGCCATCGGCGAACAAAAGCCGCAGATCGTGCTGGCGGTCAACGAAACGATGGCCTACGTTTATTCGCTTGATCCGGACGTTTCGATCGGAGGCCGCGTCGCCCGGCTTCTTCGAGACGAATCGAGAATCGATCTCCTCGCCTGGAAGGAGAACGATTGGAACGCGGTAACCCGGAGCGGCTTCAAAGGCACGTTCCGCTTCAAGCCTAAGGGGGCGGTCAAAGACATCTACGGCCAAACCTGGACGGCGGAAGGCGACTGGAGCATCGTCGGCGCAACGGCGGATGACGACGGGCGCATCGCTTACGATGAATACCCCGACGCCTTAAGGCGGCTGGATGCGGCGCTCCATTCGCATGCCGGCGAATTTCTCATAGCGACGGCCAAGGAGGGCTACGAATTCGCGGACCGCTATTCGCCGACGCATAAGAACGGCGGCGGCCACGGCTCGCTTAGCCGAACCGATTCGCTCATTCCGGTCATCATTTGCGGAACCGACAAAGACTTGGATGCGCCGCATCGAAGAATCGTCGACATGAAAGATTACCTGCTTCGGCTCTTGGCCGAATGAACGACAAAAAGACCGGGAATCGCCAAGCCCGCTGACGGCGCACATGAAGCGGGTTCGATGCTCCGGTCTTCTTTCGTCTAATCTATTTGCGATGCGCTCGATTTCCATTCTTCCCTGGTACGGTAAAAAAACCAACAATCGTTCAGCAAGCGGATTTGCCGCCGGTCCTTTTTACGGTATGCGCGCATAAGTTGATTGTAAAGCCACTGCGGCATGGCTCCCAGCCCCCAATCCATGGTTTTTAAGCATTATACGTAGGCGGTTGGGGTGCTGTGCAGGTCCATGCAAGTTTTTGCGGAACGTTTTTTTTCAGGCTTCAAGCTCTTCTTCGTACCACTGCTCCAGCTGCGCCTGAAGGGCGCGAATTTCGGTCAGGAGCGAGACGAGCGGGTAGCTTTTTTCTTGAACGGCCGCGAACGACCTCTCCAGCCCGTTCATATAATCAAGTCCGCTAACGACGGAATAGTCTTTGCTCACCACTTCGAGAGCGTCGCATTCCGCAATCGCCTGCGGCAGCTGCGGCACTTGATCGGCGGTAAGCTTTCCGATTTCCTTATGCAGCCGGTGGTGCAGCGCGGTCAGCTGATAGGCGTGGCTTTCGGGCATCTCTACGAACGTAACGGATGAGCCGTCGAAAAGTACGTGGTAACGCATGCTCGGTTTCAAATTCGACACAATCGGGTTCCCCTTCTGAAAATAATCTATACTTGACAGTGTAGCTTACTCTTTCGTTACAATTCAAGAAGAACAGCGCAAAAATGGGGGAAGCGGCTTACATGACGGATGCGGAATTGCAGCAATGGGTGGAGAGAGTGTCGATGGAGTCGTTCGGGCGTCCGTTCGTTCATCGGGCGACGTTCAATTCCCGGTTGCGGACGACCGGCGGAAGATATTTGCTTCGGTCGCATAATATTGAAATCAACCGAAAACAATATGATACGTACGGCGCGGAAGAGACGGAAAAGATCATCAAGCACGAGCTGTGCCATTATCATCTGCATTTGCTGCGCCGCGGTTACCGCCACAGCGACCGCGATTTTCAGGAGCTGCTGGCGAAGGTGGGGGGCTCGAGGTTTTGTCAGGCTGTCCCCGGATCGATCGTTCGGCTGCCGGTGCGGTACAAGCTCGTTTGCAGGTCGTGCGGCACGGAATATCCGCGAAAGCGCAAAGCCGATCCGCGGCGCTACCGCTGCGGCAAATGCAGGGGAAGCTTGAAGCTTTTACACCTTGACTAGTCCTCCATGAACATGATAAATTACTAGTNACAAGCTCGTTTGCAGGTCGTGCGGCACGGAATATCCGCGAAAGCGCAAAGCCGATCCGCGGCGCTACCGCTGCGGCAAATGCAGGGGAAGCTTGAAGCTTTTACACCTTGACTAGTCCTCCATGAACATGATAAATTACTAGTACATTCCCCGATAGCTCAGTCGGTAGAGCACTCGACTGTTAATCGAGTTGTCACAGGTTCGAGTCCTGTTCGGGGAGCCATTTTTTTATGGAGAGATACCCAAGTGGCTCAAGGGGACCCTCTGCTAAGGGGTTAGACTGTGTAAACGGTGCGAGGGTTCGAATCCCTCTCTCTCCGCCATAACATGCTCAACGTGTCGCCGAATTGGCGGCTTTTTTTGTATAATCTTATCCGGAGGGTGGGGATTCGATGGCCGTGTTGGTAACCGGAGGAGCCGGATACATCGGAAGCCATGCTTGCGCGGAGCTTCTCGAGGCGGGATATGAGATCGTGGCGATCGACAATTTCGCTAACAGCGGACCCGAATCGTTCGAGAGGGTCAGCCGGATCGCGAACCGGCAATTTGCTTGGCATAAGGTCGATCTCCTTGACCGGGAAGCTCTCGAGGGCGTATTCGCCAAGCATCGCATCGACGCTGTCATGCATTTTGCCGGCTATAAGGCAGTGGGCGAATCCGTTAGGATGCCGCTTTCGTATTATTATAACAATATAACCGGCACCTTGATGCTGTGTGAAGCGATGAACAAATACGGCGTACATACAATGGTGTTCAGTTCATCCGCGACCGTCTATGGCGCCGCGCAGCGAATGCCGATTTCGGAGGATTTCCCATTAAACGCCGTAAACCCTTACGGACAAACGAAGCTGATGCTTGAGCGGATTTTGCAGGACGCAGCCGCCTCCGACCCGAGGTGGGGCATATCGATTTTGCGCTATTTTAATCCGGTCGGCGCGCATAAAAGCGGGTTGCTCGGCGAAAATCCGAAAGGCGTGCCGAACAATCTGATGCCGTTCATCAGCATGGTGGCTGCCGGCAAGCTGGACAAGCTGCGCATATTCGGAAGCGATTACCCGACCAAGGACGGGACGGGCATACGGGATTATATTCATGTGACGGATTTGGCGCAAGGGCATCTGAAGGCGCTGGAGAGCATCATGGAGCGGTCGGGCGTGGATATTTACAATCTGGGAACGGGTAAAGGGTACAGCGTGCTCGAGATGGTAGGCGCATTTGAGAGAGTGTCGGGCAGAACCGTCCCATATATTATCGAGGAACGAAGACCGGGCGATATCGCGGTCTGTTACGCGGACGTCGCCAAGGCATGCAATGAGCTCGGATGGACCGCCAAGCGGGGAATCGAAGAGATGTGCGAGGATGAGTGGCGGTGGCGCTCGGCCGAAAGCCGGCGATCATGACGAGGCTGCACATGTATATTTTTTGTCTAGTTTGAGGAATTACACTGACAATACTATAGGCGAATTCCGTTGGATTTTAAATCCACTTAAAATCTATCTTAAAAGTGATTAAAATCAAACTACCTGCTATCGCTATGGAATATAATTGCGATATACCGGATTATATGCGTGAGGTATTTTGGGATGAGCAACATCAAGGTATTGCTGACAACAGAAGGCACGTACCCTTTTCACCAAGGCGGCGTAAGCACGTGGTGCGATATTTTGGTGAAAGAATTGAAATCCGTCGATTATGTGATTTACAGCATATTGATGGATCCGTTCGTCACTCAAAAATTCGCGCTGCCTGACAATACCGGGCTTATTAAAGTTCCATTATGGGGCACCGAAGAACCTAGCGAGCATTTGTCCGAATCGTTCTCCAAGAGCTTCCTCGCTAAACGCAGAACCACGCCCAAGGAAATCGAGACCCGCTTTATCCCTTTGTTTTCACGATTGATCGAAGAGATAATCGCGTCGGAGAAAGATCCGCGGCTCCTGGCCCAAACGATGCTGGAGCTCCATCTCTATTTCGACGAGTACGAATATAAAGTAAGCTTTAAATCGGAAACGGCCTGGGAAACCTTCAAGCGGATCATCAATACGAAGGTCGCGGAATCCCGCGGCGAATGGGCGAGGCCTGATTTGTACTGCCTTATTCAAAGCTTGGGCTGGATCTACAGGTTTATGAACATATTGAATACGCCGTTTCCGAAGGTGGATGTTACGCATGCGTCGGCGGCCGCTTTCTGCGGGATTCCCTGCGTATTGTCCAAGTTGAAGTACGACACCCCCTTCCTATTAACGGAGCACGGCATTTATTTAAGAGAGCAGTATCTCGGATTAAGTAAAAATAATTACTCCAGTTTTCTAAATACATTCCTCATTCGCCTGATCCACTCGATTACGTCTTTGAACTATACGTTTGCCGACCAAGTTTCTCCCGTGTGCGAGTACAACACGCGCTGGGAAAAAAAGTTCGACGTGGATCCCCGAAAAATTCAAGTCATTTACAACGGCGTCGACAAGAACGTCTTTATGGAGGCGAAGCCGCGTGCCGAAGGGCGGCCCACGGTAGTTACCGTGGCAAGGATCGATCCGCTGAAGGATATTGTTACCTTGATTAAATCCGCGGCGGTTGTGAAATCGCGAATTCCGGACGTTCAATTTATTATATACGGCTCCGTGTCCGTCAAGGCGTACTATGAGGAATGTCTTGAGCTGCGGTCGGAGCTGGAGCTCGCGGATACGGTCATTTTTGCCGGACACACCTCGAACATGGCTGCGGCCTATGAGAGCGGCGATATTGTTGCGCTTACGAGCATTTCCGAGGCTTTCCCATACTCGGTCGTTGAAGCGATGATGTGTGCCAGGGCCGTCATTTCCACCGATGTCGGGGGGATCCGCGAAGCAGTGGGGGAAACCGGCATCCTTGTCACTCCTCGCGATTATGACGAGCTTGCCGACGGCATCGTCAAGCTTCTTCTGGATCGGGAACTGCGAAATCAATTGGCGAATGACGCCAGAGAAAGGGCACTCACCTTCTTCACGCTGGATAGGGTTTTAGAGATGCATGAGCGGAGCTACCGCAAGCTGGCGGAAGGCGTCACGGAACAAAAAACGGTCGCACCGGAGCCGATTTCGGTTTCTGCGCGCCGAAAGCAACAGCGGCTGTTTGCGGAACGCGCCTTCGCGTTCATGTCCAACGGAATGTATATGGACGCCGTACGGCATTTCAAGCTGGCCGTCATGGCGAATCCCGATTCTGCGGCGGCGCCGGCGTTGCTCGTGGAAGCCGCCGAAGCGTATAACCAGCTAGGCATGTTTGACAGGGCGTTCCTGACGATGGAAAAGCACAGGGCCTTAGTCAAACACATCGAAAGCAGAATTATTGCGTAGTAAGGAGTGGCTTGTGTGATGAGAAAGATGAAAACCTCCTTATACGGTTACGACAAGAAAGCGGTGCGCGAGCTTATTAACCGGCTCCAAGACGAGCATGGCCGGCGGCTGAAGTCGCTGCAGTCGGAATACGACCGAATTCAAGCCGACATTAAGGATGTAGAGGAACGCATCCGCTCCAGGGAGGAAAGGGGGCAGAAGCCGTGAGTTCGCTGAGGAAGACGATATTCGGGTACAACATGAGAGACGTTAACCGGTATTTGCGCTCGCTCAAGAGACTGAGCGAGGCGGAAATATCGGAGTGGGAAAGCAAAGTGGCGGATGCCGCGCACGACCGCTCTTCCCTTATGAACAGGCTGGCCGCCCTGGAAGAATCGCAGGCGCCCGAGCACGAATCGGCCGTTTCGGCCGCATTGGCGCCGCCCGAACGAATGGCCCCGGAAACGATGACTACCGTAACCGGCGCGGCAGAAGAGTGTTCGGCTCGGGAGGCTCCCGCCGACGAAGAAACTCTCCTTGCCGATGGGCAATCGGACGATGAACTGCAAGCGCATTCGATTGGAGACTCAATTGATTCCAAGGAAACGGCCGCAATCGAGGAGCCGGCAGACACGGAGAAGCAAGCCCAACCGGTAGAAGCAACCGTAAAGCTTTCGAATCTCGTCCATTTCCGGCGTAAGCACGAGGCCGCCGAGGTGTATGGAGGCTTCTGGGAAGGCGTCGAGACTTATATGCAAATGCCGGCTGTTATAACCGGGAACGTTGAGACGCAGGCTGAATTGGCTTCGGCACTGTCTCTGCCGCAGCAGGACGGTACAAACTTTACCGCAGACGTGCCGAGATATTTCAACTATTCGATTAATGACGCGCTTGTTCCGCTGCCGGCCGCAAAGCCCTCGCTGCCTTCGAGAGGAAGAGGAACGAATGAAAGGCTGAATGCGCTGCCGCAAAAGAAGCCGGAGCAGGAAGCCCAAGAGAAAGAAAAAGCTGCCGAAGCCAGACCGGCTCAGGCGCAGACCGGCAGCCGAGCCGTTACGAAAGAAGTTCGCCAGCTCCGATATCAATATATCGTCGGCAAGCTTGCCGGAGAAGACTTGCTCAGCGACAGCGGAGATTTGATTATCGCCAAGCATCAACCGATCACGGAAGCGGTCGTCGATGAAGCGGACAAAGAAGGCAAACTGGCTTTGTTAATTATCCAAATGACCATTCCGGGAATGGAAGAGGAAAGCTAATGGCAACGATCACGTACGAATCGCTGCTTGACGAGGTGTTAAAGCGCAATCAGCGTCCGGAGGACCGCCACGAAATAACGGCCATCTTGGAATCGCTCGGCTGGAACGACACCCGGGCTTCTCAAGTATTCGGCGTCGCCGATGTGTTCGAGCTGGCGGAAGCGCTTTGGGAAAGGTGCAAGACCAAGGTGCTGTATACCGCCTTTTCGAAGGTGGAGAACCTGTCCCTCCCGCAGATGGCATTGCTGCTGCTTCGCCAGTTTTTGCGCGGGGTGATCTTTGCGGTGCCGATGGCCATATCGGTCGTCAGCATGCTGACGCTCAAATTTTCGCTTTGGTCCTACGAGAATTTATCCGTAGAACTTGCAACAAGCATCGCAATTGGAACGATCCTAAGCTTTGTCACGGTCGGCGGATTTACGCAAGCGATCGCTCGAAGAGGATTTTTTTACATTATCCAGGGCTATTACAACATGGCTAGGCGAATCACCTTTCATTTCATTCGTCTCGGCTTTTTGATTTGCTTGCTGCTTTCGGCGTTGATTGTGCTGTTGAATATGCTGCTTCATGTTTTTCCGTTTCAAATGCTGGTTGTCATCATTCTGTATTTTTTCTTTCTGAATACAATTTGGCTGTCCGTTACCGTGATGTACATTTTGAAAAAAGAGCTGCTGTTCACGGGTTTGATCTTATGCGGTATCGGCGTCGTGTTTCTCTTATTTGACTTGTTGGGCGTCAATATTATCGTGGCGCAATTGATCGCGCTCTCTATCGTATCGGTCGTCAGTATACTGCTCGTGATTTACTTGTTTAAAAGAGCCGAAAGAAGAGCGGAGAAGGGGATCTCGCCCCAGCTTCCGAAGATGTCGGTTACGCTGTACTCCACCTTACCCTATTTTATTTACGGGTGTTTATATTTCAGCTTCCTGTTCGTGGACCGGATTATCGCCTGGTCGCGCAATACGGAATTTATGCCGTATTTGATTTGGTTTCGCGGCGAATACGAGCTGGGGCTTGACTTCGCGTTGTTAGTGCTCATTATCCCGATGGGAATCAGCGAAGTGGTATTGACCAAGATGATGATGGACATTGAGATCAGCCAGAAGAGCTATTGGGGGGACGAGGCGGATCGGATGAACCGGCACTACATCCGGGAATATTTTCGGCGGCTGGTACAGATTATGGCGATCGGGATCGTCAGCGCTTTAGCGCTCTATTGGCTGCTTGTCCAGTTATTCGACCGGTTCCCGTCTTTATCGGCCAAGAGCTTGTTCTCCATTCCGCAAACCGAGTACGTATTTGTCGTTGCCTTGGTCGCTTATGTGTTGATTTCGGCGGCGCTGATGAATGCCGTCATCCTATTCTCGCTTTCCCAGCCGGAATTCGTCGTCCGCTCTATCTGGATCGCTATGCTGGTGAACGTCGGAACGGGCTTCCTGCTTAGCCGGTGGGTGGATTACATCTATGCGGTTTACGGGCTGTTGTTCGGTTCTATCGTATTTCTGGTATTGTCATGCATTCAAGTGGTCAGGGTGCTGCGCAAGCTCGATTACTACTTATATGCGGCATCGTAAGCGGAGGGTCCTATGTACGCAGACTGGATGAATCAAACCGAGCAATTGAGCCGGTACGCCTTCGCTTTTCTTTTGCTTCTCGTCGCCGTGCCGAAGCTCCTGTTTCGGCGGACCGGAGGCGATTTGTCGGAGCGGGTTTGGGTTCGATTTATGCTGATGACCCTGCTGTTAATCATTCTGGGGTACGGGCTGGTGCTGACCAAGCTGTTCGAGGTGCTGGCGATCGTTCCGGCATTAGGCTTGATTGCGGCGCGCGGGTATATTGCCGAGCTTTTGAAGACCAAGAAGAGAAGAGAATTGAATCCTTCCAAGGTTGCCAGGATCTACGATTGGCTGGAGGGAAAGTATCAGCCTCGAGACGATATCGAACGCTTGATAAAGCGCAAGTACAATGAAGGGCTGCACGAATTTCGCGAGCGGATACGGAAGATTCCCGCGACGATGGAGAGCGTGCTCTTTATTGCGGTGCTCGCCGTATCGGCTTGGATTCGTTTTTACGACGCGGCGGTTCATGCCGCTCCCGGTATGACGGACGGCTACGTTACGCTGGCATGGATCAAATATATCGATCAGCGGACTTTGTTTCATGACGGAATTTATCCGCAGGGCTTTCATATTTGGATGGATTATTTGGTCAAGTTTGCAGCGACGGATCCCCTCTACATTCTGAAATACACAGGACCTTTGAACGCCATGCTTCTCATGCTCGGCATGTATTTGGCGGTGTCCCGCTGGACGGGCAGCAGAGCGGCGGGCATCTTGACCGTTGCCGTCTACGGCTTGCTCGGACAATGGCTGAGCGGGGGCGCATACGAACGCCAAGCTTCCACAAACTCGCAGGAGTTCGCTTTCGTATTTATTTTTCCGACGCTGTACTTCCTGCATCGCTGGCTTCGCGACCGAGCCCGCTGGGCGTTGATCGGAGGCGTTGCGGGTATGATCGTCGTCGGACTCATCCATACGCTGGCTTATGTCTACTTGGGGATCGGCGTCGCCATTCTGCTGTTTATTTACCTTCCGCTTACTTGGAAGGAACGGATCAGACCGCTGTTACCCGTTGTTTGGGGAGGGGCGGCATCCTTGATCATATCGATCATCCCGCTCGGTATCGGCTTTCTGCTGGGTAGAAAAGTCCACTCTTCCTCGGAAGATTTCGCCACCTCGCGGAATCAATTCATTTCGCTGCCGGAACTTAGCGCGCTTGACTACGGGGTACTCGCGGCGATCGTCGTCATTATGTTCTGGACGATTCGGCGGCATAAGCTGATTCGCGCGCATACGGGCCCTTTATTCGCAGCGACGATCGTTCTGGCGACATTTGCAATGTATTACTTCGGAAATTTATTCACTTTCCCGGGGAGCACCGTCATTACCGCCAGATCGGCGGAGCTTTGGGCGCTTGCCGCGCCGATCGGCATAGGTACGGCGGGAGGGCTGGTCATTCGCGGGTTGGAGTCGTTTCATTCGCGGTGGACCGCTTACTCGGGGGCGGGATTGGTTGCCGCGGCGGTTGCCGTTATTTTGGCAATGTCCCCTCCACAGCCGATTATCCCTTACAAGATGGAATGGGGAAGCGGCGTAGAGCAATATTTGAAAATCAGTTCCGCGTACCGCCCCAAGACGTGGATGATCGTATCCCCTGCGCGCGAAGGATATGCGGTAGTGCTGGGGAACGGGCATCATTTGGACACCGCGGAATTTCTGGATTTATACGAGCCGAATCAATGGCCTTTGGCGAGAAAGGACGCATTACCCGGGAGGGATACGACCCCGAAAGAAGTGTTTATTTATTATCAAAAAAACATCTTCCAAGTCAGCGAAACGAACGCGATCTATCCGTTAATGAAGCCGGAATACGACCAGCGGGCGGAACTGAAGAAGCGGCTGGACGAATGGCTGGCGGAGCACCGGAAGACGGACGGCGGCATGACCATTTGGTATGAGGACGAGAACCTGCGAATCTATCATATTTCCATGCCCGAGAATAAAGAGAAGCAATTTGAGCGAATTTGGGGAAAGGGGGGCTGACGAATGGATGCTGTACTTGTGACGAACGGCCAATTGCGAAAGACGCTCGCCTCCGTTCGGTCGCTCGGCTCCAAGGGCGTTCCGGTATACGTCGCGGAGACGACCCGATTCAACATGTCAGCCTATTCGCGGTACTGTGCGGGAAGCTGTGTGAGCCCCGATCCGGTGCGCGATGGCCGGGCTTACGCCGAGTGGCTGTCGGATCGAATGGAGCGGCTTCGCATACCGATCTTGTTTCCGATGGACGACAGCCCGATGGACGCGGCCATAGAACACGCCGATCTGTTCAGGGAGCCGCTGCGGCGTATCGTGCCGCCGCCCGCCAGCTATGCCGCGGCTTCGGACAAAGGGGAGGCGGTCCGGCTGGCCGTCAAGGCCGGCGTTCATGTGCCGCAAACCTTTTTCCCGGAGAGCCCGGAGGAAGCTGAGCGGCTAAGTGGAAAGCTAGGAGACAAAGCCGTCATCAAACCGCGCCGCAGCTCAGGCTCGAGGGGAATCCGAATTGTCGGCGGCCGGCAAAATGTTCGTGAGCAGTTTGCAGAGGTGCATCAGAAATATCCGTTTCCACTGCTTCAACAATATATTCCTGCCGGCGAGCGGTATGACGTGTGTCTGCTCTACGATGCTGCAGGAGAGCTGAGGGCGCATTTCGTCCAAAAGGAACTCCGCCACTTCCCTCTCGAAATAGGTCCCAGTACGGTGCAGGAAAGCGTGCATCGGCCGGATTTGCTGGAGCTGGCGCTTTCCATCATGAACCATCTGCCCTGGAGGGGAATCGTGGAGCTTGAATTTATGATCGATCCGCGGGACGGGCAACCCGTATTGATGGAAATTAACCCGCGGTTTTGGAATTCGCTTTATGCCTCCATCCTCTCCGGCGTGGACTTTCCTTGGCTGCTGTATCAAATCGCCGGAGGCAACGCGGTCGCGCCTATAACCGACTATAAAGGCGGTATCAGGTGCCGATCGCTGCTGCCGGGCGATCTGTTGCATTACATGGCCAACCCGAAGCGGAGAACGGTGGAACCCGCTTTCTGGGCACGCTCCGGGACCTCCGGCAGCGATGATATATTGTCGCTGCACGACCCGATGCCGACCGTTGGTTTTATGCTGGCATGCCTTAGGTCATTACCGGACCCGAAGGCATGGAACATGGTGTTTAAACGCTCATGAAGGCTGGGTTGCAGATGAACGCGCTGACAGTTGATGTAGAAGAATATTTCCATGCGAATTTATTGAATATCCCGGCATCCGACTGGGGCAACTACGAGAGCAGCGTGGAGGTGAACACTAGGCGCCTGCTCGATTGCTTCGACCGGTTCGGCGTGAAGGCGACCTTCTTCATCGTCGGATGGGTGGCATCGGAATACCCGCTGTTGGTGAAGGAAATTGCGGAGCGGGGCCACGAGATCGGCTCCCACAGCGGGCGGCATCGCCTCTTGACCGAGCTCGACGCCAACCGGTTTCGGGAGGATATACGGTCTTCCAAACAGCTGCTTGAGGATATTTCGGGGCAAGAAATTTATCAGTATCGCGCTCCTTCCTGGTCGCTGGGAGAAAGCCGCTATGAGTGGTTCTCCATATTGGAGGAGGAAGGGTATCGGATCGATTCCAGCTTATTGCCCTTCAAGACGACGATCGGCGGCTCGTACCGCGCGCCGTACCGGCCCTTCCGGCCCGTTGTCGGGGAGCGCAAGCACTCGATTGTCGAGTTTCCTGCCACCGTCTGGAAGCAAGGTCCGATCCGCTTCCCTCTGGCGGGAGGGTTTTATTTGCGGTCATTGCCGATAACGCTCACCGCTTTCCTGTTGGAGAGGATCAACCGCGAAAGACCCGGCATGGTGTATGTCCATCCTTGGGAGATGGATCCGAATTAGCCTCGAATTGCCGCTCCGTTCTTAGTGAGGTTCGCGCAATATTACCGATTGGATGAGACGGAGCGGAAGTTGAACGAAATGCTAAAACGATTTACCTGCCAGCCGCTCGGACGCCTGATCGGGCAGTTGGCGGAGTCGTCGCAAATCCCGCACATCAAGGTAAAGTAAGGGTGGGCCGACAGTGAACCTGTGGAAAAAACCGGTTGCGGCAGTCGCTCTCATCAACGCGGGGGTGGCGCTGGCGGCCTTTGTAAAGGATATTTTGCTTGCCGCGTACACGGGGACTTCTCTCTATGCGGATGCGTTAATAATGGCGCTCTTCCTGCCTGACAGCTTCGGCAACAATATGCTTTCGGCCGCCATCTCCGTAGCGTGCGTGCCGATTTTCTCGCGGCTTGCCGCTACGGGCAATACCGATAAACTATCGTCAAGCATGAAGAGGGCAACGATCTTCTTTGTGGCGATTACTGTAATCTTGACATTATTGGGTTACATTTTTGCGGTGGAAATTGTCGGTTGGCTCAGCGGAGACGCCGTTCGTTCCGCCGGCGCGGCATCGAGGCTGGCGGAAGCGACCTTGCCTTTGTTTCGTCTGCTGCTTCCGATAGCGCTGCTGTACATTGTTTTTGCCATCGGAACTGCGGTGCTGCAAACCTATCGCCGGTTTACGATTCCGGCGTTGGCGCCGCTGGCAGGAAATGTTATATTTTTAGGCGGGGTCGTCTATTGCATTGCGGCAGGACTTCCTATAAGTCAAGGCGTGGCGGTCATTGCGGCGGCGATCACGGCAAGCGCGGCGGTGATGGCGGTGTGGATCGGCCGAACGTCGCTCACGGCGATGAAACGAATGGCGCCTCTGGCGAAAGAGCCGCCTGCGGCGGCGTCACATGCGGATGACACGGACGGCCGGAAGGACATTATGAGCTTGTTTGTGCCGTATGTCACCGTGTTGTTCTGTATTCAAGCGGTTTATTTGGCGGAAAGATTTTTGCTTTCGCCTTACGACACCGGAGCGGTTGCCGCGCTCAACTACGCATTCCGAATATCACAATTTCCGAGTTGGGTATTCGTCGCTGCAGTCAGTACCGTCATTCTCCCTTCACTGGCGAAGCAAATGGCGCTCGGGGAAATCGGGGCTATGAAGCTGACGATGGGCGAGGCATTTCGCAGCGTCATTCTGATCGCGGGTCCTGCAATGATGTTTTTGTTCGTGCTGCGGGAGCCGGTAACCATTGCGCTGTTTCAGCGAGGGGCGTTCGATGAACGCTCGGTCCACCTCACCTCCGGCATTCTGGAAGGGTACTCCCTGACGATTCTCAGTCAGGCGTTATCCTTGGTCCTCATAAGATATTTTCTTGCAAAAAGACGGCTAAGCGGGGTTGTCTGCGTTTATTTGTTTAGTGCGGTCGTTACGGTCGTTTCGGATGCGGCGCTGCTTCGTACGATCGGCGTACAAGGTATCGGTTACGGGGCGATGCTTGGCGCAGCGGTCAATGCGCTGCTGCTGCTCCTGATGTATTGTCGAAGCGTGCGGCTCGGACTGCGTGAGGCTATAGGGAATCTGCGCCGTTATATCGCTGTTCTCGTACCGCCGGTCCTGCTGCTCCCGCTGCTCCATATGGGCTGGTCATCGGTCCCGAGCAGCCGTGCGGCAATCGCCATATGGTTTGTGTTAGGTTCGGGATGCTTATATGTTTTGATATATTGGCTTGCCGTAAAGCGGTTTTGGCCGTCGCTGGCTGCAGCACCTTCTATCATGAGAAAAGGATGAACGGTAATGAAGGACACCCTAATCGTAATACCGGCATACAACGAGGAACGCGGGATCGGCAAAGTGCTGGAGTCGCTTAAAGGCTTCGATGACCGGGCGGATGTTCTGGTCGTCAATGACGGCTCAAGGGATAGAACGTTAGACATTTTGTTCGGGCAAACGCAAGTGTTCGTATCCCATCCCGTGAATCTCGGATACGGTGCCGCTTTGCAAACCGCATACAAATATGCCGCCTCCAAAGGCTACAAATACGTCGTGCAGTTTGACGCGGACGGGCAGCACCATCCCGAGGATTTGCGCCGGTTAATCCGTGAGATGAGGGAGAACTCGGCCGACGTTGTGATCGGCTCGCGCGTGCTTGGCGATTCCGCTTACTCGCCCGGCCTTCGAAAAAGCATTGCGCTGCTCTGGTTCAGGGCGATGATTACGCTGCTGACCCGCCGAAGGGTGACCGACCCTACTTCGGGCTTAAAGGGGCTAAGCTCCCGGGTGTTCTCGTACTATGCGGCCAGCCGGCATTTTCCGATGGATTTCCCCGATGCGGACATGATTATTGATATGCTATTGCGCGGATTTACGATTCGCGAGTTTCCGATCGGTTCGCAGAAACGGACGGAGGGAGTAAGTATGCACTCCGGCTTGTTCCGCCAATTGTTCTATATGCTGAAGGTGACATTGAGCATCGTAACCGTTTTGATTCATCATCAATCGGATCGGAGAAAGACGCTATGAGCGGCATTTTACGAATTATTATTTTAATGTCGGGGCTTTCGATTAGCTGGTTCGTTCTGATGCTTTTAATTCGCAAAAAAATCAACGAAAAAAATACTCTTGTATGGCTGATCGGCGTGTTTGCGGTCATCCTTTTGTCTGTCAATCCGAATTTTCTGGATACGGTCGCTGCGTGGGTCGGCGTCGATTATCCACCTTCTCTCTTGTTTCTTTGCGCCTTTATCGTATTACTAATTATTGCACTATATCAGTCCGTTCAAATTTCGCAGCTTTATGATAAGCTGAAGGAGATTTCGCAGTTTGTCGCCCTGCAGGAGAAAAAACAACAATCCGCCGCAGAACGGCAAGAGCGCCAATCCTCAGAAAAGTCTTGAACGGAGGTAGGATGAGTTGAACGTTACGATGTTTGAGCTTATTGACCAGCTTCAGGCCTATCTCTCGGAGTATGGGTTATGGATCGGGATCGGGCTTTTGGCGGCATTATTGCTGTCGGTCGCTTTGTGCTTCATTGCTTTTCGGTATGCCAAGGCGATGAAGCTTCGCTGGAAGCAATCGGTGTTACTATCCCATAAGCTGGAGCCGGACAACGGACTTGAGCAAAACTTGAACGATTTGCTCGAGCTGGTGGCCGAACAGGTGGATGCGCCGACGTATGTGTTTTATTTGTACGATGAAAGCAAGCAGGGGTACTTGATGAAGGCGGTCCGCCACCGCTCGCAGGATTTCGGCAAGGTTGAGCCGTCCTATAGCGGCCTGGTCGAATACAAGAAGGAGCAATATTTGCCGCCGCTCTCGCTTTCGGTGCAGGAAGCGCCGGAGCGGGCGGAAATTCGGAAAGCCGGCGAAGTGAAATTGCTGTCCGTTCCCATCGGGAGCAAGCGGGGACTGATTCGGATCGGACCGGTCAAGATGAGAAAGCTGAACAAAAAGACCCAACGCTTCTTTGACGATTTTACCGAAATGATGCAGCATGCGTTAAAGCAATTTTTGTCCATGGAGGAGATTCGCAACAAGGCGAATGTAATCGTGTCCACGGGCGAGGCGCTGCAGCGGATCAATAACATTGCAAGGGATTCGAAGGTAACCGTCGACTTCGTGTTAAAGCTTGCAATGAAGGTGATGGGCGCAAGCGGCGCGGTCTTCGGCATCAAACAAGATGACTTGTATCAGCTTACCCAAGCGTCGGGCTCGGGTGACGAATCGCTGAATTTGAACGGAGTTAGCCCGGCGAAGGCGGGGGCCGATGTATTTGCGCTGCTTTCCGGCCAAGAGCAGGTTCGATTGATTACGGCGTCTGACGACGCTTATTTCGAGCTGCCGCCGTATTTTGCCGCTACCGGTGCGGAGGCGTTCACGGCTGTAGACGTTTCGGAACGACGCGAGGAGCCGGCAAGCCGAATTCTGATGTTATGGTTCAAGACCGAGCCGAAGCGGGAAGAGTGGCCGGAAATGGAAAAATCGCTGCAGCTTCTGGCTGATCACATGCGCGAGATATTAGGGTATCAGTTGACGCTCAGCCAGTTTTCGGGCTCTTATGTGCACATTTTAAAGACGCTGGCCGTGTTGCAGGATAATTTGGTTCCTCATACCGTCGGGTATTCCGAGCTCATGAGCCGATACTCGATAGTCATTGCGAAGGAGATGGGACTGGAGGAGGATGTCATCCGGGACGTGGCATTGGCGGCTTACTTGAGCAATATCGGTGTGATGGGTATCTCCGCCGATTTGGTCAATAAAGAAGGGAAATTCAGCGACGACGAATTCGAGAGGATGAAGCTGCACGCCGAGGTGGGTGCGTCCATTGTCGAATCGACGCTCGGCAACGCCCGCGTCGCTTCATATATTATGCACCACCATGAAAGAATGGACGGGAACGGTTATCCTGCAGGTCTTAAGGGTAACGAGATTCCGGTAGGCGCGAGAATTATCGGCGTCGTTCAGACGTTCCTAGCGGTGATCAACGGTAGAAAGTACCGGGATCCGCTTCCGTTTCATAAAGCGCTGTTGACTCTGACTGCTGCCGGCGGTTCGCAGCTGGACCCGGACATTGTGAACAAGTTCATCGCCTGGTTTAAGAGTAAGCAGGAGGATCCGCAATTGAACGGCAGATCGCTCGGCGTTTGCTGGGAAATGTGCTGTACACCGTCGAGCATATGTGAAAACTGCCCGGCTTACCGAAGGACGGACAAAAATTGCTGGGAGTTTGAAACGAACAATTGTAAAGCTCACGGGAAGTCTTGCGCAACGTGCTATGTAAGGACAGAGTTGGCGGCGAGGAAGGAGCATGCGTATCAATGACGGTCGATAACGGTTTGGCAGGCGCCCCCAGGGAAGCCGACGGGCAAGACGGCGGCCGATTTCGGCGCTTTCAAGCTGCGAACAGCTTTGCGGTGTTTTACGGTCACGGCGAAGCGGAGGCGTTGTCCGATTACGACATTGCGATTGTAGAGCCGCAAGGCCAAACGAAGGATACGGTGGCCGCAATGAGCCGTGCAGGCACGCTTGTCATCGCCTATGTCAGTATAACGGAGGTTCCGGATTACGATCCGCTTAAGCCGTTGCTCCAGTCCGCCGATTATTTAACGGTCGGCAGCGAGATCGTGCGGAACGCGGAGTATGGGACATCTCTTGCCGATTTGCGGTCGCGCAACTGGACGAATATGCTGCTGCACCGCATCGGGGGCTACTTGAGGGTTGGCGGCTATGACGGCATCTTTATGGATACAATCAGCAACGTTGAGTGGCCGGCGCTTCCTGCAGGCGTGAGAGCCGAGCAGCAGGCCGCTGCGGTGGAGTTTGTGCGGCGGCTGCGCGGCATGTTTCCTGAGCATATTATGATCCAAAATAACGGCTTTGAAACATTATGCGACCATACGGCGCCTTATATTAATGCGGTATGCTGGGAGAACCCGGATTTCGTCAAGCCGGAAACGTATCGTTGGCACGAGGCTGTGCGCGGAAGAATAGGTCGCCTGGCGAGCGGGTACGGCATTCGAGTGCTGGCGCTGTTGGAGCAGGCGAGCATGAGCGAACCGGGGCTTGAAGCTGCGGCTTATTGGGCGGAGAAGGAGCGATTCTTGCTGTATCGATCGCCGGGGCAGCATTATTTGCAGGTGGAAGGGAAGTTATAGAAGTATTATAGAGTTTTTATCGTTGTAACTTAGGGGGTGTAAGTTATAGATATTTCGGTAATTGTGATTGCTTACAATGAGGAGTCGAACATTGCAGATTGTTTGCATGCCCTTAGCGAGCAAAATTATAAGAAGGGTAAATTCGAGATTTTGGTTGTTGACGGCATGTCCCAGGATAATACACCGAACATTGTGACCTCATTCGTTCAACGGTACGGCTTTATGAAGCTTATCATTAATCCGGGAAGAACGGTTTCCTCTAATCGCAATGTGGGGATCGGGCATGCGTCATATCCTTACATCGCTTTTACGGATGCGGACTGCATTTGCCCCCCGGACTGGCTGGAAAAATTAACAGACGGCTACTTGTACTGGTTACAGAAAGGTATAAAGGTAGGAGCGGTTGGCGGCGGGAATATTTCGGACGATCAATTCGGAAAAGTATCGTCGGCCATCGGTATCGCCTTCAACTCCACTCTGTCGGCGTTGGGTTCTCAGCAGACCAGGCTGTGGAACCACGATAAAGAGGTGGAAAGCTTGGCGGGGTTAAATGTTCTATATGCCAAATCGGTATTTGACGAGGTCGGGTTGTTCGATGAGAGTCAAACCAATACCGCCGAAGACTGGATTTTTAATTATAATGTAAGGGCGCATGGATATAGACTGTTTTATATAAAGAATGCGACGATCCTGCACAAAATGAGAACGACCATGCCGAGATTCGTGAAACAAATGTATGTATATGGTCTGGGCAGAGGCACGGTTATTCGCAGAAATCCGAGAACCTTGACTTGGCGATATGCCGCCCCTCTATTATTTTTGGCAGTTATGATTCTGTCGTTGCCGTGCTTCGCTCTGACGGGAAGCTACTGGTTTATCCTTCCGTATTTATATTTTCCAATTACAGTTTTCTATTCAATTTATTTATGCTTACGAAAAAAAAGAATGGACTTGTTTCCACTGGTCTTTCTCATTTATTTAACGATTCATTTCGTGTACAGCTGCGGTGAATGGAAGGGATTAGCGGGGGATTAACGTTGCTGATAAAATTTATTTTTTCCTATATGTTACTGTTTGTAGGGTTGCCGATGCTGGTGATCAAATTCGATAAAGACGACACGGGATGGGCGGATAAATTGTTTATTAGCCTAATCCATTCAACCTTTTATTTTATCGTAGTTGTTCATCTGCTTGTTCTTCTCAAGCTATATGAAACGCTTTCTATTCTCACGGTTATAGGGTTGACCATGTTTTTTTTAGTACGATATTACCGTAAACGGCGGCCTGAAGCCTCGGAAAATATATTAGCTGTGGTTCTGTTTGATGTCGCTGAGGATCTAAAAAATTGGCGATATTATTATCAGACGGCCATTGACACACTCCGGAACAAAGTGATACGGAGCCGCAACGTTTTTTTTAGTTCGCTTCGGGTTCAATGGTTCGCATACTTCTGTATAATAACGACCCTCATTTATGCTGCCTATACCCGCTTCAGGCACTCCCTCGTGCATCTGTATTTCGGGGCGTCGGATCCATACGTTCATTTGCAGTTCGCTAAGTTTCTGGATGAAAATAAAATGTTTACAGACGGTATCTATCCTCTAGGATTTGCATCGATTATTTCGGTCTTAGACAAAGTTTTCAATATGGATGTCTATATCGTCGCCCGTTTCATCGGTCCATTGTGCGGCATGCTTATCGTATTATCCATCTTTTACGCATTAACGAAGATGATTGGAAACAGGTATTCCATCATCTTTATAGGTCTGTTCGTCTATACAGCATATGCGGGACTGCCAACTTATCTCTGGAGGCAAATATCGGCTTTATCTATGGAATATGCCGTTATATTTCTGCTTCCCGGGATTGCGCTTCTGCTCGAATATCTCAGAAAGGATAAGTTGACTTATCTGATTCTGGCAGGAGAGTGCTTGGCCATAACTTTATTTATTCACCTCTATACGGCTGTAGCACTTGGCTTGGCTTATATCGTCGTCGGCTTATGCTATTCGAAGATTGTGTTTGTGCAGGTAAGATTCCTTCGCCTAGTAACTGTGATGATTACTTCGGGCATATTCGGTCTACTGCCGTTAATTTTCGCTTTCCTGCTGTTGCCACCCGAAGAATTTACATATGCCGAAGAAAACCTGCAGCCGGCGGGGGATGTTAATGTAGCCTCATGGTTAAGCGTATTTTTAAGTTCGGATATCGTAATCCAGCTTCTTGTCATCGCGGCCATACTTTTTGTTATATGGAGAGCGGTCCGCGGAAAAACCGCCATGCCCGACATGGCGATGTTACTCACCTTGATTCTTTTCTATTTTATATATGAATCAAAGGCATATCATCTGCCTGCCGCTATTCCGGCCGACCGCTTCGGGGTATTCTTCTCGCTTATTTGTTCGGCAGGGATTGCTGTTGTTATAAACAGTGCGGTCAATATTATTCCTTATTTGCAAAAGAGACCGAGTCTAATCAGTTTGTCGGCTTTACTGATCGCAGGAATCGTGCTATGGTCAGGGCCTGTGAATTCGGCTCCGGCAGGTTCCAGGTACCAATACGACAGCTCGGTACAAGCGTACTTGAATATTAAAAGCCAATTTCAGCCGCTCAATTGGACGATCATCGGACCGATCGAGGAATATCATTTGGCTTACAGGTACGGACGACATACCCAAATATGGGAGTTTGCCGAAGCGCTGTCACAACCGAAAGGGAAAACGTTGAAATTTCCTACAGACGATGTTTTTATTTTCATAGAAAAGATTCCGCTCGGCTCAGATCAGGAGATTTCAGATGAGGATGTCCGAGCTCCTTTTCCCGAATTTACCGGCACGGATTTAACCGAATTTTATTACCGGAACGTCGAAAATCGCAGGATTATTCAGGCCAAAGTCAACAAGTGGGTTGAGGAACAGTCAAGCTCGCACGATATCAAAATTTATTACGACAGCCCTGAACTCCGAGTGTATTGGATTCATCAGGACGGCAAAAACCCTCACGATCTGTTATCATGGGGACCCTTAGTTGATGATGATGGAGAGGGATAGCATGAGAGTACTCCATATTATCAAATAATCTTTTCGTTGGTTGGGGCGCAGGCGCTGCTGAAAGAAACGTTGCCTGTCATGCGCGAGGCCGGCATTCAACCGGAAATATACGTATCGGACAGCAGTGCTGCAGCCAACGATTATGAAAAGGAATTAACAAATGCCGAAATCCCAGTCATCTATTCTAATATTCAAGTATACAGCTCAACAATACTCGATCAATCGATGGTTAACCGTTATGGGAGCTTGTATCATTCTTTGCTTTAAATAAATCTAAAAAAATGCTTGCAAATATATAGGCTCATCCATTATAATAACTTTTGTTGTCTCACCGAGAGACAAACTGCTCGANGACAAAATTAGCGGACATCCGGTTCCGTTAGCGCCAAAGCGATTAGTGATCAGTTCCGGAAGCAGCGGTAACTAACGATTCCGGCAGCGCCGGCGATACCGGCAGTACGGCAGTACCTGACAGTACCGACAGTACTGGCAGCGCCGGCATCACCCGTCACAACAGCAAAAAATCGGTTCGACCTTTGACCTGCCATTACCATCATTGTAGAAAGATCCGTCTTTAAAACATACTTTTCATTATCATACTCGGTGGTGTCGCATAGATATGAGAGTTTGAGAGTTTTTGGTAATAAGTCGGTCGTGCAGCGGTAAAGTGGCAGCGCTAGTCACATATTTTGGTGCTAAGTCGATCGTGAGGCGGTGGGTGGCATGGGGAGCAGTCGTTCAATCGGCGACCTAAGTCCGCCCAAAGCGAAGGTCGATGTTACTTTTTCCCACCCCTTTACTTTTGCGCTCAAACGTTATATATTTTTAATTGTCACTTTTAAATGTTGCATGCGGTCGTGGTGGAACGGCAGACACACCATCTTGAGGGGGTGGCGGGGAGACCCGTGTGGGTTCAAATCCCACCGACCGCACCATACATACCACTTATAAGCCATTTGTGCGATATAGTGGTGAGCGAGACAAACAATTTGTCGCTACTTTGCGCTTTACTTTTTATTCCGAGCGTGATACTATAATCCTTGTCACTTTTGATACATGCGGTCGTGGTGGAACGGCAGACACGCTGTCTTCAGGCGGCAGTGCCCACAAGGCGTGAGAGTTCAAATCTCTCCGACCGCACCATACATAACAAATAAAAGCCCTTGAAGCCCGCTGAAAAGCGAATCCTTCAAGGGCCTTTTTGCGTATACTTATCATCAGACAAAAAAGGAGGCGGGCAGCCGTATGAACCAATACAACCACTACAACCGTTATAATAGCGGCTACACGGATGATCGTAACGGCATGAATCAGACGGACCGGGTTTTATCCGCGCTGGCATACTTCAGCATTTTCTTTCTCGGCTTTATCTTTCCGGCGGTGCTGTGGTTCATTACGAACAATCCGCAAGTCAAACGCCACGCGGGAGCAGCCTTTATCTCGCATTGCATTCCGGTGATCCTGGCCGTCGTCGCGTTCATTATGGGCTTCTTCATCTTCGGCTTCAGCTTGATCAATATAGAAGGGCACGCCATAATGTCGTTCGCAGGAATGTTTATCCTGCTTGGTCTCTTCGGGCTCATCTCGCTGGCTGTCGTGATCTGGAACGTGTACAAAGGTATAAAAGTGCTGTTATAGAGGCGCAGCCTGGCTTCGGCGGCTTACAAGCCCCCGCAATGATGCGGAAAGCCGTCGTCGTCCTGCAGCTTCTTATTCAACGCCTCAATGCCCTCGTCTTCGGCGCGGGCGGCGACGAGCTTGGCAGGGGGCTGCTGGAACCGGACATCGCCCTTCGGCTTCGATTGCGTTTCTTTACGGCTCATCCGCTTTCACTCTCCGTTCACGTCGGCTCGGCAGGCGGGTGCGCTTCGCCGATCGGTATTGGTGTATGCTATGATGGTGATGTTTTCGCCGGACTCGTTTCGCAGTTCGGATTCGAGTTCCCTAACTTTAGATAAAGCTTCCCCGGAAAGCTCCGCGAATTCGTAATTTTCGTTCATCGCTGTGCAACGCCTCCTTCATCCGTATTTTGCGTCTTACGCGATCGTTTTAGCCGGGCCACACGCAGAAAGGAAAGATGTAAATTGACGCCAATTGTATCCGTTATCATTCCTACATATAACCGCGTTCGCGAGCTGGCAGAGCTTCTTGAAGCGCTGTCGAGACAAACGTTCAAAAATTTCGAAATCATCATCGTGAACGACGCCGGCGAGCTTGTCGCCGATGCGGTGGAGCTTTACTCCGAGCTTGACATTCAAGTCGTCGACCTGCCCGTAAACTCATACCACGTATGGGCCCGCAACGCGGCATTGCCGCAAGCGAGGGGGCGGTATATTATGCCGATCGACGACGACGATTATATCGTCCCGGATCATATGGAGCGCATGCTGCAGGAGATCGGCGACGCCGACCTCGTGTACGGAGACGTCGAAATATTCGATTACATCGTGAACAACGGCACCCGCGAACCGGTCGCAAGATTTCTATTCGCGTACGAGCATGACATCGATTTAATCCGGAAGTTCAATACATACGTCGCATCGGGCTCCCTTTACAAAAGAACGCTTCACGACGAGCTCGGCATGTTTGACGTAGAGATGCGCGATTATTGGGATTGGGACTGGATTTTGCGCGTAATGGAGAGACATAAAGTCAAGAAGGTGCATAGAGCGGGAACGGTGTACGCGTTCGCACAGCAGGGCGGGAGCAACCAGTCGGCAAATCAAGGCGCCATGCGCGAGTATCTCGACCGGTTGTGCGACAAGCACGGGTTAGGACATTTGCCGACGAAAAACTTTTTTCTGATGCTGGAGGAAGAAGAGATTCGTTCGCGCAGAACGGCTTCCGAAATCGTCTGGGACGGGAAGCCGGTCGTTTCGCGATTGCGCGGTTAACCAAACAAAAAAAGCGGAACGCCGGGCGTCCGCTATTCCATCAAGCTTTGAAATTTGCTGTAATCGATGCCTTCTTCATTGAGAAACTTTTGCAAAAATTTGTAATCCCGCTTCGGCGTTGCCAGAATGTACCCTTCGATGCAGTGCTCGCGGGTCACTTCCTTGGCGCCGCGCTCCATTGCCAGCTGCCCGATGCGCGCCGCGATCGAATGCTTTGCGATGTCGCGGAAGGCGGCCGGCACAGGCTCGACAAGCCGGTTCAAAAACTGCTTGCTGTCGTCGGTCCACAGATGGCGGCTCGCTTCGACCCAATAATTTTGCCAGTCGAGCGTAGATTTACCGTCGGCCTTCGGGAGAACCTTAAGAAATTTGCGGAACATAAAATACCCGCCGATCGCCATCATGCCGATCAGCACGAACACCCATATGAAAATAAACCAGGCCATGCCTTGGTTCATGACGTCTTCACCTCAAAAATTAATGGTATCATCACGGGAGACGGCAAGCAAGCTTCCTTCCAAACAATCGAAAATTAAGGTACAATAATAGAGATGGTCTTAAGTAGAAAGGGGTATGGCGCATGACGAAAAAAATCGGTTCTCACGTGTCATTTTCGGACAAAGGTTTGGTGAATGCGGCGAACGAAGCGGTCAGCTACGGCTCGAGCACATTCATGATTTACACGGGGGCTCCGCAGAACACGCGCCGCAAGCCTATCGAGGAGCAATTCATCGAAGAAGGCCGGGAGATCATGAAAGCGCACAATATCGACGAAATTGTCGTTCACGCGCCGTACATTATCAATCTCGGTTCATATAAAAACAGCACCTTCGATCTGGCAGTCGATTTCCTCCAGGAGGAAATTCGGCGGACGGACTATCTCGGAGTCCGCAACATTGTCCTTCATCCGGGTGCGTATACCGAGAAGGACGTAGATTACGGAATCGCGCGCATCGCGGAGGGCTTGAACGAGGTGCTGAAGGGCACATCGGAGACGCAGGTTAAGATCGCGCTCGAGACGATGGCGGGCAAGGGAACGGAAATCGGCCGTTCGTTCGAGGAAATCGCGCGCATTATCGAAGGCGTGGAGGATAACTCGCGGCTTACCGTATGCCTCGATACTTGCCACATTCACGATGCGGGCTACGATATCGTGAACGATTTGGACGGCGTGCTCGAGGAGTTCGACCGCATTGTCGGATTGGACAGGCTGGCCGTCATTCACTTGAACGACAGCAAAAATCCGCGCGGCGCCGGCAAAGACCGTCACGCTCCGGTCGGAGCGGGCTGGATCGGCTTCGACGCGATGAAGCGTGTCGTCGATCACGAGAAGCTTGCACACCTGCCGATGGTGCTTGAGACGCCTTGGATCGGCAAAGAGGAGCGCCCGATGTACGAAGCGGAGATCGCGCTGCTCCGCGGCGACTATGAAGAACGGTTCGGCGGAGAGTTTCTGGAGCACGTCGAGAAGCTGGGCCATTATTTCAGCGGCAAGGACGTTCATCACCGCGATTTCATCATCAGCACCTGGGATGTGCTCAAGTCGGACGCGAAGGCGAAGAAAGCCGATCCGCGCGAGCCGATGGACCGTCTGTACGATATGGTCGCCGAAGACAAGCTGTTCTCCGACTTGACGGAGGAGCAAATTAACCACCGCCTGACGGCATGGATGGCCGGCGTCAATGTAAAAAACGTATAAAGCACCGATAAAAAGGCGCCTTTCGCAGGATGACTGCGGGAGGCGCCTTTTTGTGCGCATTGGCCGGTTACGGTTGCGGTAGTGGTTATGGTTATGGCTGTAGCTATGGTTACGTTTTGGTTATGGTAGTGGTAATAAATATGTGGTTACGGGTTTGGTTTAGTTATGTTCAAGTACGGCTACGATTATGGAAAGGAATGTTCATAAACGGTTATGCGTTTTCCATAAATCGGCCGAAATGATCGTTAACTCTCGAATTATGGAAAAAGTATGTTCATTAACGGCAGTTCGGAGAACCAATTCTGAACATTGTTTTGCCAAAGTCGAACCGGAGGGAGAATTTACCCAAAAGTTATGACCAAATCGCATCATAATATAGACATACTTCTTCCATAATATGATATGACTTCATCAATTACAGCACCCGATCGGCGTATGGAATTTTGCGGATCGCCCAAGAGGCGGCAAAGCATGCGACGACGCTAAGCGCGGCAACGATGATAAATTTCAGCGTCGGGTACAAAGGCAAGCCGACGAACGCAAGGCTGATCGCCACGATAATAACCGGATGAATGATGTAGGCGGTGAACGCGGTGTTGCTTAAGGTCTGTTTCAGCGGTGAAGTCGTATTGTGGCGTTCGGCGAACCGTTTTAGCAGGAAAAAAATGATCCCGAGTCCGACGAAAGGCTCCCACATCGCATACACGAACGCTTGCACGTTGATGCCGCCGGCAAATTCGAGATTGCCGTCCAGCGCGCCGGTAAGAATGAGTGCGGCCGGGAGAACGGGGAACGCGATGAGCGAAATGCGCGACCACGCGCGTACCGTCGCAGCGGGGATCCGCTCGAGCCATCCGCTGCGTTTGGCAACGATGCCTGCAATAAACAATACGATGTAAGACGGGAAGTAGCCGAGCTGCAGGCCAAGGAATTCGCTGCCCGTCGGATATGCGAGCCGGACGAGGAAGGCGGCAAGGCCAAGCGCAGCGGCGGTAATCCATATCGTGCGCATGCTTGGGAACGGTACCGGCTTCGCGGCGGCACGGCTGCGGGTCAGAGATCGCCAAATTACATATAATATAGCGAAGTAGAGCAGCGCCTCGACGAACCAGAGCGGGCCGAAGTGGAACGTTCGGAAGCTGAGCACCTCGTCCCGATAAAACTCCCCGAAAGACCGGTCTCCGCCGTGTCCCGCCAGGAAAGTCGTGAACGGGCCGAGCAGAAACATGAATGCGACGAGCGGAATGCCCAAGCGGATGAAACGGTCGGCTAGAAATTTGCCCGGGCTTTTGCGGTCGTACGAGCCGGGAGTAAAGTAGCCTGAGAGAAAGAAGAATAGACCCATGAAAAACGATTGGTTGACCGCGGTAAAGAGAGTGAGAAGCACGATAGAGACGGTCATTTGCGTTTTGTCTACGTCTTCGAAGTACCACGATCCCCCGGCTCCGTATGTAATCGAGGCGTGATGGACAATTACGAGCATCGTAAGGAATACGCGAAGATGATCGAGATAAAATAGTCTTTGTTTCATAGCAGCTGAGAGAGACCTCCGACGAAAGAAATGGTTGAACGGTACTAGAAAAGAATAAAGTACCTTGACGGATTGGACAAGGTACTTTTGGGAGAATGAAAATTTACTTCAGCTTGCGGAATTCCTCGGTCAACAGCGGGACGACCTCGAACAGGTCGCCGACGATGCCGTAATCGGCGATCTTAAAGATCGGCGCCTCGGGATCCTTGTTGATGGCGACGATGACGCGCGAGCTGCTCATGCCCGCGAGATGCTGGATTGCGCCTGAGATGCCGCAGGCGATGTAGAGCTCGGGCGTGACCGTTTTGCCGGTCTGGCCGATTTGCAGCGCGTAGTCGCAATAGCCCGCGTCGCATGCGCCTCGGGAGGCGCCGACCGCGCCGCCGAGCACGTCCGCGAGCTCCCGCAGCGGGGCGAAGCCTTCGGCGCTCTTGACGCCGCGCCCGCCGGAGACGACGATCTTCGCTTCGCTGAGATCGATGGTGCCGGACGTCTTGCGGACGACGTCCTTAATGACCGCGCGGAGGGAGGGGGCGGGCGCGTCGACGCGGACGACGTCCGCCGCCGCATCGCCCTCCGCCGGCAGCGGCGCCCGAATATTGTTCGGGCGCACGGTAACCACGAACGGCACGCCGTCCACGGCTCGCCGTTCGAGCGCCTTGCCCGCGTACAGCGGGCGCACGAACACGGGGCCGCCGTCCGGCGCGGCCCCCGGCTCGAGCGCGGTCACGTCGGTGACCGCGCCGCAGCCCAGCGCCGCCGCGAGCAGCGGCGCCAAATCACGGCCGACCGCCGTATGGCCGAGAAGGATCGCGGCCGTCTGCCCGGGCACGGCCGCGAGAATGCTCCGGAGGGCGCCGAGGTGCGCCTCCGGGGAATACGCCGACAGATGCGGGCTGTCGGCGACGTATATGCGCTGCGCGCCGTGCGCAGCGAGTTCCCCGGCGAGGCGTTCCACGCCGTCGCCGATCAGAGCGGCGGCTATGACGTCGCCGTCCGCGGCGAGCGACTGCGCGGCGCCGAGCGCTTCGAAGGATACTTGGCGGAGCGTGCCGTCCCGCGCCTCCGCGACGACCAGCCATGTTTTATTCGAACTCATGGGGAATCCCTCCGTTTCATCTTCGTCCTAGTCTTCGTTACAACACCCTCGCTTCCTCCCGCAGCAGCCGCGCCAGCTCGGCGGCTTGCGCCGCACCGTCCGCACCGCCGACGATGCGGCCGGCCGCCCGCGCCGGCGGCAGCGACACGCCGAGGCGCTGCGTTTTCGGCGCGACGTCCGCTTCCGTCAGACCGAGCTCCTCCAGCCGCAGCACCGTGAACGGCTTTTTCTTCGCCTTCATTATGCCGGGCAGCGACGGGTAGCGCGGCTCGTTCAAGCCTTGCTGCGCCGTAAACAGCGCCGGAAGCGGCAGCTCCACGATCTCGGCGTCGCCTTCCGCGTCGCGCGTTACCGTCGCTTTGCCGCCGGACACCGCGAGCGCCGTGACGGAGGCGGCATGCGGCAGGCCGAGCAGCCCTGCAAGCCGCACCGCCACTTGGCCCGCTCCGTTATCGACCGAAAAGTTGCCCCCCAGCACGATGTCCGGGCCTTCGCCGCGGTCGATCAACCCTTGTACGAACGCCGCAAGCACGCGCGACACGGCATACTCGTCGGCCGGGATGCGCTTGTCGTCAATGAGCGCCGCTTCGTCCGCGCCCATCGCGAGGGCGGTTCGCAGCGCTTCCCCGGCGCGGGTGGGCCCGACGGACACGACCGTCACCTTGCCGCCCGCCTCTTCCTTCAACCGGATCCCCTCCTCCACGGCGTATTCGTCGTATGGATTGATCACGAACTTTACCCCGTCCTCCGACACCGCGCCGTCTTGTAGGACGACCTTCTCCTCCGTATCGAACGTCTGCTTCACAAGCACCACAATGTTCATGGTCATCGCTCCTTCCTTCGCGAGTGATGGCTTACGCCTTAAGTCCCTGCAAAAAAAACGACACCGTCCCGTCAACCTGCGAGCTTAAGCTGATCTTTCGCCCGGAAATCAGCCATGACGTTACGACTTCATCCATGCCGCCGAACACGAGCAGCCGCGTCAGCTTCGGATCCAGGTCGGAACGAAACCGTCCCTGCTCTATCCCTCTGCGCAAAATATGTTCGATCAATACAATATATGGCTTGAAGCACGCTCCTATTTCTCGCCTGAGCTCCAAATCGCTTTGACGCAGCTCGATCTGCGTAACGTACGCGAAATTGACGTCCTTCTCCAGCTCGCCGAAGTGGATCTCGACGACCTTCCGCAAGCTTTCGGCTGCGTCGGCGTGTCCGTCGATGGTGGCGTGAAATTTGCCGACGAGCTCGCCCAGCTTTTCGCGGAACAATTCGATCAGGATGTCCTCCTTGCGCTTGAAGTACAAATAAATGGTGCCGTCCGCGACGCCGGCGGCCTTCGCAATGCGCGACACTTGGGTTTTGTGGAAGCCGTGCTCGGCAAACGTCTGCAAAGCGCCGGAAAGAATCGCGTAATATTTGTCGTTTTTCGGCCGTGTCACAATAATCCCCCCGGTACCACTATATGAATCGTGAATGAATACTCATTCATTTTTGATTTGCGTCATACGATTTTTTTAAGGGGATTAAGTGAATGGGGAAAAGGAGGGTCAAATAAAATAGCTGGTAAAAGGTTTTTGTAAGCGCTTCAAACCTTGTCCGCAAAGAAACGGTTTACGAAAGGAGACTCGCGCCATGACATGGTCAACGGTAAACCTGCTGCTGTTTCTGGCCGCAACGGGGGGAGGAGTTTATTGTTTTTGGCGGGTTGTGCGCCACCGGTATTTGTATTTGAAGCTGGGGCGGGCGCCGGGGGCCGAGCTGAAGGAAGCCGTGAAGGAGGCGCTCGGGCGCAGCCTCGCGGAGTTTTCCTCTCAAGTGTTCGGCCAAACAAAGCTTCTGAAGGACCGGCGCAGCGGCGTCATGCACGTTGTCATTTTTTACGGCTTCATTATTCTCCAGTTCGGCGCGATCGACATTATTGTCCGCGGCCTGTTCGGCGTTCATCTGCCGATCCCCGGGTACGCCGGATTCGAGCTGCTGCAGGAGGTTACCGTCGCATCCGTCCTTGTCGCGATCGGCTACGCCGCATACCGCCGGTACGGGGAAAAGCTGCAGCGGCTCAAACGCGGCTGGAAACCGAGCATTGTCGTTTGGTTCATCGTTTCGTTGATGCTGTCCGTTCTCTTGACCCTTGCTTTTGATCGTTTGCGGTCGGGCGAGGCGGCGGAGTGGGTATGGACGTCGCCGTTCTCGTCGGCGATCGCGGCGGCTTTCGGGGGAGTCGTTGTGGAGACGGCAACCGGTGTCTGGTACTACTTGTGCTGGTGGGCGCATTTGCTGATTTTGCTGTCGTTCGCCGTGTATGTGCCGCAGTCGAAGCATTTTCATATTATTACGGCTCCGATCAACCTATTGCTCCGCAGGACCGAACCCGTCGGGCGGCTTTCGAAGCTCGACCTGGAGGACGAAACCGCCGAAAGCTTCGGCGCGGGCAAAATCGAAGATTTCACGCAGAGGCAGCTGCTCGATTTGTACTCCTGCGTGGAGTGCGGCAGGTGCACGAACGTATGCCCCGCCTCGAGCACCGGCAAGCTGCTGTCCCCGATGCATATGATCGTTAAGCTGAGGGACCACCTCATTGAAAAAGGGTCCGCCGTCACCTCCAAGTCGCCTTGGGTACCTTCTTTCGGCGGAGGAGGCACGTTTGCTCATATGATGACGGACGGCTCCCCGGAACGATTTTCCTCCGCGATTACCGATATCGGCCCGACGATGAAGACGCAGAAGGCTTCGTGGATCGTTGCGGCGGACCGCAAACCGGAGGACATCGAGCTGATCGGGGAAGTGATGACGGAGGACGAAATATGGGCGTGCACCACGTGCCGCAACTGCGAAGACCAGTGTCCGGTCGGCAACGAGCACGTCGACAAAATCGTCGACATGCGCCGCCACCTCGTGCTTATGCAGGGAAGCTTGCCGCACGACGGACAGCGCGCAATGCAGAACATCGAGCGGCAGGGCAATCCGTGGGGCATTTCGCGCGGCGACCGGGCGAAGTGGGTCGAGGAGCTTTCCGGTGAAGGGGACCCGTTGCTGAAGGTTCCGACCGTGAAGGAAAATCCGGATTTCGAGGTACTGCTTTTCGTCGGCTCGATGGGCTCGTACGACAACCGGACGAAGAAGGTGACGCGGGCGCTGGTGCGGCTCATGAACGAGGCCGGCGTCAGCTTCGCGATTCTCGGCAACGAGGAGAAGGGCTCCGGCGATACGCCGCGGCGTATGGGGAACGAGCTGCTGTTTCAGGAGCTTGCCGCCGCGAACATTGCGTCGTTCGAGAAGTACGGCGTGCGCCGGATTGTGACGGCGTGCCCGCATACTTACAACACGCTTAAGAACGAATATCCGGAATTCGGCCTGGGGCCCGATGTAGAGGTGCTCCACCATACGGAGCTGCTGGCCGCGCTCGTCGCAGAGCGCCGGCTGAAGCCGCTGCATCAGGTGCGGGAGCGCATCGCTTACCACGACTCCTGCTATCTGGGTCGCTACAACGGCGTATACGATCAGCCGCGAAACGTGCTTCGTTCGATCCCCGGCGTGGAGCTTGCCGAGATGGAGCGCAGCCGCGAGAACGGCATGTGCTGCGGCGCCGGCGGCGGACGGATGTGGATGGAGGAGACGAGCGGCAAGCGCGTCAACCTCGCCCGCACGGAGCAGGCGCTTCTCGTCGAGCCGACGGTCATTGCGTCCGCCTGCCCGTACTGCCTGACGATGATGGAGGACGGAACGAAGCTTGTCGAGGCGGACGATCGGGTGAAGGCGCGGGATATCGCCGAGCTGCTGGAGCAGTCCGTGTTCGGTGTCGGTGGCGGGAGCGGCGGCTTTGGTGGCGGCGGCGGTTCGGTTCATTAATGCGGTTCCTTTTTTGCCCAGTTGATCATATAGGAGGTTGAATGCGCATGGCATTAACGATTCGAAAGGCGGCCGTCATCGGCTCCGGCGTCATGGGCTCGGGCATTGCGGCGCATCTGGCGAATGCGGGCATTCCGACGCTGATGCTCGACGTGAAGAAGGAATATGCCGTTACCGCCTTGGCGAAGCTTCAGAAAACGAATCCGGCGCCGCTGTACCGCGCGTCTTATGCGGGGCTCATTACGCCGGGCGAAATCGAGAGCGATTTGGAGAAGCTGTCCGAGGTCGACTGGATTATCGAGGTGGTGACCGAACGGCTCGACGTGAAGCGGAGCTTGTTCGAGCGCATCGAATCGGTGTGGCGGCCGGGGACGATCGTCAGCACGAATACGTCCGGCATTTCGGTGAATGGGATGGTCGCGGGTCGCAGCGAGGAGTTTCGGAAGCATTTTCTCGGGACTCACTTCTTTAACCCTCCCCGATATATGAAGCTGCTGGAAGTGATTCCGTGTTCGGCGACGGACCCTGGCGTGGCGGCTTTTATGAAGGAGTTTTGCGAGCGAAGATTGGGAAAAGGCGTCGTTGTCGCCAAAGATACGCCGAACTTTATCGCCAACCGGATCGGCACCTACGGGCTGCTTGTGACGCTGCGGCAGATGGAGGAGAAGGGCTATTCGGTGGAGGAGATCGATGCGGTCACCGGACCGGCGATGGGCCGGCCGAAGAGCGCGACGTTCCGGACGCTTGATTTGGTAGGGCTCGATACGTTCGTGCATGTGGCTGAAAATGTTCGCGACAACGTGACGGATGCGGCCGAGAAGGCAGTGTTCGAGACGCCGCCTGTTTTGAAGGAGCTGGTGAGCCGGGGGTGGCTGGGCGAGAAGTCGGGGCAAGGGTTTTATAAGAAGGTGAAGGGCGAGGGCGGCTCGGTCATTCAAGCGTTGCGGCTCGATACGCTTGAATATGAGGTGGGGGGCAAAGTTGGAGGTGCGTCGTTAGAGGCGTCCAAGGCGGCTAAGGGTGCGCGGGGGAAGCTGAAGGCGCTGCTCGGAGCGGGAGACCGCTACTCGGAGCTTGCGTGGAGCATCGTGGCGCCGGTGCTGGTGTATGCCGCCGAGAAGCTGGGCGAAATCGCCGATTCGATTGTCGATATCGACAATGCGATGAAATGGGGCTTCAATTGGGAGCTTGGGCCTTTCGAGACGTGGGATGCGATCGGCGTTAAGGGCTCGGTGGAGCGTATGAAGGCGGAGGGCCTTAGCGTGCCGGCGTGGGTTGAGGAGCGGCTGGCGGCTGGGAATGAGACGTTTTATAAGGCGGACGGGGGACGGACGCTGTATGCTTCCGGTTCCGGCTTTGCCGAGGTGGAGCGCTCGCCGCGGGCGGTGTCGCTTCGCGTATTGAAGTCCGATCCGGCGCGGGTCATTCGGTCCAATCCCGGCGCTTCCTTGATTGATATCGGCGACGATGTGGCATGCCTGGAGTTTCATTCGCCGAACAATGCGATCGGCGCGGATATTTTGACGATGATCACGCAGAGCGTCGAGGAGGTGCGACGCAATTGGCGCGGACTTGTTGTGGCGAACGAGGGGCGAAACTTCTGCGTCGGCGCGAATTTGATGCTGTTGCTGATGGAGGCGCAGGACGAGGAATGGGATGAGGTCGACCGGATTATTCGCGCATTCCAGGGTGCGATGATGGAGCTGAAGCGGCTGGAGAAGCCTGTCGTGGCGGCGCCGCACCGGATGACGCTCGGCGGGGGCGTGGAGGCGTGCTTGCCGGCGGACGCTGTGTTGTTCTCGGCCGAGACGTACTTCGGGCTTGTCGAGACCGGCGTCGGGCTGATCCCGGCGGGCGGCGGCTGTAAGGAGATGGCGTTGCGCATTTCTTCCGAGGCGCTTTCGCCGGAGGACGATTTGCAGCCTGCGGTCAACAAGGCGTTCGAAACGATCGCGATGGCGAAGGTGACGACGAGCGGAGCGAACGCGCGCGACCTGGGCTATATGCGCGCGGGGGACCGGGTCGTCATGAACGACGACCATCGGGTGTACGAGGCGAAGAAGCTTGTGCTCGCCATGGATGAGGCCGGCTATTCGCTGCCGCCGGCGGAAAAGATTCGCGTAGTAGGCCGGGACGGCAAAGCGGTGCTTTTGATGGGCGCGTACACGATGCGTCGGGGCGGTTTTGTGAGCGATCATGATTTGCTGATTGCCGGAAAGCTTGCGCATGTGTTGTCCGGCGGGGATGTGCCGGCGGGCAGCCTCGTGAGCGAGCAGTATTTTCTCGATTTGGAGCGCGAGGCGTTCTTGAGCCTGTGCGGCGAGCCGAAAACGCAAGCGCGCATGCAGCATATGCTTGCCAAGGGCAAGCCGCTGCGCAACTAACGGGAGGTGGGGCGTATGGGTACTTCAGGTTTGCGGGAAGCGGTCATTGTGTCGATTGCCCGGACGGCGGTCGGAAGGGCGAAGAAGGGCTCGCTTGCTCAGACTCGGGCTGAAGATATGGGCCGCGTCGTGCTGAACGAGGTGATCGAGCGTGTTTCCGGCGTCCGGAAGGAGGACGTGGAGGATATCATGATTGGCTGCGCGATGCCGGAAGGAGAGCAGGGGCTGAACTTCGCGCGCATTATGTCGCTGTATGCCGGCTTTCCGACGTCGGTCCCGGCGCTGACAATCAACCGGTTTTGCTCGTCGGGCCTGCAGTCGATCGCTTTCGCCGCGGAGCGCATTATGCTGGGTGCGGCGGACGTGGTGATCGCAGGCGGCGTCGAGAGCATGAGCCATGTGCCGATGACGGGCTTTAAGCCGGCGCCTCATCCGGTTATAGCGGCGGAGATGCCGGAGGTATACATGAGCATGGGCCATACTGCGGAGGAGGTGGCGCGGCGGTTCGGGATTACGCGGGAGGACCAGGACCGGTTCGCGGCGGATTCGCACCGGAAGGCCGCTGCGGCCATCGCGGCAGGTCGGTTCCGCGAGGAAATCGTGCCGATGAACGTAAGGCTGGCCGCCATGGATGAAGACGGCGGGACGGTTCGCGAACGCGCCTTCGTGTTCGACACCGACGAGGGAGTCCGGCCGGATACGACGCCGGAGGTGCTCGCCGGGCTGCGTGCGGCGTTCTCGGCCGGCGGCACCGTCACGGCGGGCAACGCGTCGCAGACGAGCGACGGCGCGACGGCGGCGCTGCTCATGAGCCGCGAGCGTGCGGAGTCGCTTGGTCTTGCGCCGCTCGCCGCGTTCAAGTCGTTCGCGCTCGCCGGCGTCGACCCGGATATTATGGGCGTCGGCCCGGTGGAGGCGATCCCGAAGGCGCTGCGCATGGCGGGCGTCGCGAAGGAGGACGTCGACCTGTTCGAAATTAACGAGGCGTTCGCCGCGCAGTGCTTGCAGGTGGTGCGCGCGCTCGAGCTCGACGAGTCGAAGGTCAACGTGAACGGCGGCGCCATCGCGCTCGGCCACCCGCTCGGCTGCACCGGCACGAAGCTGACGGCCACGCTTGTGCACGAGCTTCGCCGCCGCGGCGGCGGCCTTGGCGTCGTGTCGATGTGCATCGGCGGAGGCATGGGCGCGGCCGGCGTGTTCGAGGTGTACGGCGGGTAATCGTACCTCGGGAAACACGTTTTTGTAGCGGATCAAAGTTCTGTTCGATGTGAGAGGGAAGCGGTCCACACTTCCAACGGAATACAGTTCCGTTGGGGGTGGCTAGATAGTTGTGGCGGCATAGTGCAGCGAATGAAGTTCCGTTGAAGGCAGGCAGTGTGTGGGATCGGAGAGTAACAACGGAATAGAGTTCCGTTGGAAGTAGCTGGTTACTTGGTGTGGCATAGTGCAGCGGAATAAAGTTCCGTTGGAGGCAGGCAGTATGTGGATCGGAGAGTAACAACGGAATAGAGTTCCGTTGGAAGTAGCTAGTTACTTGTTGTGGCATAGTGCAGCGGAATAAAGTTCCGTTGAAGGCAGGCAGTATGTGGATCAGAGATCTACAACGGAATAGAGTTCCGTTGGAAGTAACTAGTTACTTGGTGTGGCATAGTGCAGCGGAATAAAATTCCGTTGGAGGCAGGCGGTATATTGGTCGGAGGGAAAAACGCAATAATAGTTTACTCAATCCGAGTTAGATGGAGAAACTTCACTTGCTGTGACGGAAAGCGGGGCGAATCCCCGGAATAAGTGGAGAAACTCCACTTGCTATATCGGAAAGCGGGGCGACCACCCCGAACAAGTGGAGAATCCCCACTTGCCATGTCGGAAAGCGGGGCGAATCCCCGGAACAAGTGGAGAAACTCCACTTGCTGTGACGGAAAGCGGGGCGAATCCCCGGAATAAGAGGAGAAACTCCACTTGCTATATCGGAAAGCGGGGCGACCACCCCGAACAAGTGGAGAATCCCCACTTGCCATGTCGGAAAGCGGGGCGAATCCCCGGAACAAGTGGAGAAACTCCACTTGCTGTGACGGAAAGCGGGGCGAACCCCCGATACAAGTGGAGAAAGTCCACTTGCTGTGTCGGAAAGCGGGGCGAATCCCCCGGAACAAGTGGAGAAACTCCACTTGCTATATCGGAAAGCGGGGCGACCACCCCGAACACGTGGAGAAACTCCACTTGCGATATCGGAAAGCGGGGCGTCCAACCCGAAAAAGTGGAGAAACTACACTAGATCTATCGGAAAGCGTGGCGCCCACCCCTTACACGTGGAGAAACTCCACTTGCGATATCGGAAAGCGGGGCGTCCAACCCGAAAAAGTGGAGAAACTACACTAGATCTATCGGAAAGCGTGGCGCCCACCCCTTACACGTGGAGAAACTCCACTTGCTGTGTCGGAAAGCGGGGCGGATCTCTGAAGTAAGTGGAGAAACTCCACTTGCTGTGTCGGAAAGCGGGGCGGATCTCTGCAGTAAGTGGAGAAAATCCACTTGCAGTGTCAGTAAGCGGGGCGACTACCCCGAACAAGTGGAGAAAGTCCACTTGCCAGCTCGAAAAGCGGGGCGAACCCCCGGAACAAGTGGAGAAAATCCACTTGCTTTGTCGGAAAGCAGGGTGAACCCCTCGAACAAGTGGAGAAACTCCAATTGCCATGTCGGAAAGCCCACCCAACCCTAAATGCAAGGAGCGGATCCGAATGACCGTAACCAACAACCCAAACCAGAAAATCGTCGGAGGCAGCTTCGTCATCGACAACATAAGTCCGGAACAAGTTATGACGCCTGAAGACTTCAGCGAAGAGCAGCTCATGTTCGCGGAGACGACCCGCGGCTTCGTCGAGGCGGAAGTGCTCCCGCACGACGAGCGCATCGAGAAGCTCGACTACGAGCTTACCGTCGAGCTCATGCGCAAGGCCGGCGAGCTCGGCCTGCTGAGCGCCGACATACCGGAGCAGTACGGCGGCCTCGGCCTCGATAAGGTAAGCTCCACCATTATCAACGAAAACCTCTCGAAAGCGTCCTCCTTCGCGCTGTCCATCGGCGCGCACGTCGGCATCGGCACGCTGCCGATCGTCTTCTTCGGCACCGAGCAGCAGAAGCGCAAGTACTTGCCGAAGCTCGCGACCGGCGAGCTTATCGCCGCCTACTGCCTGACCGAGCCGGCCTCCGGCTCCGACGCGCTCGGCGCAAAGACGACCGCGAAGCTGAGCGAAGCCGGCACCGAATACGTCCTCAACGGCAGCAAAATTTTCATCACCAACGGCGGCTTCGCCGACATCTTCATCGTATACGCGAAAATCGACGGCACCGACTTCTCGGCCTTCATCGTCGAGCGCGGCACGCCGGGCTTCTCGATCGGCCCCGAAGAGAAGAAGATGGGCATCAAAGGCTCATCCACCGTGCCGCTCTTCTTCGAGGACGCGCGCATCCCGGCCGAGAACCTGCTCGGCGAACGAGGCAAAGGGCACCTGATCGCCTTCAACATTCTCAACATCGGCCGGTTCAAGCTCGGCGCAGGCTGCCTCGGCGGCGCCAAAGAATCGATCGCGCTCGCCGCAAGCTATGCCAACACCCGCACGCAGTTCGGCAAGCCGATCGCAAGCTTCCCGCTCATCGGCAAAAAGCTCGCCGACATGAACATCCGCACGTACGTGATGGAAAGCATGGTGTACCGCACCGCAGGACTGATCGACAACATTCTGAGGGACCTCGACTACAGCGCGCCGGACGCAGGCCTCCGATCGGCCAAAGGCATCGCCGAATACGCGCTCGAATGTTCGATCAACAAAGTGTTCGCCTCCGAAGGACTCGATTTCGTCGCCGATGAGGGCGTACAAATTCACGGCGGCTACGGCTACACGCAGGAATACAAAATCGAACGCGTCTACCGCGATTCCCGGATCAACCGCATTTTCGAGGGAACCAACGAAATTAACCGCCTCCTAATTCCCGGTACGCTGCTGAAGAAAGCGATGAAAGGCGAACTGCCGCTCTTGCAAAAAGCCCAACAATTCCAAAACGATCTCCTCTCGCTAGTCCCCGCCGCCCAATTCGAGAACACGCTCGAGCAAGAAACGCACCTCGTCTCCATGATGAAAAACATTTTCCTATTTACAGGCGGTCTCGCAGTGCAAAAATACGGCATGAACCTCGAGAAGGAGCAGGAGGCGCTCAGCAATTTGGCGGACATCATGATTCAAATGTACGCGGCGGAAAGCGCGCTGCTTCGGACGAAAAAGAGGCTCGCCAAAAAGGGATCGGAAAACGCCGTCCAAATGACGCAGGTGTTCGTCCAAGAAGCGTTCGAGCGCGCGGAGTCGCTGGCGAAGGAATCGCTAGCCGCCATGGCGGACGGCGATACATTAAGAACACAGCTGTCGATCCTGAAGAAGCTGACCCGTTATCAGCCGATCAACACGGTGGCTCTGAAGCGGGACATCGCGGCGCGGGTCATTCAAAGCAAAAAATACGTCGGTTAACGCTCACCGCAACATACGCCCGATAGCGGCGGAAGGGATGATTAACGGATGGAGACGAAAAAACCGTGGCTCTCATCGTATCCCGAAGAGGTAGCACCGACCTTTCAGTACCCGAAGCATAATGTTGCGAAATTATTGCTGGATGCGGCGGACCGGTTTCCGGCCCGCCCCGCCATACAATTTATGGGCGCAAAGCTTAACTACCGCCAGCTTGAGAACGCCGCGTACCGGTTCGCCAACGGACTGAGACGCATCGGCATCGGAAAAGGCGACCGGGTGGCGATCATGCTGCCGAACTGCCCGCAAGCGGTCATCGCCTATTTCGGCACGCTGCTGGCCGGCGGCATTGTGGTACAGACGAATCCGCTCTACAAAGAGCACGAACTTAGACATCAGCTGGAGGATTCCGGCGCCAAAGCGATCGTAGTTTTGAATCTCCTCTTCAAACGGGTTCAAACCGTACTCCCCCGCACCCGGCTAAGACACATTATCGTTACGTCGATCGCGGATTACTTGCCTTTTCCCAAAAATCTGCTGTACCCGATCAAGGTGAAACGCGACGGACAGCACGTGGACGTTCCTTATAGCGATGATATTTTAGCTTTCAAAAGGCTTCTCGCAACCTCCCCGGCAACCCCGATTCATGAACAAGTCGACGCGGAACGGGATACGGCCCTTCTGCAGTATACAGGGGGAACGACCGGCATTTCGAAGGGCGTCATGCTGACCCACTTCAATCTCGTCGCCAATACGTACCAGAACATTCATTGGTCGTATAAATCCGTGGACGGCGAAGAACGATTTTTGGCGGCGCTGCCCTTATTCCATGTTTTCGGGCTCACTGTGCTGATGAATCAGGCGGTGCTGCGGGGATCCTTGATGATTTTGCTCCCTCGGTTCGAAGCGGATACCGTGCTCCAGACGATCGACCGGCTGAAGCCGACCACGTTCCCAGGAGCTCCGACGATGTATATTGCGCTGATCAACCATCCGAAAATCAAGGAATACGACTTGTCCTCGATCAAAGTGTGCGTCAGCGGCTCATCCGCGCTTCCGCTGGAGGTGCAGGAGACATTCGAGAACATTTCCGGCGGAAGGCTGATCGAAGGCTACGGATTGACGGAGGCGTCGCCGGTCACGCATGCGAATCCGATTTGGGGCAAACGGAAAATCGGTTCCATCGGGGTCCCGTTTCCCGATACGGAAGCGAAAATCGTTAACCCGGATACGGGAGAGGAACTGCCGGCCGGGGAAATCGGCGAAGTGATCGTCCGCGGGCCGCAGGTGATGAAAGGCTATTGGAACCGCCCGGACGAGACGGAGAAGGTGTTGAAGGATGGCTGGCTATACACCGGCGATATGGGAAAAATGGATGAGGACGGCTTCTTCATGATCGTCGACCGCAAGAAGGACGTCATCATTGCGAGCGGATTCAACGTATACCCTCGCGACGTGGAAGAGGTGCTGTTCGAGCATCCGGCGGTTCGGGAGGCGGTCGTCGCCGGCGTGCCGGACAAATATCGCGGGGAAACGGTGAAGGCTTACATCGTTGTGAAGGAAGGCGCGGCGGTTACCGGGACGGAGCTTGAAGCATGGTGCAGGGAGCGGCTTGCAGCGTATAAGGTGCCCCGTCTTTTTGAATTCCGCGAGTCGCTGCCGAAGACGATGATCGGAAAAGTGCTGCGCCGGGCGCTCATTGAGGAGGAGAACGAGCGGTTGTCGAACGGCGAAGCTGCCGCGGACGAGGCACCATAGCGTCCCCGACCCGTCGCAGATTGCGCCCTGCAGGCATGAATGCTTGCGGGGCATTTTTTCGTAAGCGTACAATTGGAACAAAAACGGTTCATCACGGAGAAGGGGGTTAGGCGTTGGATCATACAAAAGGAAGCGGTTCGGACGGCTGGCTGGCGGCGATGGAGGAACGGGCCAAAGGTACGTTCTGGGAGCATATCGGGTTCAAAGCGGAGGAGGTAACGGCGCAGAGAACCGTCATTACACTGGTCGCGGACCGGCGTCACTTGAATCCGATCGGCCTGGTGCACGGCGGGGTGCTCTCATCGATGCTCGACAATGCGATGGGGCTTGCGGTGATGGCCGCGCGGCCGGGGGAGAAGACCGTAACTACGAATTTGAACGTTCATTTTGTCGCGCCGCTTCATGAAGGCAAGCTGACAGCGGTGGCGTATGTGCAGCACGAGTCGCGGACTACGCTGACCGTCCAAGGAACGGTGACGGATGAGAGAGGCAGGCTCGGCACGATCGGAACGGGGAGCTTTCGTATTTTGGGAGCGGGATGAAAAAACTAGCCGCCGTTATCGCACGGTTTCCGGTGATGCGGCGGCATTTTTGCCGAGGAACGGCGATTTAGGGCGTCAATGTGGCAAAGCGGGTAAGGCAATGGTACAATAAGTCAAAATAAAACTCGTTGCCTGTATGTTCAAGGAGGAGACTAGCGAAGTGACATTATCCGTTAATAAGTCCATCGAACAATTATCGATCGACACGATTCGCACATTGGCGATCGACGCTATTGAGAAGGCGAACTCGGGCCATCCGGGCATGCCGATGGGCGCCGCGCCGATGGCGTACGAGCTCTGGTCCAAGTATATGAACCATAATCCGTCGCGTCCGGATTGGGTGAACCGCGACCGGTTCGTGCTGTCCGCGGGCCATGGCTCCATGCTGCTATACAGCTTGCTGCACTTATTCGGCTACGATTTGCCGATGGAGGAAATTAAGCAGTTCCGCCAGTGGGGCTCCAAGACGCCGGGCCACCCGGAATTCCGCCATACGCCGGGCGTCGACGCAACGACCGGTCCGCTCGGACAAGGGTTCGCGATGGCTGTCGGCATGGCGATGGCCGAGGCTCATACGGCTGCAGTATATAACCGCGACGGCTACAACGTCGTCGACCATCATACGTTCGTCATTTGCGGCGACGGAGATTTGATGGAAGGCATTTCGAGCGAGGCGGCTTCGATGGCGGGCCATTTGAAGCTCGGCAAATTGATCGTGCTGTACGATTCGAACGACATTTCGCTGGACGGCGATTTGAATTTGGCGTTCTCCGAGCATGTGGGAACCCGGTTCAAGGGCTACGGCTGGAATGTCCTCCGCGTGGAGGACGGCAACGATTTGGCGGCGATCGGTTCCGCCATTGCCGAAGCGAAGAAGAGCGACGTCCCGACCTTGATCGAGGTGAAGACGGTCATCGGCTACGGCTCGCCGAACAAAGCGGGCAAGGGCGGACATGCGGGTCCTCACGGCTCGCCGCTCGGCGCGGACGAAGCGAAGCTGACGAAGGAAGTGTACGCGTGGCCGCATGAGCCGTTCCATGTACCGGAAGAGGTTCGCGCGCATTTCGCGGAGCTGAAGGCGAAGGGCGAGGCGGCGTACAAGGCGTGGGAGGAAACGTTCGCGAAGTATAAGGCGGCGCATCCCGAGCTGGCGCGCCAGTTCGAGCAATCGTTCGCCGGCGAGCTTCCGGAGGGCTGGGACGCGGGCATTCCGACGTTCTCGACGGAAGATAAGCCCATCGCGACGCGCGCGGCTTCCGGCAAAGTGATGAACGGCATTTCTCCGAAGCTTCCGGCGTTCTTCGGCGGTTCGGCCGACCTGGAATCTTCGACGAATACGCATTTGAACGATACGGGCGTGTTCCATCCGGAAGACTATTCCGGCCGCAACGTATATTACGGCGTACGCGAGTTCGCGATGGGCGCCGCGATGAACGGCATGGCGCTGCACGGCGGCGTGCGGGTGTTCGGCGGAACGTTCTTCGTATTCTCCGACTACTTGCGCCCGGCGATTCGCTTAGCCGGCATCATGAAGCTTCCGGTCGTATACGTGTTCACGCACGATTCGATCGCCGTCGGCGAGGACGGCCCGACGCACGAGCCGATCGAGCAGCTGCCTGCGCTGCGCACGATGATCGACATTACGGTGCTGCGCCCGGCCGACGCGAACGAAACCGCCGCGGCATGGCGTTACGCGCTCGCGCAGAAGGAGCAGCCGGTGGCGCTCATCCTCACGCGGCAGGCGCTGCCCGTGCTGGCCGGCACGGCTGAGCTCGCTCGCGACGGTCTCGCCCGCGGAGCTTACGTGCTGTCGGACGCTCCAGCCGGCGTAACGCCTGCTGCGCAGATTATCGCGACAGGCTCCGAGGTGTCGCTTGCCGTCGCTGCGCAGAAGCTGCTGGCGGACGAAGGCATTCACGTCCGCGTCATTTCGATGCCGAGCCCGGGGCTCTTCGATGCTCAGCCTCGCGAGTATCGCGACTCGGTCGTTCTGCCGAACGTGAAGGCGCGCCTCGCCGTGGAGATGGCCTCCCCGTACGGGTGGCACAAATATGTCGGCGATGCGGGCGACGTACTCGGCATCACGACCTACGGCGCTTCCGCGCCTGGCCCGAAGGTGATGGAGGAGTACGGCTTCACCGCCGCCAATGTCGCCGCCCGCGTGAAGGCGCTGCTGTAACCTATAGTTTGTAACGCTGCGTGAAGCATACGCCGCTTACCCCTTTTGACGGGGGTGGGCGGCGTTTTTTTATTCTACTTTTCCGGAAGGAGAGGATTTACGAATGAATCATGAGTTTGAGAAGGCGCATGCCGAATGGCTGGAGTCGCATCTTAGGCGCAGAACGGGCGAGCGGCTGGAACGGCTGAAGAAGGGCCACGGTTACTTGGAGAAGCTGCTGCTGGAAAAAGTCTGGTGGCCCGCGTTCGGCAATTTCGACCACCTTCACCCCGAGTATGAGGTTCGTGATTACAACGATGGTAGAAGGTATTTGGATTTAGCTTACAAACCGTTGTTGACGCGAATCGCTCTGGAAGGAGACGGATTTAATCCTCATGTGAGGGATATCGATCGATGGAAATACGCTGATAATTTGCTTCGGGATGCTCATCTTACAGCGGATCGGTGGACCGTGGTCCATTTTTCCTCCGATATTATCAAATACCGCCCGAGGGAGGCGCAGCAGCTGCTTCGGCAAATTGTATGGGGCCGGGATGGAAAAACGGTAGGTCCTGTATTGTCGCTGAAGGGGAAGGAAATGTTACGTTATGCACGTATGAAGGGAAAACCTTTTTCACCTATTGAAATGGCGGCCTATCTGGAAGTAAGTCGTAACACAATGAAAAAAATTATTATCGAACTGTTACAGCATATTTTGATCAAACCGCTAGACGGCACCGGCAAACTTAGAGTTCGTTACTATGAACTTACCCAAGCGGGTAGGGAAATGATTCTATAGGCTCAAAAAGTGGACCTATATCAAGAGTTAGACTCACAAAGTGAGCTTATTCGGCCGAAAGCAAGGGTAAAATGCCTGGCTATGAGCAAATAAGCTCAAAAAGTGACATTAAACGTATAGACCTACGACCTCCATAATGAAATAAGTTCAAAAACTGAGCTTATCCATTCGGATAGAGTCAGTTTTTGAACTTATACGAAATTACTGCCTTACCCTTCCGACGCCTTCCTTCGAAGGTAGTTTTCAAGCTTCAAACGAACGTACGGCGGAACGCCGGAGAGCATGCAGCCGTAGCGGAACGCGTCGCCGTCGTTCGCCACGCGGATGATCTTGCCGGTGATCGGCGGCAGATCGGCCTCGCGCGGGAAGTGGATGACGACGAACATGTCGGCCGCCAGAGGAAATTTCGAGCGAATCTGCAGCCCGCTTTCCGAAAGGTCGTAAAGCTTCGCATCGATCTGCTGCCCGGAGAACGCGCCTTCTTGCTCCCATTGGTACACCGAGATGTGCAAGTCGATGTTCATCGGGATGCGCGCCGCTTTCCGGCGCTCACGAACACCCGACTCGGCCTCGGCACTCGCCCCGCCGCCGCCAGCGATCGCCTGCTCCGTCTTCGAAAGGCGCCTCACCTCGACGCCGGTCCAATCCTCATAGCATAAAATGAGCGAGCTCAAATCCTCCTCGCCGAGCCCCTTGCTGTAGCCCATCTGGAACACGTTCTTTGCGTTCTCGAGCATCGGCGTCGGCACGCGCAGCTCGTTCGCAAGTCCGGCTCCGAGCATGAGATCCTTCAGCATCAGCTTCAGCGAGAACTGATTGCTGAAATCGCGGTCGAGAATTTTGTCGCCCTTCAGCTCCGCCTGCCGGCTGTTTGCCGCACCGCCGCGGACGATCTGAAGAAACTTCTCCGGATCGACGCCGGATTTCGTTGCGATGGACAAACCTTCCATCAGCGCCGCCGCATGAATGCCGACCATCGCGTTCGCTGCCAGCTTCGTTTGCGAACCTGAGCCCGTCGGTCCCATATGTACGATCTTGCTGCCCATCGCGGACAAAATATCCTCGACGCTCTCCAGCGCTTCCTGTTTGCCGCCGACCATGAACAGAAGCGTCCCGTCAATGGCGGCCGGCTTGCTTCCCGTTACCGGAGCATCCAAAAATTCCGCCGAGCGCTCTTGCAAATCCGAAGCGATTCTGCGCACCAAGGCTGGGGAAATCGTGCTGCTGTCGATCACCGTTATGCCCGGGCGGATACCGTTCATAATCCCGTTAGAGCCGTAATACACCTCTTCGACGGAAGGATTGTCGCTGAGCATCGTGATGACGACGTCCGCCTGCTCCGCAGCCTCCTTCGGAGAAGCTGCGGCCTCCGCGCCGAGTTCGGAAAGAATGTCAACCTTGGAGCTTGTTCGATTAAAAGCGATGACTTGGAAGCCTTTTTTTAGCAAATTTTGAGCCATCGGAAGCCCCATTGTTCCGAGCCCGATGAAACCGATTGTCCGCATACGGCACCTCCACGAATCAGATCGATTGAAAATGAATAACGTTACCACCATCTTACCACTTCCATCCATCTATGTGAAAGCAGGCTGTTTCTATGTGATCCGATCGTGCGAAGGAGGCGGCGCCTTCGTAAGGGAAGGGGTAGTAACAAACTTTGGTGCAAAGTCGATGCGGGCAACAAACCCCGGCGGCTTGCATTTGCCCGGAGCGGTGCAGTATGCTTGAGTCAAAATCTATAGAAACGAACATAAAAGGAGGACCATACGTGACTACGCCTATTCGATACGATTACAAGCCCGCGCTTCCGTTCGTCGGACAGCACGAACTGGATTACGCGGCAGGAGCCGTTCGGCTCGCTCACGACATGCTCCATAACAAAACCGGAGCAGGCTCCGATTACCTCGGCTGGGTAGACTTGCCGACCAATTACGACAAAGCCGAGTTCAAGCGCATCCAAGAAGCGGCGCAGCGAATCCGCAGCGACTCCGAGGCGCTCGTCGTCATCGGCATCGGCGGCTCTTACCTCGGCGCACGCGCCGCGATCGAAATGCTGACGCATCCGTTCGGCGCTCACTTGGACAAGCAAACCCGGAACGCGCCGCACATTTTTTACGCAGGAAATAACATTTCCTCTACATACATGTCTCAGTTGCTTCAAGCGCTGGAAGGCAAAGACTTCTCCGTTAACGTCATCTCCAAGTCCGGCACGACGACCGAGCCGGCCGTGGCGTTCCGGATTTTCAAGGAAGCGCTCGAGCGCAAATACGGCAAGGAGCAAGCGCGCAAGCGCATCTACGCAACGACGGACGCAGCCAAAGGCGCGCTAAAGAAGCTCGCGGACGCCGAAGGCTACGAATCGTTCGTCATTCCTGACGACGTAGGCGGCCGCTATTCCGTGCTGACGGCGGTAGGCTTGCTGCCGATCGCCGTAGCCGGCGTCGACATCGAAGCGATGATGGCGGGTGCGGCCGACGCACAGCAAACATACGCGAACCCGGATATCGCCTCCAACGAAAGCTACCAATACGCGGCTGTCCGCAACGCGCTGTACCGCAAAGGAAAAGCGATCGAAATTCTTGTCAATTACGAGCCGAGCCTGCATTTCGTCTCCGAATGGTGGAAGCAGCTGTACGGAGAGAGCGAAGGCAAGGACTACAAGGGCATCTACCCGGCTTCCGTCGACTTCAGCACCGACCTTCACTCCATGGGGCAGTTCATTCAAGAAGGTGCGAGAAACTTGTTCGAAACCGTCCTTCAAGTCACGAAGGTTCCGGTGGAGCTTAATGTGCCGACCGATCCGGACAACGTGGACGGACTTAATTTCTTGGCGGGACAGACGATCGACTTCGTAAACAAGAAGGCGTTCCAAGGCACGCTCCTTGCGCATACGGACGGCGGAGTGCCGAATACGGTCGTTCATCTCGCCGATCTTACGCCGTACACGTTCGGCCATATGGTGTACTTCTTCGAGAAGGCGTGCGGGGTCAGCGGTTACATGCTCGGCGTCAATCCGTTCGACCAGCCGGGCGTCGAGGCTTATAAGACGAACATGTTCGCGCTGCTCGGCAAACCGGGCTTTGAAGCGCAGAAGGCGGAGCTCGAAGCAAGATTGCGCAACATGTAACTTGATCCGAAAAAACATTGACGGCAGCTCATCGATCCGATGGGCTGCTTTTTCAACGGTTCAGAAAGGATATTCTGCGGATATAACGCCTGAAGCCGGTTATTCTTGGAAGGGGGAAGACGGATGCTGCCGTTTTACAAGACAGTGAAGGGGTACGGAGAAGCCGAGGTCGTGATCAAAAGGTCGCGCTTTATCGGACATGCCAAAGGGGTCGAAACGGAGGAGGAAGCGGTCGCCTTCATCGAGGAGATCAAACAGCGTCATCGGATGGCGACGCATAACTGTTCGGCGTACATGGTAGGCGAACGCGACCAGCACCAGAAGGCGTCAGACGACGGCGAGCCGAGCGGTACGGCGGGGAAGCCGATTCTCGAGGTGATCAAAAACCAGCAGCTCAAAAATGTCGTCGTCGTCGTAACGCGCTACTTCGGCGGCATCATGCTCGGCGCCGGCGGGCTTGTGCGGGCATATACGGACGGCGCGGTGGCCGGACTGGCTGCGGCGCAGCCGATTTATCGCGTGCTTCACACGCCGGTAGACGTTGAAATCGACTACACGTGGCACGGAAAGGTGGACAACGAGCTGCGGGGCAAAGGAATTATTGTGGAAGAAACCCAATTTACGGATAAAGTTACATTGCGATGCATACCGCTTGCGGAGGACGCGGATCATTTTGTCGCTTGGATGACGGATATTACTCAAGGACAAAGCGTAATTACGCGTCACGAAAGCGAATTTCGCACGCATGAGGAAATGCCCGCTAAAACGCGTTAATGCTTTCATGCAAAAAAGTGTTGAAGCGTTAACGCGCCTCCCGTATAATTATACGAAATGGGAGGGATAGAAAAATGGCGAGAAGAGCGGTTGAACAAGAGTTAAGCCGGGAAAGAATCCTGTTCGCAGCAAGAGAACTGTTTGTTACGCAAGGTTACCGGGCGGTTTCCATGCGGAAGATTGCTAATGAGCTTGGGTACAGCCATGGTTCGCTTTACTATTACTTTCAGGATAAGGCCGATCTATTCTACGCGCTTGTCGTCGAGGATTTCAACCTCCTGCTGACCAAGCAGAAAGAGCTGCTGCATAGAATCGAACGGCATGACTTGGCGGCACTTAGGGAATTGATGCTCGAGTTCATTAAATTCGGGCTGGAGCATCCTCATCATTACGAAATTATGTTCATGATCCGGGACAGCGAGCTTCAGCGATATCCGCGCTCCGAGCAGGCGGAGTGTTTGAATATGTTTGCAGGCATCATACGGGAAGCGATCGGAAAGCATCCGGAGCGGGATTGCTTGCATTTCACGCTTCCGTGGAATATGTTTATGGCGCTTCACGGCTTTGTTTCCTGGTGCATACATTACGGTCAAAGCTATCAGGAAGTTGAGAATTTAGCCAAGCAGCACGTTACTTTAATGGTCATGGCGCTGGAAGCGGGAGGTAAGGAAAGTGTTGAAGCAAGACCTCGAGATATCGCCAAGAGTGGAATCGGCGTTCGAATTGTTGGGTAAGCGCTGGACCGGCCTGATTATTCACGCGCTTTTGACGGGACATCGGAGGTTCAAAGAAGTATCGGAACAGGTTCCCGGCGTGAGCGACCGCATGCTGTCCGAACGCTTTAAGGAGCTGGAGGAGGCGGGGGTGGTACGGAGATACGTCTACCCGGAAACACCGGTGCGGATCGAATACGTATTAACGGAAAAAGGAGCCGCTCTAAAGCCGATCATCGAGGAAATTCATAAATGGGCCATGAAAAAATAGACACGATAAGTTTCATTGCATTCCGGCTGAGTTGCACACATAATGGGGAGTGGCGTAATCGATAAACTTTTCTCTTTCGCACGCCGAAGAGCAAGGCAAAGCGACGTCCCGAATCTCGGAGTCGATGAAGGAGCTGAACCTTACGGCGCAGCAGCTTCAGAAGCTTGTCGAGCATATGAAGGTATAGTTTTTGAATCGGCAATAACCGCACAGTTGAGTGCGGTTATTTTTTTGCTTAGGCAGTAACACTCGGCTAAGTTTCCCGAAAATAACGAATAACTAACAGGAATCCAACAAAAGGAGGTATTCGCATGAAGGATTCCGTAAAGCCGAACGGATCGCAGCATGTCGAGCGTCCGTCCGCCGACCCGGATAAGCTGGGCAGGTCCGCGGCAAAGAAAAAGTCGAAATAATAAAGACATGCGGAAGGCCGGGGAGAACCCGGCTTTTTTATTTGATCCTATGATTGAACCATTTGTTTAGTGATGTTACTATTTGTTTCAACAATTTGAACGGGGGTATTAGCAAGTGTTTACTAGAAACGCTGTGAAAATAGACTCGGAAAATTCCATCTCCGAATTGCTGGATGTCACGATTGGCGGTATGAGGCAGTGGGTCTACATAAGAGGCTTGGACAAGAATAAACCGGTGTTATTGATGCTGCACGGCGGACCCGGCAGCGGCCAAATAGGCTTCGTTAGAAAAATGCAGGCCGAGCTCGAACGGCATTATATTGTTGTGAATTGGGATCAAAGAGGCGCAGGATTGTCTTATTCGAAGCAAATCCCTCAAGAGACGATGAACATCAATCAGTTCGTCGAGGATACTCTTGAACTGACCCGATATTTGTGCGGTCGTTTCGGTCGGGAACAAATCTATCTGCTAGGGCACTCATGGGGCACGGTCATAGGAATGTTAGCGATAGCCCGGAGCCCGCAGTTATATAAGAGATATTTTGGCGTATCGCAGCTTGCCAACTATGTCGAAGGAGAGCAGTTATCCTATGCAATTTTGTTGGAGAAGTCACGATCGCAAAATAACCGTAAGGCTTATAGCGATTTGTCGCGGATCGGCCCTCCTCCATGGAGCGATTTGAGGCATGATCGGGTGCACCAAAAATATCTCGATTCGTTCGGCGGTGGAATTTCCCATGACGGAAAAATGGTAGGGACGATCATCAAGGAGCTTTTGAAGAGCAAAGAATATACCCTGACGGATGCCTTTAAGCATGTAAAGGGGCAATTGTTCAGTATGAAGCATTTACAGCAAGAATTGAGAGAAATCGACTTTAAAAGCCGAATTCATCAGGTGGAGATTCCCGTGCATTTCTGTATGGGAAGACACGATTTAATGATACCGTATCAGCAGAGTGAGGAATTTTTCAACCTGTTGAAGGCGCCTGAGAAGCATTGGACTTGGTTTGAGCATTCCGCTCATTCGCCTCACTTTGAGGAGCGGGAGAAGTTCGCTTCCCTGATCGTGGAAGAAACGAATAAGGATGGAACCTTCTAACCCGACGATCCGTCTATTTGGATATGCGTTTACTTGAAGGAGGGAACCATCCGTATGAAAAAATGGTTAGCCGCGCTCTGCCTTGTTACAAGTATAGGCTTAGGCAGCGCCGCCGGAGACGCTTCAACGGCCGCCGCCGCGGCAGGAAATATTCAAAGCTACGGCGCAGATTATTTGATGAAATCGGACGGGACGTTCTGGGTATGGGGGAATTATTATACCGTTCCTACGCAAGTGCAAGGGCTTACCGATGTGAAAGCGTCGATCGGAGGGCAGTTCGTAGTTAAGAACGACGGCACGGTATGGCGCTGGGAAAGAAATGCAATTACCGGTTTGGCGCAGTTTGAGCTCGTAGATGGCGTAACCGACGCCGTTTCGGTTTATAATCAGTATCCCGATATGTTGTTTCTCAATGCGGAAGGCAAGCTGTACCGGATGCCTCAGGATCGCTCTTATCCCGCGGAGGAAATGACAGGCATCGACAATGTAAAAGAGATTGCGGGCTATTACAACTACAAGTCGCAAAAACAACAGTGGCTGCTCGTTAAGAAGGACGGTTCGGTTTGGACCAGTACAGATTCGTTCCATACGTTCGTTCAAGTAACGTCCGCCGATCACGCGGTCGATGCCCGGCAAAACATCATTCTGAAAGAAGACGGAACGGTTTGGACGTTCCCGAATGAATACGACCCCGATACCGTGAAGGATCCGTCCGACGACAACGATCCGATCACGGCGGTTCCGGTGGAAGGGTTGAAGGGCATCGCCTCGATTCACTATTCGTCTTACGCGCTTGCCGCCGTAGACCGTCAAGCTAGATTGTGGTTTTGGGGGCGAACGGTTTCCGGGTTTTCCGACGGAACGACATACCATAAACAGGCGGCGCCGATATTGATGTCCGGTATAAAAAACGTGAAGGATGCTTACATCGTCGAGCGTTTCATCATTGCCCTGACCAATGACGGAAAGCTATACGGCGGCTCGATCGAGACGGAAAAGCTGCTGGAAAACCAAAGCTTTGAATTGCTTGCTTCGGATGTGGAGTCGATCGTTCCCGGCGGGCGGCAAATCATCATGCAAAAAACAGACGGTACGTTGTGGGGCTGGGGAATCAATAAGAATGGAGAACTAGGCTACGGAGATTACGAGATTATGTACTACAAGCCGGTACCGATGAAGCCGCCGGTTTCCATCGTGCTCAACGGCAAGCCCGTTGCGCTTTCTAACGGTGCAATCCTGTTGAACGGCCAGGCGTTTATCCCGGTCCGATCGATCTTTGAGCAGCTGGGAGCTACCGTGACTTGGGACAATACGGCCAAAATCGCCACCGTTACAAGAAAGCAGGAAGGGATGACGCCGGTCGAAATTACTGTCAACTACAAGACAGGCGAAATCAAGCTGAACGGGGAAGCTGTCGAACTGCCCAATAAGCCGATTTCCAGCGCATCCATATCGTATTTGCCGCTCCGGTTCATCAGCGAATCTCTAGGGGCTAAAGTGGACTGGTTCCAAGCGGAGCAAAAAATCGCGATCACGATGGAGTAAAGGAAAAGGTTGTCTTGTTACCTTTCACAGGGGGGATTTCTATGAAAACCATGGACGAGAAATTGCTGCGGTACTACATTGAGCTCAAAGGTCCCGAAGCCGGCGAATGGAACTCCTCCCCGCAATGCCTGCATGCGGAAATGGCGACAAGGGAATATGTGAGGAAAAATTTTGGGCGGTTTGACGGGATGCAGGTGTGCAACGTCGGAATCGGAACCGGAGATTGGGACGATTATCTCGGTTATTGGCTGAAAGGAATAGGCAAGTTAACCAGCATTGATATTGATGCGGAAATTTGCGAAATATTCGAGTACCGTCAGCGGCGCGAAGGTCACCCGAATGCTTCGAAGGTGTTGTGCAAAAGCATTTTCGACCCGTCTTTACCTGCAGAAGCCTTCGACCTCGTCACGTTAATCGGCTCCTCCATTGACGAAACCGGGGAATACTCCGGATGTTTGGACGCCTGCTTCCGTCTGTTAAAGTCCGGCGGTTATTTGATGTTGATGGCGAACGCAAGAAGCGCCCCATTCGAGAAGCTGGAGCAATATATGCAAGGCACGGTTCATCATATGGTGCAAAAGGATACGTTCACAGCTTTTCCGGAGTACCCCTTCTACATATGCAAAATCAAAAAGAAGTTCGCCGGAGCCGCATAATTCGGGAAGCTGTTCGTTAGGACATCAATCACCTGCTAACGGAACCGGTTGACCGCTAATTTTGTCGAAACCGGGAAAAAAGGCTTGTTAGCGGAAGCGAATGTCCGCTAATCCGCCGGATTCGGCGAATTTTTGCTCATTTAAGCTGTTTAGCGGACATTTCGTTCCGCTAAATGCCGCATTTTAGGATGAGTCGGCAAAATAGCGGACATTTCCTATATAGCCCCCTAATCCATTTGGACACTCCTAACCACTTCAGA
>NZ_JAQZSG010000016.1 GCF_028745515.1 Paenibacillus thermotolerans | reverse complement strand
GTCCGTTAAAACGGAAAACTCCATTCAAAACGCCGAATAACTGCATCTATGTCCGTAAGAGCGATCCGCAAGCTCTGAACTGGGTTCAGAGATTACCGGCAAGGACGATTGTTCGTTTATCCCGCCCCATTTGTCCATTCATCATCTGCTGGAGCTGCGTATTATGAACAATCTCTATTGTGAAGGAGGTAGGATGCATGGGTGCAGTAGGATGTGGCGGCGCTGGATTTGGAATAAGCACTGCGGCAATTCTGGTACTTTTTATTTTGTTGGTAATTGTTACTGTTTCGTTTGGAATCTAAACCAAATGGAACGCCGGTTTCTCCGGAATCCCCCGGTTCATCCGGGGGATTCCTTTTTTTCTTTAACCGTGAAACAAAAAATATAAGAACGAAATCCAAGACAGAAATTGTCCCGCAACGGAAAGGATCAAGATCAGCGTGAAATAGAGCCATTTTCTTTTTGCCTGCCGATAGGCTGCGGCGAACCATGTGACCCATACAAGAAACCATACAATGAGAAAAATATGGATCCGTACCCCGTCCCCCGGGAAAAAATCGTAAGCAAGGTGGAACGCCAGAAATTGCAAAGCAAACAAGACAGGAAACAACACTACATTGCGCTTAACGATCTCGCTCATGCCGTACGGCCTCCTTGCACTCGAATCTATGGTTTTATTTCCCTTTTTCAACTATTCTAGAAAAGAAACATATCACAATTCTACCAAAACTCCGGTATTGATGATACGAGATAATGAAAGCGGTTACGGGCGGTGAATGAAAAATAATTTTGAATTCGGCTTTTTTGAACTCAGATTTTCGGTGCCGCGAGCATCATTACATGGGGAGGGAAAATGATGGAGGGCGCTTTAGAAGACAACAGCCTGATCGAACGGGCGCGCGCAGGAGATCAGGATGCGTTCGGCGAGCTTGTGCGCAGGCACCGGGCACGAGCGTTCGATTGGGCGCGAAGCTTGGCCCGCGATCCTCATTTGGCGGAGGACATTGTGCAGGAGGCGCTCCTGCGGGCGTTCATGCATCTTGGCACGCTGGCTGACATGGACCGGTTTTTGCCGTGGCTGCACCGAATCGTTCGCAATGAGGCGCTGATGAAGCTTCGACAAGCCGAGCACTCCGGGAAGGAACGTACGTTTACCGAAATATGGAAGGGACGCGAGGCAGACGGCGTGGACTGGGGGGATTTGGACAGCATCTTAGCTTACATAACAGGCAAAAGAGAGCGGAAGGACGACGGCGAGGATCCGTCCGCGCGGCTGGCACAGAAGGAGTTTTTAACGACGATCCGCCACCTGCTGCAATGCTTGACGCCGAAGGAACGGGCGGTGTTTGAAGCTCATTTTTTCAGGCAGCTGTCTCCGTCCGAAATCGCCCGGCTGTTCCGAACGACGACCGACAATGTGTATCAGTCGTTGAGCCGAGCCCGCCATAAGGTAAGGGAAGAGCGCACGCGCATCCGTCTTCAGGATTATGTCCGGGAACGGAGGGATTCCGGCATGCCGGGGAAAGCGGTGCTCCCGCTCAAGAAAGGGCCGGGGTCGGGAGAGTGGAAGCGCTGCAAAACATCTTTCGCAGGCGCGGTTTATGCATTGCTGCCGTACACGAGCCGCGCTCGTTATTCCTTGACGGATGTCATGGGGCTGACGGCTCAAGCGTTCCGGCTAACGGCGGAGGAAGAACGCATCGACGCTACAGGCCCGGCGATGTATTTCTGGGAGTCGAAATTTCATGACGGGCTCCTGAATGTAGGGCTTGAAAGCGAGCATACCGGCGACGGCGGCGAGCCTCCGACACCGTATATGTTGAACAAGAGCATCGCTCATATCCGTCGTTCCGTAACCAAGGGGATGCCGGTTGCCGCATGGGATTTAGGCGCTCCGGAGTTCGGCATTATTTATGGGTATGACGACGAGGAACAGCTGCTGTACGCGGAAGACGTCAGAGGGAAAAAGACGATGTCGTACGACCGGCTCGGACGCGGCTTGTCCGGAGGATTGTTTGTTTTGTCCGTTACGGAGGAGAAACCGATCGGGGAATGGGAAGCGGTTCGCAACGCGCTCGATATGGCGATCCGGCACGCTTACGGGGAGTTAACGTTCGTCGGTTACGTTTGCGGATTAGCCGCCTACGATTGTTGGAAGGAGGCGTTCCGCAAGCGGCGGGTCGATCCGATCGGCAATGCTTATACGTTAAGCATAACGGCTGAAGCGAGAGCTTATGCGGCGGAATTCCTGCACGGGTTAGCCTTCAAGCTCGAAGCTGCGGGGCGCCGGGAAGCGGCCTCCGTTGCCGCAGATGCGGCTGACCGGTACGGCGAAGCGGCCGAGGCGCTGAAGGAGCTGTCCGCGCGGTTCCCGTTCCCTTCCGGCGGATCGCCGAATGATGCTGCAGCGGCCGATACGGCCGTTCAGGCAATCGGCCGCGCGCAATCCGCCGAGGAAGCCGGCGTCCGATCGCTCGAGCGGCTCAGCCGCTCCATTCGATTGTTCGTGAAACAAGATTAAACGGAGGTTGGCAACATGGAGACGCAAACGGCAAAGGTCATCGAAGGTTACGTGTATAACGAAGCAAGGAGCAACTTGGCCAAGTTCACTTGGGAACAGCAAATGGGAGGCGGATGCTGATAATGAAACAAGCAGCTTTGGAGCGGTATCGTTTTTCCGGATTTCATAGATCGCACATCGGAGCCGTCAAGTCGTGCCTCGATTATTTCGACATCCGCTGCAGCGCCGCGTGGGTTTACGGAATGACGGGCAGCGCATTTATTACGGTCGTGGATGAAGCGCTGTCGGCGCCTAACATAGGAGAACCGGAGGAAGAAATGTTTGCCCTCGCACGTCATTTGGGAGTGGACATAAAAGGCTGGCATACCTTTGCGGATGCCGGTTCGTTCGCGCGGCTGCAGCGCGAAGCGTGGGATACCGCCCGTTTCGCTCTAGACAAAGGACTGCCGGTTTTTGCGAAGGAATTGGATTTGGGGAATGAGACGTCCGTCATTTACGCCTATGATGATGCAGGGTATTTCACTTATTCATGGCATGGGGGCAACGGACATGAGGGAGCCGACGACGTAATCCCTTGGACGATGCTCGGGCGGAATTACTGTCCGTGCGCTCCATGCCTGGAAAGGCGGCATACCGGGGAATGGCCCAAAGAATCGGTATATCAGGGCGATTTGAAGGACGGCGGCTTTATATCGCTGCATTACGCTTCGCGAATTGAACCGCCCTCCGATGAAGAAGCCGCCGTCCGGGAAACGTTGAGATTCGCTTCGGCATTCTTCAAGAAGCCTGCGTACCAATGGGGCAGCCGGACGTTCTACAGCGGCGCCGCCGCTTACGACAAGTGGATCGAAGCGGTGCGGAACAACACGATGGAGGGCTTTTTTATGGGGTATTACGCCGACTTGGGGAACGAAGCCCGCCGTTACGCTTATCAATTTTTAAAAGAGGCTTCCGAGCGATTTGCCGGCGGCTTTGCCGATGGGCTGGCACAGGCCGCCGGACACTATAAGCAAGTGAGCGACGCTTTCCGCACATTGAACGATTTGTTTCCTTGGAGCCAGCCGCGCGCGCCGATCGAAGACCCGGACCGGCGGATGCAGGCGATTGAGCTGCTGGAACGGATGAAAGAGCTGGAGCAGGAAGGCTGCCATCAATTAGAGAGGTTGGGATCCGAATGAGCGAGCAAGCAAAAGCGACCGGAACGGCAAACGAAGTAACGACGGTGAAGCTCGGCGAGCTGAAGATGGTTGGATTCCCGGTCAATGTAGCGTTCAAAGACGGGGACTTCAGCCAAATCGGCAAAACCAAACAACGGTTCTTGGAGCGGAAAGGGGAAATCAAGCACGTCGTCAACCCCGATGAATATTGGGCGCCGTGGTACAACTGTGAAGTGATGTTTACATATTTTTATTGCTTGCAGGTCAGCGAGCTGTCGGACATTCCCGAGGGGATGATGGGGTTCACGATTCCGGAATCGCTTTACGCCGCCGTGAAATATGAAGGCCCGCATCCGTGGGAGCCCGACCCTTATGGGCTGTTGGCCGCCTACAGACAGGACAACAATGTTGCGAATCGAGAAGAAGGGATGATTATCGAAAAGTTCGAGTTTGCGAAGGATTGCTTGCCGAATCGGGAAATATCGATCGAAATTTTTACTCCGGTAAAATAGAAAGAGGAATGCATCTTCCTCCTTGAATATATTTGGAATGTGGCTGCATTTTGTTGAAAGCGACTACATATTAGAGCGCAGAAGAAAAGGCTCATTACATTCCAAATACTATTATAGGAGGAAATTCATATGCCGGCCGGATTAATAGTAAGTGCCCTTACGTGCGAGTACCGCACAAATCCGTTAGGGCTTGGCGTTGCGGTTCCCCGTATCAGCTGGCGGATCGAATCGGATGCGCGGCACGATGCAGAAAGGCTATCGAATTGTCGTAACGGCAGAGGACAGTGCGCCCGTATGGGATTCGGGATATACGGAAACGGAGCAATCGATTCAAGTTCCGTATGCCGGTCCTGCGCTTCAATCGAGAACCTGTTACGTGTACAAGGTGAAAGTTTGGGATGCGTCGGGGAGAGAGTCGGAATGGAGCGATACCGCATGGTTCGAAACGGGATTGCTTGATGTAGGCGAGTGGAAAGCACAATGGATTACGCCGAAGGAGAACGATATCGACCCGGCTGCGGAAGCGGTTTACCTGCTGCGGAAACGATTCGAGCTCGGCGGGAACATCGCGTCGGCTCGAATTTATGCAACGGCGGCGGGCGTTTACGAAATTTATGCGAACGGTTGTAAGGCGGCGGATGATTTGCTTTCGCCCGGTTGGACCAGCTATCCGAACCGTTTGCAATATCAAACCTATGATGTAACGGAGCTTCTTCGGCCGGGCGGTAACGCCATCGGCATCATGCTGGGAGACGGCTGGTACCGAAGCGGGCTCGGCTTCGAGGGGAAAAACTACAAGTACGGCGAGCGCCGCGCGGCGCTGCTGCAGCTTCACGTGAAGTATAAGGATGGAACCGAATCCGTCATTGCAACCGATTCGTCATGGAAAGCGTCCGCCGGTCCGATTGTTTATTCGACGATTTACCATGGCGAAACGTACGACGCGAGATTGGAGCAGGACGGCTGGAGCGAAGCCGAGTTTGACGACGGACAGTGGAAGTCGGCGGAAACCTACGACCTCCCGCTGCACCATCTGACGGCTCAGGAAAACTGGCCGATGCGGGTAACCGAGGTGATCCGTCCAATCTCGTATTTCGTCTCCCGCCGGGGACCATGTACTGGATATGGGACAAAATATGGTGGGCCGCGTGCGGATGACAGTCCAAGCACCGGCCGGGACGGAAATCGTATTGAAGCACGCGGAGGTGCTGGATCGGGAAGGGAACATTTATTTCGGCAACCTGCGGTCTGCGAAACAAACCGTGAAATATATCGCCAAAGGGGAAGGCACAGAGCGGTATGCGCCTCATTTCACCTTTATGGGCTTCCGCTATGTGAAGGTGGAGGGTTATCCGGTAGCGGAGCTTCCTCTGGATGCATTCGAAGGCGAGGTCATTCACTCCGATATGGAGCCGACCGGTCAATTCGAATGTTCGGACGAGCGGGTGAACCGTCTGCAGAGCAACATTACATGGGGGCAGCGCGGAAACTTCGTCGACGTGCCTACCGATTGTCCGCAGCGGGATGAGAGATTGGGCTGGACGGGCGACGCCCAAGTATTCATAAGCACGGCGCTGTACAACTTTCAAGGCGGACCGTTCTTTACCAAATGGCTTCATGATTTGAGCGCCGAGCAGCACGCCGACGGCGGCGTGCCGTTCGTCATACCGGATGTCGTGGGCGGAGCGAATTCGGCGGCATGGGGGGACGCCGCGGTCATTTGTCCGTGGACGGTTTATCAATATTATGAGGACCGCCGTCTGCTGGCCGAACAGTACGAGAGCATGAAAAAATGGGTCGAGTATATTCGCGCACAAGGGGACAACGAATATTTATGGAACACCGGCTTCCATTTCGGGGATTGGCTGGCGCTGGACGCCAAAGAAAACAGCTATGTCGGCGCCACGCCTCGCGATTTGGTTGCGACCGCTTATTACGCCTATTCGACAAGAATCGTTCGCGATGCGGCTAATGTGCTTGAGAAGGAAGAAGATGCCGCAGCGTACGGCGAGCTCCAAAACAACATCGTAAAAGCGTTCCAAGCGGAATATATTACCCCTACCGGAAGAATCGCCGCTCCCACTCAAACGGCACACGTGCTGGCGCTGATGTTTGATTTGGTCGATGAGTCCGTTAGAGCGCGGGTGGCCCAAGACTTGAATGAGCTGATTGCGGAAAACGATTACCACTTGACGACCGGATTTGTCGGTACGCCGTATTTGTGCTTTGTTCTCTCAAACAACGGCTACCACGAGACTGCGGTTAGGCTGCTTCTGCAGGAAAGCTATCCGGGATGGCTTTACTCCGTATCGAAGGGCGCGACGACCGTCTGGGAGCATTGGGACAGCATTAAGCCGGACGGTTCGTTCTGGAGCGACGATATGAACTCGTTTAACCATTACGCATATGGCGCAATCGGCGATTGGATGTACCGGAAGGTTGCCGGTTTGCAAATGGACGATTCACTGCCGGCATTTAAACGGATTCGGATCGAACCGTTATTCGGAGCGAAGTCGCTCACTTATGCAGCAACATCGCACCGCTCGATGTACGGTCTCATTGAATCCGGCTGGAGCGTGGATGGCGAGCGCATTGCGGTCAACGCGACGGTTCCCGTCAATACGACAGCGGAAGTTGTGCTAAAAGGCGCGTCGGTGGAAACGTTATTTGAAGGAGATCGCCAAGTGTTGGAAGCGGAAGGAATCTTATCGATCGAGGAGACGGAACATGGAGTGCGGCTGACGGTCGGTTCCGGACAATACCGGTTTTCATATCGGAACGCATCGTTATTCCGAGTCGCGTATACCGAGAAGTCCAAACTGGGAGACCTGTTGAACGACGAAGCGGCAACGGAGGTGCTGAAGAAGCACGTTCCTCACCTGTTCCATGGACCGTTGTTGAAATTCATGAAGAACGCCAGCTTGAAGCAGCTCACGGAACATCGAATGACGGGGGTAACCAAGGAGCAGATCGAAGAAATATTGCTTGAGCTTTGAGCTTCCAGGAAAATATCCTATACCGGAATTCAGCAACTTTTCAGCAAACGCTAATGATCCTTTCAACGGATCCTAAGGCCGGTTTCAGGTTAGGTGCCTATACTTCAACTTGTAAGACAAACCTAAACCGCAAAGGAGACATGAAAGATGAATCATCTTGGCAAAAAAATGTTAACGGGAACGTTCGCAGCAGGCTTGATATTAGGCGGGGCGGGCCTTGCGCATAACAGCGTGTTTGCCGCCGCTTCAACGGACACCTCCTCAACCGGTACTTCCCCGGCTGTAACCGGCACCGCTTCAACTGCCGCCGCGGCTCAGAAGAAGGCGGATAGAGGAAGACACGGCGGCGAATTTAAATCCGGCGGCTTGGTGAAGACGACCGCCGATCTGCTCGGCATGACCGAGAGCGACGTGCTCGATCAGTTGGGAAAGGGATCGACTTATGCGGAAATCGCTCAAGCAAAGGGGCTTTCCAAAGAGGCGTATTTAAGCAAGCTGATTGCAGCGGAAACGACTGAAATGAACGATCGGCTTAGCTCCGGAAAAATCACACAGGAGCAAGCGGATCAGCAAAAGGAATCGTTGTCCGAGCGGCTTTCACAGATCATCGATTCGAGTGAAACCGGAAGAGGCCATGGCAGGGGCTACGGCCACGGACGCGGCTTCGGCTTCGGCTTCGGCCGGATCGGCAAGCCCGAAGAAGTCGCGCAAATTATCGGCATGACCGAAGATGAAGTGAAAGCGGGGCTCCAATCGGGCAAATCGCTCGCGGAACTGGCGCAAGCCAAAGGAATGTCGGAAGAGCAGCTCATCCAAAAGCTCAAAGACAATATGACGGATGAGCTGATAGAGTGGGTGAATTCCAAACATGCGCCTTCAAGCACAAGCACAGGCGCAGGCACCGACACTGACACTGACGCGAACTTGAGCACAACAACAAACTAAAGCGTCGCCTCTAGCGCAAACAAGCGGCACACCCTTATGCTGTGCGCCGCTTGTTTATTGCGATCCGGCAGTTGCCGTTAACTAACGGAAACGGATGTCCGCTAAAATGGGCTAGTTTACATAATTCGGCGAATTAACGGAAGGCGTTGTCCGCAAACACGGCNTTTATTGCGATCCGGCAGTTGCCGTTAACTAACGGAAACGGATGTCCGCTAAAATGGGCTAGTTTACATAATTCGGCGAATTAACGGAAGGCGTTGTCCGCAAACACGGCGTTTTCTCTCGATTTTTTGACTTTTCAACAAATTAGCGGACATCTTGTTCCGTTTTTTCGAGGGATCCAGCCGTTTGACCCGAATTAGCGGACAATGTGTTCCGCTAACTTCGCTTTGTCCCATGCGGGCATTGTGGCCCGGGAGTATAAGCTTCCGGCCGTAGTCGGAACGAAGAATGCGACTCCATCCTGCGAGATGGAGGCAGGGTTTGGAACCGTGAGCGGCGATTAATGCGCAAAGCCGGTTCACGAAGCTTCCTTCACCGACACTCTGCTCCAATCCGTTCGATAAAACCGAATCGTGACCGTGACGCCGAACAGCATCAGGAACGTATAGAGCGACAGCCAAGCGCCCATGCTTCCCCAATCCAGTACGAATACGGCCAGGTAAGACAGCGGGACAAAGACGAGAAAGCCTAAGACAAACGAAGTAATCAGGAGGAACGTCGTATCTCCCGTTCCCCTCAATCCTCCCGCGTAGAAATTTAATAGCCCGTCAAACAGCTGGAGAAAGGCCGAAGCCATAATCAAAAAACCGGCAAGCTCATACACCGACGGGTCGGAGGTATATATGCTCGCAATTTTTTCCGCCAAAAAAAATTCGACCGTACCGACGACCAGCAGCAACATCGAGCCGAGCACCGCCGTATCCGTGCCGAGCCTGCGCGCTTCTTGCGGCGTTCCTTGGCCGATTCGCTGTCCGACAAGAATCGTAGCCGTCGAGCCGAACGCGAAGGCGGGCATAAAACCGAAGGACATGACGTTCAGGGCGATTTCGTTGGCCGCCAGCGCCCTTTCGCCCAAGACCGCCACGAACATCGTAAAGATCAGCATCGAAACGCTGAGCGAAAACTCCTGCACGCCCAGCTTGCCGCTTTCTTGCAAAATGAGCTTGGCTTCCGACCGGTTCCAAGACACCTTGGAGCGCGTCCGATACTTGCCGTGGAGGCGAATAAAATAAGCATACAGGCACCCTGCCAGGCCGACCGCCTCCCCAAGGAAGAAAGCCCACCCCGCGCCGGTCAATCCGTATTCGGCGAAGCCGAATTTGCCGTAAGTCCAGGCGTAAGTGAAGAATACCATCAGAAGGTTGGACAGCACCGAGAGAATCATGGGCGTCTTCGTATCGCCGATGCCGCGGAAGAAGCCGTGAAACACGAAATTCAATATGCCGCACGCCATCGCGTAAAAGCGGATCGTCAAATACGCTCCTCCCTCCGCAAGCCCGCTCGACGCTTCCCCGCCGATCAAGCGCAGAATCCCGCCGGAAAATCCGTATCCGACCGCCAAAATCAGAAAAGCTACAATCGTCGTCACATAAAGCGCAATGTATGTTCGTTCGATCCCCTTCTTCATGTCGCCCGCGCCGTAGTTTTGAGCGACCAAATAGTTGATCGTGTGGCCGATCCCCGAGAAGATCGCCCACGCGTTATACATGACAATATTTGAAACGCCTACGATTGCGATCGCCGTCGCGCCCAGCTGGCCGATGATGATCAAATTCAATGTGCCGGACAGCGTCGCCGTGGCGAACGAAACGATCGACGGTATGGCCAGCGAAAGGATTAATCCCCAATGTTTTGTTAGACGCATATGTATGTTCTTTCCCCCAAAAGTTCGATAATTCCATGTTATGATATCCGCCGATTCAAAACCACTACAATTTTCTCCGGTCCGAAGCGCGGCATTTTCAGTATATAGAGGATTTCTTCAATGCGGCATTTGTTCTAGAATACAGGAAGGAGAAGTTGGTTTCGTCGAATAGATCCGTAACCCGTATGAACCGGCTACACAACATAGCAACACTACGAGTTACTAATGGCTTGTTTTTCGAGTTGCTCGGGAAATTAGCCACACTATGAGTTGCTACTGCACCCAAAATCTCGGTCCAAGAGTTAGAAATTGGGGAATAGCAACTCCAGGCGTTGCTAAAAAAAATTTAGACCTTCGTTTTGGACCGAATAGCAACCTGTAGTGTTACTTTTTTCAACCAACTGTTTTCAAGTCGGAGGAGCTTAATATATGAAAATTCACGCGTTTTCCCTTGCAAGCCCGTTGAAGCGGGAATGCGAGGATGCTTATTTCGTCAATGCGGAGGCCGGAATTTACGGCGTTCTCGACGGCGTGACGCCGCTTCATGATTTCAAGGATGAGAGCGGGCATAACGGCGCTTTTCTGGCTTCGAATTTGTTTAAAGCTTATTTCGAACGATTAAATCGTGTCGATACACTTTCGGACGGGATCGTACAAGCAAATCGCCTGTTAAGAAATAAAATGATAGAGTATCGCGTAGATTTTTCCGTAAAGCATGAGTTGTGGTCAACCTGTATCGCCGCCGTGCACATTCGGAGCGATACGGTAAGCTATGCCCAGCTCGGGGACTGCATGGCGCTCGCCCGTTTCGCGGACGGCACTGTTCGCGTACTTACGGAAAACCGGGTCGAAGGTGTGTCGGAGCGGGCCCGAGCGAAAAGAGAGCGAGAACGGAACAACGGCGTAGAACTGCCGGACGAAAGTTTTTACGATGCGCCACGCAACCGGTGGATTTACCAGCGCTGGATGGCAAATACGCCCGACGGGTATGGAGTGGCCAACGGCACGGATGAAGTGCAGGAGTACATCCAGTCGGGTTCGCTCCAAACATCCGGTTTGACGCATCTCCTTTTGATGTCGGACGGGATGTTTTTCCCGGGGAAAAGCTTGGAGACAGCGTTTGAGATGCTGTTAACCTCAGGGTTCGAATCGTACGCCGAACAAGTGAAGCAGGCCGAGCAGGCCAGCGGACTGCAACCGGATGATCGAACCGCTATTCTGCTCGAATTTTAAACAACGAAAGGAAATATGCGTTTTTTTGGGGCGGCGTCGTAACGGCATATTTCCTTTCTTTGCATGATCTCGCTACATTTCCCCGGACGGCTTCGCAATCGGAACCGAAGTAGAAACAGGCGATCCCAGATTCGGAGTAAGGTCGTCATTCCAAGTAAATGCCTGCATCCGAACATTTCTCTGCCAACCCGAACCTTTTGATTTGGCGGCGTGGTAGACGATCCAATCCTCCGTGCCGTCGGGGGATCTCACAAAACTATTGTGTCCGGGACCGAATACGTCTTCGGTCTTGGAAAAGACCGGGAGCGGATGCTTCCGCCAAGAGGACGGAGAAAGCAGGTCGCTATGCGCATCGGCCGACAGCATGCCGAGACAATAGTCGTCCGTCCAGCTTCCGCTGGCCGAGTAGATCAAATAGATGTTTCCGTTCCGAACAAGCGCAACCGGCCCTTCATTAACGTGAGGCTCTCCGATGGTTTCCCAGTCGTAAACCGGTCTTGAAATTTCGACCCTCTCACCGGAAATCGTATACGGGTTGCTCATCGGGGCGATGTACAAATTTTGCCGAACGTTGACATCGCCCTCCCACCCGGACCATATAAAGAAGAGTTCGCCGCTGTCTTTGCGGAGTACGGTGCCGTCGATCGCCCATTTATCGGATGCGTCGGCAATCTTTCCTCTATTCATATAAGGCCCGAAAGGGTCCTCGCTTTCCGACTCCAATACGTACATCCGATGATTCTCATTTTCCCCGTCATCCGCTGCAAAATAAATGTACCACTTGTCGTTGATCCAATGAATTTCCGGCGCCCATATGTTTTTGCTTTGCGGACCGGATTCGGGCGGAGTCCATACGACCTTGGAAATTCCGGAGGGAATTCCGGTAAGCGAGGTTGATTTCCACAAGGTAATGTTACTTCCTGTCGTATGGGTGTAATAGTAATACCCGTCCTTGCTCACAACCCATGGATCAGCGCCGTCTTCAAATATCGGGTTGCGAAATGCAGCCGTCTTCAACTCCATGTCAAAAATCCTCCGAAATCGATGGTTTATTAAAAACAACATTTATTGTTTTATATTAATATAAGCGATTGCAATTGGAAAGTATTGAAAAAAACGAGAATACATTGTATTATGAAAGCACTATCAAACAACTTTTATTGTTTTAAAACAAAGTTTTTAACGACAGAAGGGCATGAAATGATGAAAATCATAGCGGATCGAACCGACTCCAATCAATCCAACCGAGTATTAATTACAACCATTGATGATTTTGCCGAAATTGCGAAAGCGCTTTCTTCCGATTTGCGCGTAGCCATGTTCAAGCGGCTGCTGAAAGGAAGCATGAACGTAGCGGAGATTGCGGAAGTGTTTCAAATTCCCGCTTCAACTGCAGCAGTCAATATTAAGAAGCTGGAAGACGTCGGGTTAATCCATACCGAGCTTATTCCGGGCACAAGAGGAACTCAGAAGATGTGCGCGGCGGTGTACAGCCGGATCATCGTCGACACGAACGAAGAAGCGGAGCAGCCGGAAAACTTTGTCGTCGTCAACATGCCGATCGGACATTTTTTCGAGTGCAGCATTAGCCCGACTTGCGGAATTCTCGGAGAAAAATCGATCATCGGCGAATTGGACGATCCCGGCGCTTTTTATGAACCGGAGCGGACGACGGCACAGCTCATTTGGTTTCGCAAGGGGTATCTTGAATACCGGTTTCCGAATCGGGCTCCGCACGGGACCGTCATTAAAAATTTGGAAATTACAATGGAGCTGTGCTCGGAAGCGCCGTTATCGAACCCGGATTGGCCGTCCGACATTACGCTCTGGGTTAACGGGGTCGAAGTAGGGACTTGGACGTGTCCCGGAGACTTCGGCGGGGAACGCGGGTTGTTAACCCCCGACTGGTGGGGCAGCGGAAACACTCAATTCGGCTTGCTCAAAACATGGCGCGTGAACGACCGCGGGACGTTCGTAGACGGCCGTCAAATTTCTAACGTCGTATTGGATAAGGTGCAGCCGGGAGCAAATTCGTATATTGTCGTCCGCATCGGTGTAAAGCCCGACGCCGTGAACGACGGAGGAATCAATTTGTTCGGCCGAAAGTTCGGCAATTACGAGACCGATCTGGCCATGAGGCTCGATTACGTTAGCCGAAATGCAAAATCGTCGTAAGCGGGAACCTTTTCATAAAGGAGGGGATGCAAGGGGATGGAAGTACAAAAAAGAACGAAAGGGTCGCCCACGCCAATGGAATGCGATCCTTTCGCTCACGGCTTCGAGAAGAAGGTACGGAAGTACTTCTCGCTCTTCCCCATTATGACACAAATTTCTAATGCTGTAATGCAAATAACCGATGGAATCGAAAAGCGATTAGAAAGGGGATTGAAGTATGTTTAAGAAGAATGCTCTGTTTCTCTTATGCCTCATCCTTGTACTTGGATCGTTAATAGGCTGCGCGAAAACTCCCGAATCGGCCGACTCCGAGCCGCCGGCGACACAAGACAGCAAAGCTGCAGACAGCGGCACCGATTCGGAAAGCACGAAAACCGAACCGCCGAAGGAAGTTACGAAAATTAAGTTTTCCGGATGGGGCGACCCGGAGGAAAAAGCGGTATTTGAAAAGCTCATTAAAGATTTCGAAGCGAAAAATGCGGATATCGATGTCGAATATTTGCACATTCCTGCAGATTACGTAGGAAAGATGAATACGGTGCTGGCCGGCGGAAACGCTCCCGACGTATTTTACGTGCCGGACGGCGATTTCGGCAGATGGGTCAGCACAGGGGTTCTTATGAATATCCAGTCGTACGTGGACGCGAGCTCCATCGATTTGAACGATATTTGGGAATCGGCGCTCGGACGTTACAAGTATGACGGCAAGAACCTGGGAAGAGGAGATTTGTACGCGTTGCCGAAGGATATCGGCCCGACGGTGCTCTACTATAACAAGAAATTGTTCGACGAAGCCAAAGTTCCTTATCCGAGCCCGGATACTCCGATGACCTGGGATGAGCTGCTCGGCCTCGCCGCCAAATTAACGAAAGACGACAACGGCGACGGCAAGCCGGAGCAATACGGAATGGGGCCGATTTGGTGGGAAGGCTTCGTATGGGGCAACGGCGGCGAAGTACTGAACGCGGACCGGACCGAATTCGTGCTGAACAGCAAAGAAGGGACGGATGCGCTTCAATTTGCGGCGGATATTCGAAACAAACACCGCGTCGCCCCCGATTCCCGCGCGCTTCAAGCGATGAACGACGGTCAAATGTTCGAAACCGGCAAGCTCGCCATGATCATTCAAGGACGTTGGATGGTTCCGGCATACCGCAAGCTCGATTTCGATTGGGACGTAGCTCCTCTCCCGACAAAGCAGTGGGCGGGCTGGAGCGGATCCGTCGGCTTCGGCATATATGCCAAATCGAAAAACCCGGAAGCTGCCCACAGGCTCGTAGAGTACCTCGCGGGACCTGAAGGACAAAAGCTTCAATCGGAGCTTGGGTTTGCGATCCCGAACTTTAAATCGATGGCGAATACGGACGTATTCCTTCAGCCCGGCCAAAAACCGGAGCATGCTGAGGTGTTCATTAAGGCGGCCGAAGCGGAGCGTCCGGGTCCTTGGACGTATGTGCCGAACAACAAATGGTGGGACGTACTGAATCAAAACCTCGGACAGCTGTGGGACGGCAAAAAATCCGCTCAGGATTTAATGAACGAGTTGAAGCCGGAAATCGACAAAGCGTTGAAAGAGGGCAACCCGCATCTATTTGAATAACAATCGTGAAACGATAAGGGAGAGAACTTCTCTCCCTTACTGTTTATAATTCAATGGAAGGGTGGGGACGGTGAACAAGCGCCGCTTTAACAAAGAGTACGCATGGGCATATTTATTTATTTCGGCTCCCATATTGGGCTTCATGCTTTTCGCTTTTATCCCGATCGTCTATTCGGTCTACGTGAGCTTTACGAAATTCGACGTATTCAATCCTCCGGTATTCAACGGGGTTGCAAACTACGATAAGCTGCTGTTCGACGATCCGCTGTTTTGGAAGACGATGGTAAACACCTTCTATGCGGCTGCGGGCATTCCCGTCGGTATGGTGCTATCCTTAGGAATCGCCATTGCTTTAAATCAGAAAGTTACAGGAATCAATATTTTTCGAACCGCATTTTTCCTTCCGACGATCAGCTCGGTCGTGGCTTTGACGCTGCTTTGGAAATGGATTTTTAACTCCGACTTCGGGCTGCTTAATTATTTCCTTAGTCTTCTTCATATTACGGGGCCTTCCTGGTTGAACGACGAAGACTGGGCGATGCCGGCTATGATTATTCAGGGCGTATGGTCGGGGCTCGGCTTTAACATGGTGCTTTATTTGGCCGCACTGCAAGGCGTGCCGCAATCTTTATACGAAGCCGCAGAAATTGACGGAGCGAACGGGTGGAAAAAGTTTCTCCATATAACCGTTCCCGGCATTTCGCCGACAACCCTTTTTATATTAATCACTTCGATCATCGGGGCGCTGCAGGATTTCCCGAGATTTATGATCATGACCGAAGGCGGACCGAATTTCTCGACGACGACCATCGTCTACTACTTGTTCCTTAACGCGTTCCGGTATATGGACATGGGATACGCTTCCGCTATGGCATGGGTGCTGGGCATTACGATCATGATCATCACGCTGATCAACTTCAGGCTGTCCAGACGGTGGGTCCATTACGATTAAGGAGGGAGTTCCGTTGACTGTAACGACTGCTAATCGAATATCAGCCGCTTCTCGGCAGAGAAAGGGCGGCACCATCCGAAAAACAATCGCATATTTGTTTCTCATCACGGGCTCTTTGTTTATGGCCATCCCCTTCTTATGGATGGTTTCCACCTCCTTAAAGCCTGAGGGAGCCGTGTTTACCATGCCGCCGGAATGGATTCCGAAGGAATGGGTTTGGGAAAACTATGTTTTTGTATTAACGAAGGCAAGCTTGCTCGGCGGATTCGCCAACACCTTAATCATCATTATTCCGCCGACGTTTATCGGCTTGTTTACCAGCGCATTGGCGGCTTACGCGTTCGCCAGAATGAGATTTCCCGGGCGTGACATCCTGTTCGTCGCTTTGCTTGCTACCATGATGATTCCTGGAGTCGTAACGATGATTCCTACCTTTATCCTGTTTAAGTACATCGGTTGGATCGACAGCTGGAAGCCGCTGATGATCCCCGGCATGTTCGGCGCGGCGGCCGCTGTATTTTTCCTGCGGCAGTTTTTCAAGACGATTCCTTCGGAGCTCGAGGATGCGGCGAAGATTGACGGCCTGAGCCCGTTCGGCATATTTTCCCGCGTCATGGTGCCGCTGTCCAAGCCGGCGCTCGCGACTCAGGCGATATTCGGTTTTTTGGGCGGTTACAACGATTTTTTGGGTCCGCTGATTTACATTAATACGCCCGAAAAGTACACGCTGCAGCTTGTTCTCGCTTCGTTTCAAGGCTTCTACAATGCCGAATGGACGTACATTATGGCGGGTTCGGTGTTGGCGTTAATCCCGACGATTTTGCTGTTTTTCTTCGCTCAGAAATATTTCGTCGAAGGCATCACGATGACGGGTATGAAGGGCTGATCTCGCGCAATGGGAACCGGAGGGGCAGGTATGAAGAAATCTATGGCGGTAGCTGCAGGTTTAGCCGGAGCCGCTTTGATGATTGCTATCGCGGCCATATTTGTTGCCGATCGAGGCGGCAGCGGCAATGCCCCGGAAGCTCAGCCGGAGCCGGTGTTATATACTAACCCGGTTTTCGAGCCCGTGCTGGCCGATCCGTCCGTCATTCGCGGGGAGGACGGATTGTTTTACGCCTTCGGCACGGAGGACGATTGGGGAGACGGGGAAGGCTCGCGCCTTATCCCCATCCTGAAATCTCCCGATTTGATTTCCTGGGAGGTATCGGGAGAGGCGTTCGAATCGAAGCCGGAATGGAAGGACAGCGGAGGGCTGTGGGCGCCGCACATCGCATATTTTAACGATAAATATTACTTGTATTATTCGATGTCGGAGTGGGGAGATCCGAACCCCGGCATCGGAGTGGCGGTAGCGGACAAACCGGCCGGACCGTTCGAGGACAAAGGAAAGCTGTTTACAAGCGACGAAATCGGCGTTAGGAACTCGATCGATCCGATGCTGTTTGTCGACAACGGAACCCCCTATTTGTTCTGGGGAAGCTTTCACGGAATTTACGGGATTGAACTTGCGAAGGACGGGCTAAGTATAACCGGCGAAAAGTTTCGCATTGCCGGTTCCGATTACGAGGCGCCGTACATTATTAAGAGGGATGGCTATTACTACTTCTTCGGGTCACTAGGGTCCTGCTGCGAGGGAGAAAACAGCACTTATAGGGTTGCGGTCGCCCGTTCGGACAATATTAAAGGCCCTTATACGGATCAGCAAGGCGATGACATTGTGTATTCGCAAGGCAAGCCTGTTGTCGTCGGCATGTTTATGACGGGCGAAGAGAAGGAGTTCGTCGGACCGGGGCATAATTCGATCGTTCGGGACGACAACGGAACGGACTGGCTCGTCTATCATGCGGTGGATGTCAGTTATCCGAAGCTCGGCAACGGGGCGACCCGCAGACCGCTTATGATCGATCCGCTGGAGTGGAACGACGGATGGCCCGCGCTCAAAGACCTCCGGCCGTCTACGAAAGAGCAGCCAGGCCCTTATTTTAAATAAGGGCCTCGCTTTTTTGTACGTTAGCCGCTTCCGGCTGCTCCGCATACATCCGAAACAATTGGAAATATAGTACGGCACTGACGCACGCGAACGCCAATATGACGGTGAGTACTCCCATAGGCGGCACCCAGCCGGACAGGAACACCGTCATCGGGGCCAAAAACTTCCCGATCGTGTACTGCAGGCTGTCGGCCCCCATATATTGTCCGCGCGCATGCTCCGGGGCATAGCGGCTGATGAAGCTTTGCATGACCGGAGAACGTAAAATTTCGCCGAAGGTAAAGACGACCGTGATGAGAAACAGGTACCAAATATTCGAGTTCAATCCGATCAGGAATGTGCCGACACCGGACAACAGCGAGGAGAGCATGAATAAATTGCGCTCTTTCCAATGACCGAACCATTTCGTTACCGGAAGGATCAGCAGGACAAACATCAAACCGTTTAAGCCGAGCAGCCATCCGAACACCTCCGTGCTGGAGAGCGACATAACGGGACGCCCGCTCCACGCGAACAGAGGCTGAGGAGGGACATGATTGATCACGTATACCGGCAAATACAGATCCAGCTGCATAATCGACACCAAGGCGCAGATGCCTGCCAGTATATAAACCAGAAACACTTTATCGCGAAAAATGACGCCGTAACCCTGCCACTGTTCCTTAAACACATGAGCGATCGATGCGGAAGCTTCCGCCTTCTTGGCCGATTGCGGCAGCGTTTCGTGAACGATGAAATAAATGGCGGTAAAATAGAGCAGCAGCACGGCTGCGCACGTCCACAGCAGCTCTTGACGATAGTGGAAGAACAATATGGCGCCCAGGGCGGGACCGAGCACCGCGCCGATGTTGTTGGCCGTCATAAACGTTGCGAACACTTGGCGGCGGCTATGCGCGGGAACGAGGTCGGCAACCATAGCCGAGCTTGCGGGCCTGTATACGGCTCCCCCCAGCCCGATGCCGATAAAGGCGAAGTAGTCGATCCAGTGGGACGGCGACATCGCAAACATAGCAAACATCAGCGTTTGAAGCGACGCGCCCAGCAGCATGACGGGGCGCCGTCCCAACCGGTCCGCCAAAGCGCCGCCGAGCAGGCTCCCGAGCATGCTGAAAATCGGCGGGACCGTCATCAGCAAGCCTGCGATGTGATTGCCTAACGCTTCGCCGAAATAGACGGTAATAAACGGGAAGTACATCCAAAACAGCATGTTGAACAGCGCTTCGCCGAACAACCGGACCTTCAAATTGGTATTCCATAAACGGATTTGCACGACTGCCTCCTCGTACATGCGCGGTATTTGTTTCCCCGGCCGGGTAAACAAAATATAGAGCATGCTGCGGAAAAAATATAGACTTATTTTTACGTCTGTTTTATACTAATAATATGAAGGTCGAATATACAATGGCTTTGCTTTGAGTGCTTCACCAAACGAACATTAGTTCTATAGTGAGATGAGACGCCCTTTACGGTGCGTCTTTTTTTAGTTTCGAGCGGGGACATCCCCTTTTGAGGCAGATAAATGCTACAATGCTACATTAAGAACAAGGAAACTTGAAAATACGGACACGATGGACCCACCCCCACACGGCTAACGGACACCACAGACGCTATACCGCCAATTTGCCCACTTCAAAACAGCTAAAGGACACCATAGACGCTAAACCCCGATTTTTGGCGCTGATTCCTNCTCAGCGGCGTCTACCCCTGCATTCACTTACAATGTTCTCCCCTACCAAGACATCGAAATCCTGCGAATGAGAGAGTATTCGTGAGCATTCCCCTTAAATACGAGGGACGGACACCACAGACACTAAACCCCGATTTTTGGCGCTGATCCCCGCTTTTTCGAAGCAATAACTGCAATGGTGTCCGTTAAAACTGAAAACTTCATCCAAAACGCCGAATAACTGCATACCCGTCCGTTAGAGCGAGCAGCCCTCAGGCGGGAGACATAACTATAATCGTTTTTTCACTTGAAGTGTTCCTAAATAATGGATTATTCTGAACGTTGAACAGCCGTTCTTTATAGCTGTCAGAGGCGGAGAGTGAGAACATATGACGGTACAGTTTCGGCCATACAGGGATGAGAGCTATTACATAGCGCTCCGCAAGGTGATCACCCAAAAATTTATCGACCCGAACCGCCGGTTTTACCCAAGTCTGGGGGATTTCGACTACAACCGCGCCTTCGGCGGCGAAACGTTCCTGCAAAATCTGACGATTTGCGAAATCGAGGACGGGACGATCATCGGCGCCATTTGGCCAGGGCATTATCGAATTGTTTATTGCTTTACCGGGCCTCAATACGTTCATCTGGAAGATGAAATATTCGCCTGGGCGGAAAAACAGTATTGCGGTCCGTCGCTCGAAGATCGGAGCGGACAAGAAGTTTATATTTGGGGTTATGTGGAAGACCAGCCCCGAGTAGAGACTTTGAAGGCCAGAGGATACGAGCAGCATACGTGGTACATGTATTCCGGGGTAATCGATTTGAAAACGGCGAACCAAGAGCCTGCCTTTCCTGAAGGGTTCAAGGTTCGACCCATTGAGACCGGCGATTTAGAGCAAAAGGTCGTTATCATGACCGGTTCAGCCGGGTTGACTGCGCCGGATATGGCGATTTATCGCCGTTTGATGTCCTGCCCGACGTACCGTCAGGATTTGGACTTGGTCATTGCGGACGAGACGAATCAAGTCGTCGGCTTTGCAAATATTTGGCTCGACAGCGAGAACAATATTGCCATTATCGAGCCGTTCGGAACGGCTCCCACACATCGAAGGCGGGGATTGGCGACGAACCTGTTGTACGAGTGCATGCGCCGCTTGAAGGAAGCCGGCGTCAGCAAGCTATACATCAATCACGGAGGAATGTGGACGCTTGATCCCGAACCGGATGACGCAATGCGAGTTTATACGAGGGTCGGCTTTCAAACACTCGGAAATATGTTTGTATGGTGCAAGCATCTTCGAGGTTAATGGATTCAAAATCACCCTGGAAACAACGGCATATATCGTATCGATGCAACCAAACAACTGTAATTGCGTCTAAGGATATGCAAAGACTTCTGAGTAATTTTAAGGAGTGTTACGAAATTTGAAGATCAACAAATGGAAAATTGCCGCCGTTATTATTCTTATTATGCCGATGCTCTTGTCAGCGGGAGCGCATATGGCAAATGCGGCTTCCAAGTATGTCGTGCTGGAAACGGTATGGGAGGATGGACGTAAAAGCCATGTGGATACGCTTCTTAAGGACGGAGTAACTTACGGAAGTTTTTTCACGCTCGGAAGTGCGGCAAGCTTGCGTTGGGGTATGGAAGGTGAAGACACGGCGTTCTTAAGCGGGAATAAGAAGCGCATTGTCGTTCACATGGGAAGCAGGTTCGCCGAAGTGGACGGTCAAAAGGTAGATATGGGAAGGGAACCTGTGTGGTATATTAGTCATCTCTATGTTCCGATCCGATTCCTCGCAGCCGTCTTGGACGGTGAAGTGGCCGAATGGAACAAGGAGACAGGAAAAGTGACCGTTACGGGACTGAAAAATTATAACGATACATTTTATGGAAGTATGATGGGACACAGCTATATGATTCGCGCAGGCGAAGGGGATCTTGAGATTACCAATGTCTATACGGGGCATAAGGATTCGATACCGTTGGGACTGAAGGATATGAATGTGAATACTCATAATCTCACATTAAACTTCAAGTGGACCCCTAAAAATTTACTGATAGTAACCGTTGTTTATGCTGATCGAATGACCGGCGATTACGACCTGCATACATTGGTGTTCAAGAATCAAGGCTTGATTCGCAAAGCAGTCGCTCACGGGTTAACCGAGCAGCATGAAAACATGCGGCCGGATGGGAAAATTCAGTTAATCGACGATAATTATATTCGCGTGATAGAAGATGAAACCGGCAATGTGCTGGAGGTAAATGCTCGGTAAATGTAAATGAGATGAAAGTAAAAATGTCGTCCGACATGTTGTCGGACGACAAGTTGATCATTGTATCAACGGTGATGGTTCTCCATGATAAAGCAGTGTTAATCTATGCAGCGCTCGGGTACAGCCGACATATAATAATTTCGCGTCCTTAGGTGAAGAAGTATATCGTCTTTTATCGACATCTATAATTAATGCTGCATCAAATTCTAGCCCCTTGGACAAGTATACCGGAACAATTGAAATGCCTCCTTGATACTTTCGCTGCCCTTCCGAAATCAAAAATGCTGAGAAACCCATATCCGATAAATCTGTGTGTATTTTTAAGCAGTCCTCGAATGTACGTCCAATTATTGCGATGGTTTGCATACCTTCACTTTGATATTCGTGAATAATGGATTTCAACGTTGATAATCGCTCATTTTCCGAAGTGATCGGAATGAACGATACAGGTTCACCGCTGCGAAACACGGGTTGCGCTGACGGAACCGCCGAATCAGTAAAGGGTAAAATGTGATTTGCAAATTCGATAATTTCCAGCGTCGACCGATAGCTTTGTATTAGTTCGTGATACGAGATTTGTTCGACATGAAACAATTCCATTATCTCCTCCCAGCGACGAATTCCACGGTAATCATGGATTCCTTGCGCCAAATCCCCCAGTATCGTAAACGAGGGCTCAAGCATGCATTTTTTTAGCAGTGCGATCTGGAAAGGAGAGGCATCCTGTGCTTCGTCAACCACCACATGGTCAAACAATTGTTTTGGCAATCCATTGAATGTGAAGTGAATCCAAATAAGCGGAGCGAGATCTTCCTGCTGGACATATTTTTTCTCGAGATACGAGTCTTTGGGAAATAAGCTTCTGTAAAAGGAGAATACATTAACTTCCGGAATGTGCTTAATATAGGATCGCAAACAATGTTTTGCTGATTTACTTATCACTTTACGCTTCTTACTGTCAGCTACTTCTTTAAGCTGCATTTCTAACCATCGATTTATTCGACCGATTAATCGTTCTCTGCGGGCGGCTATAGGATAATGGCGATATTCCTCGTAAAACCAACGGCGAATAGTTTGTGCCGGCAATATGCAATCTTCCCATGGGATAAAATCTATGTCTTTAATATAATTTTCTTCAAAACTTCGAAGCTTGGCGTTTATCTCGTTCATGAAGGCAGTAGACCCTTTAAGTCTTCCCGGTGCTTGATCCATAGTCGTTGGTTCCTGATCTTCCAGCGAAAACCATAGGATTCCTTCAGATTTGTCGTTGGAAAGATTTACTTGCCCGTCTATACCGCTCAGCAGGTCTAGTGCCCATTCCGTAAATGTAGTTTGTTTGACATTGCCCACCCCCAGTTCAGGGAGCACACCGGAGATATAGTCGAGAAACATCGTATTTGGAGCAAAAATGATCATTCTTTCCGCCCGCATTTTATCCTGATATTGATACATTAAAAATGCAAGCCGGTGCAAAGCAACAGTAGTTTTTCCGGATCCGGCCGTTCCTTGAATAATCAAGGCTAGATTTCGTGGGGCCCGTATGATTCGATCTTGCTCAGCCTGAATCGTAGAGACAATATCCCGCAGACGGTTATCCTTTTTTTCTCCAAGACGATACAAGAGGAACTCATCGCCAAGGCCAATGTTGTTTTCGCCCCCACGTACATAGCTATCCACCACACGGAGTAAAGTATGTTCGCGAATAGATACATTGCGCTTACGGTGTATTTCTCCTTTAATTACCCCATCGGGCGCCTCGTAAGACACAGCAGTGTCCCCACCGGTAAATGAATAAAATAAGCTTGCTATAGGAGTTCTCCAATCAATGATATACGGATGACCGGTATCTCCACACTCCATGCCTCGCTTACCGATATAAAGCTTCATCGTTTGAGGTACGCCCTCCTCCTGAAAGTCAAGGCGGCCAAAGTAAGGTTCTGAATAAAGCTGCTCCAGGCGATCCAATGTTTGTGCTTGCTTAGCGTCCAATACTTGCTCGGTAAAATCGTCGCCAAAATAACGTGGTTTTAGTTGGGAACGTTGTCGTTCAATTTCCATCAAAGTTTCATTCAATCGGGCATCTTCTTCACTAAAGGCATTTTGAGTGCTCATAACAGTACCTCCTAAATATTTCAAAGCCTGATACATATATTGGCATGTTTTTCAAAAAAGAAATAGACTTATGTTTTACTGTTTGCTATGATGTTAAATAGGTAATGGCTACTTTTAATAGAACAAATGTTCGCGAAATAACCGGGTAAGATCCTCATCCGAGAGGAATCTTGCCCGGTTTTTTTGAGCGATTGATTTTACTACGCACAGCTACTCAAAGGGGGGTTAGGACGCTGTAGGTGGGGCCAGTCAGCGAATATCTCTTGCATAATGTATATTAATGCATTAAATTGTATTAATATACAATTCGCTGGAGGGCATTTATGGAAAAAAAGTTGGTTGAAGAATTATCATTAAATCACTGGCAGTCTTTATCAACTTTAATGTACGACGGTTGGTTATTACGTTTTGCGGACGGATATACGAAGCGGGCTAATTCGATCAGTCCGATCTACGGCTCATCACTAGACCTGCGTCACAAAATCCAAGAATGCGAGAAAATCTACACGGCTAACCAATTGCGGACCACCTTTAAGATTACGCCATTCATTCATCCTTATAACCTTGATAAAGTCTTAGAGGAAGAAGGCTATGATCAGATAGACCTTACCAGTGTCCAGACACGGAGATTAGATCAAATCCAAGCCCCCGAGTTCCAAAATGTAAAGATTGATGATCGAATCGACGCGGAATGGATCCAGATGTTCTGTAGATTGAGTGGCCTTAAAGGTAATCATATGGCTACAATCGAACGAATGCTTTCCAACATCAGGACGAAAAAAGGGTTCATTTCTCTGTATCACAATAAACAGGTGATCGCTTGTGGTTTTGCGGTGATCGAACGAGATTATATAGGGTTGTATGATATTATCACGGATCAATCATTCAGGAACCAAGGATTCGGAGAACAGATGATACGGCATCTTTTGCAATGGGGAAAGGATAACGGTGCTCGATCGAGCTATTTGGCGGTTGTAGCAAACAACCTCCCCGCCATTAGGCTGTATGAAAAATTAGGATATTCAGAAATATATCAGTATTGGTATCGTGTAAAAGATACATACATTTTTTCGCAAACTGAGAGAAGGGAGGTTGAATGGTGAGCAATAGTGCAGACTCGATGCTGCCAAGTGGTGAACTCTTAGAAAAGCTTAATATCAATGTAGTCGCTCCGCTGGGAGGGAGACTCAACCAACATTGGCTTGTGAACTGTAATAACGAACGCCTTGTACTACGCCTCTGGCATAAAGCAACTCACATCGATGATATCGAGTATGAGGCAAATCTGCTCAAGAGCATTGCCGAACTTGGATGGCCTGTTGCATCCGTCATTGAAGGGCCGATTGAGTCGGGGGAGCAATTCTGGGGGTTGTTCCCTTATCTTCAAGGTGAACCGCCCTCTGTCGAGAATCCGGCAGCCGAGCAGCGAGCCAGGGGACGCCTTATAGCGCAATTCCACAATGATCTTAAGAGACTCAGCGGAATTGGACAGCGTAAGGATTGGCGGCGATGTGAGGAGATCCTATTCGACGACGAGTTAGATATATTGCTGTCAGAAAATGAAAAGAATAGACCGGAAGAAATACGCATTTTGCGGTGGCACCTCGAACGTGCTCGCAAACGGGTGGAGGGACTGCAGTTGCATTCCCGGCCAGGTATCGTGATCCATGGTGATTTTACACCTTGGAACTTACGATTCCAAGATGGGAAGCTCTCCGGTATACTCGACTTTGAGCTTGCTCATTGGGATCATAGAGTCGGCGAATTTGCGCTCTCGTGGCGGGGAAAGTACGACGAAGTGATTTATGGTTATGATGAAGTTTCGCCTCTTGAGCCGGTGGAGTGGGAACTGCTCGCGCCAATGTGGTGGGCGGGACTTATTGAGGGGGCATGTAGGCACCTGAAGAAAGGCACTCGTGACGACGGCTGGATCATCAAGAAATTGTTGGAGCGTTCACCGCTGATGGGACAGGACGCCGTCCCGTTTCGTTAAGCGATTGCACTAACGCGCACATGCAGGTCGCTTCGGCAACCTGCTTTTTCTGTTTGGTGTGGGTTGTATAAACATAAAAGACACCCTAAAGGTGTCTTAGTAAATACTGAAGATGGTATTACGGTTTTTGGGTGAATTCAAATAAAGCACGGGTATCCTTGCCTTCGATAATATTATTATACATACCGGTGAAATAACAGTCTACACTTTTTTTCTATATTAGGATACATTTTTCAATATCGAATCGATGGGGGGATTTTCATCATAACCGAGATGTATCGCATTTTTATGTATTCGGTACAAATGATTGGCAGCGATGATCAGAGGCCGATGAAGCGAAAAGCGGTGCTCGACACACTCAACATGTTGCTGCTGCCGCTTAGACTGATCTTAATTAAACTTGTGATTGACAGCATTCAACTATGGGGCCGACCGGGTTCAGTATTAACTTTGATCGTCTTGTGTGCTTTTCTTGCCATCCTTATGACAGCCTCGGCTTTTATCGGTTCCTCATCATTGCTCATGCATACGCGGATCTACGAAATCGGCACTCTCCAAAAAGAACGTGCTGTAGTCGAGAAGACGGCGCGGTTGCCTTTTCGTCTGACGGAATTGCCTGCGGTGAAAGACTTGCGAAATCGCGCATTGATGTACTCCCCTGATTCTGTATATCTAGAAGGTATGAGTCTTCTACTGAATAGTTTGCAAACTGTATTTTTATTTGGTGTCATCTGTTGGATGGGGTACTGGCCATTAGCTATTTTTTTAATTTCCTTCGGCAGCTTCCAAGGCTGGTTATTTTCCTCAATAGATGCCCGTTTGGAGCATTTTAAAATAAATCAAACTTCAACGTTCAGGTTGGCTGATCATATCCACAATCTGCTTATTTCCAAAAGCCCTGCAAAAGAAATGCGGATTTTCGGCCTTGGATCTATACTGCAGCAGCGCTGGATCGGATATTTTCAGGATGCAAGCAAGCGGAACGAACAAGCACTGGTCAAAAGCGAGAGGAGCAAGCTCGTTCCGGAAATGTCGCTTGCGTTGATAAGCGGGGTTGCGATCCTTATCATCATGCTGACAAGTACGAGCAATTCACGTTCCGCCGGTGATTACGTCATGTTGTTTCAGTGTATAACCATATTGGCCGGAGCGATTCCGAATGCCGTGAAACAGGTAGGAACCCTGACGCAAATGGTGATCCGCGGGCATGACTTTATTTCATACCGTGAGCTCGAAGACGACCGGTTTGCCGATGAAACTGGATATGCCGGAAAAATTGGGTTGAAGGTTGAACGGTTGGTATTCCGATATGATAAAACGCCCTATCGCCGACCGACGTTGCAGCAGATCAGCTTCGAGATTGAGCCTGGATCAAAAGTAGCAATCGTAGGCGAAAATGGTTCCGGTAAATCAACTTTAGTAAAGCTTCTGCTAGGACTGTATAACCCAGATGAAGGGACGGTCCGTTGGATGACGGAACAAGGTGCTGTCAATGCCGGAGATTCTGCTTATCGAGCATCGGTCGTCTTTCAAGATTTTACCCGTTATCAATTGAGTTTACGGGAAAATGTAGCTGTCGGTGATATGAATAACATCGAAGAAGACTCTATGATTTGCAACTCTCTCGAGAAAGCGGGGATCGGCGGGCTGACCACACGGATTGATGAAATCGTGGGAACGGAATTCGGACGCTCTGATTTATCGGGCGGGCAGTGGCAAAAGGTTGCAGTGGCAAGAGCGTTTATGCGAGGCGAAAGCTTCCTCGTCTTTGATGAACCGACCGCTTCACTCGATCCCAAAGCGGAGAAACAGTCGTTTTCCGATTTTCTACAAGCGGCTGCCGGACAAACGGCGATTCTTGTAACTCATAGATTAGGAGCCGCGAGGCTAGCCGATCGCATCATCGTTTTGAAGGAAGGCAATCTAGTTGAACAAGGGACTCATGAGCAATTGATGGAGCGGCAAGGCGAATATGCGCGGTTATATCATCTTCAGTCTGCATGGTATGCATGATGATCAAGGTATAGGGAGGATACGGTTTGGATCAATACAAACAGCGGGCTTTTGGAATAGTAAAGCTTCTGAAGCTGATTGCGATGAAGCACCCTTTTTTGATTTTGCTATGGTCAATGGTTCCGCTATTATCGGGTTTGGTTATTGTGCCTCTGGCAACGGCGGAACGGCAGCTGATCGACATAGCGATCCGCTATGCAGGAAAGGAATGGGATACTGTGTTCCGGGAAGTTTGGCCGTCGCTGCTTCTGCTTGTAGGCGCGTCCATAGGAGCGGCTCTGCTCGGATTTACAAGAAAAATGAGCGACACATTGATGGCAAATCGGGCTTCACTACACATGTTAACGGAGATTCAAAATCGTAGTATCCACTCCTCTTTAGAGCAGTTGGAAAATTCCGAGTACTATGACCGTCTAAGCAGGGCACAGGCGGCAGCGGGAGAGGAGTTGACCGGCATTTTGAAAAACTTAGCGGATACGATACGTCTAATTTGCACATTCGCAGGGATGCTTGTTGTAGTATCTGCCGGTCATCCTACGTTATCTATATTACTATTAGCCGTCAGCATGATCGTTCTCATCCAGAGGCTTCGCCTTGAAATTGCCGTTAAACAGAGCGCACGAGCGCTGACGACAGACGGCCGAATGGCCGATTATTTGAAACAGTCGCTATCGGAGCCGAAAGTATTGAAAGAACTGAAGGTGTTTCGCGCTACAAGTTATTTTAGGCAATTATGGTACGGCAAGGCGAGCGCGTATGAGATCACGCGAAACAATTACAGAAGACAAGAGGGGAAGATGTCGGCTTGGTTCGCCACCTGGTTCATGGCGACCATGTTTACGTCTCTAGCTATCATGATGTATCGGCTTGATGTTGGAGCGGTTACGGTAGGTACGGTTGCAATCGTGTTTCAAACCATATTTCAAGCACAAGGCGTCCCCTTGCAGATGTCATGGTCGTTAAGCAAACTTTATGTGCAGGGCGTGAAAGCATCCGATCTGGCTGAGTTTTTGATCGAACCTGTTAAAGTGTCGTCACATCAATTGGAGGTCCTCAAGAAGCCGATAAATACGATTCGATTTGAAAACGTCTCCTTTCGTTATCCGGGTGTAGAAGAGTCGGTGTTGCACGGACTAAATATTACGCTTTATGCGGGTCAAACGGTTGCGCTTGTTGGCGATAACGGCGCTGGAAAGTCAACTTTTATCAAATTGATGCTGGGACTGTTCGAGCCGAGTGAAGGACGAATCACCCTCAATGGTCATGATATCCGATATTTGGACAAAATTTTATTATGGAAAAGCGTAAGTGCGGTATTTCAAGATTGCGGACACTATCCTCTAACTATACGGGAATATGTCACAGCCGGCCAATCCATTCATGCTAAAGATGACAAAAGCATTCAAGCTGCATTAGATGCGTGCGGACTTCATTCTTTAGGAGAGAGCGACGAAGGTCTAAACCTGATGCTGACATCTGTGTGGGAAGACGGGCGTGAGCTTTCGGGAGGACAGTGGCAGCGGCTTGCAATAGCAAGGGCCTTGCTGCGCAATAGTGATGTGGTCGCCTTTGACGAGCCAACCTCGGCCATCGATCCTAGCGGTGAGATGGAACTTTATAACAGTTGCAAAAGGCTGGTCCAGGGGAAGTTGGCGGTGTTCGTATCTCATAGGCTGGGGTGGGCACGTTATTCCGACCGCATTCTCGTTCTGCATAACGGGACGATTGCGGAGGATGGCACCCACGATGAGCTTATGCAGCTGGATGGCTTATATGCAGGTTCGTTTCGCGGGCAGGCTTCCTGGTATGCGATGAATGGGAATGCGATCTTTTAAACTGTACAAGTCACTTAGGGGATTATGGTAACGTTAACTCGCGGTGAAGGGGAGGATGCTTTTGTGAAAAAAATGCGCCTTTTAATATCTATCATGGTTGCATTCATTGTTTTAGGATTAATTTGGTACTTTGCGTATCCAATAAAGATTCAAAGTGTGATGAAAGATACAACTAAGGTTGAAAAGATAGCTTTTCATATAATCTCTCAAGGCGAAACGCAACATTATTCAATACAATTTAATCAATTTAATGAAAAGACAAATATCAGTGAGTTGATCAACTTACTAGATACAGTATCGTATCATCGGCAGCTCAGAACATATAAAGGGAGCACCGGCAGAAAAATTATGATGTTTATCTTTTATCGAAACAAGGAAGGCGCTCTAACTAATTATTCCTTTGATATCAATGAATCTGGAATAATAATTAGTGACAATAAACAATATCAGATGAATGGGGATACAGAAAGAGTTTTTAACGATGTTTATTCATGGATCAAGAAGGAAGGTGAATACATTCCCAACCCGTGACACGAGTCTGCTGTGGGTTTGATACAATTTTCTATGGTCGTAACCAAAACCAAAAGGACGTGATTGGGTGGAGAAGATACGCCTTCGTGCTTGCGCCCTGATCATTCAGGATGGAGCCATCTTGCTCATCGAGTATAAAAACGATAACGACGACGGCGTACATTACAATTTTCCGGCAGGTGGCCTTGAAGCGGGTGAAACCTTCGTTGAAGCTGTAATGCGGGAAGCCAAAGAAGAGGCATGTGCCGACATAAAAGTCGGTTCCGTTGCATTTGTTTATGAATATCAACCAACTAAAAACAACTACATTTATGGTAGTACGCACTCCGTTGGCATTACATTTGAATGCGAATTGAAAGCAGGATGAACCCCTAAACTCCCCGAAAAGCCAGACCCTAATCAAACAGCTGTAAAATGGATACCGATTTCGGAATTAAACACGATTCAACTCTACCCAGAAATTAACCAAGACATTATAGATTACTACAACGGCAATAAGTATCGTAATTATGTCGAAGAATATGAAATTCAACAAAGTAAACTGTTACGCTAGTGTAGCGTCAGATGAAGCCAAGAAGGAGTTTGAAATAATGAAGACAGAACTAACACGAAAGCTCAAGATTGAATACCCTATCCTTCAAGCGCCAATGGCAGGCGGCCCGACGACGCCGGATTTAGTTGCATCAGTTTCAAACGCCGGAGGGCTCGGAAACCTCGGAGCAGGTTATTTATCGCCTGAGCAAATCGGAATTGCCATCAGGGAGATAAAGCAAAGAACAGATCGGCCCTTTGGTGTAAACCTGTTCATACCCGAACAACCGGATCCCCCCCAAGATACCATTGCCGCAATGAATAATTACCTTAACAAATATCGTGCGGAGATAGGTATTGCTCCAAATACATCGAACCCGAAGCTTGTGGAGTCGTTCGAAGAACAAGTACAGGTCTTGCTTGAAGAAAATGTCTCCGTCCTTAGTTTCACCTTTGGCATACCGTCGCAGGATATTGTTCAAGCCATAAAACAGAAAGGGATTTTCGTCGTTGGTACAGCAACGACAGTCGATGAAGCCATAGCTTTAGAAGCCGCTGGAGTAGACGCGGTTGTTGCCCAAGGAAGTGAGGCAGGAGGACACCGAGGCTCGTTCTTAACAAGCACCGCAGACGCACTGATTGGTACTATGGCTCTTGTTCCGCAAATTGTGGATCATGTGTCGGTTCCCGTAATCGCATCGGGTGGCATCATGGATGGGCGTGGGCTTGTTGCAAGCCTCGCATTAGGGGCTTCCGCAGTGCAGATGGGTACTGCTTTTTTAGCAAGCATTGAAAGCGGAGCCCATGCAGTACATAAGCAGAAAATAATTTCGTCAAACGAAGATTCAACCGAGGTTACAAATTTCTATTCAGGAAAAGCTGCGCGTGGCATTCTTACGGAATTCATGAAGGATATGCGCTTCTATGAGGGGGATATTCCCGCCTACCCGATTCAAAACGCGTTGACGAGGGATATTCGCCAAGCAGCCTCTAAAATGAATAATCCGGAGTATATGTCACTTTGGGCCGGCCAAGGCCTTAGGTTAGCCAAAGACCACGCAGCTGCGGAAATCGTGAAACAGACGGTCGACCAGGCTGCCCTTCTTATCAGAGGCATAAGCAGACTTTGGGAATGAGTGTAATATCCGTTCCCGATCCAACGCTTTGCCCCCCTTTACATGCGAACAAACGTTTGATACGATTGTAGCAAAATATGGGAGGTGTAAATTATTGGACAGTTCAAATATTGTGATTGACCATCTATTGATCAAATATAAAGCAGATCAGAAGTGGACGCGCAAGGTAATTGAACAGTTATCGGAAGAGGATATCATATGGTCACCGACACCTGAGAGTAACAGCATAGCTAATTTAATAGCACACATTTCGGGCGCTGTTCATCAGTGGTTTGAAACCGCATACTTTGGCGCTACTTACATCGAGGATAGAAGCAACGAATTCAAACGCGGTCTCCGAATGTCAAAAGAGCAAGCGTTGGAGATATCAAATAAATCATATGATTGCATCATTCGAGTTCTTGAAATGATGAAAGCGAACCCAGAAAGACTTCTGGAACAACCTTATCTAAATTACCCGACGTTTAACTCCGCTGCCTTGAATAATCAATCCACTATTCTGGAAATGCTCTTACATCAATTCAGACATCTACCTAGCCACACAGGGCAAATCATATACATAGCAAAAATGAGGAAGGGGAAATTGGTGTGGGATTGAAACTAGGTATCAGAATCCTTTTCCAACAAAACGAACATAACCTCATGGAGCTTACCCATAGGGAAAAAGTGATGGTATTCAATTAGCGGGACATGTACAGCGGAGGAATATGAAAAAGGTTCTTATCACTGGAATAGTAGCGAGTGGCAAGACGACATTTGCCAAGCGGTTATCAAATAAAATCAACGTTCCTTGGTATGAGTTGGATACTGTCGTCTATCATCGTACAGAGTCGGGGAGATCCAAGCGGACAGCAGTAGAGCAGGTTGAGGTTATTATGGAAATTGATAAGCATGGTTCTTGGATATTTGAAGGAACCGACCGTGAATCTTATCGTTGCTTATTTGACATGGCTGATACAATCATATTTCTCGATACTCCGCTTTGGAAGAGGAAGGTAAGAATTTCAACTCGGTTCCTCAAGCAAAATCTTGGTATTGAAAAATGTCATTATAAACCTGATATTGCAATGTTAAAAATGATGTATCAATGGACACGGGAGTATGAAAAAAATAGAGGAGATTTTGAAGCAAGGTTGGAGTTGTATAAGAATAAAGTAATTAAACTGTCCGACAATAATGACTTAGATTTTGTATATGATGATTGAGAACGAGAGCAGAGCGATGGAACCGATCCATCGCTTATTTACATTATGGTGTGTACATTGATTCTACCGGCAGTTGAATGACCCAAAAGCCTGCAAATTCAACTAATGCTTGATAGGACGAAATTCGCGGAAGTGCTATGCTGTTCTCGACAATGCGCTAAGGCGATATCCTGCAGCAATATCGACTTTAGCCGATGCTTCATTAATCAAATAAGGAGGTTTTATTGTGGCAAAAGAGAAAGCGGCGTACTCCGCGTGGTCAAACATCGTTTACTCCATGCGGCTTCATTGGCGGGCAAGGCCGCTAACGCTGATTTGTTGTGTCATCTCGGTGCTTGTCGGTGTCGGTCTGCCCTTTGTCAGTATACTTATGCCCAAAATTGTCATCGACAATATTACGGCAGGCGTCACGCCAGGCGAATTTATACTGTCGGTGGGCGTTATGGCTCTTCTACTCGCCGTGCTGAGCTGCGCGAAAAGCTACGCCGATCTCATCACCAACGAATCAGTGGGCACCATCAGCATATTGAAACACCTTCAAATCACCATGCATAAGCATTTGGTCATGGACTTCGAGGTGCTGGAGAGCCCCGGATACGCCAAGCTGGGGGAAAAGGCGTGGCGAGCCATGCAAAGTAATCACTCTCCTTCCTCCAACGTACCGCGCACCATGTCGCAGCTATCAATGAACGTATTGGGTTTTCTTACATATGGTACGGTTATTGTTGCGGTACACCCCCTTATTATTCTCTTTCTTGCACTGTCGGCTGGAATCAACTGGCTGGCGCTCTCCCGCGCGCGCAAGATCGAGAGGGACACGCGCGAGGAGCGGTCAAAGCTTCAGGGCAAGCTGTGGTATATCCAGAAGGTATCGAAAGAGCCGTCCGGTGGTAAAGACGTGCGCCTTTATGGCCTTAGCAGCCTGATCAGCGGCATTTTTCAAAATGTACTCGCTACCTGTACCGAAAAAGAGAAAAAGGTAGCGACGGGTGATATGAAGGCGCAGCTTTCGGATGCCGCGCTCAGCCTATTGCGCGACGGCGCGGCGTACGCGTTTCTGATTTACCTGCTGCTAAACGGCGAAATGACGTTGGGCAATTTCGTGCTCGTGTTTGCCGCCATTGGAGCGTTTGCGGGTTGGTTGTCGGGCATTTTGACACATTCCAGCGAGCTTATGCGAGCCTTAAGCGAGTTGTCGGACATACGCGCTTATCTTGACGTACCCGATATTTCAAACACCGGCGCCGGCCATAAGCTGCCGTCCGGCGACATGCTCCCCCCTGCAATCACACTAAAAAACGTCGGATATACATATCCGGAGGCGAAGGAGCCGACCCTTAGCGGCATAGATCTTGAAATAAAGCCGGGAGAGCGCATCGCCATTGTCGGGGCGAACGGAGCGGGCAAGACGACGTTTATTAAGCTCTTATGCGGGCTTTATAAGCCCACAAGCGGCGAAATTACGCTCAGCGGCGTCGACATTACGCGCTATAACAGGGATGATTATTTCACACTGTTTTCCACGGTGTTTCAGGATATTCATCTCTTCTGCTGCGATATTGCCGGAAACGTTTCGCAACAGTCTCCTGATAAGACAGACTACGAGAAGGTAAAGAAATGCCTATACTTATCCGGACTTATGGATAAGGTAAGCGGACTTGAGAAGGGTGAATCGACTCTTCTTGTAAGGCGTGTGCACGACGACGCAATCGAGCTTTCAGGCGGTGAGAAGCAGAAGCTGGCGCTGGCGCGCGCACTGTATAAAGACGCGCCGGTCATCATCTTGGATGAGCCTACGGCTGCGCTTGACCCTATTGCCGAGAGCGAGATCTATCAGCGTTACGCCGAACTGACTGCGGGCAAAACATCGATTTACATATCTCACAGGCTGGCAAGCACGCGTTTTTGCGACAGGATCTTGTTAATCGACGGCGGCGGCATTGCCGAGTGCGGCACGCACGATGAGCTAATGAGATTTGGCGGGAAATATGCCGAGATGTTTGAGGTCCAGTCTCACTACTATAAGGATAAGGAGGTTGCCGAAAATGAAGAATCGCTCCATCTGGCGTAACCTTCGTCGCGGATACGGCATTGTAAATCGTTTAACGCCAACCTATATTCCTCTTACTTTCGTCACATCCTTTATTAAAGCTGTGCAGCCGTTAATGGTGCTCTTCCTGTCTGCCCAGATCATTAACGAGCTGGCCGGCGCGCGCAATGTGGAACGCATTACGCTGTACGTCGCGCTTGCCGTAGGGCTCGCGTTTATCCTCTCGGCTGTAAACGCCGCGGTGTCGCGCCGGATTACGACCTTAAACAGTACTTTGTGGGCGCGTTTCTACTTTTTCTTAGGTCACCGGTATATGCAGCTTAATTACGATCAGGTGGAAGATGCTAAAAATAACGAAACGTTGGCGGATATTGAAGCCAAGACTAACGGTAACGGACTTGGCATTATGCGCTTGCATTACAGTTTGCCGGAATTATTGCAGCCCGTTTTTGAACTTGCGGCGTCTATCGTGCTGGTAATCGGCATGTTTTCATCCGCCTCTTCATACGAGCATACGTTTATAACGTCTCCTTTTGCCACCGGCTTGCTGATCTTTCTCATCCTTCTTATACTTCCCTTTACCTATGTACTAAAGAAGAGGGAGGAGAGGATCCAGAAGAAGGTGTTTGAGGAAAACCCGAAGTCAAACACCTATGTACATTTTTTTAACGAATATATGCAGGCTAAGAACGCCGCGAAGGACATTCGCCTTTATAAACAGGCGTCCGCGATCGAGGAACACTACAAAAAATCGGTTGGAGCAGAGTTCTGGTACAAAATTTTCGACTATTTCGGAAAGAACAACGCGTTGGCGGCAGCTATCAATGCTGTGCTAGGCGGCTGCGTCTATCTCTTTATCGGCCTTCGGGCGCTATATGGTATGTATCCCTTAGGCAGCGTGGTTCAGTATATCGGCGCGGTTACCGGCGCTGTCGGCGCACTGGCCAAGCTTGTCTCGGTTCTAGGGAACTTTATTACAAACAACCAGTATCTCGGACTTTTGTTCGACTATCTTGACCTGCCGGACAACATGCGAATAAGCGGCGGAAAAAGACGAATCCCGCAAACCGAACTGGAGTTTGAGTTTCGCGACGTGTCATTTAAGTATCCCGGCGCCGACAAATACGCCATTGAGCGCCTTAGCATGAAGTTTAATATCGGCCGGCGGCTTGCCGTTGTAGGGATGAACGGCAGCGGCAAGACAACAATGATTAAACTCCTATGCCGGCTTTATGAACCTACAGAGGGTGTTATCACATTAAATGGCATTGACATAAGGGAGTACGACTATTCGGCGTATATGGGTGTTTTCAGCGTTGTGTTTCAAGATTTTAAACTCTACTCATTGTCGCTTGGCCATAACGTTGCCGCCGCCGAGAACTATGACGCAAAAATGGCGGAGGAGTCCCTTATTATGGCGGGGTTCGGCGAAAAGTTAAAGAATATGCCCAAAGGGCTTCATACCTTCTTGCACAAGGATTTTTCCGACGACGGCGTTGAAATTTCAGGGGGCGAAGCGCAAAAGGTGGCTCTGGCAAGGGCACTGTACAAAAATGCGCCTTTTGTGGTACTTGACGAGCCGACGTCAGCTTTGGACCCCATAGCGGAGTTTGAGATTTATTCCCGATTTAATGAGTTGATCGGTGACAAAACGGCCATCTTCGTCTCCCACCGGCTCTCGTCCTGCCGGTTCTGCCACGACATCGCCGTGTTTCACGAAGGACGGCTTATTCAACGCGGCTCCCACGACGAACTATTAAGCGATCGGGGCGGGAAATACGCTGAACTGTGGAATGCGCAGGCGCAGTATTACGTCGGCGCGTGATATTCCCTATAGAGGGGGATGTTCATTTTGATAAATCAAGAAGAACTAATTAAATTTGTTAGCCGCAGAAGGATGAGGTTGCGAAAGGGGGACATTATGTCTTTTAACTGGTTAAGATTTGGCTTCCAAATCATTTGGTTATTGGGGTTATTTTTATTGGTTGTAGCATTTCACCATTATGAACAAGCAGTAAAGGAAATTGTTGGTACCACCTTTAATCTCGCTCCTCAATTATGGTTTACTTCTTCTGTACCCTTTTTGTTCGGTATATATCTTTCACTGCTTTTCGTTAAAAAATGGTTTTTTAAAGTTAATTTACAGTTACTCTTAAGTATATGCGTTCCGTGCCTAATCCTCTCTTTTTACAGTCCCATTGTATATTCTTTTTTTACGATGACTGCAACCTCTACGACGTTTAGCATACCTATTCCGTATTGGATGATAATTATTAATAATTTTGGAATCGTTTCATTTGTTGCTGGATTTACCTTGGTGAACGCAATTTTCGGAAGTAAGTCGTTGAATTAACAGGCGATGGAGGCGATGGAATAGTTCCATCGCTTTTTTTATTTACATCACCGTCCGGGCCATTATCTTCAATAAATTTCATCACTACACCACCCGGAATTGGTAAGATAATAGGTACAAACGGACAGGCGGTGGACATGTGAAAAAAGTAAAAGTTTACCATTACGATGCATTCAGCAATATTCCGAATATGGGAAATCCAGCGGGGGTCGTCTTTGACGGCGAAACTCTCTCGGAGGAGCAAATGCAGGAAGTCGCGGAGAAGGTCGGCTTTAATGAAACGGCTTTCCCTTTAAAATCCGATAAAGCAGATGTCAGAATCCGATTTTTTACGCCAGGACATGAAATCAATCTATGCGGGCACGCGACGATGGCCACTTTATATGCCCTACAAACAATGGGGCGACTGGGTGATAAAACCGATCTTACGATTGAAACAAAAGCAGGAGTCTTGCCGGTACGTTTCACTGTAAACGGCGGGCTTTTTATCACCATGAGACAGGCTGTTCCCCAGTTTCAAGTGTTTAATGGTTCTCTTAACGATTTGGCTCGTTCGATGGGCATCGAAGAAAGCGATATTGAAACGCAACTTCCCACGTTGTACGGCAGCACAGGTACATGGACATTGTTGGTTCCCATTAAAACTCTAGCCGCATTCAAACGAATGCAGCCAAATAATAAGGTTTTTCCTGATGTGCTGAAGGAAATGCCCCGATCGTCCATCCACCCGTTTTGTCTGGAAACTTACGATTTTAATGCGCACATGCACGCGCGTCATTTTTCATCTCCGTTTTCGGGTACGATTGAGGATCCTGTTACAGGCACTGCTTCCGGGGTCATGGGGGCTTACTATTCCAGGTACGTAGATAACAACGTTCCTTCATTAGAACTTCTTATCGAACAGGGTCATGAAATCGGAAGGAACGGTAGGATTCAAGTGTCCGTATCGGATAACGGCAATGTTGTGGAGGTATCCGGTAACGCGGTTTATGTGAATGAATTTGATATTTTCATTTAATAACAGGCAGAATTTACCCAAGCATTTTTTATGAAAGGATTTTGGGAAAGATGACAGATACTTTGTTTCATAACGAACAAATAACGATTCGCAGAACGAGCAGCATAGAGGACTTGAATTACGTGGTCGCGGCCGAGCTTGATGAAGCGAACCGTCCTTATATTGCGCCATGGAGCTTTGAGAGACACAAACAGGCGTTAGATTCCGAGGATATGCTGCATTTGATAATTGAAGACGCAAGGGGTTCACGTGTCGGGTTCGCTATTTTGCTAGGAACAGCGGCTTCCCGCAGCACCGTCGAACTGCTTCGCCTCGTTGTAACTGATAAAGGGAAAGGTTTCGGGAAAGCAACGATCCAAGCGATTCAATGGTTCGCGTTTCATGAACGGAACGCGAGACGGCTTTGGCTGGATGTAAGGGAACGGAATATGAGAGCGAGACGATTATACGAATCGATGGGTTTCCGGGTTGAAGGGACGATGCGCGACGCATGCCGTACCGAAGCCGGCTATGAAACACTAATGATAATGAGCATTTTGGCGCACGAATACGACCCGGCGCTGAAGGAACAAGATCTTGAGCCGGAAGAAGTTCTCGATCTGCTGCGAAACCAAGGGATCATCCCTAAGTCAAGTGTTTTGTCATCGCGTATGACGGGCAAGACAGACGGTCGTGTTTTTGCAATTTTGACGGACAATCGTCCTCGCTTCGTACTAAAGTACGACGAGCCGGTATATAACAGGAACGCAACGGCCTTCCTTCAGGAATATGCTGCTGGGGGATGGATGCCGAAGGTTCGGTACATTGATCCCGAATATCGATATTTCGTATACGACTACACCGTTGGCAAGCCCGGCACGGAAGCGACCTCAATACCTAAATGGGAGTGGATGGGACATTTAGTTAGGAACGTATTGAATAGTTATCGGCAGGTTTCGCCTGCCCCTGGGTGGGGGTGGTTAGACGAACCTTTGACGTTGAATTGGGCGGACTTCATCGAACGCCGCGTCGGGGACGCGCGTCGCCGAATCGGCACTATTCTTCCCGAGGACGATCACATCGCTGTTTTGCGGTTGGTCGATGCTCAACGGGATCGACACGAACCTGAAGCATATTTATTACACGGCGATTGCGGAGCGCATAACTTCTTGTTCTGCGACGAGGGCTTGGTCGGGCTGATAGACCCGTCGCCGATGATCGGTCCGCCAATATACGACGCACTCTTCGCGTTCTGCTCGACGCCGGACGACTTGAGCATGGAATCATTGACGTCATCGCTTCGCGGACTGGACCCACGGTTGTTGTCGGAGAGTGATCGAGAGTTTCTTGCTCAAGACGTTCTGTTAGCGTTGTACGCTAGAATAGCAACCTGTTTAAAACACGGGACGGACGCGAGTGGATATATACGAGCATGGACATATTGGAAGACAGTTGCTGGCATACGGTAACTTGTAGGCAGTAAAATCATTTCATCCAGAAGGAGTGGATACCTATGCACCGAATCGAAGAATACGTCCCATTCACGATGATGGAACCGATGTCCGCCCAACTGGACGCACGACGACTGGATCAAGCTTATGAAACACTTCTCGAGACGTTTCCGAGTCTCTACAGCCTCCTGATCGTTAAGGATGCGCAGCTTGTCTATGAGCGATACGAACCGCCGGCCGATCAAGCCGCTGCTTACAGCATCAAGTCCATCACGAAGAGCGTCATGAATGCCCTCGTCGGCATCGCCATCCGGGACGGTCTTATTGCGTCTGTAGATCAGCTCGTCTCCGACCTGTCGCCGAATCTGCCTGAGAAGTGGCTAGCTAACATCGAGGGCGTTTCTATTAGGAATCTGCTCACGATGACACACGGCATCCAAGTCGAGGAGAACAGCCAAGAGATGCTAGATATCTGGAAAAGTAGGAATTGGACCAGCGCGATCCTCGACAAGCCGCTCGTCCACTCGCCGGGCGAACGTTTCTTTTACTGTACCTGTTCCACGCATCTACTGTCTGGCATTCTGACGATGGCGGCGCAGGTACCGCTTTCTTACTACGCCAGCCGCAAGTTATTCTGGCCGCTCGGCATCCCGGTCCCGGTCTGGTGGGAACAGGCTCCGGAGGGGGTAAACTGGGGCGGTAATAATATGTTTCTCACACCCCGTATCCTCGCTCGCTTCGGCCAGCTGTATTTGGCGGACGGCATCTGGAACGGCCAGCGCCTCCTCCCCGCCGGATGGGTCGACGCGTCCTTCGCCAAACAATCCGCGGGCTGGCCCGACTATGCCGCTTACGGCTACCTTTGGTGGGTCGGCTGCGTTGATGGATTGGACTTTGCCTTTGCTTCCGGTTACGGCGGGCAGTATATCTATGTCGTCCCTTCACTGAAAAGCGTCATAGTCCTAACCGCTAACTCTGACACCGCTATCGCGGAGATGCAGGCGACGATGAATCCGGTCATAAAGGATCCGACTTGGATACTACGGCGATTTCTGATTGAGTGTAGGGCGCGGGAGTTCTAGGAGGCTATCTGACTATATTAGGGAAAGAAATGAGCTACAACCGAATTTTTATGCTAGCTTAAAGTGAAAATGTTATTATTGAGCTAATGCATACGAGAGCACAGCGATGGAGCCGATCCATCGCTTATTTAATTTCCGTTCAACAAACGGATAGCACAACAAGCAGTGCATTTCTTAGTAACCTGGTTTATGTTGAGATTTTTATATAATTGACTTTGACATATTTCCTTATCCTCTTGTATGGCATGATATAAATAAAAGTAAGGGAGGCTTGAAAATGCCAGCGACGGATTATTCTATACGGCCCATAAAACCCGATGACGACTTTGATCTTATTGAGCGCTTGTTTTTCCAAACACATTTTGCGAATAAACAAGCACAGTTGGATAAAAACAATATTTCTTATAGGAAAGATGATTGGAAAGAACTGTTATTCCCTGAATCGACAAATGGAGCACCTTATATCTTAAAAGACCTTCGGTTGAAAGGATTTGCTGCAGAGAAAAACGGAGTAATCGTTGCATTTGTATCCGTAGGTATTTCAACGGATACAAAAAATGGATTTATATATGGCTATGGCATTCAGCAGGAATGTGATCATTTGTTGGCACATTTGGTTGAAAAGTGTGAAAATGAAGTGAAACAAGCAGGCGGTAAGCGAATTTATCAAGGCACAAGTATGCCGCTCGGACAAATACGAAATGACCAAATCACACTCTGGGAGTCCTTTAATTATCATTGTAATAAATTCTTTCATGTATTTGCCGAGCATCGCAACCTTGATTCATGGGTGCCGCCAGAGCATCTAGATCTTAGCTCTATTCAAGTGGCTTCAAATGATGATATACAGGTAATATCTGAAATACTAGAGGAAGATAAGGAATATTTTCTTGCGGAAGAATATCGCGGGAATTTTGCGCAGTTAACGCCAGAGCATGTATTCTTGGGTTTATATGATAATGATAAGCAAATTAAAGGTATCTCCTACTTCAGAGTGTGGGAAAAGGATGATCAATATTTCGCAACCGCTTTCGGGGTCCATTTTAGAGCAAAATATGAAGTTTCACAATATGAAGTGCGTAATCTTATTCAAGCAACGCTAGCTTCCATGCAGCAGATTGGAGTAAACTCAGCATGGGCTAGGGTTTCTTCTCAGAACTTCATTACTCTTTTGTCTTTATCCGCAGAAGGATTTCAGCTATTCGATCAAAATGTGATGATGGTTAAGACATTATGAGTAAATATGTAAATGCTAATAAAGTTTTACCGGAAAAACTGGTAAGGGAAATTCAGAAATATATTCAAGGGACCCATATTTATATCCCGAATGCAGAACGTAAGTTATGGGGGTCAGAAAGCGGGCTTCGAGAGGAATTGGAGCAACGAAACGTTGAAATCATTATGCAATTTAGGAACGGCTTTGATATTTCGAAATTGTCCGAAATGTACTGTCTAAGTGAAGAAAGAATTAAGGCCATCGTCTATAGGAAAAAGTGAGCTTAAGATGTGGCAGTGTTCAATTGGTCCGTTCGCTATATTGGTACAAATCAAAATGAGATGATTTTGTCGGATGCTGGCATAGCTTCAATCCCTTATTTTGTGGCGGGATGTCCTTTCTGTTCACGCCGTTATAACAGAAGCTTACACTGGCGTTGCATTCCAATGAATTGGTAGTCCGATTAACTCTGACGGGAATCCGATCTAACCGTGAGCTATTCATCGTATATTTCGTATTGCGGCAAGCCTTCATTGAACGCAAGGGCAGTAATATTCAATAAAAATGTTACTTGTTTGTTGAAAAAATATGGCATTGTGGTTATTATTACCATAATGTTGACGAGGGAATCGAACTTTTATCTGATCCAGCACAATCCTATCATCACGACAAGCGTTAACACATTCATATAAAATTAAGGATGGGTTAACGTTCTTCGCGATTACTATCCTGTGATAAACAGCACGCAGGCCAAAGGGTCTAGCGTGTTTTTTGTCTCAATAGCTAAAGAAAAAGAGGGATAAAGCAATGGTAATCATGAAAGATGCCAAGGGGAATGTTTTCTTAGAATTCTTTGAAATCGAAGAGGACCAGATTAATGTTGCCTTACTCGATGCCCCGCTAACGCATGCTTTAATTGTAGTGACTTGCCAGGGAAAGCACCTTTTCCTGTATAACAAATGGAGCAACAGTTGGGAATTGCCTGGTGGAATCATCGAACAAGGAGAAACCGCTAAGCAGTGTGCTATTAGAGAACTTCTCGAGGAAACCAATCAATCAATCGAGGAGATTAACTTCAAAGGTTTAATGAAATTTAGACTCCAACCCAGTTTTCATGGCCCTGAAAGGACAGAATATGGCGCTTTGTTTTCGGGTCAAATAAATCAGCTTGATGATTTTGTTGAGAACGATGAGGCTAAATCAATTATTCTGTGGGATGGTATATCGGATATTGGAGCGGTTGAGGAGATAGACAAGAAGTTGATTGAGTTCACCTAATTTATGATTACACTAACTGATTCGATAGTTATATGAGAATGCTACAAATTATTGTGGGTACGGATAAAATTTTTCAAATATCGTAGCATGGGGGAAAAGCTGTGAGGATGTATGGATACAAAAAAAATAACATGTAGACTGGCCATGATTGAAGATCTGGATAAAATTGTATATATGCTTGCGGACGATGTATTAGGAAATAAAAGGGAACAGTATGAGCAGCCTTTGCCAGAGAACTACGTACGAGCGTTTCAATCGATTAGTGCTGACCCAAATAATGAATTAATTGTGGCTTGTAGCGATGAAGAAGTAGTAGGTGTTCTACAGATCACATATATTCCCCACCTCACATATCAAGGAGGTTGGAGAGCTACAATCGAAGGTGTCCGAGTTTCATCTTCCGAGCGCGGGAAGGGAATTGGCTCTCAGTTAATTAATTGGTCAATCGAGCGTGCAAAGGAACGTGGTTGCAAAGTGATTCAATTAACAACAGATAAAAAGAGACCAGAAGCTCTCCAATTTTACAAAACATTAGGTTTTCAGGCAACACATGAAGGTCTAAAAATGTACCTTTAATTAGTGAGCAAAGGGGATAGGCTTTGTATTTGAACAATAGAATAAAACTCTCGCGGAGGAGCAAATGCGGGTAGTCACAGAGGAAATAAATGTAGTTGATAAAAATCATTATTTTGGTGAGGTCTACGGTGAATATAAAATGATTCGATTTTCAGCTTATGTACCATTTCATTAGGAGTGACACGAATGCGCAATGGAAATGGGCAAATATACCCTAATTGCCAAGTTGTTGAAAGGGTCGTGGAGGTTGGCGGACTTACGAAATCGCAGCTTATCGAGAAATTGAAACATTATTCGATCTTGATGAATGAGGCAGGAGAGAGACTATTAGCTGATGATAAATTTACGACTTCCGATACAAAGTACAGCTTGCATACCGTTGAACTTACCGTCGGTGATCTTGGTTTTCCCGATGGAGCTACTACGGCTCAAATTTTTAGGACAGCCGGAGAACTTGGGTTGGAATTTTGTCCGCTTGAGCTGGGACCTCACCTAAGACTGGAGTATCTGGATCAGCCTGAAGGTTATTTAGGTTATCCTTTAAAGCAAAACCAAGCTCCATTTGGCTCCATCACAATAGCAACCGAAATACTTTATGAAGACGATGATTTTCCAAAAGGTTTTTATCTAAGACGAATTAACGGCGAGTTGTGGCTGAGAGGATATCGTGCTGATCATCTGCATGTTTGGAAGCCTGATGATCATTTTATCTTTTGTAAAACAAAAATGTACTTCCCCGTATACGAATTTCGTTATTTACTTTTCCCGTTAATTTCCTAAGGAAAATCTAAATTTTGCGAAGGTGAATGTATCTCCATTCCGGTGTATACTGTTGGAAAGGAATGAAAGCGTTTTAATTTCGTTTGCGGGGTGGGAACCGATCGTGTGTAAAGTATTGTTGGTGGACGACGAGGTATACGCACGACAGGGCTTAAAACAATTAATCGATTGGGGCCAATTCGGATTCGATACGATTCTTGAAGCGGGCAACGGCGAAGAGGCGCTCGAGTGGATCGAAAGAGAGCGCCCCGAGCTTGTCGTTACGGATATTCGCATGCCCGTTCTGGACGGACTGCAGCTCATACAAGCCGTCAAGGGGAAGGAGCGGCACGAACCGTTGTTCATTATTGTCAGCGGGTTCAGCGACTTCAAATACGCACAGCAGGCCATGCGCTTCGGCGTACAGGACTTCATCTTAAAGCCGATCGACGAAGAGGAGCTGGCTGCGGCTTTGGACCGGCTGACGCAGCAGATGCCCCATGCGGGTGCCGATTCCCTTTCCAATGAAACGAAATTCGAAGAGCTCTTGGCGGGGCGCGCCGATTCCAAGCTGATGATGGAGCTGGCCGTTCTGACGGGGATCGTGGAAGGGCAAGCGATGAGATATTTCATCGTAGAGGTCAACGATTTACCGGTCGACTTTGGAGAAGCCGATTTGTTTCAACGCCTCCGCCACATAAAAACAACGCTTTCTCAAACGATCGTCGAATACACGGGGTATCCGGAGGTGCTTCTGCACGAACAGCAGCGGGGCGTCTACGGCTTTATCGCCGCCTGTTCCAAGCGAGGAGCCAAAACGGACTGGAACCTTTATATACAGTCCGTGCAGGAGCGGCTCTCTTCTTCCATGGAAGGCACTGTTATGGTTTACGGCGGCAGCGTTGCGTATCGGTTAGACCAATTGAAGGAATCGCTGCGAACGGCAAACGAGGCTCGGCTGCGTAAATACGCACTGGGAGAAAGCAAGGCCGTATTGTTCGATGATATCGCGGAAATTCCCGTACAAAATATCGAGCTGGATAACGCCTTGTACCACCGGTTGTTGGAATCGGTCGAGGAGTCGGACTTCAACCGATTGGACGAGGCTGTTTCCGAGCTGTTCGATGCGTTTCGGGACCGGTATTTCACACCGGATGCGGTAGGAGCTTCGATTTCAAGATGCGTCATGGGCATCGTTCGCACCTTGCAGGAAATGGACGGCGACGAAAGGGAGCTTGCCGCGCTGCAGCCGGTATTGGATGCGCTAAAGCACCCGGTCACCCTGCTCAAGCTGCGCTCGATGGTTTCCACGTTCGTCTCGGAAAGCGCAAGCTACATCGCGGAGCAGCGCAAAAAGAACGGCAAGGGCAGCATCCAAAAGGTGAAAAGGTACATCGAAACGCATTACAACGAAAATATGAGCTTAAAGTCCATTGCAGCGAAGTTTTATATGAATCCGGTTTACCTCGGGCAGCTGTTCAAGAAATCGTACGGTTTTTATTTTAACGAATTTTTGCTGCGGCATAGAGTGCAGGAGGCCAAGAAGCTGCTTCGCCAGACGGAGCTTCGGGTTTACGAAATTGCCGACCGGGTCGGCTTCAGCAACTCGGATTACTTCGTTACGCAATTTGAGAAGGTCGAGGGGAAGACGCCGAGCGAATACCGAAATACATTGAAAGCGCAACGCACCGGGGCCGGAGCGATCGACTGAAGCTTCGGGACCCGATGCCGATCAAACGGGAGGGGTACGCCCATGAACAAATCTGAACTTATACGCAAAGTAAATACGGAGCATAAGGCCGTTGCTTTTACGTTTGACGACGGGCCGGACCCGGCATATACTTCGGAGCTTCTCGATATTTTCAAGAGCGTATCGGGAAAGGCGACATTTTTTATGGTCGGAGATCAAATGAAAAAGTACCCCGAGCTGGTTCGTCAAGTGCATGAGCACGGGCACGAGATCGGCAATCATACGTTGACGCACCCTTACTTGTCCAAGCTGAGCGCTGACGAAAGCATGAACGAAATCGCCGCAACCGCGTTAGTTGCGAAGGAACTGACGGGGAAGCTGCCGGCAACGTTTCGCCCGCCTTACTTGGATTACACCAAAGACATCGTCACAATCTGCAAAACGATCGCCAACCGCATGATCGGCGCGGTCAATTTGGACACGGAGGACTGGGCGGCGCCGGGGGTAGACCACATCGTGAAAACAAGCCGAAAGCACTTGGCTAACGGCGCGATTCTGATTTATCACGACGGCTTCGGCGACCGCTCGCAAACGGTGGAAGCCGTTAGGATTCTGGTAAAAGAGGCGGCAGATCAAGGCTATAAGCTTGTAACGGTTACGGAGCTGCTCGAGCTGGGGGAAGCGATGTAGAGACAATCGGCGAAATCGATACGGGAGGGGAAACGAATGGAGAGTATGGGAAACGAAGCGCTGCCTAAATTGCATGAGCTGTTTAAGGAGCATTTCCTAATCGGGGCGGCGGTGAGCCCGGCAACATTGGAAAGCCAGGGCCGCCTGCTGACAACTCACTATAATTCGATCACGGCGGAAAACGATATGAAGTTTATCAGCCTTCATCCGTCAGAGGACGAGTATACGTTCGACAATGCCGACACCATTGCGGCGTTTGCGAGAGCGAACGGCATGAAGCTGCGGGGTCATACGCTCGTTTGGCACAATCAGACCCCGGATTGGATGTTTCAAGAGCCGGACGGAAGCCTCGCGAGCCGCGAAACGCTTCTCTCCCGAATGAAGTCCCACATCGATACGGTAGTAGGCCGATATAAGGACGTTGTATATTGCTGGGATGTCGTTAATGAAGCGGTCACCGACGACGGGCCCGAGCTGTACCGTCCGACCAAATGGTTTGAAATCGCGGGCGAGGAGTACATCGCGAAAGCGTTCGAATACGCCCATGAGGCGGATCCGCAAGCGTTGTTGTTCTACAATGACTACAATGAGTCTAACCCGGGAAAGAGAGAAAAAATATATGCGTTGGTTCGGTCGTTAAAGGAGAACGGCGTCCCGATCCATGGCGTCGGCTTGCAAGCCCACTGGAATTTGTACGATCCTTCGATCGATGCCATTCGAGAGGCGATCGAGCGGTACGCTTCTCTTGATCTCCAGCTGCAAATTACGGAAATGGACGTTTCGGTATTCCGTTTCGACGACCGCCGAACCGATCTGACCGAACCGACCGCGGACATGCTCGAGCTTCAGGCGGAGCGCTACGAGCAGTTTTTCCGGCTGTTTAAACAGTACAGCAAGCACATCACCGCCGTTACGTTCTGGGGAGCGGCGGACGACTATACTTGGCTGGATCACTTCCCGGTTCGCGGAAGGAAAAATTGGCCGTTCCTGTTCGATGCGCAGCATCAAGCGAAGCGATCGTTCCGGAAGGTTGCCGGACTCGCCCGTTCGGAGGAGACCGTATGACGAGCACATCGTACGCGGCATGGCTGCAATACCGGAAAGCGGTCGAGGAAGTCCGCGATCGGGTTGAACAGTGGCTCGGCAGCATCGTCGTTCGGTCGGCAGCCTCCGAGCCCGCCCTTGCGACGGCTGTCAAAGAGTTGACCGATGCGGTCTATAGAACGGCGGGACTGCAGCCGGCAACGGTAACGGAAGCGCCGCCGTACGGATGCTTCACGGTTGTCGGAACGGCCGATACCGATCTTTGGGCGGAATATGGCGTGAACGCCGATGAGCTTTCGTCCATAAGTCCGGAAGGATATCGATTGAAAGCCGTTCCTGAAGGCGTCGTCGGACGGCGTGCCTTGCTTGTCATCGGAGGGAGCGGCGCGGGCGTTCTTTACGGCGTATTTCATCTCATCAGATGGATTCAAACCGGCCGGGTGCCGGATCGGCTCGACGTATTGGAGAACCCCGCGAATCCGCTTCGGATGATCAATCAATGGGACAATGCGGACGGCAGCATTGAGCGCGGGTATGCAGGCAAATCGTTCTTTTACGAAAACGGCGGCATTACGAAGCGTTTGGACAGAGTGCGGGACTATGCAAGATTGCTGGCATCGGTAGGGATCAATGCGATTTCGATCAATAATGTGAATGTGCACGCGGAGGAGACCAAGTTTATTACCCGGGAGCTGCTGCCGTCGGTGGCGGCTGCGGCCGACGTGTTCCGTTCCTATGGGATTCGGCTGTTTCTGAGCATCAACTTTGCGGCACCGATCCAAGCCGGAGGGTTATCGACGGCCGATCCGCTGGACGAAACCGTGAAACGATGGTGGCGGGACGCGGTCGCCGGTATTTATGAGCATATTCCGGATTTCGGCGGCTTCCTGGTCAAGGCTGATTCGGAGCATCGTCCCGGGCCGTTCACCTACGGCCGCGATCATGCGGACGGGGCCAATATGCTTGCCGATGCGCTTGAGCCGTTCGGCGGACTGCTGATTTGGCGCTGCTTCGTATACAATTGCATGCAGGATTGGAGAGACCGGACGACGGATCGGGCGAAAGCCGCTTATGACCATTTCACGCCGCTGGACGGAAGGTTTCGCGATAACATCATCCTGCAAATCAAGAACGGGCCGATGGATTTTCAGGTGCGCGAGCCGGTTTCTCCGTTATTCGGGGCGATGCCGCAGACGAATCAGCTCATCGAATTCCAGATCACTCAAGAATACACGGGCCAGCAGCGGCATCTTTGCTATCTGGTGCCTCAGTGGAAGGAGGCGCTTGATTTCGACACTTATGCGTCCGGTCAAGGCTCCACCGTCAAAAGGATTGTCGACGGAACGCTGTTTCGCGCCAAGCACGGCGGTTTTGCGGCGGTTTCCAACGTCGGGAGCGACGATAACTGGACACGTCATACGCTGGCTCAAGCGAACCTTTACGGGTATGGGCGGTTGGCTTGGAACCCCGATTTATCGGCTGAGGACATCGCGAAGGAATGGATTCGAATGACCTTCGGCGGCGATGACGACCAGGTAACGGATGTTATTAGCGATATGCTGATGAATTCGTGGCGTATATACGAAAATTATACGGCGCCGCTCGGCGTCGGTTGGATGGTTACTCCGAATACCCATTACGGTCCGGACGTCGACGGGTACGAATACTCGCGCTGGGGGACGTACCATTTCGCCGACCGCGACGGAATCGGGGTAGACCGTACCGCTGCGACGGGGACGGGCTATACGCTGCAGTACAATAGCCCGAACTCGGAAACGTATGAATCGTTGACCGAATGTCCCGACGAGCTGCTGCTGTTTTTCCATCATGTTCCGTATTCGCATCGGTTGAAGTCCGGGAAAACCGTCATTCAGCATATTTACGACACGCACTTCGAAGGAGCGGAACAAGCGCAGCGGCTGGTTGACATGTGGCGGGCTTTGGAAGGGAAGATCGACGAAGAAAGATTTTCGCACGTGTCGGCACGGCTGGAAGAGCAAGCCGCCCATGCGAAGCATTGGCGCGATGTGATTAACACTTATTTCTATCGAAAATCCGGCGTGCCTGATGAAAGAGGAAGAACGATATATTAAACAATTAGGCGGCCGGCGATTTCTGTCAGCCGCCTGAATGATCGGGGGGCCTTTTTATACTATTTCTATTTCTGTATTCATATTGCAACTGCCTTATTTTCCTGTACATCGTCTTATCTTTGAGCTTTGCAAATCCGACGCGCGACGGACCGCGATTCGCTTCAATGAACCAAATTTTCCCCGATTGGTCAACCCCCAGGTCATAGCCGATTTCCGATTGATAAACATAGCGGCTGTAAACTTTATTGCAAACGTAACAGAGACGAATCATTTCTTCTTTCATGCTTTCTAATTTATCGCCGCTAATGCCGAGAGATTTATTTAGTGCTTTATCAACCGAAAGAATACTTCCGCCTCTAGATACATTCGTAACGATACTTTTTTCCATTGCCAACTTAGCTAACATGCCTGCATAATTCCATTTTTTGTTCGCATCTCTCATCATCATGACCCGAATGTCGATCGGTCGCCCATTGATTTGCGCAAGTTGTATTGCCCTCTGAACAATGTACGGATTCCCGTTACCGGAAAACAGTTTTTGGTACATTTCCGCTATGGAGGCGCAATATATAGGATCGCCGCGTTCCACGATGTACGAATATCCGCCATCTTCCTTCCACGCTTTTATGATTCCAATGCCCTGACACCCATCCTCGGGTTTTATATAAACGGTATTATATTGATCAAGGTAGGAGGTCAGCGTGCGCTCGTCACATAGGGCCGTATCCGGCAAATAGGGCCTAATAAACGCACTGTTATAAAGCCATTTGTATATCAGATACTTTCCCGGCATAAAATCGCCTCCTTTGGCAATAAGCAATAACATAATATGTTTGTGATAGAGGACAAGTGTTAGGCATCTTTCAGCAATCCGCAACGATCATGCATATACAAATTTCCAAATTTGATGGTAATGTAGTGGTGACGAATTTTATCGGCATTAGCTTAGTGAACAGTGGATGGAAAATGTCGGCGGACCGGAGGCGAGGTCGGACAATATGAACCAAACGGATATGATTACGCGCGCAGCCGCGGGCGACAAGGACGCGCTGACGCAGCTGATCGCGGCGTACAGGCAGGAGGCTGTGTTGTGGGCACGCGATATTGTACGGGACGCTCATCTTGCCGAGGATGCGGTCCAGGAATCGTTCCTTCGGCTGGCAGCCAAGCTTCCCGGACTTCGGGATCCGGGGAGCTTTCGACCCTGGTTGAAGAAGCTCGTTCGACGGACGGCGATCAATATGCTGCGCGGAGCAGAGAACCGGACGAAGCCGTACGGAGATCTGCCCGAATCGGCACATCCGTACCTGGGCAGCCCTCAGGAAGAACCGCTGAAGGAGCTGCTCGTCAGCGAAACGCGCCGTGAAACGGCCAACCGCTCGTCCGCCGCTTTGCGCGGCAACGCGAAACGCGTCATGGACGCTATGGAGGAGGGGCTGCAGCCGGATGAAGCTGCGGTGTCGCTCGGGATTACGCGAAGCAACGTCTATAACCTGATTTCACGTTCCCGTTCGAAGCTGAACGAGGAGCGTTATCGCATAGAAGCGGACCGTTATCTCTCCTGCCGCCGCCGCGAAGGCAAACCGAGTCGGATCGTCCTTGAGGAGCCCCGGTTTTCACGGCCGTATGCGCTCTTGTCCGTGGCGCTGCTCGAAGTGCTGCGGTACGGCGGCGATACGGAGCGGCCGCTTACGGCGATAATGGGGATGACGGGCGATGCGTTTCGGCTCGGCATTTCCTCAGGATGCGACTGGCGAGGGCTGTCGACGTTCGACTGGAGCTTCGCCTTCTACGGTGCCGCGGAACGAATCGGGTGGAGCGCCCGATGCTTCGGGCGTCCCGGCCGACAGCAGATTGTGCCGGAGCAGCAAGTAGGCGTGCTGAGGCTGATCCATGACGCAGTGGAGGCGGGCAGGCCGGCCATCGTATGGAATTTGACGATCAACGAGTTCGACTTGATCTACGGGTACGACGATTCGGAGCGTGTACTGTTCGGACGCAGCCACCGGCCCGGGGTGAATCGCTATACATACGAGAGCCTGGGCAGAAGCCCTGAAAGTCCGGGGCTGTTTGCGGCCGTTCTGGACAGGCGGACGGGTGCGCCCGCTTCCGTCCGAACCGTCCTTGCCGGCATCGTGAAGCAGATCCGAGGGGACGAGCCTCGCGTACCCGGTTTTGCGTTCGGTCAGGCCGCTTACCGGGAATGGCAGAGCGCAGTTTTGGAAAACCGACTGGATCCTCTAGGCCACGCCTACCAGGTGGCTCTCCTGTCGGAAGCCCGTGAGCATGCCTTCCGTTATCTGGAACGTCTCTCCCAGGACCGGAGCATTCGCAGCGAAGCGCGGCCCCTGTTGGCGGTCGCAAGCCAATTATACGAGCATATATATCGGACCACGCTGCAGTTGTATCCGTCCTTCCCGTTCGGAATAGGCGGCGTAACGTCTAACCGGGAACATATGGCGGCAGAGCTCAAGGCTTTGATGGAGGCGGAGGCGGAGGCGGCGGCCTGTTTGGAGGCTGCGCTGGAACGGCTGTAATATTTTTTTGGCGGATTGATAGAGATTTGCGGTTCGATGTGTCTTTGTGGTGAAGTCGACTTTTTGGAGAGGAAGTGTAAGCTTTGACACACCCGATTAAGCCCGTCATCAAAACCGTATTTTTGCCCGTATCCGATCTGAAGGCGTCCGTCGAATGGTACGCGGACCTGTTCGAACAGCCGATTCGACCGGACAAGACAGGAGGGGGCATCTACTGGGGCGTATCGTTCGAAGGCACCGGAATCATTCTCGACAGCAATATGTGGGGCTTCCCGCCGATGATCATGTTCGAGTCGGTCCGGGATATCGACGCGTCGTACGACTTCTGCACCGGCATGGGCTATTCGCATGTCGGTGAGTTGTACCGTTTTTCCGATGTCGCACATTTCACCGTAGGCGGGAACATGGTCTGCTGGGCTGTATCGCATGAGCAGCCGCAGGAGCCTGCAGGCGATGCGCACCCGCTGCTTACGAAGATCAGCCGTGTGGTTGCGCATGGAGACAATGCGGCCGAGAAGGAGAACTGGTATGCCGGCTTTTTGAGGAAAGACGTCCGCCCGGATCCGGCGGTCCACGGGTTGAACAGCATTGCGATGGACAAAGGTGCGGATCTGCTGTTTGACGACAACCGGTTGTCACAGACCGGCAAGGTGTATTACGAGAAGCTGCAGCTCGAGCTGCGCGTCGCTCCTGCTCTGGTGATCGATTCGCCGGACGTCGAAGCTGCGAGAGCCCACGTAACCGCAAAAGGCGCATCGGACGTGACCGATATCAAGGAACGGTTGGGCATGACATGCTTCACGTTCCACGACCCGTATGGCAATGGAATCATGGTGAGGCAAACGCGTTAATCGGAAAAAAGAGTAGAGCTATGGCCACCCGGTGAGGGTGGTCTTAGCTTAGTTAAAAAGATACGTTTCGTTTAATATGACATAAGGCGACATATTTATGGTCTATAATGGGAGGTGAATCGACGAAAGGAGTAGCGAATTATGAAACGAAGAATCCTTTTAGATTTAGCAGTTACTTTAGATGGTTTTATTGAAGGGAAAAATGGAGAAGTCGATTGGTGCATTATGGACTCCGAGATGGGGTTTATTCATTTCTTAAATCAAATCGATACTATATTATATGGAAGAAAGAGCTATGATTTATGGGGACAATTTACTCCAGAAATCGAACATTCCGATACTGATAAAGAAATATGGGAAATAGTTCATAGTAAAGAGAAATATGTATTTTCCAGAACGCAAAAGGGGACCGACAATAAAGCAATATTCATAAATGACGATATTCTTGAAGAAGTAAATTCATTAAAAAATAAGCCTGGTAAAGACATCTGGCTATATGGCGGAGCAAGTCTTATTACAACTTTTATCAATTTAGGGCTTGTTGATGAATTTAGACTATCTGTTCACCCGGTTATTTTAGGAGAAGGCAAACCGTTGTTTATCGATATAAAACAGAGGTTGAATTTGAAAATGGTTAATACAAGAATGTTTACCTCCGGCGTTGTGCAGCTAACATATCATTTGGATGGGTAGTAATTGTGCACATTCCATCACCGGATTATTATATGCAGTGTATGAACTGGGAGCCGTCGGAGGTTTACCGACGCAGCCGGATGACGAATTGCTCTCCATTAAGCAATTAAGCCTGTTCAATTAAACAATTATACGGATTAAAGGCGTATTTGGGGCAAACTCACCTGTACAAAATTATTTCTCCGTAGAAAACGGAAGCACAAGTGGGACGGGGATAAGTTTTCAATTGCGAATGTAAACGAAGCGTTGGAGGCCATCTCTGTTCATCTCGATGAAGAAAAGCGGTTTAATGCGTTGTTTGAGGAAGGAAATACAACGAAACAATTTGTTTATGAAACTGGGGATCTAAGACCGATCAAATAACCACAACTGCCGCCGTATCATAGAATTGAAGGAGACGACGATGTTAACTGCGCAACAATTAGAAGATATTGAACGACTGCAAAAAGAGTGTGAAGCTTACGATCATTTACAGCTCAAGCTTAATTGGGACATGCTAAGAAAACGCGAAACGAATCAGCTGGATTTTCTTCATTATGAAGATGACGTACTTGTAGCGTTTTTAGGTTTGTATGCTTTTGGCTCTACTGTTGAAGTTTGCGGTATGGTGAAACCAAGCGAACGACGGAAAGGCCATTTCCAACGATTATTCCAACAAGGAATGGCAACAGCCAATCAAAACGGATATAAGAAAATCTTGTTGAACGCACCTGCCGGATCACATGCAGCAAAAGCCTTTTTAGATAAACAAGGTGCTGAATATGCTTTTTCAGAACATCAAATGGAGTGGCAGGAAAGGTCTCTTGAAGAAGTAGACGGCTTTGTACTGCGACAAGCAAGCGCGGATGATTTTGACATGCGTGTGCGATTAAATGTTACAGCGTTTGGTCTGAGGAAAGAAGATGCCGAAGCATTAGAGTGCAGGATCGACAGGGATGAAGATACTGAAATATTAATGATTGATGTTAACGAAGTAACGGTAGGGAAAATTCGTGTGGATCGGGTAGACCGGCAAGCGTGGATATACGGTTTTTCAATTTTACCCGAGCATAGAGGTAAAGGAATTGGCAGAAAAGTGCTGATCCGGGTTATAAAAGTACAAAGCTTTGCCGGTCATTCTGTACATTTAGAAGTCGAAACGAAAAATGACCGGGCTTTAGGGTTATATGAATCTGTTGGTTTCAAAACTGTACATTCACAAGACTACTATTCTTATCAAATTTAGTATTCTGGAGGAGCTTTGTTAAATATGAATACTACTCCTGCAATCCCAATGTTGGCAGTACATAACGCTAATCAAGCAATAAATTTCTACATAAATGTATTTCGTGCCGTAGAGGTAAGTAGAATGGTTACGGAGGACGGGAAAATTGAACATGCCGAAATAAAAATAGGCGATGCGCGCATTATGATTGCCGACGAATTTCCTGGGCATAATCTTGCAGCTAAATCACTAGGGGGCACACCCGTGATTATTTATTTATATGTCGATAATGTTGACGATGCCATACAAAGAGCTGTGAATGAAGGAGCAACAGCCCTTAGACCAACTCAGGACTTGCCGCATGGGGACCGTGTGGGAAAAATTGAAGACCCATTCGGACATGTATGGATGGTTGCTACCCCGTCTGAGATGTTGCAATGAAATCTCGTACGATCGGATCATCGTACCTGCTGCAATGCATTTGCGACAATTAAGAGAAGCGGTTGCGGTAAAGGGGGCAGCCGTTTTTGTTTTAGTGATATTCCATACTTATTTAGAAAACGGAGCCCGCAAACCCGCTGGCTCCGATCGGACAACCTACCGCGAGTATAGGCGTCACCATCGTAATTACCCTCATATGGATTGCGGTAATCGTGTTTGGTCGGGTTAACCAGCCGTTGATTCATTTGACATTTATCGGTATCGCCTATGGGGTATTTGCGATTGTAATTGGTGCGATCGTATCACCTATTCTTGAAGGTCGGTTACAGGGTCCGATCACGAATCCTTTTGCTATCGTTAGTATGCTTGTTACCAATGCTATTTGGGGATTATTGGCTGGATTGATCGCTGCAGCAATACAAAAGAAGCTCAAAATTTAATTCTTATCTTTTGTTTCCACTTCAAAACCTGCAGTCGCCTGACTGCAGGTTTTAATAAATCGTTTTGAATATTTATAGTAGTCCGGACTCTTTAACATTCGTATAAAAGCGGTGAAATTCATCAATGGTAAGCTGTTGTGCAGCATCGGATAAAGCCGTAGCAGGATCTGGATGTACTTCGACCATGATACCGTCTGCTCCAGCCGCGAGAGCCGCTTTTGCACACGGAGCAAGGATATCTTTACGTCCTGTAGAGTGGGTGACATCGACGAGGACCGGCAGATGACTTTCCTGTTTGAGAATAGGCACCGCAGAAATATCTAAGGTATTGCGGGTTGCCTTCTCATAGGTGCGGATTCCTCGCTCGATCAGCATCACCTGGGTGTTCCCGCGAGAAACGATATATTCAGCGGCATGCAGAAACTCATCAATTGTGGCAGCCAGCCCCCGTTTGAGAAGGATGGGCGTGCGAGTCTCGCCTGCCGCTTTGAGCAATTCGAAATTTTGCATGTTGCGGGCCCCGATTTGGATCACATCGATATATTCGGAAGCAAGCTCGATATGTCTTGGGTCGACGATTTCACTAATCGTCTTCAGACCGAATTCGTATGCAACCTCCTTCAGAATTTTTAGGCCCTCAATTCCAAGACCCTGGAAATCATACGGTGATGTCCTCGGTTTAAACGCACCTCCCCGCATGACGTCAATACCGGCCTCCTTTAACGCCTTTGCTACGACCCGAACCTGCTCATAGCTTTCGACCGAACATGGACCTGCGATCATGATCGGCTTTGCTCCTCCTACGGATACATCTCCTATGCAGACTATAGTGTCTTCCTTCTGCTTTTTGCGGCTTACGAGCAAATGCTTCTTATGCTCCGATTCCTGGAGATTTAAAGACGCTTGAAAAATTTGTTTGAACAGGTGCTGGATCGTATTATCATCAAAAGGACCCTTATTAGCGGCAGCCAGTTCGGCCAGCATTTCCTTCTCGCGAACGGGATCGAATTTAGGCGTACCTTGCTTTTCCTTTATGTTTCCGATTTCTTGGGCGATCCGGGCCCGTTCGGACAGCAGCTCCAAAAGGTTGTGGTTGATGACGTTCAGCTTTTCTCTTAATTGCTTCAAACTAGGTGTAGTCATGAAAATCGCTCCTTACTATGTTTTTTGAACAACAAAAAAGCTCCTGTCCGCAAGGGACGAGGAGCCGTGGTACCACCCTTATTAGAAATGAAGAATGCCATAGGGCGTGTCGTCATTTCTCACTTTCGTCTCTTTAACGCAGAGAAATACGTGTAAGCCTAGCGAGCTTTAATAAACAGGGCTCGTTCAGCAACCGGCTCCGGAGTGAACTTCGGCGGACAAATCCATTCGGGTGCTCTCAGTCGGTCGGCACACCGTCCCTGTCAAGAATCTAGATCCGCTTACTCTCTCCATCATCGCGTTTTATTTAGGTTGATTGTATTGCTTAGAAAATTTCCTTGCAAGCACGTCGTTTAACGCGTAATTGCTTTATTGCGATGCAACATTCAAACCATAAATTATTGAACTGCCCTGAAAATTCAATCAGATAAAATAAGTATATGGCGAATAACTGAAAGCTGATTGAGGCATTTGACTATAGCAATGTAAAGTTTAAAAATTCGCTTTGGGATGGCTTTTTTGCACAGTATACACCTTGATATGCGATATAATCGCTGTAGAGCGCCGATATTATTGCAAGGAGGTTGCTTTCTACGCGTTATGTGGCTTTAATTACGATCATTTTGATGCTGATGGGCTGTCAGTCTTACATTAAATTATCGGAAAAGGGTGTGGAATCATTGAACCGGTCGTTAATTCAGGCTGCGGAGAGCGGGAATACCGATAAGGTTTTGCAATTGATCAATGATGGGGCGGACATAAATACAAGAGATGCGCGGGGACGTACGCCGATTCTAGCGGCTACGCACGGCAATAAAGCGGAGACTGTCAAAGCATTGATTGAGGCGGGGGCCGATATTCACTTGCAAGATAACATACTGGATAACCCGTTCTTGTATGCCGGTGCTGAGGGGTTTCTCGAAATTGTAAAGCTGTTGATCGATGCCGGCGCAGACCCGACGATTACGAATCGTTATGGCGGCACCGCGCTTATTCTTGCATCGGAGCACGGCTATGTTGAAGTCGTTAAAGAACTGCTTACTCGAACGGAAATAGACGTGAATCACGTTAACAATTTAGGATGGACGGCGCTGATGGAAGCGATCGTATTGAATAACGGAGGAGAGAGGCAGCAGCAGGTTATCCGATTGCTGATCGAGCATGGGGCTAACGTGACGATTCCGGATAAGAACGGGGTAACACCGCTGGAGCATGCCAAAGCTCGCCGGTTCGGTGCGATTGTAAGATTATTAGTGGATGCAGGGGCTTAACGATTACTCAAGGCAAGTTTAATAGTAACTTCAAGGTAACTGACTTAAGAAAAAGTGCGTACTTCTCAATCGATTATCTTGGCAATATTATTGTATCAGACCAGTAAATTAGTCTAGGTAATCTATGAATAAGGAGAGGTCGCCGAATGAATTATCGCAAGCTTGGAAAATCCGAAATCGAGGTTTCCGAGATTGGTTTCGGAGCATGGGCCATCGGCGGAGACGCATGGGGGCCCGTTCAGGATGATAACTCGATCAATGCTATGGAAAGAGCCCTTGAACTGGGAATTAACTTCATCGATACGGCCGATGTGTACGGTTCCGGCCGCAGCGAGGCGCTTGTCGCCAAAGTAATGAAAGGCAGACGGGACAACGTGATTCTTTCCACCAAAGGCGGGTTGATGGGGCATCATCGGGATCCGAAGCGCGAGCCGGTCTATGACCGTCCGGAAAAAGTTATCGACGCGTTTGAAAACAGCCTGCGCCGACTCGAAACCGATTACATAGACGTTTACTTTTGTCATCTTTGGTGGGATAAGCACGAAGAAACCGAAGCGTTCATGCGGGCTTTCGAAATCCTGAAGCGGGACGGGAAGGTAAGATTGACAGGAGTATCTACGGAAAACTTTGAGTATATCAAGCACTTTAATAGAGAAGGCTGTCTTGATGTTGTTCAACTGGACTACAGCATTCTAAACCGTTCGACCGAAAAGGAAGTTCTTCCGTATCTTCAGGAGAACGGAATCGGCGTTGTAGTACGGGGGCCGCTCAGAATGGGCATTCTTACAGGAAAATTTACGGAAGAAACAACATTCCCTGAAGGAGATATCCGAAAAAACTGGCCGAACGAGCAATGGTACAAAGACAGCCTAGAAAAAGCGGAACGCCTTCGTCTTCTGGAGAATGAACACCGTACACTTGGCCAAGCTGCACTGCGCTATGTCCTAAACCATCCTGCGGTATCCGTTGCCATTCCAGGCGCTAAAACACCGGCGCAGGCCGAGCAAAACGCGGCGGCCTCCGTACGCCCTCTGCTTTCGGAAGAAGACGTTAATTTCATAGATGAAGTTTCACCCCTAATATAATCGTGAAAAGGAGGAATCATCCGTGCAAAAAGCAGTGTTGGGACGTACCGGATTGGAAGTGACACGTTTAGGGTTTGGGGCAATGGAAATAAGAGGTCCAAGAATTTGGAGTGGCCGATCGGTAACCGATGATGAAGCCGAACGAATTTTGAACGCCGTCTTGGATGCCGGTATTAACTTCATTGATACCGCATACGATTACGGTCTAAGTGAGGAGTATATCGGGAAGTTTATCAGCCACCGCCGCAATGAGTATTTTCTGGCTACTAAATGCGGATGCACGGTAGTAAACGCGGGAGATCATGACGAGACGCCGCACGTGTGGACAAGAGAGAACCTTCTGCATAACATTGAAACCAGCTTGCGGAGAATGAAGACGGATTACGTGGATTTGTTGCAGCTTCATAACCCATCGGTAGAGCAGACGAAAGAAGGTAATTTGGTGGAAGTGCTGAAGGAAATCCAGGCATCAGGGAAGGTTCGCTGGATCGGCATTTCCTCAACACTTCCTCATATTGAAAAATATATTGAGTCCGGAGTGTTTGATTGTTTCCAAATTCCGTACTCGGCATTGGAAAGGGCTCATGAAAACATCATTACTGCGTCCTCTCAAGCCGGTGCAGGCACTATCATTCGCGGAGGAGTAGGGCGTGGCGAACCGGGAGTAGGACTTGGGAATGCGGATCGATGGGCAATATGGGAGAAAGCGAAGCTGGACGATCTGCTCGAGGAAGGCGAAAGCCGCACGGCGTTCTTGCTCCGCTTTACGCTAAGCCACCCACATATGTCGACGACGATCGTCGGCACGAAAAATCCGGAGCATCTCGCCGAAAACCTGAAAATTGCGAACAAGGGCCAACTACCGGCCGATGTTTATGAAGAGGCCAAGTTTCGCTTGCACCAAGCCGTAGAAGCTCCGAAAACTTAAAATATATCAGTCGAAAAAGAGAAAAAGCCGTGCTTCCACATGCATCGGCTTTTTTGTATTTGACAAAAAACTTCTATGCCCAATGTTTTCCCCAAACTTTCATTTCATGAATAATTGTGTGTATGGAGTTACCTTTTTCGGTGAGAGTATATTCGACGGTTGGCGGAATCGTTGAATAGGCCGTACGGATTATAATACCGTTCTTCTCTAAATGGCGGAGTGTATCGGTCAAAGCTTTCGGACTGATCCCATGAATACAACTCTTCAGTTCTCCGAATCTTTTTGTACCACAAAATAGTTCGCGAAGGACTAAGAAGGACCATTTTCCGCCAATGATATTTAAGGCTTTTTCGATAGTACATTCCATACTTTCGGGGGATGTATTCGTGCTTGAAATACCCATTCAATTCACTCCTTAGTTTATGTTTGAAATTTAAGTGCAAATAGTTTGTAAAGTATAAAAAAGTTACTTGTAAAAATATTATTTTATGTAAGAGTCTGTTGTCAAAATAATAAGTTTCTCACAAATATCTAATAACTATAAAGACGATAGGTTTTATATATTTAAAATATAAAGCGGTTTGTGCGACAATTGATTTACCAACTACTGGGGGATGATGTCGTGAATTCAATTCATGTTTGGCAAACCGATCTCTACGATAAGAAACTGGATTATGTGTCTGAACTCGGTAAAGGTGTAGTCGAACTTTTGAACCCTAAGATCGGAGAGAAAATTTTAGATTTGGGTTGTGGTACAGGGGATTTAGCGAATGAGATTTCGAAGACAGGTGCAACAGTCGTCGGTATGGATTTATCCACTCAGATGATTAATTCCGCTAAGGAAAAATATCCTGAGATTAACTTTTTCGTAGGCGACGCCGAGAGTTTCAAACTTGATGAACAAATAGACGCCGTATTCTCAAACGCTGCCTTGCATTGGATGAAAAAGCCTGAACGGGTAATTAAGTGTATATGGGATGCCTTAAAAACAGGCGGAAGGTTTGTTGCTGAATTTGGTGGTCAAGGGAACGTAGAGAACGTAATTAGGGCAACCAGCCAAGTGCTTGGTAAAGAGTATGGAATCGACGCTTCAACGCTAAATCCTTGGTACTTCCCCAGCATCGCTCAGTACAGCACACTGTTAGAGCAACAAGGTTTTCGGGTTACGTATGCCGTTCATTTCGAAAGACCGACAAAGATGCCAAACGGTGAAGAGGGGTTACATTTATGGTTAACGGGATTTGCCGACGATTTCTTTAAAGGATTTTCTGCTGAAGAAAAAAATAACGTAATTCATAAAATTGAAGAGGAAACTCGTAGTGAATTATTCAAAGATGGCGCCTGGTATATAGACTACAAACGGCTGAGGATTATGGCCATTAAATTGTAATTCATTTAACGGAGAACAATAGCGAAGCGATGGAGTCGATCCATCGCTTTTGGCGTTTATTAGAAATCCGCTGAAATTTCGGGCGAAAAAACAGGAAATATATTCCTCCCTGTCGAAAGTAAAATGGGTTCAATAATGCCGGGGGGTTCGTATGAAATTTCTCATCATCCAACCAAAACTTGAAAAGAATATTGAACAACTTGAACGCGAGCTTAAAAATCATCCTTCCGCTGACGCTGTAATCTTTCCGGAAGGTTATTTGAATGAAAATGTGGAAAAAGCTTGTACTTTAGCAAGGAAATATAACAAGGTATTAATCGGAGGACACAGAAAGTTCAGCGAAAGCCCTAAGGATAGAGCCATTATTATTAACGACTTAGGCGAAATCGTATTGGACAGGGTTAAGTATGGCCGGACAACTTTTGCATCTGTAAAGGGATTGAGGATAGGACACATTCTTTGTGATGAATTGGTTGAACAAGGTGTGAAGAGTGAAGATGCCGACCATATAGACTTGATTGTGCATCCAATCGGCGTCGGAATGTTGAGTGAAGAGCAATTCGAGGAATGGATCAATGAAGCGAGCAAGGTAGCAATCAATTATAGAACAATGATCGTCGGTACGAGTCACGCAGACGGATCGTTCAGGGGCAGTGATGTATCGATACCAATCGCATACTGCATTGACCAAGATGGAAATGCGGTGTTCATCTCAAAAAATGATGTAAGAACAAGGCTGCTGGACTTTCAAAGCAAAAGCGTCTCAATATAAGTAATCGTAGTGGGGGGGGGGGGAGTATTAATGATTGCCACCAATAAAGATGGCTATGAGTTATTAGAATTCATTACTTTGCATGAAGATGAACTAATATGTTACGAATGGGAAGTACCTGCTGGGGTAAAAGAAGAAGGCGAAACCTCTAAAGAATGCGCCATGCGGGAGCTTTTTGAGGAAACAGCGCAGATTGTTCATGATATGGATTTTAAAGGCTTACTTAAGGTTAGGAAGCCGAATGGAGCGATAAAATATAATCCAGTATACTTTGCTGTCTTGGATTACATAGCCCCCTTCATAGAAAATGACGAAACCGATAAGATTTTATTTTGGAATTTATCTGACGATATCGGCTACGTTGATGAAGTTGATAGAGCTGTTTTGATATGGAGTAAGTCTTTCTAATAAAAAAGCGACCCCGTTTGTATGATACGGAGCCGCCCCGAAATTGCGTTTTCAATTATTTATTGTGGCCGTTTTTGCGACCGTTGTTGTGCTTTTCGGACTTTTCAGGTTTTCCGTGCTGTTTTTCCGCTTTTTCTTTTTTCTTTTCAAGCTTCTTTTCAAGCTTAATGGATTTGGTTTCCGGCTCGACTTCTGTGTTTGCCACGATTTGCGTCTTTGCTGATTGACCCGCAGCCATTATGACCGCAGCAGCCGCAGCAGCCGCTTCGGTCTGCACATCGGTTTGCACATCGGTTTGTTCGTCAGCTTCTACGGACAGTTGTTGCAATGGATCGTCGATCTCGACCTCTTCAACAGCCGCAAACTTCGCCGACTTCGTTACCATTTTTCCGAAGCTTTTTTCGATATTTTTGGCAAGCGCCGCTTTAGCCGTAGGATTTTTTACTTTATTCATCGCCAATATTAAGGATGCAATGTTTTGCTTAAGCTTACCGGAGAATTGCTCCCTCACTTTCGAATCGGCATCCTCATCCTCATGCTCGTCCTCGTCCTTGTCTTCGTCTTCGTCAACGTATGCATCATGATCCGCATCTTCGTCTGCATCCAAGTCCTCGTCTGCGTCTTCTTCGTCCGCTACATCGTCTGATGACGCGGCGGGCAAGTAAGCGTCAAGCGCATCTTCATTGCTCGTCAGCGTTTCCGTTTGATTTGCCTGTTGCAGAGCCTTCTGTTGGTTCTCAAGCGCTTTTTGCAGCGTTTCGGCGGCAAGATCGGATTTGCCTTCGGCGATGAGCGCATTCGCTTCCAAAATTCTTTCTTGAGCGTGCTCGGCTAGGAGCAGTGCCTTATCCACATCGTTAAAGGTCAAAGCTAGTTGAATATTTTCTACGACCGTCTTAATAAAGTAAAAGAAATTTCCGGGAATGAGCGCAGGCGTTTTCTGCTCGATTTGTGAGTCCGTACCGGCTGCTGCCGTCGCTTCGATCGTTTGGTTCGTGTTTTCGCTATCGTCCGCCAATACCGGAGCTGCGCCTGCCGCCGTAATCAATAATCCCGACAAAAACGCGCTAACAACCATTTTTTTCATACCACTTGTCCCTTCTATTGTGATATTTGTCCAGCAAAGCTTCGCGTATTACTATGATTCGTAGCCGCCGGACCCTTTAAGGGGGTATAAGATTCGTATGGTTTAGAATTGTTTACGGCATGGAGTCGGAACAATGGGTGGAGTCATATTGGGAGGAAGCCGAAGGGCGAAAGCGCATGTATTATCGGATCACGGATCGCTGTGATTTAGGCTGCCCATCTTTCGGGTCGGCCGGCTACTTTCGAAGTCGATATCACCGGAGTCACAACGACGAGGTGAAAGAAGCGGATGGCGCCTGACGCGGCGTTTTCCGCTTCTTTTTTTACCTGGCCATGTTAAAGTTTTTAATGGCGGTTAATAAAATCCCGATGCCGGATTCCACCTGCTGTTGTTGACCCTCCGGAATTTGCTCCAGTATTTGGGCCAATAGCCGGCTCATCTTGTTCCTGACCTCCTCAAGAACCTCCAAACCGTGACCGGAAAGCCGGATTAACACTTCTCTTCGGTTTTCGGGATTTGTTTGTCTGTCGATTAAATTCGCTCTCACCAGCGGATCCAGCGTTCTCGTTAAAGTGGAAGGGTCGACACCGAGAATACCCGCTAAATCCCCGTGTCTGAATGTCTTTGAACCGATTTCCATCAAAATATGGACTTGTTTCGGAGTAAGTCCCTCAATAAAAGATTTGTCCGATCCGAGCAGACCGGACATTTTAATGATTTCGTTGGCCAATTCGGCAAATGCGGCAGGATTCACGATGATCGCCTCTTTTCAGGAAACTACCCGTAGTATAAACAAAACAAATGTATGATTGCAATAATTGTATTGCGATGAGTATTGACAAAGGGAAAATATCGATTATATTTGTATTAATACAATGGTTTGGTTATTACAACAAATGTCTGGTTGCCAATGTTGTAATGGATAACAATAATAGGAGGAAACCACAATGAAGGCTGGTAACAAAATTATGGTGCTAATTGCACTGCTTATCGGTGTGTTTTTAGAAAATCTGGACCACACCGTCATGGCTACGGCCATTCCGTCGGTTGTTGCCGATCTGGGAGGAATGGACATTTTTCCTTGGGTATTTTCGGTTTATTTGCTTACTTCCACCATCTTTATCCCGGTGTTCGGCAAACTGGCGGACCAATACGGGAAAAAGCCGTTTCTCATCATCGGATTTTTGACGTTTATTGCAGCGTCCGCGCTTTCCGCCAATGCGGAAACGATGGGGCAGCTGATCGCTTGCCGGGCGTTGCAAGGCCTCGGCGCCGCACCGTTAATGCCGATTGCGTTCAGCTTGATCTTCGATCTGGTCAAACCGGAGCAGCAGGGGAAGATGCAGGCGGCGTTCGCGGCGGTGAACGGCTTATCGCTCTTGCTCGGGCCGATCATTGGGGCGCTCGTAACGGAGCATTGGTCATGGCACTGGATTTTTTGGATGAACGTGCCTCTCGGAATTGCGGCTTTGATTCTTGTAATGGTGTTTTATGCGGAGACGAAGGAGAGAAGGAAAGGGTCCGTCGATTACGCAGGAGCCGTTCTTCTCGCTTTCGCGATCGCTCCGCTTATGCTCGGTTTAGTGATGGGCGGCAAAAATTTCGCCTGGGGATCTTGGCAAATCGTAGGCTTGTTCGCTTTAAGCATTATCTTTTCCTATCTGTTTGTGCGAATGGAAAGAAAGGCAACGGAGCCGATCATCGATTTTCAGCTTTTTAATCGAAAAGTGGTTTCCTCCACCGGAATCGGATTTTTTCAAGGCTTGATCATGATTGCGGTCATGACCTATATTCCGTTCTACATCCAAGGGGTTCTAGGGGGTTCGGTGACGAATGTCGGAATGATCGTAACCCATATGATCGCGGCGATGATTGTCGGCACCGCGGCCGGCGGTCATTTGCTGGAAAAGTTTCCCGCGCGGACTATGCTTATCGGCTCCGTAATCTTGATCGGAATAGGCAGCTACATGCTGACTCAAATTGATGCTCAAACGCCGGATATGTATTTCTTTATCACGATGGCGGTCATTGGGTTAGGGATGGGCCCTCTATTTCCGACGACTACGCTCCTTGCGCAAACATCGGTAAAGCACGAGCAGACGACGAGCGTCACGTCCATTCTTAGCTTTTTCCGCAACATCGGGATGGCGATCGGGAGCAATTTGCTGGCAGTGATCGTGAATTACAAATTAACGAAATCCGCAGGCATCATAATCGAGCAATCCGGCGATCTTTCGCCCGAGCAAACAAGTCTGCTTACCGACCCGAATCTGCTGATGGATTCCGCCCTCAAGCCTTTGGTTTCGGAGCAAGCGCTGCAAATTTTGCAAGATTCCCTGGGCGCGGGAATTATTCAAGTGTTTGCCGTGACGGTTGGCGCCGCATTCGTCATGCTGGCATTTAGCTTTCTGGCCGGGAAAGAGCGATTGGTTTCTTCGGCATCGGGCAAAAAGTTAGGCTTCCATTAAGATTGACTCGCACTTCAGGAAAAGAGGAGAACGAATGAACATTCAGTTGCTGCAATGGGGACTTGTTTCTTTTTTGATTGGTTTGCTCGTATCGCTTCCGGTAGCGGCAGTTCACTACGGATACGGACCGGCGGCGAAATGGACCAAAGTATTTATTAATTACCGCAAATTGTTGTCGGCTCATCTGGACTTTTTTACGCAAGCTTTCGCCGCAGGGTTCGCTTACTTGCTGGGAGCGGCTATGAATATCGAGTTCCCGGCCTATGTGCTCATTCCTCTGATTTACGGAATGATCTGCAACCCTTCCATTCTTTTATTTGAAGCTACCGCTCTACGAAAGTCGAAAATAACGAAGCTTCTTAGAGCTACCAGTCCGATTTCGCTGTATTTCGCCTGGTTTTATATCGCATACCTTGTTTTGCCCTTGTATATGGTTGTGATGTCCTCCGTGCTTGTCGCAGCGGGAGCGCTCCTCATATTTACTTCGGGAAGGAAGGCTGTTTAATGGCGCGTGTTTTTCTTATCGGTTCAACCGGGTACGTTGGGAAGGAAATTTTACGATCGCTTGTTAGGCAGAATCATGAGGTGTTGGCTCTCGTTCGGCCCGGCAAGGAAGGGAGCTTGAACCGTCTTTCTTCGATCGGGCTGCCGGTAGGCACGCCTGTCAAAGCGCTGACGGGCGACTTAACGGAACCGAGCTTAGGGCTGTCCCCTGAAGATCGACGAGAAGCGTTGAAGGCAGAAATTATCATTCATGCAGGCGGTCCTATGCGGCTTGACCTCAGTGAGGAGGAAGCAAACGAGCACATTCTCAGAGCTGTGGATCATGTGCTGGAGCTTGCTGAGGAGATTCATGAGCGTGGCGGGCTAGCCCGATTTGTCCATCTTGTCGGATTCATGAGTCCTTTCCATGATGGGTCTGATCTTATATCGGATGAGCAAGCCTTGAGCGAATTTCTGCCTAAGGCGTCACCTTACGAACGGGCGAAATGCTTAGCCGACCTGCGTGTTCGCCAGGCTGCCCTCCGGTCCGGTTTCGCGCTTACGGTCATCCATCCGGCAACGGTGATCGGCAGCGGCAAAACGGGCGAAACGGAACAAACGGGAGGATTCGGCCTTATCGTTGACGCGGTGAGGCGCGGCCTCATGGGTGTAACGCCAGGCGGAGCGGGTCACTGGCTCCCTCTCGTTACGGTTGACGATGTGGCAAGAACCGCCGTCAAGGCGGCAACCTGTGTGGACGCCGCGAATCGCACCTATTACTCCTTGGACCGCAACGGCCCGGATATGGTTCGCTTGCTCCGAATGGTCGCGGATGAACTGCGCATGCCGCGCCCCAAGTTCTCAATGCCGCTCCCAATGATGCGGTCGGTCATGGAGCATGGGGGAGGCAGGCTTACTGGAATTCTGCCCCAATCACTTGACTTCGTTACGGAGAAGCGTTTCCCGGATGCGGTTGCGTTCACCGAAACGGCGGAAATTCTTCCAGCCGTGATTGCGGATCTCGACTATAGATTGTCCCGAAGGAACATCGCAATCTCGAACTCGAGCGTGAACGTGAATGGGAATCGCCGGTTTGAGCGCATTCGTCTTGGTCGAATGGCCGGTCTGCTGCGTACGGGGAGAGGGAATCCATGGGTTATTGCGCACGGCCTATTCAGCAATGCGGACGAAATGGTTCCGCTCGCTGAAGCGCTCGGCGGCGATGACCCGGTGTATGTGCTCGATTTGCCGGGATTCGGCAGGTCTCCCTTACCGAGATCGGGTGAAGATTATGAAGCCGGGCAGATTGAAGCAGTGATAATGGCTTTGAAGGCTATTCCAGGAAAGGTCCGCCTTGTCGGCCACTCCTACGGAGCTCTATTAGCGGCACGAGCGGCAACCATATGCCCTGACAAAGTACTGGAACTGCAATTGATGCAGCCGCCGCTTCAACGTCCGAGATTGCCTAGGCCGCTATCGGTCATAGGCCGATATCCTGCGCTAACCCGCAAGCTTCTTCGTCTCGGAGTAACGGAGTTATCGCTAAAACAAGGTTTTAATGATTCGGCCGGGATGCCCGGCGGCTATGCGGGACGAGTGTTGGCCGATATGACGTCGCCCCGTGTCCGGTACGCGACGGCCGAAAGCTATAAAGTGCTTTCGGGCGGCTACTCGGGAATTCTTCTTGAAGGAATTAAAGTACCGATTCACTTGATCTGGGGGGTAAAGGACGAGTCGTTCCCCGTCAATTGGAGCAGGCAGGCGGTTCAAACTCACACTCACGTGCGGCTTACGACGTTTGAATTCGGGCACCAGTTTCCGATTTCCCACCCGGCGGAGGCGGCGGCCGCTCTTCGGCAGTTTAGCGGTTGAACCGGTTATAATCATTAATAAGAGATGGGCGGTAGACAAAATGGATGCACTCGCGATAGTTTTCTCGGTTCTTTTTATTGTAGTTTTGGCCGTTTGTATTGCGCTTTGGCTGCTTACCGTTAAAAGCCAATCCCCGAAAAAAACAGAGGGGAGCGCGGTGCCGGCATTCCCTTATGATAAAATTTCTTTCACCAGCAGCGGGTCGCAAATTGCGGGATGGTTTATTTCTAACCGAGACAATGAGAATCTTGAAAAAAAACCGGTCGTCATACTCGCTCATGGCTGGGCGTCAAGCAAATCGAGAATGCTTAGGTATGCAGAGACTTTATACAAGGAAGGATACGCTTTATTGCTGTATGACGCGCGAAGTCACGGCGAGAGCGAGTCAATTAAAGCTCCAACCGTGAAGTCCTTTCGGGACGATTTGTTGGCGGCCGTTCGATTCGCCATGCAAAGGGAAGAAGCGGACCCGGATCGGGTCGCCGTTCTCGCCCACTCTTTCGGCGGCTTCGGCGGTGTATTGGCATTGAAAGAAACGGACCGTATCAAAGCGCTGGTTACGGACTCCATGCCTGCCCAATTCGATACGATCATGAAGGCTTATTTGTCCAGATCCTCTCTAAAGCATTTGCCTTTAGCTTATTTTTTGTTACGGATCGGGTTTTGGAGAGCTGGAATCAGCCGTAAAGAGGTGAAACGATTTGATCCGGTTTCGATCTTGAAACAGACTTCGATCCCGGTTCTATTGCTGCATTCGAAGAAGGATGATTATGTACCTGTTACGGAACTGGATTATTTAGTGTCGCAGCTGCCTGGTGTCAGCCATCAATATTTGCATACGTCGGGACATAGAAATTCGCACAAAGACCCCGATTTTTGGAATTCAGTCCTTCCGTTCCTAAGACGGCATCTGCAACAAAAATAAATTCCGCACAAGCGCAAGGAATTGCGTCAAAGCCGCAAAATGTTGCGGATGTTCGTCGAATCTTTGCGCTTTTTCCCGTTTCCATCTGCTGTACGATGTGTCTAACGGCAACAGAGGCGCGGCACGATGTAAATTCATTCATAGAACCGGATGGAGGAAACGAGTGATGGAATTAGCGATTTATGTTTTAATCGGAGTAGCTCTTGTTTGGATGCTGTACGGAAGAAAGGGACTGGCAGAGCCGATTCGGCATGCTGAGGATGTGGGGAACAACCCGATTATGATTAACCGGTTTACTTGTATTGTAGTTGGTGAATTCAAAGCGATCGGAGGTAAGACAAGTCATCAGTGAAGGAGCATTAGATGTCGATTCCTTGGCGGATAAGAAGCTTTAACTTTTTCTACTTTTCTCTTTTTTCTCTCTTTTTATCGTATTTGCCGGTGTACGGAAGCAACGTCTGGGGGGAGACACGCGGCTTACGGGGTTGGCTTGGTTCGTAATGACGCTTGCGGAGACGGTATTTTTTGCGCTCAGCGCCAAGTTGATAAAGCCGGGCCGGGAAGTACGGTTTATGACGGCAGCTGCGGCGGTTTATGTCGTCCGCTTCTTGCTTTGCTCTATGGCGTTCCATCCGTACATGCTGGTTGCGCTTCAAGTATTTCAAGGCTTTACGTTTGTCATTTTCTATGTCGGCGGCATTCAATATCTTTATTCGATCGTCCCCGAGCAGTGGAAAGCAACGGGGCAAACGCTGTACTCCGTCATGTTTTTCGGCATCTCCGGCGTAGTCGGTTCTACATTAGGCGGCCGGCTCCTCGACGTGTACGGGGGGACGGCTTTGTACCAGGTTATGGCGTTATTTTCGGGGATCGGGTTCATGCTTTTGTTATTGCTGCGTCCAGTTAGGAAATAGATTGTTTTGAACGGATAATCCAGTCCTCCCGGAAGGTGTGAGACAAGCCTTGTAGAAATATATGTAAATGTATATGGCACCATAATGGGAGGGGAATTAGACATGACGGTTGAACTTGTTTTGGATGCGAAATCGATTCTCGGCGAAGGGCCGTCTTGGAATGCGGAGAATAAAGTTTTGTATTGGGTGGACATTTTGGCGGGGAAAATTCATCGGTTCGATCCTGCACGCGGCGTCGACGATGAGTACGAGATCGGACAGTATGTCGGCGCGGTCGTTCCGGATACGGAGGGATGTTTGGTGCTGGCGGCTCGGCACGGCTTTTATCGGTTTAACCCGGAAACGTCGGAGCTGCAAGCCTTGGAAGATCCGGAAGCCGAGCTGCCCGGAAACCGGTTTAACGACGGCAAGTGCGACGTGAAAGGCCGATTCTGGGCGGGCACCATGTCCATGAGCGACGAACCGGGAGTCGGCGCGTTATATTGTCTTGACACGAGCCTGCGGGTTGAGCGGATCGTTGCCGGCGTTACTTGCTCCAACGGAATTACGTGGAGCCCGGATCATACTAGCATGTACTATATCGATTCGCCGACCAAGCGTGTCGTACAGTATGATTTCGACCCGGAAACGGGGAAAATAAGCGGCGGCCGGACTGCCGTCGTCATTCCGGAAGGGGAAGGGCTGCCGGACGGCATGACCACTGACAATGAGGGCATGCTGTGGGTCGCTCAATGGGACGGATGGTGCGTATCCCGTTGGAATCCGGCGACGGGAGAAAGGCTTTGCAAGGTGGAGGTGCCCGCGGCAAGAGTTACCTCTTGCGTATTCGGGGGAGAGAACCTCGACGAGCTGTACATAACGACCGCGAGGACCGGGATCCCCGATGCGGAGCTTCTCAACCAGCCGCTTGCCGGCGGTGTGTTTCGGCATAAACCGGGGGTTGCGGGAATGCCGAGCTTTCCGTTTCGGGCGAAGAAATAGTTTCCTTGGAAATAGCCGCGATTTATGCGGCTATTTTTTTTTGGAGCCGGTCGCCGGTTAGGGATCCGAGCGGATATGGGAGGAGACGGAAGCAATAAGGAGCATTTCCCATATAATTCCCACTCAGTCCGGCTGTGCGGGGGTCAGGGGGTCTGAGGCTGGGATATGCTGGGTGAGCGAACGGGAAAAGTATGTTACCATAAATAAGTCATAAGGTTTTGTTATAAGTCCAAATCAACATTTACGCGGATTACTTCCATAAGCTGGACTTATATCAAAAAATGTTGAAAGGAGTCGAAGCATGAAAGGGAAAAAGTGGATCGTTGTTTTACTCAGTATTGCGGCGGTATTGGTACTGTCCGCGTGCGGCCAGACAGCATCAAACGATGTGTCGCAAGGTGCGTCCGATTCGAAGGGGGGCGGCGAAGAGACGACATTAGAAAAAGCGAAGCGGACCGGGAAAGTTGTCATTGGCTTTGCGAATGAAAATCCTTATGCGTTTCAAACCGAAGACGGCGAACTGACAGGAGAAGCGGTGGAGGTAGCCCGCGCCGTCTTTAAGGAAATGGGCATCGAGCAGATGGAAGGCAAGCTCGTCGATTTCGGATCCTTAATCCCGGGGCTGAAAGCGAAGCAGTTCGATACGATCACGGCGGGGATGTTTATCAATCCGGAACGGGGGAAGGAAGTTTTGTTCGCCAATCCGGAGTATCGCGTCGGCGAAGCGCTTGGAGTTCAGCCGGGAAATCCGAAAAACCTGCACAGCTACGAGGATATCGCCGCCGACGCAAGCATTACCGTTGCCGTTATGGTAGGCGCCATTGAAATCGACTATATGAAGCAGCTCGGCGTAAAGGACGATCAAATCAAAATTTACAACGACCAAACGCAAGTCATCAGCGCTCTCGGCTCTAAACGGGTGGATGCGGTAACGATGACCGGGCCGTCTCTGCAGGCGTTTATCAATTCCGGACAAACCGACAAAATCGAGCGCGTAGCGGATTTCAAACAACCGGTCATTGACGGCAAAGAGGTTTGGGGTTACGGCGCAACCGCGTTCCGGCTGGAGGATGCGGATTTCCAGCAAGCATTCAATGAAGGGCTGCAAAAGCTCAAGGATGAAGGAAAGCTGCTTGACATTATTTCTCCCTTCGGCTTTACCGAGACGGAGCTCCCAGGAGATGTAACGGCTGCGGAATTGATTCAGTAGGCAAATCACGAGGAAAGGAGTTGGATAAGGAATGCCTGCTCCTTTGGATCTGCTTCCGTTATTGCTGAAGGGGGCGGTGGTTACCGTTCAAATGCTGCTCGCATCGGCGGCGCTGGCCGCCGGCATTGCATTCGTTGCAGGGCTGGGCAGAATGGCCAAATGGTCTTGGCTCCGGTGGGCCACCAACGTTTATGTTGAAATATTCCGGGGCACCTCTTTACTGGTCCAAATGTTCTGGTTTCTCTACGCGTTTCCGATCCTTCTCGATGTGCAAATCATGCCTCCTTTTCTGGCGGGCATGCTTGCCATCGGGCTGAATTACGGCGCGTACGGCTCCGAAATTGTGCGAAGCTCCATCCTAGCGGTGCCGAAGGGGCAGACGGAGGCGTCGGTAGCGCTCAATTTCTCGCCGTTTCAACGATTGCGGCTTATCATTTTGCCTCAAGCTTTTCGGATGATGCTTCCGTCCTTCGGGAATTTGCTGATCGAGCTGCTGAAATCGACATCGCTTGTTTCGCTCATTACGCTTGCGGATATAACGTTCCAAGCGAACGTATTGAACAACACGACTTACCGTACTGTGGAGATATTCAGCCTGCTGCTGGTCATGTATTTCGTCATTTCTTATCCGCTGCTGCTGCTGGTCCGTTGGTACGAACGAAAAGCGGCGGTCGGGAGGTAAACGGAGATGGCGGAAAAATGGAAATGGGATGTCGTCGCAGAGGTTTTTCCCCTTCTGCTCGAAGGGGCCAAGACAACGGTGGCGGCTACGGCGGTCGGATTTTTCGTGGCGCTATTTGTAGGATTATTGTTTGCTCTGCTGAGAAGGTCAAAGCTGGTGTGGATCACTAAGCCGACCGGGTTCGTGATTGATTTTATCCGATGTACGCCCTTGCTTGTGCAAGCCTTCTTCATTTATTACGTATTGCCGGAGTGGGGGATTACGCTCGGAACGTTCGCAGCCGGAATAACGGCGCTCGGCATACATTACAGCACTTATTTGTCGGAAGTGTACAGGGCGGGCATCGAAAACATTCCGAAGGGACAATGGGAGGCGGCGCGCGCGTTGAACTTCTCGAAAGCTCAAACGTGGACGCGGATCGTGTTGCCCCAGGCCGTCCCGCCGGTCATCCCGGTGCTCGGCAATTACCTCATTACGATGTTTAAGGAAACTCCGTTTTTAATCGCGATCGCGCTGCCTGAAATGCTCCTTCAGGCGAAGCTGTACGGATCGTCTCACTTTCGCTATATCGAAGCGGTCACGATGGTCGGGGTAATCTTCTTAGCGTTAAGCCTCCCGTCGGCCATGCTCATTCATACATTGGAAAGAAAATTGAACCGGAGGTGAGTTCCATGAGCTCTATGATCTCTATGAGTTCGCAGCCGGAACAGGAACGAATCATAATGGCGGAGCCTATCGTAAAATATCGGAATATTCACAAAAGTTTCGGGGACTTGCAGGTACTGAAGGGGATCGACCTCGATATTTTTCCCGGAGAGAAGGTTGCGGTCATCGGGCCGAGCGGCTCCGGCAAGACGACGATTGCGCGGTTGCTCATGACGCTGGAAGAGCCGACGGACGGCACGATTGAAGTGGATGGAGAACAGCTGTGGCATGAAATGAAGCGCGGCAAGCCGGTCCGGGCGGGCGAAAGGCATCTTCACCGGGTGAGGGGCAAAATCGGAATGGTGTTTCAGCATTTCAACCTGTTTCCTCACATGACGATACTGCGCAACTGTATGGAAGCCCCGGTACGGGTGCTCGGATTATCGAAGCACGAAGCGCGGGAACGCTCGATCGAGATGCTGGGTAAGGTCGGGCTGGCCGATAAAGTGGACGCTTATCCGGCCCAGCTGTCCGGCGGCCAGAAGCAGAGGGTGGCGATTGCAAGAGCACTGGTCATGCGGCCGAAAATCATGCTGTTCGACGAGCCGACCTCAGCGCTGGATCCGGAGCTGGTAGGCGAAGTATTGGGAGTCATTCGCGATATCGCTAAGGAAGGGGACATGGCCATGCTGCTCATTACGCATGAAATGGCGTTTGCCCGCGATATCGCGGACCGGGTCGTATTTTTCGACGAAGGTAACATCGTCGAGCAAGGCCCTCCGAAGCTGTTGTTCGACAATCCCCAAAGCGAGCGGCTGCAAACTTTCCTATCCAGGTTCCGGGGGACCGAGCTGTGATGGCGGACGAAAAGCCGGCGCTTACGATCAGGAAGCCTAATAAGACGGACGGAGGACGAATTTGGGAAATCGTCCGTAATTCCGAGAAGCTTGACGTCAATTCGCCTTACAGTTACTTGTTGCTGGGCAAATATTTCCACGACACTTGCGCCGTCGCCGAATTCGACGGAGAGCCGGTCGGTTTTGTAACCGGGTTTCGCCATCCGGCAAGGAAGGATACTTGGTTCGTGTGGCAAATCGCGGTGGAGGAGCAAGCGAGAGGGCGCGGGGTGGGTCGGGCGCTGCTCGAACATGTCCTGAATCGGCCGGAGCATGCCGACATCCGATATATCGAAACGACGATTTCGCCTTCTAACGCGGCGTCGCAGCAGCTATTCCTCCGCTTGGCGCGGGAGCGGAAAGCGGTCTGCGAGATTACGGAATGCTTTACGTCACAGCTGTTTCCGGAAGGCGCGCACGAGGATGAGATGCTGTTTCAAATCGGCCCGATGAGATAAGAAAAATCGATAGAGGAGGAAACGAGCATGAGTTTACAATCGACGGCGGTTGCCGAATCTTATTTATCCGTTTTTGACCGGATGGAATCCGAGGTTCGAAGCTACTGCAGAAGCTTTCCTACCCTATTCACCAAAGCTAGCGGTTACAAAATGCTGGACGTTAACGGCAAAGAGTATATCGACTTTTTTGCCGGCGCCGGTACGTTAAATTACGGTCATAACAACCCTGAATTGAAAGAGAAGCTGATCCGATATATTGCGGAGGACGGTATCACCCATAGTTTGGATATGGCGACGGAGGCGAAGAGCCGGCTGCTCGAAGCGTTCGAGAAGGTAATCCTGAAGCCGAGGAAGCTTACTTATAAGGTAATGTTTCCGGGGCCGACGGGCACGAATTCGGTCGAGAGCGCGTTGAAGCTCGCGAGGAAGGTAACCGGCAGACAAACCGTCCTAAGCTTCACGAACGGGTTCCACGGTATGACGCTGGGAGCTTTGGCGGTAACCGGGAACGGGTTTAAGCGAAGCGGTGCGGGCGTTCCGCTTAACCATACGATTACGATGCCGTTTGACAACTATTTCGGGCTGGAGGCGGATACGGCCGATTATATCGAGCGAATGATCGAAGACGGCGGCAGCGGCGTCGAAGCTCCGGCAGCCGTCATCGTGGAGACGGTTCAAGGCGAAGGAGGCTTAAACACCGCTTCGTTCCAGTGGCTTCGGAAAATTGAAGCGATCTGCCGAAAGTTCGGCATGCTGCTTATCGTCGACGATGTTCAGGTCGGGTGCGGCAGAACAGGCCCTTTCTTCAGCTTCGAGCCTGCGGGAATTCATCCGGATATTGTGTGCCTGTCCAAATCGATCGGCGGCTACGGCTTGCCGCTGGCGCTGACGCTGATTAAGCCCGAATATGACCGGTGGGCGCCGGGAGAGCATAACGGCACGTTTCGAGGCAACAACTTGGCTTTTGTTACGGCTGCGGCCGCTTTGGAATATTGGAAGGACGGTTCGTTCGAGAAGGGGACGCTTCGCAAAGCAGATGTGATCACGCACTTCTTATTTCACTTATTAACGAAATACCCTGGGCTGCAAGGAGAGCTTCGGGGGAGGGGATTGATTCAAGGGATCGCCTGCGGTCCGGAGGGGCTCGCATCGGATATATGCCGGGAAGCGTTTAAGCGGGGCCTCATTATGGAAACGTCGGGTCCGAGCGACGAGGTGTTTAAGCTGCTTCCGCCGCTGATCATCGACGAAACCGGGCTGAATCAAGGCTTTGAACGAATCGATGCGGCTGTAGAGGCCGCATTGGCAAATCGAAGGGAGAGAAAATCATGATCGTAAGAAATCTGGAGACAATTCAAGGCACCGATCGCGATGTGAAGGCGGAAACATGGGAAAGCCGCCGGCTCATTCTGAAGGACGACGAAGTCGGATTTTCCCTCCACGATACGGTAATGTACGCGGGTACGGTGACGGATATGTGGTACAAACATCACATTGAAGCAGTGTACTGCATTGAAGGCGAAGGCGTGCTGACGGACTTAAAAACAGGCGAGCGGCACTTCATTACGCCGGGGACGATGTATTTGCTGAACGAGCATGACCGGCACCGCATGGAAGTCAAACGCGATCTCCGGGTGGTGTGTGTATTTAATCCGCCTTGCACCGGACAAGAAACGCATGATCGAGAGGGCGTTTATCCGTTGTTAACATAATGCTTCTAGGAAGGAGATCGATAGTTATGACGCTTAACGAAACGATGATTGATGCTTACCCGTCCAGAGTAGCCGATCAACCGCACATATCGGATCGTCTGGATCCGGTCGTGTATCCGAATGATTACAGCGGTCCGCTTTCGAAAGAACATATAGCAGCTTATGACCGGAACGGGTACTTGTTTATGGAACGCTTTTTTACCCCGCTTGAGGTTGAAACGCTTCAATTGGAGATGGGCAGGTTGCTGGAAGCCGGCAGAGGCGAGCGAAGAGCGGAGGTCATTCTAGAGCCGGAAGGCGACGAGGTGCGGTCCATATTTGCGGTGCATCGGGACAACGAGGTGTTTCGATCCTTGTCCTTGCATCCGAAGCTGCAAGCGGCGGTGAAGCAAATATTAGGAAGCGAAGTGTACGTACACCAGTCCCGCATTAACTTTAAACCGGGTTTCCAGGGCAAGGAGTTTCAATGGCACTCCGATTTCGAGACGTGGCACGTCGAAGACGGCATGCCGCGGATGAGAGCGCTTAGCTGCTCCATTGCACTGAGCGATAATTACCCGTTTAACGGCCCCTTGATGGTAATTCCGGGCTCCCATCGGCATTATGTAGCCTGTGTCGGGAGGACGCCCGAGAAAAACTACGAAACGTCACTGCGGCGGCAGCAATTCGGCGTGCCCGACCAAGAGAGCTTGACGTGGCTCGTCAATCGCGGCGGCATTGAGCAGCCTGCCGGGAAGGCGGGGTCGATCGTGTTTTTCGACTGCAACATTATGCACGGCTCGAACAGCAACATTACGCCGTTTCCCCGCAGCAACGTATTTATCGTATTTAACAGTGTCGAGAACCGGTTGAACGCGCCGTTTTCCGGATTGCAGCCCCGGCCGGAGCATATCGCTGCGAGGGAGTAACCATCGAAAAAGCGTATAGCGCCTATTTGTGGCGTTATACGCTTTTTTACATTAATTTCCGGGTGTTTCAGCTCCCTTATCACCTTAACTCCGGATGCTTCGCGGAAATGTCAGTCATATTGACAAATTAGTCAGCGTAAAGAGACAAAATAGTCAATTTGATTGACTAGTGGAAGCGGTTGTCGCTGAGATTGACAAATTAGTCAGCCGACACGGATTAATTTGTCAATCTCGCTGACAAACCTCTGCACAACCTTGACCGCCTGCCCCCCTGCCTGCTCAAATTGTCGCCGAACCAAACGTTAATTACCAGAGCTTTCGTATCGGCGGATGCCTGTTCGAAAAATCCATAAAGCAGCCGCCGCAGTATATATGGCTACAAGGGGAGACAGCAGTCCCCATACGGCCCAATCCGCTTTGCCTATAATATACGACGCCGGAAAAAAGCTGATGAACGCATACGGAACGATCACGGTGACCAGCGCCTGCACCCCGAGATTGTAGATCGTAATCGGGTACTTGGCAAAATCGGATAACGTATGGACCATATGAGGAAATGAGGTGTTGCTGCTCCCGGTCCAAAATACTTGGCAGCATGCGGCGAAAATAACGCTCACCCGTATGACCATGCCCGAAAAAATCAAGACCGCCGCAATCACTATTTTGGATAAAGTCCATTCGGTTTGTATATGCTGCAGCGCTTGGAAAATAATTATACCGCCTAATACTAAGTTTCCGACCCCGCCAATGCCGAATTCGGTCGTTAATACTTGTAGAGCGGCCGGCATCGGCCTTACCAAATACCGATCCAATCCGCCTCTGTTGACTAACGTGCCCAAGTGCCACATTCCGTTAAAGAACAAGGAGGAAAAGCCCTCGGTAAAAAAGATCGTCGCATAAATGAAGGCAACCTCCCAAAAGCTCCAGCCGTTGATTTCCGGGATGCGCTGATAGACGACCCATAAAAACACAAAGCCCAGCAGCTGCGTAAGCAACGCCGCGACTAAAGTAATTAGAAAATCGGCCTGATATTCGAGTATCGACTTCAAATGCTGACTCATCAGGCGGAAATATACGTATACGAGTCTTACCGGTCTCATAGAAACATCCCCCTATCCGCCGTGAATCGTCACTTGCCGGACCGCCCATTTCCACATCGGTATGCCCAGCGTCCAAAGTGCAATTACCCAAAACAGTTGAAGCGCCAAGCTTTGGAGCAATTGTGCCTCGGTTACTTTACCGAGGTATATGGAAGCAGGGATATGCACGATCCCTTGAAAAGGCAGCCCATAAGCGATTGTCTGCAGCCAGTTCGGAAAGAAGGGGATCGGAACGAGCGCTCCGGAGAAAAAATTAGTGAGCGCCGCTCTCGTCCAAGCGATTCCGATGCCGTTCGAGCTCCAGAAGCAGGTCAGGCTCGCCAAGTAGATGATTCCGAATTTGATGAGCAGGGACGCACCCAGACTGATGAGAAATAAAATGCCGGAACCGGCGGAGGGCGGCAGCATGAAGCCTTGCGTGAAAAACAGAATGACTGCGATCATGACGGCCGCGATTCCGCCTTCCAAGAGGCTGGAGCCTACCGTTTCCGCTATGCGCGCTTTCTGGAAATCGACCGGCTTTAATAAGTCCATGACTACGTCTCCGCTTACAATTTTTCTGGAGATTTTCGTTTCCGAATACCATGAGATCAGAGAATTGGTCAGAAATGTTATCAATAAGTAGACTTTCATCTGCTCCCAAGTAAAGCCCGACAACTGCTCCCGGCCGGAAAAAATCGCCTTCCATAAGTAAAGCATCGAGAAGATGAAAATAAAGCTCCCGAGCAGGCTGATAAAGTACGTGGAGCGGTAGGCAAGCGTGTGCTGCATCGTATTTTTGGCAATGGATACGTACTTCTTCTTGATCACCGCTATGCTCCCTTCTCCTCCGGACTTCCGAGCTCAAGCTCGCCGGAATACACCTTGCGGATGACGTGTTCGATCTTGGGCTCATCAATGCGAAAATCGCTGACGCTGCCGTGCTTCATGATGTGCCCTGCCACCTCGCCGGCGGAAATTTGAAACCGGTTGAACCGAATAGAGAATGCGTTCCCCTCTTCTTGCTCCAAACTTACCCCGTGCAGCTGTTCGACAATGCTATGAAGATTCGGAATCGGATGCTCGACCTGGAAATGTATCGTCCGATCCCTTGCGAACAAATCTTTCACCGCCTGCAATTCCCCGTCGTAGATGATGCGTCCTTGATCGATGATGACTAAACGCCGGCAAATGTCCTCGATGTCCTCCAAATCATGGGTCGTCAGCATGACGGTCGTACCCTGCTCCTTGTTCAATTGCTTGATAAACGTGCGGATTCGTTCCTTCACGGCAATATCGAGACCGATCGTAGGCTCGTCCAAATAAACGATCTTCGGATTATGGAGCAACGCCGCGGCCAGATCGGCGCGCATCCGCTGGCCGAGCGATATTTTTCGGGCGGACAAGTGAAGGAAATCTTCCATGCCGAGCAGCTCGACGAAGCGATCCATATTTTCTTTGTAAACGTGCTGCGGAATCTCGTATATGTCTTTCAGCAGCGAGAATGACTCGGTGAGCGGCAAGTCCCACCAAAGCTGCGTGCGCTGCCCGAATACGACGCCGATCTTCTTGGCGTTCTGGATGCGTTTCTCGCTCGGAACGAGCCCGTCGACGACCACCTTTCCGGAGGTGGGCACCAATACGCCAGTCAGCATTTTTATGGTCGTTGATTTGCCGGCTCCGTTCGGGCCGACGTAAGCGACCGTTTCCCCTTCATGAATCGTAAGATCAATTCCGTTCACCGCGATCTTTTCTTTATATTTTTGGGTGAACAAGTGCTTTACCGCACCGGCTAAACCGGGATCCTTAATCGGCTGCTTGAATGTTTTCGTCAATGCCTCCACTTGGATTAAGCTCATCGTTTCGCCTCTTTGTTTTATTTTGGTAAATGTTCCCTCCATTGTAACAGAAAATATGATTCTTGCATCTGCTTTCTATTAAATCGAATCCTTTGCAATTCAGCCCGCGGTTCGTTATTTTTAAGGCAGGGTTTTTTAAATTGAGGTGCAGGCTGTGGAAATCAGAACGATCGACAAAGAACAAGCTTGGGAAATCAGACACGAAGTGATGTGGCCGGAGCGGGATATAGATTATGTAAAATTACAGGATGACGACAAAGGCGCGCATTATGGGCTATTTATCGGGGAGCGGCTTGCTTCGGTCGTGTCACTGTTCGTGGATGGCGAGGAAGCTCAGTTTCGAAAATTTGCAACTGTACAAGCCTTGCAGGGGAAAGGATATGGGAGCCGGCTGCTGCACCATGTGCTGGAGGCGGCCGAACGAGCGGGCGTAAAGCGGATTTTCTGCAACGCAAGAAAAGAAAAAGCGGATTTCTACCGAAAATTCGGCTTGCAAGAGACGGATTGTACTTTCGTCAAGGGCGGGAAGGAATATATCGTCATGGAAAAACTAAACGGAATGGAAGGGATTTGAGCTTATGACTAATAGATTGTATTACGACTCCGCATACCTGACGGAATGGGAGACGCGGATCACTGAGACGCTCAAAAGGCAGGACGGATGGTACGTCGTTTTGGAAGAAAGCGCCTTTTATCCTCATGGAGGAGGACAGCCTTGCGATTATGGGACGATCAACGGAATTCACGTTCTTGACGTCGTTAGCGAGGAAGATAAAATGCTGCATAAAGTGGAGCGATTGCCAGAGGGGACGGCGGCGGCATGCCGGATCGACTGGCGGCGGAGGTTCGATCATATGCAGCAGCACAGCGGCCAGCATCTGTTGTCGGCCGTATGCTTAAAGCTTTATGGCGCTATGACGGTAAGCTTCCATCTAGGCGCCGAAGCCGCGACGATCGATGTGGAGCGATCCGAGCTGTCGCCGGAGGAGCTTGTCTCTCTGGAGCGTGAAGTGAATCAAGCCGTTTACGATAACCGCCGCATTCGCGCTTATATGGTTTCCGAGGAGGAGGCATCCCGTCTGCCGCTGGTCAAGCCGCCGAAGGTGACCGGTCAGGTGCGGATTGTCGAGATCGAAGGCGTGGAGTATAACGCCTGCGGCGGGACGCATGTCGGTTCGACGGGCGGAATCGGAATGATCAAGCTGCTGAGAGCGGAAAAGATGAAGGGGAATACCCGAATTACTTTCAAATGCGGAAACAGGGCTTTAGAGGAATTTAATGACTGCCTTGGGATATTGGGGGAGCTGTCTGCGAAATTCAATACGGGGAAGGACGAAATTATCGACCGCATCGAGAAGTGGGAGCTGGAGCAGAGGCTACTTCAGACAGAGCTTGCGGCGCTGAAGGAGGCGAACGATACATATGCGGCTCGCGAGCTTTTAGAGATGAGGGAAGACGGCCTGATCGCGCATTCGTTTGAGGACAAGCCGCTGAAGGAGCTGCAAAGCTTAGCGCTAAAGCTTACGACGATGAGCGACGTTCCCGTCCTGCTCGCCGACTTTACGGGCTGCAAAGTCGTCCTTGCGCACAGCGGCCGATTCGAACGTTCCTGCGGCGCCTTCATTAAAGAGCATGTGGGACAGTTTCACGGCAAAGGCGGGGGCAGTACCGTCATGGCGCAGGCGGGGTTCGGTTCGCAGGAAGATACGTCGGCTTTCTTTGAATTCGCTATGCAAACATTGCTCGGGAAATAAATAGTTGATATATATCCCTGTGTCTCTCAACGCAACATATACGCCATCGGACTTGAACTGGGGGAAAGCGGAAGCGCTGCGGTTCGCTCGCCAGTCGCTGCGCTCCTTTATGCCGGCGGAGCTTGCTTCTTTCGGCACATACGCCGCGTGCTACACGATTTGGTTAGCAGAGGGCTGCTCTTGGTCAGGAACGCCAATCTCGGGCATCGGACCAATCAAATTCGGATGGCTGGCGGCTCTCTCTAACGTAACGGACAGGGCTGCAGTTATTCGGCGTTTTGAGCGGAGTTTAGAGGTTTAACGGACACCACTGCAGTTATTACCCTGAAAAAGTAGGGAAAATCACCTAAAATAAGGGTTTAGCGTCTGTGGTGTCCGTTAGATAAATAACGGTGGGCAAAATGGCGATATAGCGTCTGTGGTGTCCGTTAGCGAAATGGCGATGAAGCTTCGGCACACATTCGATTGTGCTAGCGGTACACTCGGCGCGTCCTGCACGATCTGGTGCGCAGGAGAGGGCTGCTCTTGGTCAGGAACGCCAATCTCGGGCATCGGACCAATCAAGATCGGATGGCTGGCGGCTCTCTCTAACGTAACGGACAGGGATGCAGTTATTCGGCGTTTTGAGCGGAGTTTGGAGCTTTAACGGACACCACTGCAGTTATTACCCTGAAAAAGTAGGGAAAATCACCTAAAATAAGGGTTTAGCGTCTGTGGTGTCCGTTAGATAAATAACGGTGGGCAAAATGGCGATATAGCGTCTGTGGTGTCCGTTAGCGAAATGGCGATGAAGCTTCGGCACACATTCGATTGTGCTAGCGGTACACTCGGCGCGTCCTGCACGATCTGGTGCGCAGGAGAGGGCTGCTCTTGGTCAGGAACGCCAATCTCGGGCATCGGACCAATCAAGATCGGATGGCTGGCGGCTCTCTCTAACGTAACGGACAGGGATGCAGTTATTCGGCGTTTTGAGCGGAGTTTGGAGCTTTAACGGACACCACTGCAGTTATTACCCTGAAAAAGTAGGGAAAATCACCTAAAATAAGGGTTTAGCGTCTGTGGTGTCCGTTAGCGTAATAACGGTGGGCAAAATGGCGATATAGCGTCTGTGGTGTCCGTTAGAGAAATGGCGGCGGGTAAATTAGCGATATATCGTCCGTGGAGTCCGAGGGAGCGAAATGGCGGTGGGCAAACTGGCGGTATAGCGTCAATGTTGTCCGATAGCGAAGTGTCGGCGGGCAACGATCATCGCCGCAAGTCCCTATACTCTTTAGGCGTATGACCGGTTAACTGCCGGAACAGCTTCGAGAAGTAATGGATGGACGAAAAGCAGTGCTTTTCAGCGATTTCCGTAATGCTCAGGTCTGTAAATTGAAGGTCTTCCTTTGCCCGGTTGATTTTGAAATGATTAATATATTGGGTCGGCGGCATGCCGGTCGCTTTTTTGAACAATTCAAAAAAATAACCCCGGCTAACCTGCATTTTTGCGTAGTAGGCTTCAAGCGGCAGCAGCTGTCCACGCGTTAAATCCTGCTCCAGCCGATCCAGAAGCTTGAAGATTCGTGCGTCGGGAATGTGCTCCTCCTTCAACACCTGAGTCAGAAAAAACTCAATGAACTGCTTGAACCGGCTTTGCACCTTCAACCCGCGAATATACGTCTTCTCGTTCGCGTACTCATTCGAGGTATAAAACTTCTCAAACATTTCGATCCAAACCCACAGCTTCTCAACTAAGGTATATTCAGGTATTTCCATAGGAAAGAACGGGCCGATCATTGACGGGATCAGCTCATGCTCCTGATAGCAAATCGTGTGCGGATGCGGAAAGAACGCCCGGCGATCCGTAAATGCCCAATCGAAATAACAGCAAACGTGTACCATCGGGTCGTCTTTGTCGGCGATCCAATCGTGCTTTTGCCCTGCCGGAATATAAATTAGCGAGCCGGGTTTCGTTTCGTAGATTCGGCCTTCCGTCGCCAAAGCGCCCTTTCCTTCGCTGATCAAGTATAGGGAAGATGAGTAGCACATTCTTGACAGGCTGGCTTGCCTTCTGGAGAAAGGGTAGCGGGTCGCGTAATATACGTAAGGATGCAATGCGGCAAAATCCATGTCGTTCCCCTTCGGCTTTGTCGATCGTGTTCATTTCATATGACGATTGTATAAAAGATGATACGATTCTGTAAATACAATTAACGTCATCGTTGTTACACTATACGCGGAATAGAAAAGTCGAAGGAGAGTGAAAGCAGTTGCTAGATGCAAAATATTTGTTGACGGATGAACAAATGTCTCAATTCATTACCAAAGGTTACGTTGTGCTTCGGAACGAACTTCCCGATGAGCTGCATCGGAGCGTTATGAACAAAATTACCCGCGTATTTCAGGAGGAAGGCAACCCGGGCAACAATATTTTGCCGAGGATCCCGGAAATTCAGCATTTCTTCGATACTCCCATTGTCAAAGGCGCTTTAACAAGCATATTGGGTCCGGACTACTACATGCACCCGCACAGACATTGCCATTACAACAGCCCCGGCAATCAAACGCCCGGCGGCGGACAATGGCATAAAGACGGCTATTGGTCGTCCATGCGCAGCCATCGCCCGTGGTGGGCCATGATTTTTTATTACACGCAGGATATTACGGAGGAGCTCGGTCCGACGGCTATTATGCCCGGCACGCAATATTACGAAAAGTTCATCGGGGACAAGGGAGAGACGCTGCTGCCGACCGGCAAAGCGGGAACGATGGTGCTCGTTCATTTCGACATATGGCACAAAGCCACGCTCAATCTTTCTGGACTGGACCGATTTATGCTGAAATTCCAGTTCGTCCGTTTGAAGGCGCCGGAATATGCAAGCTGGAATCATCGTAATCCGGAGCTGAGCATTCCGGACGGGTTACCCGCGCGGCATACGGATTTGTGGCAGGACGTATGGGATTGGCTGCGCGGAAAGAGACAGTCGATGCCGGACATCGGCCGCGAGTCGCATGAACATCGCGCATCCGACGACTTGGGAGACCTTCTTCGCGGTTCCTCTGAAATAGAGGCGCTGAATGCCGCTTATGCGCTTGGACGCATGGGGGCCGAAGGAATCGGCATATTGATCGATTGCATAAACAACGGAACGAATCAGACGGCGGAGCGAGCAGCTTACGGCCTTCAAGCGGCCGGTGCGGAAGCGGCTTACGAGCTAACACGGATTTTGAACCGGCATCCGAATGAGAAACGAAGAGGGCTGGCCGCATTCGTGCTCGGCATGATCGTCGGTCCGGACGCATATGAAGCGGTGCCGGCATTGACGGCCTGTCTGCGGGAGGACGGAAGCGAATGGGTTCGCCGCAACGCAGTTGAAGCGCTCGGCATGATCGGCAAGCCTTCGGAGCAAGTTGTCCCCGCTATTGCGGATGCATTGGCGCAGTCATTGGCGTCGGAAAGCGACGATGCCCCGAAGCCGAACGACATGTACGTCAATCAGCAGCAATATATCATAAATAAAATCGGATATACGGCGGCATTAGCTTTACTGCGCACAGGAAAATCCGTTGATGCCGGGCAGGTCTTGTCCGTGCTGGAAAAAGCGCTGAACAGCAAGGACCGGTACGCCAGGGCATACGCATCGGAGGCGTTAACCAACATTCGCACCGAGGAAGCGATCGAACTGCTGATCCGCCATTACCGCACCTCCCGCTGGTGTCCCGATACGAATAAAGCAAGCACCTTCTAACCTATTACGTGCGCCTCGCCTTTTCGAAGGGGGGGCGCAACCTTTTTCGGATACGTTCCGTTGAGACAATATGAGGTTATGGAGGCGCGGGACTTATAGAAAGGGGACCTTTTCGTGAGAATGTTAACGGTCTTATTATGTTTCGCTATTGTTTTCGTTCTTGGAATTCATCCGACTTATGCTGCTGAAGAGGGGAAGAAGCCATTACATGAAGTGTTCGACCGGCTGGCGATCGTTCCGTACGATTATCAGGGGAAGGCATTCATTAACGGTCAACAAGCCGATCTCTACGGAGACTATCGGATGTTTGAAAAAAACGGGCGCGTGTTGGTTCCGATTCGGTTCATGGGTTATCTTGCCGATCAAACCGCCAACGGTCAAGGCAATTGGAATGTGATCTGGAATAAGCAAAACCCCGACGATGTGATCTTAACGAACCCAAATTTGCATAAGACGATTAAGTTAACGGTGAACAACAAAACCATGTTGGTCAATAATCAGCCTGTTGCCTTGGATGTACCGCCCCAGCTCATCGATGGCCGAATCGTATTGCCTCTTAGGAGTACGGCTGCAGCTTTGGAGAAAAACATCGATTGGCTGGACGGGTTGATTTTAATCGGTGACGAATCGGTCGATTTACAGCACCCGCAGACGATCGCAATTAAAGATAAAATCAAAACCCAGCTGACAGACACCCGGAAACGAATCGATCATGAGAAATCGGTGACTCCTTTAACTAGGTACGGAAATACGAGTTATTTCATTCAGACCGTTTATAAAGAATCCGATGTAATTGAACAACTATTTAAAAAAGCAGACGGGCAAAAAGAGGTGAAAGTTCAAGTGCCGGGGAACCCCGTGTTTGGCTCTGCAAAGGTCGATGGCGATAAACTTTACTTCATTTCCGAGGTAAATAACAAAAGCGGCCTTTATGCGTTCAGCTTTGCCGATAATAAATCTACGATGATCAGCTCGCTTGAACCATGGAAAACGTCTTACGGTTATCTGGGGGATGTGCTGCATTTAGACGACGAGCTGTACGTCACTCTTCACAACGGGGAACTAATAATGGGGCATGAAGGCTTACTAAAGGTGGAGAACGGTGCCCTTAAAGAAGTGCTTTCAGGAAAGAGCCTCATGAATTTTGCGAAAGCAGGAGCGAATATTTACTTTACGGACTTCTTGTTCATGAGCGGCCCGGCCAACAACTTGTTCCAGGTCGATACGAAAACAAAAAACGTGACTTTGATCGCTCAAAACGGATACGCCTATGGAATCGATCGGACGATAAATGAAAATGGAGGAGGTAGTTATACGGGGCGAGGAGGATTGTACGTTAAAGACGGCTACCTCTACACGTTAGGATATAATGAAACCGATCCTAAAGACGAAAGCTCAGTATACAAAATTAACCTCGCAGATCGGACGCACGTTAAGCTGACCTCTGCGGCAGATGACTTCTGGATGGCGGAAAACCAAATTTTTTACATCGACGCAAGTTCGGGTTATTTGAAATCGGTTGAGTTGGACGGAGGAAACGATCGGGTCTTGATTGAAAGGAAAGTGTCGAACGTTACGTTCCATAATGGAGATTTGTATTATTCGGCGGCTGCAAACAGTGCCAATACTACCATTTCCGAATTGTATCGATATCGAATTGCGGCGGAGAAGGAAGTAAAGCTGATCGAGAGCGGTAAGCATATCAGATCGTTTTTTGTAGGGGATTCCGGCGTTTATTTCGTGGCGGACGGCTATGAGCCCGGGTTATATAAAATCGATACGGACGGGCGCATCGTTTCGTTGGTCACGGATCATATCGATAAAGCAATATTAACGGATGCCGGAATGATATATACAATGACTTATCAGGATGGAGTATACGCAGGGAAGTAGAATAATGTCTATAGAGAGGGGCTGTCGCGGGGAACAATCCGCGGCGGCCTCGTTCCATCATCCGATTTTATTTTTTGTTAATAGTTTATTTATTCCGATTCAATCCACCTTGTCTATAATGAAGAGCAAGGAAACGTTTCCCCAAAATCGTTATAAAGGAGAACCACAATGAAGCTAAGCAAAAAAGCGGTCACGCTGCTTTCCTTTACTATCGGAGCGTGCGTCTTCGTATCTACGGCGTTCGCCGATATGGCGCTCGGCACGGGCTACGACCGGTTGAAAGATTCGGCAAAGCATACGGCCGCGCAAATGGAGAACGGGCTAGACAGCTACACGACCGAAGTATTGATGACGCTGAAGGATAACGATCGAACGATGCTTCAAGTTTCCAGCGTCCTGAAAATCGATACGGAAAATCAAGCGATGGAAGAAACGACCGTAACTCAGGAATCGGACGGCGAATCCAAATCGAACTATTCTTATTCCGATCGAAAGCTTTCCGTATGGAAAAACAGCTTGGACGATAAATATTATGCAACGGGATACCCGAACGCAAGAGACGACTGGGGGATGTTTACAAGTCCGTTCAACCAAAACGGTTTTACGGAAATGGAGAAAATCTTTGACGCAGTGGTCGGCAATTTGAAGGATCATGTGCAGGTGGAGGAAAGAACCGAAGGAGGCCGGATCTATTCGGGAAGCTTGTCCGAGGTGCAGGTGCCGGCGATTGTCAATGCGGTTTCTTCCTTTGGCATGAAGCAGATTATTAGCGACCAAAGACGTTCCGAACAACATTCGAAGCTGCCGGAAATCGAAAGCGATATTTATGTCAAAAGGGTTACGGGCACAGCGGTAGAAAACAAAAGCGGATTGTTGGAGCAAGTGACGGGCAGCGCGACGTTGTCCGGGAAAGACAAGGACGGCGTTCAACACGACATGACGCTGGACATCGTGTTCAAGCTCTCGAATATCGGTCGGACAAAGGTGAGCGCGCCGGATCTGACGAATGCGGAAGTCGAGAAGGTTAACGGGCAATTGGGCGGCTTCAGCAGCAAGTATGTCGGGACATACAAAAATAACATCGTGATCGAGAAAGACGGCCGGTTTGTGAAGATCGGCGAGCGAATTGTCGAGATTACGAGCGTCGCTGACGGAAAAGTGACGGGCAAATATCAGGAGAACGTGAAGCCCGAATACAAGACAGACTATCCGAACCCGTACAGCTTTACATTCGAGTATGCTCCGGAAAGCTCAAAGCCGATGTCGTTATTCAGCTATACGAATGCAGACGGCGAGAAGGAATTCGGAAGTCTTCATATCGGCGGCAACGGGAATGTGTACCTGGAACTGGGCATCGAGGTGATCGACGACAATTCGTATCGCTCCGGGATGGGGCGTCAATATTACGACCCGCAGTTCGACCGCGTATTTGAGTAAGCTCAACGGCTGTTCCCTCAGGCGAAATAACGCTTGAGGGAGCGGCCATCTCTCATTTTTGGAAGGAGGCTGCCGTTGTTGACGAAAGCGATAGAAATTACCGGTTTGACTAAAGTTTATGCGAACGGCCGGGGCATCGGCGATTTGGATTTGGAAGTGGCGCAAGGCGAAATATTCGGTTTTCTCGGGCCGAACGGCGCCGGAAAGACGACAGCGATGAAGATGATGGCGGGACTCATGAAACCGGACCGCGGGGATGTGAAAATATTCGGGGCCAGCATCGTAGACGATTATGTGAATGCGATGAAGCATGTGGGCTGCATAATCGAAACGGCGGAGTCGTACCCCTATTTAACGGCGAACGAAAATTTGAGGCTGCTTGCGAGGTATTACCCGCAGGTCGATCAGCGAAGAATCGATGAATGTCTTGAGCTTACCGGCATGTTGAAATATAAGCACGAGAAATCGAGAAAGTTCTCGCTCGGGATGAAGCAGCGGCTGGGCGTCGCGGCGGCGATCCTGTCGAATCCGAAGCTGCTCATATTGGACGAGCCGCTGAACGGGCTCGATGTCGAGGGGATGCTCGATATGCGCAGGCTGATCAAACGGCTTGCCGAAGAAGAAGGCACGACGTTCTTTATATCCAGCCATCTGATTCACGATGTGGAGCTAACCTGCACCAGAATCGGCGTCGTGTACGGAGGAAAGCTTGTCGGAACGGACTATACGAAGAACATTTTGTCGAACTACGCTTCCTTGGAAAATTATTTTGTAAGCGAGGTGGACCGGAATGGAAGGGTTTAAGGCCGCATACATCAACGAAACTGTCAAGCTGCTGAAGAAGAAGAAAATCATCGCGGCCGCCGTGCTGTCCATTCTGGCCGTACTGATCGGACAAGTCGCCGTTACCGCGATCAAGCACGGCTTCGGATTGCGGGTGGTAGGCAGCGCCGAATTTCCTTTGGTCGTCTTATCGATGTTTTCCCATACGATCCTGCCGCTCTTTGCAACGTTCGCGGCCATCGATATGTTTAACGGCGAATTTTCGTCCAACACGATGAAAATAACGCTTATGCGGCCGGTTTCCAGGTTCGGCGTATTCAGCGCGAAGGTGCTGAACCTCGCCTCGTTCATTATTGCGAATTTGGCGTTTTTCATGGCGCTTTCCGTGCTGGCAGGGGTTATCTTTAATCCGTCGTCCGCCGGCTTGTCCGATTTTGCGAGAATCGTTTTGTCCTATGGCGCAACGTTTTTCCCGGTGTTTGTGTTCTCCCTTCTGGTCGTGCTGCTTTCGAATGTTATTCGCGGCGGGCTGGCGGTATTTTTTCTTTCGATTCTTATTTATATCGGGTTCACCTTTGCGGGCATCGTGTTTTCCGGCTATTCGAGCTTTCTCATTACTTCCATGTTTGACTGGTATACGCTCTGGATTTCAGAGACGGTCAATTGGTATAAGATCGTTCGGCAACTCTTGATCATGTCGGGCTGTGGTATAATGCTGTTTACCGCGGGTTATTATTTGTTCGACCGCAAAGATCTATAGAAAGGTAATTTACGGTGCGATTGACCAAACGATTTTTTGCCATGAATGCGCTGGCGGTGCTCGGTTCCATCGCCTTGACCATGTTGGCCGCGACGATTTTTGTCGCCGCACATACCGCCGTATTCGGCCCTAAAGCGAAAATGGACGAATGGAAACGAAGCTACGAGATCCGAACGGGAATCGGCGAAATCAAGAGGTTTGCGGAAGCTCTTTCGTTCGAACAATTGCTCGATCAACGAACGCAGCGGGAGCTGTCCGACCGGGTAAAGCTCCTGGGAGCCGACGCCGTCATTTTGAAAAATAGAGAAGTCATATTTTCTACTGCAGAGCTGGACAAAATCGACCTCGAGAAAAGCTTGATGCTGTCGGACAATACGCCGAGCATCGATACGTTGCAGCTCAATAACAAGACGTTTCTATTCGCAAGGACGGATTACCGGCTTTCCTCCGGCGAGGAAGGCGTGCTGCTGCTGCTTGCTCCGTTCCGCATGAATACGGGCTTTTTTATGACGCTGGGACTATTTACGGCGGGCTTTTTTATTATTACGTTTCTAATTATGAACTTTTGGGTGTCTTACCGGTTCTCGCAGCGAATTATTATTCCGGTTTCAAGATTGAACGAGGCGGCCGCAAAAATCAGCGAAGGCGATATAAGCGGAGGAATTGCGGAGGAAGGCGAGGACGAGGTGAAAGAGCTGAGCCGGACGCTGGAGCTGATGAGAATCAAGCTGAAGGAGTCCGTCTATTTGCAGCGGAAATACGACGAGAACCGAAAGTTCCTCGTATCCAGCATCTCGCACGATTTAAAAACGCCGGTTGCCGCCATACAGGGATATATTGAAGGGATAATGGACGGAGTGGCCAAGACGCCGGAAAAGATGAACGAATACTTGGAAACGGCGCGGTCAAAGGCGATTTTGGTCAATGCCATGATCGACGATCTGCTTCTATATTCCAGGCTGGACTTGAACCAAATTCCGTATCATTTCGAGAAAACGGACGTGAAGCAATACTTCGAAGATTGCGTGACCGATCACCGCTACGAATATGAAAAGGCCGGCGTTGCTTTATCGCTGATCTGCGAATGGAACGAGACTGTATTTGTCTCTATCGATAGAGAACGATTTCAGAGAGTCGTTCAAAATATATTGGACAACGCCAAGAAGTACATGGATAAACAGGGCGAAGGCCGTGTGGATATTGTGTTAAGAGAAACGCGGACTTCCGCTGTAATAGAAATCAAAGATAACGGACACGGAATACCCGAGGATCACCTTCCATTTATTTTCGAACGGTTTTATCGCGCGGATGCGTCGAGAAAAAGCGCGGAAGGCAGCGGACTCGGCCTTGCGATCGCCAAACAAATCGTGGAGGACCACGAGGGGAAAATTTGGGTCGCCAGCAGCGTTGGGGAAGGTACCCGTATGATGATTTCGCTAAAAAAAGTGTAGCGTTTCCCGGAGGGTGCGATGAAAAACATATTAATCGTAGAAGACGATCAAAGCATAGCCAACCTGCAGAAGGATTATTTGGAGCTGAGCGGCTATTCCGTGGCGATCGTAAACAGCGGACCTGAAGGTTTAGCGGCTTTGGAAAGGGAGCGGTTTGACCTCGTGATTCTGGACATTATGCTGCCGGGGATGGACGGGTTCGGCGTGCTGCGGACGATTCGCGAGAAGGAAGACATTCCGGTGCTGCTCGTTTCGGCCAGAGCGGAGGAAATTTATAAGATCAACGGTCTCGACTTAGGGGCGGACGATTATATTACGAAGCCTTTCAGCTCCGGGGAACTCGTGGCGCGGGTGAACGCGCATATCAAAAAGTTCGACCGGATGAAGGAACGGTTCGGCAAAACCGGAGCGGGCGGCAAGCTGCAGGTCAGGGGGCTGGAAATACAGAAGGATTCCCGGAGAGTGTTTGTGAACGGACAGGAAGTGCAGCTGGCGCATAAAGAGTTCGATTTGCTGCTGTTCCTGGTGCAGCATGCGAATCGGGTGTTCAGCAAAGAGGAGCTGTTCGAGCGAATTTGGGGGCTTGATGCGCTTGGCGACACGTCTACGGTGACGGTGCACATCGCCCGCATCCGGGAGAAAATTGAGGACAATCCGTCGAAGCCTCAATATATCGGTACAGTATGGGGCTCGGGGTACCGGTTTATTGTGTAGCTCTGTAAGGCGCACGGCGCTTGCGGGAAAACATTTTTCCTTGCGAGCGCTTTTTTTGTAACAAAACGTTCCTCTTCCTTGTCATATGGTCAAAAACATGAGGTGAAGGCCGTGAGCATATCGGACAAAAGATGGGACGCAGCGGTGATCGGCGGGGGACTTGCCGGGCTTACCGCTGCCGTCTTCTTGGCGAAGGCGGGGTTATCGGTCGTGCTGTTAGAGAAGTCGAATGTATTGGGCGGACGTGCAAGAACGATGAAAAAGGGCGGCGGGCTGCTGAATTTGGGAGTTCATGCGTTCTATCAGGACGGGGCGGGCGAATTGATTTTGAAGGAACTGGGGATCGAGCTCAAAGGCGCCAACCCCCCGCCGTCGGCTGTCGCCGTAAGGGACGGGAGCATGTATCCGCTGCCTGCCGGGCCTATGAAGCTGCTTTTGTCCAAGCTGTTTTCCGCAAGCGGAAAGATGGAGCTTGCCCGGCTCATGATGAGGCTCGGTAGCATGAAAACCGGCGCATTCCCGAACATCAGCCTGCGCGATTGGGTGGAGAGCGAATTCGGCGATCCGCTCGTGCGGGAGGTTATTTATTCCGTCTGCCGGTCCAACACCTTCGTGCCGCATCCGGAGCTGCAGCTTGCCGGCCCGGCTGTCCGGCAGCTGCAGCGGACGTTCGGTGGAAAGGCGTTCTATGTCGACGGCGGGTGGGCATCCCTCGTTCGCGAATTGGAAGAGACAGCGGAACGGCTCGGAGTCGTCATCCTGACCGGCAAATCGGTAAAGGCAATCGAACGGAGCGGAGAAACACTATGGATCCGATTAGCGGGCGATGAAACGATGGATGTGCGAAGCGTCGTCGCGACCGCCGCTCCGGCGCAATTATGCAATATGGTGGAGAATGCGGAGAAGACGAGTCTTGCGGACTGGAATCGTCGCATTCGCCCGATGACGGGGGCTTCGCTCGATCTGGTGCTCCGCCGGCTGCCGTCGCCGAAGCGGGATTTCGTCGCCGGTTTTTGGCTCGACCGGCCGCTCTTTTATAACAATCCGACTTCGGTCGCCACAATGAGCGATGACGGTTCCGTCGTCGTACATCTCATCAAACATCTGGGGTTGAACCCGAGCGAGCCGAAAGCCGACGAACGGGAGCTGGAAGCGGCGATGGACCTCATGCAGCCGGGGTGGAGAGCGGAGGAAACCGCCCGCCAGTTTCTGCCGAAAATGACGGTTGCGTACCGCTTTCAAGACATCGATAATAATAATATCGTACCCGGACCGAAGGTGCCCGAGATCGACGGGCTGTACGTCGCGGGAGATTGGACCTTCGTAGACGAGATGCTGGCGGATGCCGCGCTGGCGAGCGCCAAGCGGGCGGCGCTTGCCGTCATTCGGGAACGAATGTAAAGGCGGCCTGGGGGGAATCGGATGGAGACCGGTGTTTTATATTCGGAATTGAAGCCGCTTTTGTTTTCAGTGGCGTACCATATGCTGGGGAGCGTTACGGAGGCGGAGGACCTCGTGCACGAGGCGTTTCTTTCTTTGGAGGAAACGCCTTCGGGGCATGTCCGCAATGTCAAAGCTTATTTATGCAGGACGGTTGCGAACCGAAGCATCAATCGGCTGAAGTCCGCCGCCAATAAGCGCGAGGTATATACAGGGCCGTGGCTGCCGGAGCCGGTCAGAACGGGCGCCGCCCCGACTCCCGGCAACGACCCTTTGCACCGTGTGGTGATGAAGGAGTCTTTGTCGACGGCTTATTTATTGCTGCTTCAGCAGTTGAGCGCCACGGAGCGGATCGTGTTTTTGCTTCGTGAAGTGTTTCAATACCCGTTCGATGAAATAGCCGACATCGTCGGAAAGAACGCCAATTATTGCCGGCAAATTTTTTACCGCGCCCGAAAAAGCTTGTCTGCGGGCAAACGCGAAACAACGGTATCGCCGGATGCGGTCGAACCGGCTTTGGTCGGTCGATTCGTGGATGCCCTTTTGTCGGGAAACGTGGCGGGGCTGGTTGACATACTATCGGCAGACTCCGTTCTTTATACCGATGGCGGCGGCAAAGTAAAAGCGGCCGTTCGCCCGATCATCGGACCCGATCGCATCATCCGTTATTTGGCGGCCGTTCATCCCGAGGTTCCGGCCGGATTTACGTGCCGCGTCGGCGAAATGAACGGAGGCCTCGGCGTTGAACTGAAAGCGTCGGATTATACCTTCGCCGTGATTACGTTTCAATGCAAGTCCGGCCGAATCTCGGACGTTTATATCGTGATGAATCCGGAAAAGCTTGCCCATTTTAATAATTAAGAGGCGGCAAGAGTATCCCAAAGACGCTCAATAAACCAAAAACATCCGACCGCTCCGATGATGCCGGATACGCCGAACGCCATACTCGGATACCATCGAACCTTGAAGCCCCACGCCAGCAACGGCAGCAAAACGGCGAGTGCGGCCAGCTGTCCGAGCTCGACGCCCAGATTGAAGGAGAAGAGGGAAAGAACGTAATTACCTCCGAGAGACCCGCGCAAAATATCGGCGAAGCCGAAGCCGTGCACGAATCCGAACAGCAATGCCGCCAGCCACCGCCAGCTCGTATGATGCTTCAACCATATGTTTTCGGCGGCGATATAGATGATGCTGAGCGCAATGAGAGGCTCTACGATATTCAGCGAGATCGTGAATATGTCCAGCGCGGACAAGGCGAGCGTAATGCTGTGTCCGACAGTAAAAGCGGTAAGCATTTTCAAGTAGTCCGGCTTTTTTTGCTTGAGAATGACAAGCCCGAGCAAAAAGACGAGATGATCGTACCCTTCCCAAATATGCTCCATCCCCATGACGGTATAAGTCCAAAACGTATGCATCCAGCCGGGAACCTCAAACTTGATGACGCCCCGCCCGGCGCTTGCCGCCGCTACGGCCGCGTTTCCGCCGAACTCCCGGCTGCCGCTGTTGAAAATATGCTCCGTTGTGGAGGCGGTCTCCCCTTCGCCTGCGGTCACGTTCGCAATATTGCGGTGCTTCGGATCCAAGTCGTCGAAGAAGAACCGGTACTCGATTTGATAGCGCTCGATCGGCTTTTCGAACTCGTATTGCAAATCCATCCGGACGTAATCCGTTTCGCCGCGTTTGACGAGCTTCGCATCCGTCATTTCCGGCAAACCCGCCGTATCGTTGTTTTTGACCGTCAAGTAATCCGCGACCAAACGCTCCAGCTCCGAACGTTCCCAGCCGATCCCGTTTTCGTTTGCTTTCGGCTCTTCGTCCGGACCGATAACGAATACTTTTTTCCCGTGCAGGTCGATCCACTGGCCGATTTCCTGCGGATCCAAGTAAAGAGAATACTGGATCGTATTCCCGCGCAAGGCGATGTCCGAATACCCGATCGTGGACATATGGGCTTGCGCCTGAAGCGGAGGGGCGATGAAGATTAAAAGCAGCGCGCATAACATTACTGTGAATCTATAGAAATGGAACAACATGGCGATTTCCCCACCTTGAAAAAGATGATAGGAAATGAACCCGAACGGCCGGGCCCATTCCCCAAAAGTTTCCTATTATCGAACGGTAAAGCCCCATACGTCGGACGTCGTTCTTCCGCCGTAATCGTCAGAGAGTCTTACGTACCAATAATACGTCGAGCCTTTTTTTAAGCCTCTCCAGCCTACGGTCGCTTTCCCGCCGCTCGGTATGTCGGACGCTTTGCCGATCACGTTGTCGGTATACGCATTGACTGCGATGTAGTCCGTCGCCACCTGCTTCTCAACAGGCTTAAGCTCGATCGGCAGGCTGAATTCTTCCTTTTCATCCGCAAAGAAATTGTAGTCATCCTTGTACGGCGAATAGGTGTTCACGATCAGCTGTCCGTTCTCGGCATCGAAGTGGAGAAGGCGCAAATAGCCCGAGCCGCCTTCCGGCCCCGCTTGATAGTCGGACAGCATCTCGATGACGGTGCGGTCGCCGACATGCTTTACGTTATAAGCGACCCCATGGTGATGCCCGCAGAGCACGAGGAATACGTTGTCGTTCTTGGCAACGATTTTCTCCCATATTTCCTGGCCTTGTCCCGTGTAGTCGCCGCTCGGCGAGATGTATTCATGGGTAGCGACGATCGCATTCCGATCCGGATACTGCTTCAGCGCCTCGTTCGCCCAATCGATCGTTTCCTGCGTAATGGACCAGCCTAAGTACAGGATGATGAAATCATTGCCTTCGGAAGAAATCAGGTCGTAGTGGTCCCGGTTATTGCCCAATTGTCCGCCGTAATAAGGGCGGTCTTCGAAACGGTCTTTGCCGAAATACTTCCAATATTCCGCATAGTTCGCCGCGTTGAAATTCACGTCATGGTTGCCGGCCACGACACCGTAAGGCATGTTAGCGTCGTCCAATATTTTCATGCTTTTGTTCGCATTGGCCCACTGGTTCGGCTGGTTCCAGTCGTCGACGATGTCGCCCGTATGAACCGTATAGTCGATCTTCAGCTCCTTGCGATTATCGACAATATATCGGTTCATCTTATCGAAGATGTCCGGGTAGCTCTCGGAATAATATTGGGTATCGGTGATCCAGGCGAACGTGAAGTCATACTCGTCCGGCGAAGGGATCAAATCTTGAACCAGCACGCGGATGACGTTGTTCTGCACCATGTCTTTGACGCTGACCATCGCGCGCAGCGTAAAGTCTAGTTCACCCATGCCGGAAGCGGCCGCTTCCCACTTGCCGGTGTTGTAGTTCCAAGTGTATAGCGTCACTTGGCGGCCGGGAAGCGAATGGCCTTCCCATACGACTTCCACTTCCTTGATCCCCGCAAGATTGTTTTGCAACGTAAGATCGAAGCGGTGGTAAGGGAATTTCGTATCGGCATCCGTCGTGAAGTAGCTGTCGTCCGCGACGGCGGCGGCCGAGTATGCTTCCGCGCTGAATTCCGTTTCGCCGGACGGGATCATTTCCAGCGGAGGCTCGCGGTCCGTAGCGTTCGAATAAGCTTTATTGACGGTCTTATTGTTCAAATCGGCCCGGAAACCTTGATAAAACGTTACATCCATCGGATCGCCGGTCGGGTCGTTCACCCGGACATTCAGCTTCGGGTTAAGCGAGGCGACTTGCGCACCGTCGGCAGGGTCCGTTTCCGCAGGCTTATACGGATGCTCTTCAACAACATTGAACGAGACGGAAGCCGACTGCTGATTTCCCGCTTTATCGGTCGCGGTCACCTCAAACCGATGCGCCCCCGGCGCGAGATCCACTCCCGCAACGGTGGAGGGCAGCCGGATCGGATTGCCGTCGAGCTTTCCTTCCACTTTGGCGATTCCCGATACCGTGTCGACCGCTTTAACGGAAAACTCGATGTTTCCTTTGTACGTTTTCCCTTCGACGATCGAGGTGGATTCGATAACCGGCTTGGAGTTATCGACGATTGTTTTGGCTTCGACCGTTTGCTCGCCGTTCGGACCGGCCGCTTTCGCCGTTACCGTATGAACTCCGTCCGCGGATTGCGTCGTATCCCACTCATACGACCAAGCGAGAAATTTTTCGTCCGGAATCGTAAACAGGAAATCCGCGCTTTCCCTCGCTGTCAGGTCGTTCGGCGGCAAACCGTCGCGAAGCGCAACCGGATCCGTCGCCGGTACCGTCTGGATCGATCCGTCACCGATGCGCACCTTGATGTCCTCCACCGGCATGACCGTTCCGTCGGATAATATCAGACGGAAGTTCCGCACGGTAAAATCGTCATTATTGCCTTCCGTACCGGTAGGCGCCTGATTGTTACCCGAATATAAGGAGATGACGTTCGCGCCTTTTTGCAGAAAATTCGTCGGAATCGGCACCCTTACGGTTTGGTAGCCGGTGACCGCGCCTTCAAAAATGTGAACGACTTGATCGCCGATTAAGATGCCGTTCTTAAAGCCGTTGTCGAATCCGTTCACCTCCATTACGAATTCCGGCGGTTTCGGCAAGCCTTGAACGGCCGGCATCTGCACATCGTCGATATAGAGCGACAGCGATTCGTCCGGGTTGCCCGTCTCGGCCTGAAGCGTCTCGATTCCGGACAGCACGTCCAGATCGCGGACGGACAAGCTGAGCGGCGCATAGACGGAAGATGTGACGGTAGAATCAGCGGCGTTCAATTGCGAAATCAACGCTTCCTGTCCGGTTTCGGCTTGCGCGAGAGCTTGACCGGCCCATCCCGGCATCAGCAGGGCGGACGTAAGAGCGACGGCTGTGAGCCGGCTTCGCCATTTCGTTGGGGTAAAGCTTTTCATTATTATTTCCCTCCCGTATGTATTGATGGCGGGGCCGCTCCCGCCTCAGCTATAATGTAGTTGGTAAAAATCAGTAGAAGGTAAAATAGATGCTAAACTTTGGTAAAAATGATAATTGATAGATTAGGGCTGCGGCACCAATTTCATAGGAGCTCAAAACCAGATTCGGATATGGCAGTTCCGAAAATTTTACATGGAATTAACTTGACGGGATCATAGGGAGTTTTTAAAGAGAGCGCGGACGGATCACGGAGGGAAGTCTATGAAACTAGAGCGGTTGATTTCAATGATATATATGCTATTAAACAACGAAGTGATTTCGGCATCGGAGCTGGCGGAAAAATATCAGGTTTCGCAGCGGACGATCTATCGGGACATCGACGCCATATGCGCAGCGGGCATTCCGGTCGTTTCCTATCAAGGGGTAAACGGCGGGTACGGGATCATGGAAACGTACAAGATGGATAAAAGTCTGTTAAGCTCGTTCGATATCGAAACGCTGCTTACGATGCTGAACGGCTTGTCCGGCGTGTTCGTGGACGAGCAGACGATGGATACGGTCCGCAAGCTTCAGACGATCCGGTCCGAGGGCTCGGGGCCGGGCATGACGCTGGAAATCGAGAACCGCTGGTCGAACAAGGAGACGCTTCGGCTGCTTCGGTCTGCGATCAAGTCCCGCAAAGTCGTGTACATGGAATATATGAGCTTGAAAAACGAAAGAACGAACCGAACCGTCGAGCCGATCTGTTTAATGTATAAGAACCGTACTTGGTATCTTTACGGCTTCTGCAGAAGCCGCAAAGATTACCGCGAGTTTCGATTGTCCAGAATGACGGACGTGCAGGTGCTGGCGGAGACGTTTCACCGGCAGCATGAAATGCCCGTTCAAGAACGCGGGGCATTCGAAGATCTCATACCGGAGGAGCCGATCGTCGCCTCCGTTCGGTTTTCGCGCTTTATACTTGCCAGAGCTCTTGATTATTTCAATGATCGGGAAAAACACTTTCATTCGGACGGTACGCTTACCGTCACGCTTCGTTTGAAATCGCCCGAAGAAAAGAGATGGCTGTTCCCGATTCTATTAAGCTTCGGTGAAGAGGCGGAACTCGAGGAGCCTGCCGAGTGGAGAACCGAATTCAAGACGATGCTTGAACATATGCTGAATAAGTATGCGGAGGCGCAAGTCGACCGCATCAGTTCGATGCGGTCGACGTGAGCGCCCCCTCTCGTTAATGAGATGCGGCGTACGCTTCCGATTCCGCCTTCGGATCGTGCTTTTCACCGCCCATTGCGAAAGCCGCCGCAAGCGAGAGAAAAGCGGGAATGAGCCCCCAAACAAAAATGCCTGAAATGGACGATGCCAAACCGGACGTAATCAGCTCCAAAGCGTTTTCCGGTATTAGCGCCCGCGATGCGGAAGCCATCAACACATAGGGGTCCTTAAAGTCGATGCCTTTGGGTACGGCCAATCCTTTTGCCGCGAAAGATTCGGACAGTTCTCTCGTCATGGCATGGCTTTGAAGAATGCCGAAAATGGTAATCCCGAGCGTCATTCCCAAAGAACGAAGGAAATTTAACGTCGCGTTGGCCGACCCTCTTTGATTTCCCGGCAATGAATGCATTGCCGCATTGGTTAAAATCGAGAACGAAGCGCCGATCCCTAAACCGACCAGAATCATGTACAAGGTGATGATCAAACGCGATGTGTCCGTCGATATGGTCGTCAGAAGCCCGGTCCCCGCTACAAGAAGCGTCAAGGTCGTCAATAATATGGTCCGGTAAGGGAGCCGGTTCATGACGAAGCCGCTCAAGGTAGCCGAGACGACGGTTCCCAGCATCATAGGCAACAGCACATGGCCCGAATTTGTCGCCGTACCGCCCAATACGCCTTGCATGAAGATCGGAATGTACACGGAGGCGATAATATACGCTGCGCCGCTAAGTATGGCGATCAGATTGCTGGAAGCGAAGAGGCGGTTCTGGAACATGCGGAACGAAATGATCGGCTCCGAGGCGCGCCGCTCGGCGAGTACGAAGGAGGCCGCCAGAACCGTAAAGCCCCCGAATAAACCGACAATTTGCACCGAATCCCAGGCATACATCTTTCCGCCGAACTCAAGCGCGAACATTAAGCAAACGACCGCCCCCACCAGTGTGATTGCCCCGATCCAGTCGATCCGCTGCTTGGCATGTTGAATCGTTTCCTTATAAAAGCCGGCGATAAGCAGCAGCGCAATAAGGCCTAACGGGATGTTAACGTAAAACACCCATTGCCAGCTGATATAATCGGTAATGTATGCGCCGAGCAGCGGGCCGAAGATGCTCGAGAGGCCGAATACGGCGCCGAACATGCCCATCAGCTTGCCGCGATGCTCCGGAGGCACCGCATCGAACATGATCGTGAAGCAGATCGGGATCAGCGCCCCGCCGCCGATTCCTTGGATCGCGCGGTAGAGGCTTAGTTCGACAATCGAGTCAGCCGTTCCGCACAGCGCGGAGCCGAGCATGAACGTAATAATTCCGAAGACGAAGAAACGCTTGCGGCCGTACATATCGGACAATTTGCCGAAGATGGGCATCCCCGCCATCTCAGCGATCATATAAGCGGACATGACCCATACGAATTTATCCATGCCGCCGAGCTCCCCTACGATGGTTCCCATTGATGTTGCGAGAATCGTGTTGTCCATGGAGGACATGAGGATCGATAACAGAAGCCCTGCGACGACCCATGCGGATTTGCTTTTGTTGCTGCTCATTTACATAGACACCCTTTCGTTTGGATTGACTCCATCGTAAAGGGTGAAGTTTGACAGCAGTATGTCAGTGTTTGAAAATTGATTTTTTGACGTAACTTTCCAATCAATGGAAGCGTATAAAGGGTACCGACCGCCGAATGAAGGGTAAGTCATCAACGAAGAATTGAAATGGAGGATAATCGAATGGGCAAACCTACTATGGCGCTAAGAATCGCATGGTTAATTCCCAATATCCTGACATATGTTTTCTTTTTCGGACTGTCCGTATTTGTAATTGTTCATGCGGAGGGGCTGAAAGATATAAATCGGTTAGGGATTTGGCTAGTTGCTCTTATTTTATTGTTGTTTGTTGCGATCTTCGGCTCTTACCGCATCAAGGCACGTTTTGTTGCTTGCCGCAGGTACTATATTGCCAAAGGAACATACGTTTGTATAAAATAGAAAGGAAACCAATTAATTCATGGAATGGGGTCCGAAAGATGGGGAATGGCACTGCCTTGCTGGTCATCGACGTTCAGAACGGAATGTTTATGGAAGAATATCCGTTACACGACAGCGACGGGTTGCTAGAGCGAATTAGCAGTCTTATTACAAAAGCTAGAGAAAAAAACATTCCCGTTATATATGTCCAACATAACGAAGGTGAAGGCGAGCCGCTTGAAACTAACAGCGAAGGCTGGAACATACACCCTAGGATTGCGCCTATTGATGGGGATTTAATTATTCAAAAGCACGTGCCCGACTCGTTCCATGAAACGAATCTCCAAACGGAATTAAAGTCGCTAGGGATCGATAACGTTATTTTGACGGGGCTTCAAACCGATTATTGCGTCCACGCGACAAGCCGCCGAGCCAGCGAGTTAAACTATCAAGTGACTGTGGTCAAAGACTGCCATAGCACCTTTAGCATAGGCAATGAAAGTGCGGAGGAGATTATCGCCCGTTACAACGATCAGTTTCGGGCTTTTGCAAACCTCGTTGAATCGTCGAATATTGAATTTTGATTAAACTCGGCCGCTACTTTTTTGATTGGAGCAAGTAGCGGTTGGTTTTTATATGATATTCTATTGGTATTACCGAATGGAGGCGTTGTCTATGGAAAGCCATGTACATGACAATCGGGCATATGATCAAACGGGGAACACGCATAACTAGCCCGTTAAACTGCGAAATTCCCCTTACATGACGAAAGGGGTACCACCGCGTGAAAGATAAGGAAAACGAACTCGTATTATCTGCCGACAAGTCCGTTACTCGCAAGGAGAATGTCATTTATCGGCCTTCGGGTCCGTGGACGCCGCACGTGCATTCACTGTTGCGGCATTTGCAGGAATCGGGCTTTACCTCGCTGCCATCCGTCATCGGCTCCGGATTGGACGAAGACGGTCGCGAGATGCTGAGCTTTATTGAAGGGGAGTTCATACACCCCGGCCCTTGGAGCGACGAGGCGTTAGTGGAGGTTGGGGGCATGCTTCGAAAGCTTCATGATGCTTCCGCAAAGTTTGTGCCTGCAGCCGATGCGGAATGGAAGCCATGGTTTTTGAGGGGAATGGGCGGAACGCATGTTGTATACAGTCATGGCGATGTGGCGCCTTGGAACATGGTGACACGTAATGGGCATCCTTTTGCGCTGATCGATTGGGAGTTTGCCGGTCCCGTCGATCCGTTAGCGGAGCTGGCACGGGTATGTTGGCTGTTTCCGCAGCTTCATGACGATGATGTCGCGGATCGGGTAGGTTTGCCCTCATTGGCAGTTCGAGCTCGGCAGCTTAGGCTGCTTGTGGACGCTTACGGTTTAGATCGGGCTCAAAGGCATAAGATGTTCGATCTGATCTTGGAAGTGGTCGTAAGAGAGACTGCTGAGGAAGCGATTGAGAATCAAGTTACCCCCGACAGTCAAGGACCGCTTTGGGGGATTGCTTGGCGGGCACGGGCTGCGGCTTGGATTTTGCGGCACCGCTCGGTATTGCAAAATTCGCTTGCTTAGGTAAGGGACGAAATGGCCATTCTTTTCAAGGATGGCCACTTTCTTGGACAGAGCGGCGCTATAACGGAGTGATGCTGTAATGAACGCCTTATTCGGTACATTAAAGGTGCTGCTAATGCTTGCACCGACATACCTCACCCTTTATTTGCTTATTCAATACTTCCCCTATACCGGATTAGGCAGGATCGCTGCCATTCCAGCCATTCTGACGGTAAACATCATCATCATACTAACAGGTCGAATCATTGCGGCTCGTTATACCAAGAAATCGTTGAAAACCTTCTGCGGCGTGGTCGTCATCTTGTTGACGATGGTTGTTGCCGTCGCTCTCTACCCGCAAGAATTCGCGCCTCACGTCACGATTCAAATATGGGACCTTGTTAGCAATTAGAATAACAGGCAAAAGGGGAAGCGAATTGTTGGTTGAACAGCTGATCATTATTTCTGTTTTTACATTCGTCATCCATTTTTCGGAAACCATTACTTATTCTCTGCGTTTAGCAGGGGTGCGTTTAGGAAGACTCGCCGTCGCCTTGTCCTTATCCGGAGTTATTCTATTGATTGCTCGAACGGCTAACATGGTCCAAGCTCCGCTTCTCGGGAAGATGATTGATTTTGCTAAGCATCACCCGGAGTACGCGTTAACCGATCAACTTCGACTGATCGTCGGGTCGGCAGCTATTGGAACGCTCGCTGCAATACTCCTTTTTCCGTCAGCCGTTTCCCTTTTTTCTAGGGTCGTGGTTCAACTGGAAGCAGCCGGTTCCATACCTCAAATGGTGCGCTCCTCCGTTTCCTTTCAAAAAATAAGCAACGCACGGAATCATTTGCGGTCTCCGAAACTATCGATGTTAGCGCGCTTAAGAATCGGCGGAGTACCCAAAAGGCTAATACTTCTAAATTGTTTTGTTACAGCCATTTATACAATTGGAGTCTTGTCCGCCCTGCTTGCCTCGACCTTGACTACCGAATATTCAACGGCTGCCTCCCAATCGTCCGGGCTGATCAATGGCATTGCGACAATATTACTGACCCTGCTGATCGATCCGCAAATCGGCCTGATCACCGACAAAGTCCTAAGAGGCGAAAAAAATATTGCGGCGCTTCAAAAAGTGTTCGGATTGCTGCTGGTCTCAAGATTAGCGGGGACAGTTGTCGCGCAATTATTATTAGTGCCGGCGGCTTATTGGATAACGTGGGTGATCTCCGTATTGTAGATTCCACAGAGGAGGATAATATGAATTTCAATATGAAAGAAGCGATTGAGGTTCTGGAGCGCACACCGCAATCATTGGAATATTTTTTGTCCGGCTTGTCCGACGGGTGGCTTCAGTGCAACGAAGGCGAAGGAACATGGAATGTTACCGAAGTGATCGACCACCTGATCGAGGCAGAAAATACGAATTGGATACCAAGATTGGAAACGATTATTACGGAAGGCGAAAGCAAAACTTTTCCGCCATTTGACCGTACTTCGCACTTACAAGAAAACTCTAATACTTCCATTGAACAAAAATTGCATGCTTTTAAAACGACCCGGCTGAATAATATAGCCAAACTTAAGGCTCTTATTGAGCCTGAATTGCACCTTGATTTGACGGGTAAGCACCCTGCATTCGGCGTGGTGAAGGCAAGCGAACTGCTTTCTACGTGGGTTGTCCATGATTTCACCCATATAGCTCAAATCGTACGAGTAATGGCTGAAAGATATAGGGAAGATGTCGGGCCCTGGAAACAATATTTGGGAATATTGAACAGGAAATAAAGGAAGAATTAAAAACTTTAGCAAAACCTAGTGCGGTGAGTCTAACATGAACTGTTGAAAGATGAAGGGAGTGTATGGGATGGGGTTCCAATGTCAGGTGCCGATTATACCGGTATATTCTATGGATGAATCTCTTGCATTTTATCGGGATGTGCTTGGTTTCGATGTCGCGTGGGTTTGGGAAGACAACGGATATGCCGCAGTACGATGCGGCGATATTGAACTGCATTTGGATGTACAGGAATCGTTCACTACATATCGGGCGCATTCGTACTTTTTTGTTGATAATGCAGATGAAATGTATGCCGAATATAAAATCAAAGGCGTAGACATTGTCCAGGAATTGGAACATAAGCCGTGGGAAGTAAAAGAATTTACCTTCCGTGATCTTAACGGCCATATGTTTAAAGTGGCACAACAAATTTGAGGCTTCATTTCCTTTTTTCTATTCGCTGCTTCACAATGTCTTTCGGGACCCAGCAATTAAATTTGTATGAAGGCTTTGTTGCATAGCCCAGTCTCTCACATTTATAAGTTGTATGGGGCTTCGTCTTATTAACGCCGAAATGTATGCACGTGGCGCAGCAATGATATTGATTCATTCTAAGGTCCACCTTCCAATCATGGGAATAACTGTATTTAAACAACCGGAACGGCAGTCCAAGGCAAATACCATGTCGGGACCGCCGTTCCTTTCTTATCTCGTCTTGGTGCTTACAGGCAGGGGTTAACGATATTTTTCAAACGCGGATGCACGAAGGGCTCCTGATTATTTAGCAAATGCTGCGCGTACATGTCGGTGGGCCAGCAGTTTGAAGTCCATCACTCATCATCCTTTTGGAATAAATGCCTTGCATGAACAATTCAACGTTAGCTGTCTCCTTCATTATTGGTCAGTGGTACGTTCATAGCAATAGTTTTGCATTTTCTGATTTCTAAATTTCCGAGGTGTACTATGGAATTCATTGAGTTGATGCGTAATTCTTATTGTATCGATGACCGTTATGACCATTTCGAGCATCTGTTGGATCAAGTATCAACGGATGGCTTATTTTTAGAATTTGGTGTGAGAGAAGGGGACTCCGTAAATTTTATCGCCAATATCATTTCACCCCGTATCATATACGGTTTTGATTCGTTCGAGGGATTGCCCGAAACATGGGAAAGAAAAAAGGATGGTTCACTCAATTACGAAGCGGGGACTTTCTCTGTGGAGAAATTACCCGAGGTAAGTTCTAATGTCGTTTTAGTAAAGGGTTGTTTAGCGACACGTTACCTGAATTTGCAAACCATCATAACGAAAAGATTGCTTTCATCAATATAGATTCCGACTTGTATAGTTCTGCTAAGACGATTTTGACTGTTCTAAATGAACGGATCGTGAATGGAACCATTCTCTATTTTGATGAAATTACAGGATGGGGGATTTGATTGAACAATACGATAATTGGCAAAATGGAGAATATAAAGCTTTTATCGAATGGCTTGAGGAATATGGGAGAGAAGTGGTGCCTTTATCGCGGAATAATCGGTATGGCGCCGCTGTAAAAGTAATCCGGTAATATGTAACAGGAAATAGCAACACTATGAGTTGCTACAGGCCTGTTTTTCGCGTTGTGCGGGAAAATAGCCACACTATAAGCACTAGCCTTGCATAAAACCTCACACACCAATTTTCACATCAA
>NZ_JAQZSG010000015.1 GCF_028745515.1 Paenibacillus thermotolerans | reverse complement strand
TGGAACAATGATTGTTCGTTAAACATGCCGTCGTAGTTTTTTTTACGCCGGAATGATTAGGTTGGTTCTCGTCACTCCTTGCTACCCCCGCGGTGCTAACGGACACCACGTGCCAATTGGCCCACCGCCATCTCGCTAACGGACACCACAGACGCTATATTGCCGATTTGCCCACCGCCATCTCGCTAACGGACACCACAGACGCTAACCCTCGATTTTTGGTGCTGATCCCCGCTTTTTCGAGGCAATAACTGCAGTGGTGTCCGTTAAAACAGAAAACCTTATTTAAAACGCCGAATAACTGTCCCTATGTCCGTTAGACCGAGCCGCCGGCTTTCCGAATTTGATAGGTCCGATACCCCGAAACTCCGTTGTACTGATACCCCGTTGCACCGAAACTCCGTTGCGCCGAAACTCCGATACCCCGATCCTCCGTTGCGTCGATACCCCGCTGCGCCGAAACTCCGTTGCGCCGAAACCTGAGATAGCCGCTTCTAACCTCGAGCAACTCTCTGCTTCAACCTCCATTTCTTGCGCGGGTGCCGCATTTTTTTGCGGAGAGACGTTCATCGTTTGCGCGTTCGGGAAGCTCCCTCTGCTTTATGATGATTGCATAACGAATAAAGCAAGGAGTTTTGATATGAACAAAAAAATGGTGTCGCTGCTGTTGTTGATGTTGATGTCCGTAATGCTGCTATCGGCGTGCGGCTCGAAGCCTTCTTGGGAGGAGGAAGAGCTGGCGGTCGTCAGCGATCGTGTCATGTCCGACAACGTCGATGTGAAATGGACGCTTTCAGAGTCCGAGTCCGGGTCCGGCGAGGGAACCCGCATCCGGCTTGAAATCACGAATAAGGGGGAGCCGATCCGAGACTTCGATATCACGCACGAGAAGCTGCTGCATTTGATCGTCGTCAGTAAAGATTTATCGTACTTCAACCATATTCACCCGGAGTATAAAGGGGACGGCGTGTTCGAGATCGTGAACGACTTTCCGGCCGGAGGCGAATATCGGGTTATTGCCGATTTTAGGCCGTCGAACGGCGATTCGATGTCGAAGCTGGAGTGGGTGAAGGTAGAAAAAGGCGAAAGCGCACCGCCGCTTCCGGTCGTTCCGGACGAAAGCCTGGTGAAAGCCGTTGACGGGAATAAGGTATCGCTTGCGACCGGCGGGTTGACGGCGAAAGAAGATACCGTGTTGACTTTCTCCATTGCGGATGAGCAAACCGGGGAGCCCGTCACGGATTTGGAGCCGTATTTGGGGGCGGTCGGACACGTAGTCATCCTGTCGGAGGACGGGGAGCGCTATGTGCACGTGCATGCCGAAGAAGGGCAAGGGTCTGGTCCGGATGCGGTATTTGAAACGCAGTTTCCGCGCGCCGGGATCTATAAAGTTTGGGGCCAGTTCCAGAGGAACGGCGAAGTATTTACGGTTTCATACGTAGTCAATGTCCAATAGGGAGGAAACGAGAATATGAGAAACATCGAACTGAAAATTAATGGAATGACCTGTAATCATTGCGTACACACCATACTGAGCGCACTGCGGAACATCGGGGCGTCCGCCATCATCGATCTTGCGTCGGGCACGGCATCGGTCGAATACGACGAGAGCAAGATCGCCGAGGAACAAATTAAAGCGGCCATCGAAGAGCAAGGTTATGTCTGCGCTTGATGGAGCGGCGGTTGAAAAGCGCCAAGAGACGTTCCGGATTACCGGAATGACTTGCGCCGCTTGCGCGGCCCGCATTGAAAAAGGACTGAACAAAATGGAAGGCGTCCAAGCGTCGGTGAATTTGGCGATGGAAACCGCCCGCATCGATTACGCGCCTTCCTTGACGACGGCAGCGGATTTGATCAAGAAAGTGGAGCAGCTGGGGTACGGGGCGCAACCGATGCCGGACCCGGCAAAAGACAGAGAGCATAGACGCCGGGAGCTCCGCCGTCAACAGCTGCTCACGGTTTTGTCCGCGCTGCTTACGATTCCTTTGTTGTGGGCGATGGTCGGCCACTTTTCCTTCACGTCTTGGATTTGGGTCCCGGAGCGCTTCATGGACCCGTGGTTTCAGCTCTGGCTGGCAACTCCCGTTCAATTCTTGATCGGAGGACGGTTCTATCTCGGCGCGTTCAAAGCTTTGCGCAGCGGCAGCGCAAACATGGATGTGCTCGTGGCGCTGGGAACCTCGGCTGCCTACTTTTACAGCCTTTATATTGCGGTTGCGGAAAAACCGTCTGAGCTTTATTTCGAAACAAGCTCCGTGCTGATCACGCTCATCTTGCTCGGCAAGCTGTTTGAAACACTCGCCAAAGGCCGGTCTTCCGAAGCGATCAAGACGTTAATGGGGCTGCAGGCGAAGACGGCTGCCGTCATTCGCGACGGCATAGAGATAACCGTTCCGGTGGAAGACGTTGCGGTCGGCGATGTATTCCTCGTTAGACCCGGAGAAAAAGTGCCGGTGGACGGAGTCGTAGCGGAAGGCCGGTCGGCTGTTGACGAATCGATGCTGACCGGCGAAAGCATGCCGGTCGAGAAGTTCCCGGGCGAGCCGGTCGTCGGGGCTACGGTAAATAAGTACGGAAGCCTGAAGGTGCGGGCGACTAAGATCGGGAAAGACACGGCGCTGTCCCAAATTATTAAAGTCGTCGAGGAGGCTCAAGGCTCCAAAGCGCCGATTCAGCGAATCGCGGACGTCATTTCGGGCATATTCGTTCCGATTGTAGTCGGGATCGCCGTCATCACGTTCCTGATCTGGTTTTTCATTGCGGAGCGGGGCGAATTCGCCGGGGCGCTGGAGAAAGCGATCGCTGTTCTTGTCATCGCTTGTCCCTGCGCCTTAGGACTTGCGACGCCCACGTCGATCATGGCGGGCTCCGGCCGGGCGGCCGAGCTCGGCATCCTGTTCAAAGGCGGGGAGCATCTGGAAAATACCCATCGCATTACGACCGTCGTTCTCGACAAAACCGGCACGGTTACGAAGGGGAAGCCGGAGCTGACCGACGTGTTCGCGGAGCCGGGATTTGAGGAGGCGAGCCTGCTCCGCTGGATCGGCTCGGCCGAGCAAAGCTCCGAGCACCCTCTTGCCGAGGCGATCGTGAGCGGCATCCGCGGCAGGGGCGTATCGCTGCCGCAAGCGGAGTCGTTCCAAGCGATCCCGGGATTCGGGATTGCGGCGGCCGTAGAGGGCAGGAGCATCCTGGTCGGGACGAGAAGGCTGATGGCGCGGCACAATGTGAGCGTACCGGATACCGCGCTGGAGCGAATGAGTCGACTGGAGGCGCAGGGCAAAACCGCAATGCTTGCCGCCGTTGACGGAACGTATGCCGGCATGGCGGCGGCGGCGGATGCGATCAAGGAAACGTCCGCCGAGGCAATCGCCCGGATGAAGCGGCTCGGCCTCGAGGTCGTGATGATTACCGGCGATAACGCCCGTACGGCGAAGGCCGTCGCGGAGCAAGCCGGCATCGGCGAGGTGCTGGCCGAGGTGCTGCCGGACGGGAAAGCGAACGAGGTCAAGAAGCTGCAGGCGTCCGGCAAGAAAGTGGCCATGGTCGGCGACGGCATGAACGACGCCCCGGCGCTCGCGACGGCGGACATCGGAATGGCTGTCGGCACGGGAACGGACGTGGCGATTGAAGCGGCGGATGTCACCTTAATGCGTGGCGATTTGAACGCCATCCCGGACGCGTTCTTTATGAGCAAGCGGACGATGGCCAACATTAAGCAAAATTTATTTTGGGCGCTTGCCTACAATGTGATCGGCATACCGATTGCGGCATTCGGCTATCTCGAGCCTTGGCTGGCCGGCTCGGCGATGGCGCTGAGCTCGGTATCCGTCGTGCTGAACGCCCTTCGGCTGCAGGACGCGGGAAAAACGGAGAAGAACGGAGATATCGGAATGAACGGGAAAATGCAATTCGTACTCGTGCTGCTGCTGACCGGCATGTCTTTCTTTGCCGGGTACGGCTACGGCCTTACCAAGCAGAAGGAGGCGCCCGAGGCCGCCCAAGTATCGGCGGAGGAGCCGCAAATGTCTCACGGTCACGGCGGCGGAGGGGAAAGCGCTGTTTCGCTGAAAACCGAAGCGGAATGGTCCGCGGAGAACGCGATCGCGGGCGAAGACACGATAATCCGAATTCGCATCAAGGACGAAGAGGGGAAACCGGTCGACCGGTTCGACATCAATCACGAGAAGCTGCTTCACCTGATCGTAGTCAGCAGCGATTTGTCTTATTTCGACCATATCCATCCCGAATATAAGGGAGGCGGAGAGTTCGAGATCGTTACCTCTTTCCCCGCAGGCGGCAAGTACAAGCTGATTGCCGACTATGTGCCGACCGGAGGGGCAACGACGACCCGGACGGAGTGGATCTCGGTCGAAGGCGGCAAGACGGAGCCGATTCCGTTAAAGCCGGACCGGAAGCATTCGAAGGTCGCGGACGGCGTGCAGGTCACGCTGGTGAACGACCACCCGCAGGCAGGTGCGGAATTTGAGCTTAGCTTTACGCTGGCCGATGCGGAAACGAAAGAGCCCGTCGCGGATCTGGAGCCTTATTTGGGGGCTGTGGGCCATGTAGTCGTTCTGAGCGAAGATACGGAACAATATTTGCACGTTCATCCGATCGATGAGGACGCTAAAGGACCGGAAGCAAAATTTGTAACGGAATTTCCAAGCGCCGGAGTATACAAATTGTGGGCGCAATTTCAACGAAACGGGAAGTTGATTACGGTGCCGTTCGTCGTTGAGGTGGAGTAGATGGACAAAGAGAAACCGAGGCTCGCCGCCCGGCTGAACCGGATTGAAGGCCAAGTTCGCGGCATCAAAGGGATGGTCGACAGGGGAGCATACTGCGACGATATATTGAATCAAATCAACGCCGTACAATCGGCGCTGGACGGCGTCGCAAAGCTGCTGCTGGAGTCTCATCTAAGAAGCTGCGTGGCGGAACGGATCCGCTCCGGCGATCAAGAGGTCATTAACGAGCTGTTGACAAGCGTAAACAAGCTGATGAGATAGCAAGGAACGCATCGGCAAGCCGCAGGAAGCCTATTGGCAGCGGCTTGTTTTTTTTTGCCCGCGCCAAAAAGTCCGGAATAAAAACCCGACTTTGGTCCTGCTTCGTTTCGCCCGCAGACTGTATCGCCGCTTCCGCGGTGTACCCTATAATTTCCACAAGAAGCGGTTTGCCGCGAAATCGAACGTTATCGTTGGAGGAGAATTATTGTGAGAAGCGTAATTCGTTTTAGCATGAAAAATACGGTGGCGATCTTTTTGATCGTTGCCGTCCTGGTCGGAGCGGGCTTGTTCGCCGTCACGCAGATGAAGATGGAAAAATACCCGGATGTCGACATCCCTTACCTGCACGTCAGCATTGTGTATCCGGGAGCTTCGCCGGAGCAGTCGATGCGGGATATCGGGGAGAAGCTGGAGAAGGAATTCGCGAATATTGACGGAGTCGTCGGGGTATACGCCTGGGGGAATCCGAACAGCTTTTACAGCATACTGAAAACCGACATGGCGGCGGACATCGACTCTGTGGAGGAGGAGGTACGCAGTGTGGTAGCCAAAGCCGATCTTCCCGAAGAGGCAAGGGAGCCGCAGTTTTTTACCGAAAAGCTGGAACCGGAAATTTACATGATTGCGTTCAGCGGAGCCGATCAGGCGGCGGTGCAGCGGTTTGTGGAGGAGCAGGTCGAGCCCGCGATTCGTTCCGTTCAAGGCGTCGATCAGGTCAACATCAGAGGCGCAGTCAACAAGAACGTGTACATTAGCGTCCGTCCGGACGATCTGAAAGAAAAGGGGCTGACGCTCGACCAGGTCCGCCAGCTCATTACCGCGAACAATGTATCGATACCGGTCGGCGACTTGCGGACCGATGCGCAAATATTGCCGATCCGCATCGACGAGACGCTGCAGTCGGTGGAAGATATCAAGAATATCCGGCTTACGGCCGTACCGACGCCCGAATCGCTGCAAGCTTCGGGAGGCAAGCTGCAAAGCTTTCCTCTCAGCGATATTGCCGATGTGACATATGACACGGCGGATACCGCGATTTCCCGGATGAACGGACTGCCCGCCGTAACGGTTACCGTCACCGCCAAGGGCGGCGAGGACGCGGTTCGCGCCGTGAAGAACATACAGAAAAGCATCGACAAGCTTGCGGTGCCGGCCGGCATCGATTATGAGGTGCTGCTCGATCAATCGAAGGACATCGAGCATTCGGTGAACAGCATGCTTAGGGAAGTCGTGCTAGGGGCGATTATGGCCGTCATCGTCACGTTGCTTTTCCTCCGCAATTTGCGGTCGACCGTCATCGCCATCGTTTCCATTCCGCTGTCCATGTTCGCTTCGTTTATCGTGCTTAATTATTTCGGTTATACGCTGAACATGATGACGCTGGCGGGGATCGCCGTCGCGATCGGACGCGTGGTGGACGACTCGATCGTCGTCATCGAGAACGTATTCCGCCGGGTCAGCGGCGTTCAGCATCGCAGCGACGAGCTCGTCGAGCAATCGACCCGGGAGGTCGCCTCCGCCATCACATCGTCGACGCTGACAACGGTTGCTGTATTTTTGCCGCTGGCGTTCGTCCCCGGCATCGTGGGCAAATTTTTCGTGCCGCTCGCATGGACGGTCGTCGTCTCGCTTCTGTTCTCGCTTCTCGTTGCCGTAACCGTCGTGCCGCTTATGTCGAAGCTGTTCCTGCTCAAGGTGAAGCACGTCGAGCCGAAAGAAAACGGCGTTCAGCGGACGTATCGCCGGACGCTGAACTGGGTGCTGAAGCACCGGCTCATCACGCTCAGCCTTGCCGTTCTTCTGCTGCTCGGCAGCGCCGCGATTCCGGCGCTCGGCTTGATCGGCTTCAACTTTTTGCCGGCTGAGAAGGCGACCACCTTTAACGTGAATATCGACATGCCGGTCGGCTCGAACGCGGCGGCGACCGAGCGGGTCGCAAAGCAGGTGGAGGACGCGGTGAAAACTCATGCGAATGCGCTGCGGATCAATACCTACGCCTCGAATGAGAGCGCTCGCGTCTCCTTCAAGGTGGATCCGGATGCGGATACCGACAAGATGGCTGCCCGGCTGCGCGGCGAGTTTGAGAACATAGAAGGCGCGCAAAGCATTGTGCTTGCCGGGGTCGGCATGTTCGGAAGCTCGTATCTGAACATTATCGTGAACGGGCCGAACCGCGAAGCGATTCTCGAAGGCTCCGAGCAAATCGCTCAGGCGTTGAAGGGAGTGGACGGTCTCGAAGACGTCCGCAGCTCGGCGGAAGGCGAGAAGCCGGAGGTGGCGATCGATTTCAACCATGAAGCGCTGGCGGATCACGGATTGACGCCTGCCGAGGTCGCTTTGAGCTTGCGGACGATGGTTGAAGGAAGCGCAATTACCCGCGCCGATATCGACGGCAAGCCTTCCGACGTCATTCTTAAGCTGCATTCCGATCATACCTCGGATATGGAGCGGCTCAAGGAGCAAGAGCTGACCAACCGTCTGGGGCTTCCGGTAAAGCTGATTGAAATCGGCGACGTCAATTTGTCGCTGGGACCGACGGTCGTTTCGCACCTGGACCAGAAGGAATATATGGAAGTGTACGGCACCATCACCGACGAGAACTCCTCGAAGGTGACAAGCGACGCATTCGCCGCCATCCATGCATTGGACCTGCCCGACGGGGTAACGTGGACGTCCGAAGGCGCAGCCAAAGAGATGAACGAAGGCTTTGTTAATATGGGGATCGCTCTTGCGGTCAGCATTATCTTAGTTTACTTCGTCATGCTGCTGGCCTTCGGCGAAGCGCTAATGCCGTTCGTCATTCTGGCGGCGATCCCGTTCTCCATTATCGGAGCCGTTCTCGGCCTCTACATTCTCGGAGAACCGATCGGCATGCCGGCCATGATCGGACTGCTGATGCTGAACGGCATCGTCGTTACGAACGCCATCGTCCTGCTCGACCGCGTGAAGCAGAACGAACGCAGCGGCATGCCGAACCGTCAGGCGTTAATCGAAGCCGGCGTCACCCGCGTGCGGCCGATTCTGATGACGGCTCTCGCCACCGTCGGGGCGCTGCTGCCGCTCGCGCTCTCCACCGAGGCAGGACTGGTTTCCCGGGCGCTGGCCATCGTCGTCATCGGCGGACTTGCAAGCTCGACGCTGCTGACGCTGCTCATCGTCCCTACGATTTACAGCTTGACCAAGCGCGAAAGACAAGCGGCTCCGAGCCAAGTGCCGCAAGCCGTATAATAAATAAGTCCATCTGCTTTAAGCGGCGGATGGACTTTTTATATGCCGGAATGTTAAGTTTTTTGCAGTACGGATACGTCCCCACTACCCCCTGCGACGCTAACGGACAGCACAGACGCTATATGGCCTATTGACCCGCCGCCATTTTTCTAACGGACAGCACAGACGCTAAACCCCGATTTTCGGCGCTCATCCCTGCTTAATCTAGGCAATAACTGCAATGGTGTCCGTTAAAGCTGCAAACTCCATTCAAATCGCCGAATAACTGCATCCCTGTCCGTTACGTAAGAATGAACCGAATCATAGGTCCGATCCCTGAGATTGCCTCTCCAAATTACCCGGAGATATATCCCGCACCCTGATATCTCGTAATAACGTAATGCCCGAATTCAATGGATGCCGTCATGGACTGTTGAGAAAGCTTTTGTCCCGTCGGGAATTTTCGAATGTTATAAACTGCCGCTCCTTCGATTCCGTTTACGGGCAATCTCCCATACATAGACTGTCAGCGTAACTCCCATCATGATAACGAATATTGCCGCACAATGACTCACAAGCCGTTTCAGCTCTTCGTTGCCGCTGCCGGCCGCCTCGAGCCACAACGCTGCGCAAAAGCTAAGCAAAAGCCCGATTTTGCTTGCCGTTCCGAACAGATCGATAATTGTACCCCACTTCATATCGAATGCTCCTTCTTCTCGCGAAATTTCATCTGAATTCATAGTACCGCCGGGAGAAGGCTTGCAATGCGCAAATCATGCGCCCGCCCGCGCAAAAGATTGCGTTCCCCGCGCAAATACCGCACTCCTGCGGCTGCGGGGCCAAAACGGCTCCGCAGTGAATCAGCTTTTGCGTGAGCGCCGCAATCTTTTGCGCGGCAGCAACGATTGTTTGCGCGGCTCCGTTCATTGTTTGCGCGTTGGGGCGCCCCTCCGTACCTTACGATGATTTCAGTAGAACTGATGCGTACAGGGGGATTTCATTGTGAATGCGTTCAAACATTTTTTGCCTTATGTCAATCAAGAAAAGAAGCTCTATATACTAGGGTTCGTAGGCAGCTTGTTCCGGTTTCTGATTCCGCTCTCGGTTCCGCTCGTCATCAAATATTTGTTCGACAATCTGCTGCAGAATGAAGCGCTGCTTCGCGAGGAAAAGCTTGCGCAGCTGCTGCTCATTGCCGGCAGCATGCTTGCCGTCTTCTTCCTGGTCCGAGCGCCGATGGAATACGTCAGGCAATATTTCATGCATAAGGCTAACAACAATATAATCCGGGCGCTGCGCAGGGATACGTTCGGCAAGGTGCATACATTGGATGCCAAATATTTTGCGGACAACAAGAGCGGGGAAATCGGAACGCGATTTTTCGACGATATCGAGAAAATCCGCGGGTTTATGACGGCGGCCTTCGCTAACATTTGGATCGAGCTGATCGTGCTGCTGTTCGTAGTCGGCGTTATGCTCACCTTAAACGCGAAGCTGACGCTGCTCGCCGTGCTGCTGGTAGGCGTGCAGTTTACGCTGGCGCATCTGCTTTCAAAGAAATTGAAGAAGACGACGAAGGAAATGATGCAGTACCGGTCCGTTCTAAGCGGCTTCGTTTTTGAGAAAATTCAGGGTGCGTTCCTGTCGAAACTGTTTTCGTCCGAGAAGCGGGACCAAGAGGAGCTGGACGGACACTTGAACCGATATGAGCGGCTGACGGATCGGCAGGCGGGAATCAATGCGCTGACTTTGTCCGCGGTGAACGTGCTCAGCGACGTTACGCCGTTTCTCGTCGTGCTGGCCGGAGGCATGTTCGTCATTGACGGCAGCCTGTCGCTCGGCAGTTTAATGGCGTTCTTTGCTTACGTAGACCGGATGAGAGCGCCGGTAGCCGCCTTGGTGCAAGCTTATCCCGCCATTACGGAGGGAAGCGTGGCGCTGCAAAGAGTGTTCGAGTTTTTGAATACGCCGGCTGCCGTGAAAGAGATCGAGAAGCCTGTAGAGCTGAAAAGTTTTTCGGATTCCGTCCGGTTCGACCGCGTGTCGTTCTCTTACGGCGGACGCAGCGAAGTGATTAAAAATATGTCTTTCGCCATTGAAAAAGGGAAGACGTACGCATTCGTCGGAGGAAGCGGCGGGGGCAAGAGCACGGTCCTGCAGCTGTTGACCCGCATGTATGACGTGAACCGCGGGGAGGTTGTCATCGACGGAGTCAATATAAAAAATTACTCGATTTCCAGCCTTAGAGAGCACATGGGAATCGTGACGCAGGATAATTTCCTGTACAGCTCCTCGATCAAGGACAATATCCGATTGGCGAAGCTCGATGCGACGGACGACGAGGTGATGGCCGCCGCGAGAAAGGCGTTCGCTCACGATTTTATTGCCGCCCTTCCGGACGGTTATGACACGGAGGTCGGCGAACGGGGGATCAAGCTGTCGGGCGGCCAGAAGCAGCGGATCGCGCTTGCCCGCGTATTTCTGAAGGATCCGGCGATCATCCTGCTCGACGAAGCGACCAGCGCGCTGGACAATGAGAGCGAAAAGCTGGTTCAGCAGTCGATCGAACGGTTCGGACGCGAAAAGACGGTCGTCATGATCGCCCACCGGCTGTCGACCGTGCTGCATGCGGACACGATTTTCGTACTGAAGGACGGGAAAATTATCGAAAGCGGCAGCCATAAGAAGCTGTTGGAGCTGAACGGGTATTACAAAGAGCTGTATGCGAAGCAGCATTCGGAGAAGTCCGTTCCGGAGGCTGCGATGACACCGGCATCGGCGGCGGTATCGGCTCCGGCGCTGCAGTTAAAGGCGGCCGCTCGAGCGTAAGAAGTTTGTCAGTCCTATTGACGAATATGTCAGCGTTCGCTGACAAAATTGTCAACCTCGTTGACTGCTGTACCTTTCTGTCAGTCATATTGACAACTATGTCAGTGCTCGCTGATTAAAAAGTCAATATCGCTGACAAAATTTGATCAATCGGTTGAAACCATTTTATTGGAAATGCCGTCTTACTCTTTAGGTGATATCTATGGAAAAGAGCGGCATTTTTCAATGGTTGTTGAGTGTACTGATCGTTATGATCACCGGCTGTTCGACCGGAGTCCAAGGCGGAAATTTCGCCGAACAACCCCCTGCGGCATCAAGCGGGGCTAAGCAGGAAGCAATGCTCGAAGTCGGAGCGGATGTGAAGGAAGTTGGCGTCAAGACGCCGAAGCCTAAAGAAACGGTGAAGCTCGGACCCGATCAAGTGAAAGAGTTGATCCGAAAAAAGGCGGAACAATCCAAGATCACTTCGGGACTGTTCCGCACATCGTTAGACGCGGCGAAGGAGCAGGACGGGCTCGCACTTCGTTTTTCCCTCGAAAATATTACGAATAGCGACATGGAGATCGTGTTCGGATCGGGCCAAATGTTTGACATCGTCGTTTATAACGAGAAAGAGGAAGCCGTCTACCTTTGGTCGCACGATAAAGCGTTCATCACCGCCATCGTCGAGAAAGAAATACAATCGGGGGAGAAGCTCGAGTTTACGGAACGATGGGACTTGCGGGACAACGAGGGCAATCTCGTTCCAAGCGGTCGGTATGTTGTCAGAGTAACCTTTTTGGCAGGCGTACAATCCGTAAACCCGGACCCGGCGGAGCTGGCGGCCGAGGTAAGCGTGGACATGTAGGAGGGAACGATGAGCAGATCGTATAAAGCCCGGAGGAGTGAAGCTATTGATCTCCTATAAGTCGAAAAAGGATTGGTGGGTGACTATTCTCGTTTGGGGGACCGTCCTTTTTTCCGTAGGGGCCGGTTGTTATGCGGCGCTCTTCGAAGCGTCCGGCCTCGGCGAGCTTATCGTCGTATTGCCCCTTACTGTCGGAGTCGCGTTTTTTTTCCTTTGGATGTTTTTGACTACTTCCTATGTTTTGGACGACAACAGCTTGACTGTCAAGTACGGTCCGTTCCGTAAGGTGATTCTGCTCAGCGCCGTAAAGTCGGCGAAGAAGACAAGAAATCCGCTGTCGAGCCCGGCCTTTTCTTTAAAAAGAATTGAAATCGTGTATAACCGATATGACTTTGTACTCATTTCCCCCGAGGACCGGGACGCATTCTTGAAAGCTCTCGCCGAGCGCTGCCCGAACGCCAAAGTAGAAATGTAACCTGAGATTGCCGGAGGAGAGCGTAAATGAAAATCAAAAAAAGTGTGAGGACGCTGCTGCTTTGCGGGGCATGTGTCTTATTGGCGGGAACCGCCGCGGCTAACGGTTCTATAAGCGTGTTCGTCGACGGCAAACGATTGAACAATGCTCGGATCGACAACGGAACAACAGTGGCGCCTGTCCGGACGTTGGCGGAAGCGATGGGCGGACGAGTGACTTGGGATCAAGAGACGCATTCTGTACACATAGAAACGCAGACAGGGGTCACCGAAGATACTGTTGCCGAGTGGATTCGGGAGCGAGGTAAGGAGAGCGCGTATTATTTTGACGGATTATTTGCGGAGGAAGCGAACGTAGACGCCGACCCCGAGCTAGAAGTGCTGGCGCGGATCGACGGCGGGGTCCACTTGGGGAACTTCTTTCTGTTCGACAAGCGGCCGGACGGGACGTATAAGCTGATTTTCGAGCGGCCGTGGCATGTCGAGTCTTGGATCGCCGAAAATTTGTCTCCTGAGGGGGCGCACTCGTTATATAAAATTGTCACGCGTACGGGCGGGACAGGCATGGACGTCCGGGAAGCCCGTCTTATGTATATGAACGACGGAGTTTGGACGGAGGCTTGGACCGGAAAGCTCAAGGACCGCACCGTGTTTCAGGATAATTACCATTTGGTCATCGGCAGCTATCAATTGAACGACGATAACTCGCAATTATATTATTGGCAGACCGTGACGGACGCTTCTGCGGAAACCGGCAAACCAACCGGCGAGCCCAAAACGACGCTAAAGGTGTTCGAATGGGCGGAAGGACGTTTTGTCGAGATGAAGGTTTGATGCCGCGGTTTTCGTTCGGGGTCAATAGTGAGGTGAAACTTCACTATTTGGCGGGAATTGGGCACGGCGAGGTGAAATAGTGAGGTCAAACCTCCTTATTTTGGCGAGTCCATGCTCATTTGGCGGTGTTCGGGGTCAATAGCGAGGTAAAACTTCACTATTTGGCGGGAATTGGGCACGGCGAGGTGAAATAGTGAGGTCAAACCTCCTTATTTTGGCGAGTCCATGCTCATTTGGCGGTGTTCGGGGTCAATAGCGAGGTAAAACTTCACTATTTGGCGGGAATTGGGCACGGCGAGGTGAAATAGTGAGGTCAAACCTCCTTATTTTGGCGAGTCCATGCTCATTTGGCGGTGTTCGGGGTCAATAGCGAGGTAACACTTCACTATTTGGCGGGAATTGGGCACGGCGAGGTGAAATAGTGAGGTCAACCTCCTTATTTTGGCGAGTCCATGCTTTTTGGCGGTGTACTGGGTAAAGAGAATTACTTGTCTACAATCTGAAACGGGCTGCCGATTCGTCGGCGGCCCGTTTTTACGCATCCGTTACTTTGTTGTGGAATAAGGGGACACCGAATATGGCATTACCTGCTGATGCGGCATGTTCGGGTAAACCGTTCGCCCGTAGAACGGATATCCGAAGCCAAACGGCGCGAAAAACCGGTTCCCTTGTGCGGCATATCCGGCTTCGCCTTGAGAAGCCTCAACAGGTTGGTTCATAGGTCTTGCCTCCATTGCGTTATTTATTAGTCATTTGACGCTGTATCATATGGGCATTCGGCAAGTCAGGTCAAAGTAAAATTTGGCTCCCCTGCTAACCAAGTGCCGTTCCGCCGACGTCAACGAAAAAGCTGCAGCGCCCTTCGATAGGAAGCGGGCTGCAGCTTTCGAATCAACATCACTTTCGCACCGTCTCTCTCAGCGTCCGCAGTACCGACGCCATATCGTCCGGCAGCGGCGCGCGGACCTCCATCCGCTCGCGCGTCCACGGATGGAGCCATACCAGCTTCTCGCCGTGCAGCGCCTGCCGCTTGATATACTCGCGGTGCCCGCCGTACATGCCGTCGCCCGCAAGCGGGTGGCCGATGTGCGCCATGTGCACGCGGATTTGGTGCGTACGTCCGGTTTCCAGACGCAGCCGTACATACGTGTGATCGGCGAACCGCTCGATCGCCTCGTACCGCGTCACCGCCTTCTCGCCGGTCTCGCTCACGCGCCGGCGCGTCGAATGGTGACGGTCTTGTCCGATGGGCGCGTCGATGACGCCCTTCTTATCCTTGATCACGCCTTCCGCGATGGCGGAGTAAATGCGCTCGATGTCCTTACGGCGCATCGCTTCGTCGAAGACGTAATGCGCCAGCTCGTTCTTCGCGTACAATACCGGGCCGGTCGTCTCCTTATCGAGCCGGTGAATGTGCCGGATGCGGCACGCCTGACCGGTCGTCTCGTAGTACGCCGCCACCGCGTGCGCCAGCGTGCCTTTCTGCCCCTTGCTGCTCGGGTGCACCTCCACGCCGACCGGCTTGTTTACGACGAGCGTGAAGTCGTCCTCGTACAGCACGTTCAGCTCGGCCCACTCCGCCTCGAATTCGGGCCGCTCTCTCGGGAACAGCCGCAGGCGCACCTGCTTCCCTTGCCGCACGACGCCGTTCGTCCCGATCAGCCTGCCGGCAATTTTCTGAGGGACCGGCAGCTGCCGCATCAGCCCCGAGAGCGGTATGCCCGCCAAATGGTCCGGCAGCCGGAGCTCCAGCCATTCCCCTTTGCGCTTCGCCATCTTCAAATTGATTCCGCCTGTTTGCTGCTGCGCCAATTCCATCCACCGTCTTTCGTTATGTATCGTAAGGCGAACTAGTATCCTTAGGATTCTTCCGTTTATGTCCTCCATGTTACAATAAAAATGACGCAAAATCGAACATGGCGAAGCAACGGCCGGGGGATGAAGAGATGTACCGGATATGGATTATAGAAGACGACGATAAAATTGCGGAAATCGTAAGGCGGCACCTGGTCAAGTACGGGTATGAGGCTGTAAGGATGGACGATTATGCAGGAGTGAAAGCGCGGCTGGCCGATGCGTCGGACAGGCCGCACTTGATTTTGCTCGATATTAACCTGCCGATGTACGACGGGTTTTATATTTGCCGGCAAATTCGGAGCGCGACGAATGCGCCGGTTATTTTCATATCCGCTCGGGTAGGCGAAATGGACCAGGTGATGGCGATCGAGAACGGGGGAGACGATTACATCACGAAGCCGTTTCATCTTGACGTGCTGGTAGCAAAAATACGCGGACTGCTTCGCAGGACGTACGGGGAATATGCGTCCCCGGCCGAGCCGAACGCGGACAACCGTTCCGTGGAGGAACAAGCGTTAACGAAGGTGAACGGACTTCTCATCGACTCGCTGCGGAACGAACTGCATTACAACGGACGCAAGGCGGAGCTGACGATGAAGGAAATGCGGCTGATCGACGCGTTGGGGAGAAGAGCCGGCGCCATCGTAACACGGGAGCAGCTGCTTGAGGCGTTGTGGGACGAAATGGATTTCGTCGACGATAATACGCTGACGGTGAACGTAACGAGGGTAAGAAAGAAGCTGGAGGAGCTGGGCCTTGCCGGCTGCATCGAAACGGTGCGCGGACAAGGGTACCGTCTCGTGCTGTAAGGGGGTGCGGAGTTGAAGCTTCGGCATTTTTTGGCGGATCGGCTTTGGTATGCGGTCGTTTTTTTATTGAATACATTGCTCGTCTTAACCGTGATCATCCTCGACCTTAACGGGCAGGAGGCGTCGCTTCAAACCGGAAATGTTGCATACATAGGAGTTCTTTCGGCGATCGGGTTGCTGCTGTTCTTGTTCATCGATTACTTGCGGCAGAGAGGATTTTACCTTGAGCTTCGGCAGGCTGACAAGCTCGGGGAGGGACAGGCGGACAAGGCGCTGTTGCTGCAATCGGCCGTTACTAACGAGCAGTTGCTGCTGCAGCAGACGATCGAACGGCAGTACCGCGCATATGCCGATCGGCTGGCGGAGCTTCAAGCGGCGCAGGAGCGGCAAATCCATTTCATGCAGCAGTGGGCGCATCAGATGAAAACGCCGGTTTCGGTCATTCATCTGATAACCCAGCAAACCGCGGGGCCGCTCGGTAAAGAAGACGTCGACAGCATTCGCGAAGAGTGCGATCGGATTCACCAAGGCGTCAGCACGCTGCTCCATGCCGCTCGGCTGGACCGGTTCGACCGCGATGTCCACATTAGACGGATCCCGCTGCTGCCGCTGCTTCGGGGCGCCGTGAACGAGTACAAATCGGCGTGGATCCGGTACGGTCTGTTTCCGAAAATTCATGCGGAGGCTGCGGAAGCCGAAGTCGAGTCGGACGAGAAATGGCTGTCGTTCGTCGTAAGCCAGCTTCTGATGAATGCGGTCAAATACAGTGCGGCGGTCAAAAAGGACGCGGAAAACGGGGCGGAAGTGGTGCTGACGGTACGAAGGCAATCGGAGGGTGTCATACTGGAAATCCGCGATCGCGGCATCGGCATTCCGAAGGAAGATTTGCCGCGCGTGTTCGAACCGTTTTTTACCGGGCGCAACGGCAGGCTCGTACCGGAATCGACGGGCATGGGACTTTATTTGGCGAAGCAGGCGTGCGGCCGGCTCGGGCACCGGTTAACGGTCGACTCGGCGGAAGGGGAAGGGACAAGCGTCACGATCGCCTTCGGGACGCCGCAGGTCACTTTCCGGGAGGCGCTGGGCAGATAGGTCCGCTGCGTTGTCAGGTGACAATATTGTAAGCTTCGAGCGTCCGTTTTGAAAGGTAAATCGATGGTTCGCCTCCGCGCGGCGCCGCTATACTTGCAGTATAAACAACAGTTATAAGGGGGGCGGCAGCCGTGCCGGTGTTACAAGCGAATCATCTGTCGAAGGTTTACGGGAAAGGAGCCGTTACATATCAAGCGCTTGACGGCTTTCATCTTGAGGTGGAGGAGGGGGAATTCGTCGGCGTCATGGGTCCGTCGGGGAGCGGCAAGACGACCCTGCTCAACCTGCTGGCGACCATCGATCGTCCTTCATCGGGCAAGCTCGAGCTCGGCGGCGCCGATCCGGCGCTAATGAGCCCGAACCAGCTTGCTTTATTTCGCCGGCGCAAGCTGGGGTTCATCTTTCAGGATTTCAATCTGCTCGATACGCTCACGGTGAAAGAAAACATTATATTGCCGTTGGCGCTCGATAAAGTGAAGCCGAGAGAGATCGAGCAGCGGGTGAACGATTTGAGCGCGCTGCTGGGCATTGAAAAAATTTTGAATAAGCGGACGTACGAAATTTCCGGCGGGCAGCAGCAGCGGGCGGCGATCGCACGGGCGATGATTCACCGTCCGGAGCTGGTGCTGGCCGACGAGCTGACGGGCAATCTCGATTCGAAAGCAGCGAACGATGTGATGCAGTCGCTTAAGCGGATGAACGAGGAACGGCGGGTAACGGTGTTTATGGTGACGCACGATCCGTTCGCCGCCAGCTTCTGCCGAAGAATTATATTCATCAAGGACGGCAAATGGTTTTCGGAAATTCGAAGCGGCGGCAACCGCCAGGCGTTCTTCCAGCAAATATTGGATACGCTGAGCTTGTTGGGAGGTCAGATCCATGACGTTTCGGCAGCTCGCTCTTAGCAACATCCGCGGCGGATGGCGGAGATATGCGGCTTTCTTTTTCAGCAGCGCCGCGTCCGTGCTCATCTTTTATTTGTTCGCTTCCTTCATCTTTCATCCCGATGTGCGCAACGGGCAAATTTACGGAGGCCAAGCCGTGGGTCAGGCGCTTTTGGGCTTGGAGTATGTCATTTTCATATTTTCGTTCTTCTTTGTCTTATACTCCAGCTCCGCGTTCTATAAGATTCGGAACAAGGAATTCGGACTGTTTCAGATGTTCGGGATGACGATCGGGCAAATTCGGCGCATGGCATTGTACGAGCAGCTCATTATTGCAGTTTGTGCGATCGGGACCGGCATTGCATTCGGGACGTTGTTTTCCAAGCTGTTCTTTATGGGAATTGCCGACCTGCTGGATGTCGAAAACCCGATCCGGTTTATGGTTGTGGCGCCGGCCGTATGGTTGACCGCAGGCTTGTTCTTTATTTTGTTTTTCGGAATTGCGCTGCTTACGTTGAGGAGCGTCGGAAGTCAGCCGATTATTGAGCTGCTGCGCGGTTCGCGCAAGCCGAAATCGCTACCGCTATATTCCCGCTGGCTGTCTTTGCTGTCGGCGGTATGCTTGGGCGCAGGGTATTATTTGGCGTACACGACCAATTTAAGAGGATTATTGATGTATATGCTGCCGATACTGGCGCTTGTCGTTACTGGCTCTTATTTCTTGTTTACGCAGGGCAGCGTGGCGATCGTCAGACGATTGACGGGAACGCCGGCGTTTTATTGGCGGGGCATTCGTCTGATTGCGGTATCGCAGCTGATGTTCAAGCTGAAGGACAACGCCAGAGTGATGTTTTCGTCAGCCGTTCTGACGGCTGTCGTTCTGACGGCGTCCGGCGTCATAACGGTGTTCTATATGGATAACAAATCGCAAATCGTTCAGAACTCGCCGCAAGCCTTCGGATATGAGGAGCGAGGCGACGATGAACATCGCGTCTTGCCGGCGGGCCGCGTTAAGGAGTCGCTCGGCAGCGGCGGCATTAAGCTTGAATATGAGCTGCGGCTGGAGATGCTGCGTACGGTGGCGAAAGTGCAGCTGCCCGCGGCAAAGGAGCAGGTCTCTTACTTTGTTTCGGAAAGCGGATGGAACGAGGCTTCCGGTCTTGCGGGCAGCGGACTGGAAGTGAATCTGGAGCAGGGCCGTACGATGCTTATGTATCCTTTCCGAGGGCAGAGGGGCTCTGATTTGGAAACGAAAGGCAAGGAAATTTCGTATGAAATCGGGGGCCGAACGGAACGGTTTATTTCGGAGGGCAACCGGTTCGGCGCCTCCGTCAACGGCGCCAAAGCGGTATGGGTGCTGGACGATGCGGATTATGCCCGGCTTGCTTCGGCGGCTGCCGACTCGGAGAAAAGAGTGTATTACGGCTACGAATGGAAGGGCTGGGAAGACGACGGCGCCGTCGTCGAGCGGCTGCTCGGCGACGTGCCGGACGAGATGAAGGGTCGCGTGTACGAACGGGTAACGGATTATAAGTATGTCAAACAGTTTACGGCGCTTACCTTTTTCATTGGAATATTCGTCGTCTGTTTGTTCTTCTTTGCTTCCGGCAGTCTTCTTTACTTCAAGCAGTTTACCGAGCTGGAGGAGGACCGCACGCGGTTTAAGCAGCTGATGCGGATCGGTGTCTCGCCGAAGGAAATCAACCGGATCGTAACCGCTCAGATCGGCTCGGTGTTTATGATTCCGTTCGCGGTCGGGACGGTTCATGCGGCTTTTGCTTATAAAATGCTGGGGAACGTGTTTGCGACGAGCACCTGGAGGCTCGGGCTGTGTGTGGTGGGCGTGTTTTTCCTGCTCCATCTGCTTTATTTTGTCATCACCAAGCGGTCGTATTTCAAGCAAATTTACGTTTCGCCGCTTTCATGATAAGACGATTTCGCATACTCCTCAGGAGTTTTGCCTACGGCGGCTTTGAAATCCTTGATAAAATGCGACTGATCGTGATAGCCGAGCTCCGTCGAAAGCTGAGCCATGTCGCGGAAGCGGCCGTGCTCCATTTCTTCCGCGGCGTTCTGGAGACGGTACAGCTTGATGACCCACTTGGGACTGACTCCGACGTATCCCCGGAAGATGCGCTGGAGCTTTCTTATATTGATCCCGAACCGCTCGCAAATTTGATCCACCCTGGTGATTTCGCGGTCGTGCATGATGCGATCGACGATGCGGTTGATAAATGGGATCGTATCGTCCTGCTCCGGCAGCTTCGGGCGGATGAGGCTTTCGGCAAGCTGTACCATGTCCGCCTCGTTCCGCTGCGCGAACATCGCACGCTCCAATGAACAGGCGTCGATGCCCAGCACGCTGCGCACATCAAGGGGGCGGCCCGACAGTTCGGAAACCGGCCGTTTAATGAACGGGTAGAACGCCCCGGGCTTGAACTTGACACCGAATACGCAGCCTTTCCCTTGCAAATGGTAAGAAAACTTCCGGTTGGAAGGGGCGAAGAAGGCCGAACGCTCCGGTTCGACGACTAGATTGACGCACGGGTTCGGCACGACGTCCTGCACGCGCGGCGGCTGCCCTGTCAAATCCCAGCTGACGATCCAGTAATGCTTCACGAAATAGCCGGTGTCCCCGGAAGGAGTATGGCGAGTGAGCGTAAAATGATCATCGCTTCTATGCAAATTCAAGACGCCCATGCTGGACATCGGAACAGTGGTTTTGTTCATGCTTTGTCGCTCCTGCGGTAAGACTTGTCGCGTTTTTACAATACTGCGAAATGTGGAAAAGCTATCATTGTTATTGTAAAACGAACGCCGAAGGAGTGTAAATCATGGAGCAGCTGAAATACGAGTTTTATATCGGTGCGGGACTTGACGAGGTTTGGAGTACGCTGGTGCAGCCGGAAGGGACGCGCAAAACGTTTTTCGGTTGCGTGCTGAACTCGACCTTCAAGCCCGGCGATCCTTTCGAATACGTGGGGCCGGGCAACGACGGCGACGAGACGGTGCATGTGTACGGAACGATATTGGCTTATGAACCCAATAAATTGCTAAGCTATACCGAGCATCCGGGTCCGTCGTACTATCCGGACAAGCATGGGGAGCTGGAGTCGAGGGTGACCTTTACGCTGGAAACCGTCGGACAGTGCACGAAGCTGACCTTGGTGAACGATCGGTTTACCGAAAACCATCCGTCGTACGAAAATGCCAAATCGCACTGGTGGATGATCCTGAGCAATATCAAAACGGTGGCCGAAACCGGCAAAACGCTGGATTTCGGCTGGTAAACGAGGGGCACCGGCTTTGGAAGCCGGTGCTTTGTCGTTGCGGCGCACGAGTCCGTTATGTAGCCGTACTGCCTGCAGTCCGCTTCTCCTGATCCACCCGTTTCTCCGCTGAAGCCGGCAACGGCAGCCCTGCGTATACGATTTCCCGCGTGAAATGCCGAATCAAGCCGACCCCGTCCGTCGGTTCGGCCGCATCGCGGACGAACGCGGCGTCCGGCGATACGATCCGGGTGACGCCGATATGGCGCAGCAGGTTCATTAAGCGCAGCCCGCTTTCCGCCGACGTATAACTGAACACGGTCTGCACATTGGCGACTCCTTCGTGGGACGGAAGCGAAGGGATGCCGTGCAGCAGCTTTATCGCTTCCTCAAAGCTGTCGACGACAGCGATTTCTACATAAGCAGGACGCTGCGAAATATGCAGCGGAATGTGCTCGTCGAGCTCCTTCTCCGTAAACCGCCGATCGCTGACTACAACCGTCCACGAGGCGGAGCCGTCCGCCGGCGTCAGCACTTTGCTGCCGAGCTCGGCGGTTTTTTCGCGCAGCCGCTGCAGACGGAGCGAGGCGCCTTCCGAGACGGGGACGTTCCCGGCAGGTGAGGGAAGCTTTTGCAGTGCTTGGGCTACGCCCTCCGCGAATCGCTCGGCTTCCCGCCGTTTCCCGATAAACACCGCCGCCGTGGGCGTACAATACGGCTGCAGCTGCTCGCCTCCGGCAATCGCCCGGGCGGTTTGCTGGCAATCCCGCTCGGAGTACAAGCCTCTGCTTTTAATATAAGAGCCGTCGATGACGATTGCGCCGGTTTGCGGCGGTATGGCTATGGCCACAGGATGGTTCGGATTGCGGCCGAGCATGGACGTATAAAAATCGACGGCGTCGAGGCTTCCCCAAAATACCCCTGCTGCGAAAGGCCCCTCCGATAACAATCGCGCCAGCTGTGCGCGTCCGATGACCTCCCGGTAATCCGCAAAAAATAGATGTACGTTGTTTAAAAGGGCGGAAAGCTGGGGCACCTCGAGCCCTTGAAGAAACTCGAACAGCTCTTCAAAGATGCCCTGGTTCCATTTCGTTACCCGCAATGCGACCGGGCAGTTCGAGAGAACGGCCTGCCATGCGGCATGCAGCGCAGGGGCGGCGGCATTGCCTTCGCTTAGAACGGCTACAGGACCGGCGGGAAACGCCGTTTTCCAGCATCCGCCGGCATAGTCGGGGCAAGGTCCGTCCAGCATGGCGGAGCCGGCTGCCGGGAAAGCCTCCCTCACGCTGCGGCGAAGCGCATCCGGGGAGAAGGCTTGCAGCAGACGCGCGCGGCCTGCGGCCGGGAGCTCCGGACCGTTCCCGGAGGCTAACGCTTTGGCCGCTTCTCCAAGCGCGGCAATTTTCATATCGGTGGAGAGCTTCATCAACGCAAAGGTTCCCGCTTCCAAAGTCTCGACGAACGGAAAATCATCCTTTAACGGGACCTCCAAATTCGAACCGTCCCTTTTTTTTAATCCCGTCCACCTCATTCGATCGGCTCCTTTCGAAGAGAAATGCTATTCCATATGTGTATTACATTCGTGAGTGCCGCATGAGTTAAGAAAAAAACATTGACAAAGTGACAGTTGTGTCGTTTATAATAACGACATTGTTGTCGTTTAACGACACGTATGTCGTTTTATAAAAAAGAGGGAGTTGCTGTACATAATGATTGAAAAACCGCTGTTCCGCAGTAAGCCGTTCCTGCATCTGATGGGAGCGCAAACCGTGTCCAACTTGGGGGATTGGTTGGATTACCTGGCGCTTTTCGCCTTGGTCGGCCTGTTTTGGAAGACGAGCCCGATGGGCATCGCCGCGATTATGCTGTGCTTTATCGGCCCGATCGTCTTTCTGGGGCCGTTCGCGGGCGTGTTGGCCGACCGGTATGAGAGAAGGACGATCATGGTTATTTCCGATTTGGCGCGAGTGGTTCTTGTGCTGCTGCTCGCCTTCTCTTCGGAGCTGTGGCACATTTGCGTGCTGCTTGTATTGAAGGGAGTGTTTGAAGCGCTGTTCAGCCCGGCGAAAAATGGTAAACTGAAGGAAATCGTACCTGACGAACAGATGCAGCAAGCCGCTTCCTTCAGTGCCATGATCGAGCAAGGGGCGAAAATAATCGGACCGACGCTTGGCGGACTGCTTGTGGCCGCGGCCGGGGTCAAAGCGGCGTTCTACATCGATGCCGCCACCTTCGCCGTGTCGGCGCTCATTCTCGCCGGCGTTCCAAAGCGCACGGCTCGGGATGCGGCGGAAGAACGGAAAGGCGGAGCGAATAGCTTTATGGCGGAGTTCAAGGAAGGGATGGCGTTCATTCGGGGCATTCCGCTTCTTATGTTCGGAACCGCGCTTCTCGCCGCCGTATTGTTGGTGCTGCAGATCGCCGATTCCCAGCTGATCGTGCTGGCGAGGCTCGTTCCCGAGGTAAGCGTTGACGCCGTCGGATTCGCAATGGCGGCGAGCGGGCTCGGGATGATATTGTCCGCCGGCGCCGTCAGCAAGCTGAAATTTCGTTCCCCGCTAGGCTTTATGGCGGCCGGAGGGGCCCTGATGGGGGCGATGCTTGCGTCGGCCGCACTGATTGTGAGCAGCGGCGGTTCCGCGCTCTGGCTGTCGCCGTTGTTCCTGATCGGCGGCGCGGCTGCGGGACTCGTGTTCATCCCGTTCCAGTCCAGCGCGCAGCGGTTGACGCCAGAGCAGTACAGCGGGCGCGTCTTCGGGGCCGTCGGAAGCATTACGATGCTGGCGACCTTTATCGGACCGCTGCTCGGCGGAGTGCTCTCGACCGTGTATGGGGTTATCTCGGCATTTTTCATCTCGGGAGGCTTGCTGGTTGCGATCGGCATCATCGTCTTGTGCGGCAAAAGATTGGCAGAACGGGGAGTTCAGCATGACGCCGAAGGTGGACGAACAGTATAAGGAAAATCGCCGCCGCGAAATATTGGAGGCGGCCAAGAACGTATTTGTACAGAAGGGCTTCGAGCCCGCAACGATGAAGGATGTTGTCGACGCATCGGGGATGAGCAGGGGCTTCGTGTACTCGTATTTTGACAATACGGAAGCGATGCTGCTGTCTCTTATGGAGGCTATGGACGCCGACATGCCGGCGCCGGACGTATTGTTTGAAGGAACGTCTCACGCATGGGAGGTTATCGAGAAGCTGTTCGATTACTCGATTGCGAAATTTGATGAGGAAGAGGACGGGATGCTGTTCGTCATCATGGAGTTTTTCAACTCCGGCTGGCGGCACCCGGACCGGGCGCAGCTGCTCGCGGAGCGGTATCGGAACGCGATCCGATACTACATGGACATCTTCGAACGCGGGGTGCGGCAGGGGGATTTTCAGCCGAAGGCGCCGCTTGAAGATATTGCGCGTTCGTTGATCACCTTTGTGGACGGCGGCATTTTGGCGACCTCGCACTTGGGGCCGGACACGACGCAGGTGAAACGGCAGCTGCTGCTTGTGAAGCAGTTTTTGCGGCAAATGCTCGGCGTGGCTGAATAAGTAAAGAGCCCTGGATCAGGGCTCTTTGCTGCGTTCGGAGCGATCTGACTTACTAACGGAACTCAATGACCGCTAAATTTGTCGAAACCGGGCGAAAGGGGGAATTAACGGAAACGGATGACCGCTAATTCGCTAAACATGGCGATTTTGGATGTTTCTCGGCCGATTAGCGGACAAGTTGTTCCGTTAATTAAGCGATTTTGGGAGGTACAGCGGTTTTAGCGGACAATCCGTTCCGTTAACCGTTGTCGACTGACGGCCTGGCAGGGCCGCCGGGCCGCACTGCAACGCGGGATACCGCCGTCAACGCCCCCCGATCAGCAGCATGACCGCGAATGAATGCGCCCATTGCATGACCGACGAATACAATGCGCGGATCACCACTTGCCCATAAACTGCGCCGTGATGATGATGGCGCCGATCGCCCAGACGTACACGGCGAACCATTTCAGCGACCCCTTCTTCAGGAAGTCGATCATCCATTTCACCGCGACGTAGCCGAACGCCGCGGAAGCGATCGTGCCGATGACGAGCGGGCCGGCCGATATTTCGGGGCCGCTGCCCTCCAGCAGCTTCAGCCCTTGAAACAGGATGCCGCCGGCAATGGCCGGAATCGAGAGCAGGAACGAGAAGTAGGCCGCCGTTTCGCGGTCCAGCTTGCGAATGAGCGCCCCGACAATCGTCAAGCCGGAGCGGGAAATCGCGGGCAAAATGGCCGCCGCCTGAAACGTTCCGATGACCAGCGCATCGGTATACGAAATGTCGGCCATCTTTTTGCGGCCGTTCTTGATGCTTTCCGAGAACCATAGAAACGCTCCGGTAACGAGAAACTCCCAGCCGACCGTAACCCCGGTTTCCGAAATTTCCTCGAAGAAATCCGAGAACAGGACGCCCGCGATGACCGCCGGAATCGTGCCGACCACAAGCAGCCAGGTCAGCTTGCCGAACGGATCTCGTATAATGCGGACAAGCTCTTCGCGGTAATAAACCAGCACGGCGAACAATGTGCCGATATGCAGCATCGTATCCAGGTATATGCCTGCCTCGTTCAAGCCGAAGGCGTGGCGCCCCAAGTACAAATGTCCCGTGCTGCTGATCGGCAAAAACTCGGTAAGTCCTTGAATGAGCCCTAGTATAAAAGCTTCTAATGACGACATACGTTCAACCTCGATTTTTTTGGAATGATTCGGCGTTGCGCCTTACTTATCGTTATTCGCGGACAGGCGGAAACATGTCCTGCATGTCCGGCGAAAAAGCGTAAGCGGAAGCCGTAAAGAGGTACCGCAATCCTCTCGGCGCGACCACCGTATCGGCGTATTCGAAAGTGCCAAAATTTTCTTGACGGACAAAGCTTTATATGGTGAAATTTGCGTATAACATGGGGAAAAGAGGTTGAACGGATATGGGACGATTCAGCACCAAGATGGTTGTAGCGATCGGCATCGGCGCCGCATTGTACGGCGTGCTCGGCATGTTCGGGTTTGCGGTGGGGCCTAATACATATTTCAAGCCCGCGCTTGCATTGCTGACGATTTTCGGTGCGTTGTTCGGGCCGGTCGTCGGTTTTCTTGTCGGGTTTATCGGCCACACGATTACCGATCTGATCGCCGGCTACGGCGTATGGTGGGGATGGGTGATGAGCTCCGCCATCACAGGTTTGTTTATGGGACTCGTGGCCACGAGCGCGAAGTTTAACGTCCGCCGCGGAGCGACGACCGGTAAGCAGACGGCTTACCTTGCAATTACAGGGGTAATCGGCATTATAGTCGGACTTATATTTGCCGGATTGTTCGACATCATCGTGCACGGCGAGCCTGCCGACAAGATCGCCGTTCAAGTCGTAAGCGCAGCGGTCTCCAACATTATCGTCTTCGGCGTGATCGGTATTCCTGCGGTTCTCGCGATTAGCCGGGCGAACAAGAACAACTCCAATCTATCGGCGGAGGCGTGACGAAATAAGCTTCATGCAGCCGATCGTATCTTTGCGCAATGTTTCGTTTCAGTACCGCAGCTTGAACGAACCGACCTTAAAACAGATTAACCTGGACATTTATCCGGGAGAAAAAGTGCTCATTGCCGGGCGAAGCGGCTCCGGCAAATCGACGTTGGCCCATTGTCTCAATGGGCTGATTCCTTTTCATTACGAGGGCAGCCTGACCGGAGAGCTGATCGTGAAGGGCCGGAAGCCGTCCGAGGCCGGCATATTCGCGACGAGCGAGGCCGTCGGCACGATTCTGCAGGATCAAGACAAGCAATTCGTCGGACTGACGGTCGGCGAGGATGTCGCGTTCGTGCTTGAGAACGAGAACGTGCCCGCCGCCGACATGAAGGAACGCGTCGGGCAGGCGCTGCAAGCGGTGGATATGCTCGCGTCGATTGACGCAAGCCCCTACGACTTGTCGGGCGGCCAGAAGCAGCGCGTGTCCATCGCGGGCATATGGTGTACGGACGCGGATATTTTGCTGTTCGACGAGCCGCTTGCCAACCTCGACCCTGCCAGCGGCGAGAAGGCGATTGCGCTGATCGACGACATCCATCGGGAAGCGAACAAAACGATCATTATCGTCGAGCACCGCATCGAGGATGTGCTGCATAGGCCCGTCGACCGAATCGTGCTCCTGGACTGCGGCGAAATCGTCGCCTCCGGTACGCCGGACGAGCTGCTCGGCTCGGGGGTGCTCAAGCGATACGGCATCAGGCAGCCGTTATATGTTGAAGCGCTGCAATATGCCGGATTTTCCGAGGCGGATGCCGGAGGCGGCAAGGACGAATGCGACAAGGACGAATGCGGCAGCATCGAAAGCGGCAAGCGGCCCCCGGAGTGGTCGAATCTCGATTCGTTCCGCGGAGAGGCCGTTGGCGGCTTGCTGACGCGATGGATGGAGCCGGGGACGGAGGCGCGGCGGCAATCGGCCGCCGCCCGCGGCAGGGACCGCGGGGGCGAGGAGCTGCTCGAGATCGACCGCATTACCTTTGGCTACGATAAAACCAAGCCGGTACTGACCGACGTATCGTTCCGCATCGGGGCGGGAGAGACGGTCGCGCTGCTCGGCAACAACGGCGCCGGCAAATCGACGCTGTCGGCGCTCATCACCGGCATGCTGAAGACGACAAACGGCGATATCCGTTTCCGAGGCGAGTCGATTAAGCCGTGGAGCGTGGCGCAGCGGGGCCGGCGGATCGGGTATGCGATGCAGAACCCGAACCATATGATTACGCAGCAAATCGTGAAGGACGAAGCGGGACTCGGGCTGCTCTCCGCCGGCTTGGATCCTGAAACCTTGGCGCGCAAGGTCGAAGACGCATTGCGTACCTGCGGCTTATACCCGTACCGGAATTGGCCGGTTTCGGCGCTCAGCTACGGACAGAAGAAACGGCTGACGATCGCCTCCATTCTCGTTCTCGGGCCGGAGCTGATTATTCTGGACGAGCCGACCGCAGGGCAGGATTACCGGCATTACCGCGAATTTATGGAATGGATCGCGGAGCTGGCAGCTTCCGGAACCGCGTTCCTGATCATTACCCACGACATGCATTTGGCGCTCGAATATGCCGACCGCGCGGTCGTTCTGTCCGGAGGGCGCGTCATCGGCGACGGCGATGTGGCGCAGCTGCTCGCCGACGAAGCCATCGTATCGCAGGCGAGCCTGAAGATGACGTCGCTCGCCAAGCTGGCAAGGCAAGCGGGGCTGGATGATCCCGCGGCGTTCATCCGCCATTACATCGCGTTCGAAAGGGGGGCGGGCGGACGATGATTAGCACCGGAACGCTGTACGCCGAAGCGGATTCCCCGTTTCACCGGATGGACGGAACGGTCAAGCTGCTCATGTGGCTTGCATGGTCCGTCATCACGTTCCTGTTCCTCGACCTTAGAGTATTCGCGGTTATGCTGTTGATCGGGATTGCGTTGATGGCAGTTTCACGCGTTCCTTTTCGAACGGTTCGTTGGTTGATTGCGGCCGTGGCCTTTTTCAACGTGTTGAATGCGATCTTAATTATCCTGATTACCCCGGGATACGGCGCCGAGCTGGCGGGACGGCACACCTTCGCTTTTTCGCTGGGGTATGCGGAGGTTCCGTATGAGACGCTCTTTTACGTGCTGACGCTGGCGATGAAATACGGCAATCTGCTGCCGCTCACGGTGGTGTTTCTGTTCACGACGCATCCGAGCCGGTTTGCGGGAAGTCTCCACCGGGCGGGCGTGCCGTACAAGGTGGCGTATGCGGTAAGCATCGCGTTCCGGTACGTGCCCGAGCTTCAGACGGAGCTGAAGCACATCATTCACTCCCAGGAAGCCAGAGGAGTGCGGTTCCGCAGAGGGGAAGCTTCGGTCCTTCAGCGGCTTAAGGCTTGGGGCATGGTCACCGTGCCGCTGCTGATGTCGTCGCTCCAGCGCATCGATACGGTAACGAACGCCATGGAGCTGCGCCGGTTCGGGAAGCATAAATCCCGCACGTGGTACCATCGCCAGCCGTTTCGCGCCGCGGATTGGCTGACCGCCGCAATTTGCGCGGCCGCCCTCGGAATAGCGGTTTGGCTGCGAATCGGCATGTTTGACGGGTTTTGGTATCCTTTTGCAGATTGATGAAAAGAACGGCGCAAACCCAAGAGGGATACGCGCCGTTTTTTTTATGAAATTGAACGGTGTTCCGCCCGCGTCCGCCCATGTTACAATGGGGAGTGAATGCTTTCGATATTATAGCAGGTTGGAGGAGCCAAACGCATGCGATCGATGCCGATACGGCCGATGGGAGTCGGGCAAACGCTGGACCGCTCTCTACAGTTGTACAGAACGTTATTTACTCCGTTGTTTTTATTGACGTTAATCGCCTTCGGGCCTTTCTACCTTGCATCAAGCTTGCTGCTGATCGACGTCTCGCAGCTGCCGGTCGTGCCGAAATTTCAAGGGTTCGAGGATTTCGAGACGTTCTGGCTCAGCCGGCTCCCGGAACAGTCGCTGGAAGCCGGGATCGAACTGTGGATTAAAATCGCCGGCGTCGCGCTGCTGGCGCTCCTGTTTGCGTTCGTGGCGCTGCCGCTTCATATGGCGACAGGCGTTATTTTGACGAACCGCGCGCTGAACGGCGAGGAGCTTTCATTGGCGTCGGCGTTTCGTGAAGCTTTGAGGCGGTATTGGCGCGTACTCGGCAACGGCATATTATTTTGGATCATCTGCATCGGAGTTTACACCGGGGTCATGATGGGCAACGGATTTCTAGCCATCTTCTACGGGGCTGCGACGGCATTCGCCGCTGCCGCACTGCCCGGCGGAGCCGGCGCCGCGATGGCGGGGGTAGGCTTTCTAGTCATTTATATCGGGCTGATGTACATCGGAATCCTAGCATACTACTATTTCGTAGTGCGCTTCGGCTTTTTTCTGCCCCCGCTGCTGTTTGAGAACGAGAGCGTAGGCATCGGCCGGAGCTGGGCGCTGACGAGAAGATCGTTTTGGCGGCTGCTCGGCATCTACATTAATTTCGCCGTCCTCATGTACGTGTTCTCCGTCGCTTTATTTATGGTGTTTGCCGCGTTCGGAGTCACGCTGTCGGGCATGCTTGCCGTACTGTTCGTGTTTTGTGCCGTCGTCCCCGCGGGCATCGTGCTGTATACGATGGCATACCGAATCCAGAAGGTTCGCGCCGACGGCGATGATCTCGCCGCCATGATTGCGGCCGCGAGGGGAGAAGAGTGATCGAATCGTGGCAAAAGGTTGGGCATTCGCCTTACTATCGTCCTATGACGAGGAAAAAGAGGCGCTGAAGGGCATTTTGTCGGGGGATGAGTATACGGCATATGCGGCGAAGGAAGGACAGCAAGGGGAAAATTTGCTGCTCCGCTGGCTGGAAGAGCTGGTCAACAAGCTGAATGATTTATTTCCGCAAATCGAGTTTGCCGACGGCTCCGAGGACGTGCTGATGTACATCATTATCGGAATCGGGGTCGTGATCGTTGCGGCGCTGCTGTTTTTCCTGTGGCAAATGCTGTGGTTCGAGCGAGGGCTGAAGCGGAAAGCTTCCATGACGGAGGATGAGCTGGAGCAGCCGCCGGAGAGCTTGCTGGAGCGGGCGCGGAACGCCGCCGAATCGGGGGATACCCGGGAGGGAACGCGGCTGTTGTTCCTGGCGCTTCTGCTATCCCTGCAGGAGAAAGAGATGCTGGAGGTTCGCGCCTGGAAGACGAATTGGGAGTACGCGGAGGAGCTTGCGGAGCGCAGCTCGCCTTGGCTTGAGCTGTTTCGGGAATCCGCGCTTCGGTTCGATACGGTATGGTATGGGCTGAAAGAGCTCCCTTCCGACGATTTCCGCGATTGGTACAAACGCGTAGAAAGCTCGATAGCGGACGGCAAGGGGGAGGCGGCATGACACGAACGAACCGAACGCAGGCTTTGCTTGCGGTTTGCGTATTCCTATTTATCGGCTTAGGCTTTGCGTTCATCCGTCCGGGGCTCACAGATTATTCCCCCTACCTTTCGTTCTCGCCGGATCTCGACGGGACGAAGGCGCTGAGAACGCTGCTTGAGCGGCAAGGCGCGGATGTGCGCGAATGGCGACTGCCGCCCGACCGGCTTCCGAAGGCGGAAGGGCAGCTGTACGTGGCGATCGACCCGTATAAGATGACGCAAACGGCAGGCGGGGAGCTCACGTCATGGGCTTCCGAATACGGAAACGATGTTGTTGTATTGGAACATGTGCCCGGGCCGCTTAATCCGTGGGGTACGGAAGATTCGGAACGGACAGGCGATGAAGAGAAGCAGCCGGCAAAGGCGGAGCCTGTGAGACAGGATGAATCGGCTGCATACGTCACGGCTGTCGGGGGAGCGGGGGAAACGACGCATGAAGCGATCGTGGAAAGCTTTCTTCGCTTGACCGAAGTCGAGGCGGACGAAGTATTGCTGAGGGACGAACGCGGCGTCATCGCCGCCCGGAAGAGCATCGGTCAAGGCTCGGTGACGATGGCGCTGACCCCGGAGTGGACGCAGAACGAAAACATTCTCAAAGGCGAGCAATTCGAGCTGCTTTGGTCCATGCTCGGGGGAGAGTCGGCGGCCGGGCGAACGATCTATTTCGATGAGTATCACCACGGATACGCCGATTCGCCCGGTATTTCCCAAGTGTATCCTCCTTGGCTGCTGGCGGCGTTCGGACAGATTGCGGCAGCTTTGATTATATGGCTGTGGCGGAAGGGCAAGCGGTTCGGGCCGGCGTATACGCCGAGAGAATTCCGCGTGCGCCGCAGCGACGAGACGCTGCTGGCGGTGTCGGGCTGGTACCGCAGAGGGAAGCTGACAAGAGAGTCGCTCGGCTATCGGGTCGAGCATCTGAAGCGGGCGTTGTCCCTGAGGGGTGTCGGGCTCCCCGGCGCCGCAAAGGCGGCGGACATCGCCGCGGCCGCGAAACCGGCGCTGAAGCCGGAGACGGCGGAGGCGCTGCGGAACGTCCTCCTTCGGTGGGAGCAAGCGGACGGAGCTTATTCGGAGAAGCGATGGGTTGAGGACAGCGCCGTATTGGATGAAGCGCTGCGGACAATAGAGGGGGAACGGTAAATGCAACAGCTGCTTTCGCGGATGGAAGAGAACATATTTGGGCAACGGACGAATGTGAGGCTTGTCGTCACGGCGATGCTGGCCGGAGGGCACGTGCTGCTCGAAGGCGTGCCGGGGCTCGGCAAGACGAAGCTTGCCCGCACGCTCGCCGGATTAATCTCGGGAGACTACCGGCGCATTCAATTTACGCCGGACATGATGCCGAGCGACATTACGGGCAACGTCATTTATAACATGCAGGAAAACCGGTACATTACGGTCCGCGGGCCGGTGTTTACGAACCTGCTGCTGGCGGACGAAATTAACCGGACCGGGCCGAAGACGCAGTCGGCGCTGCTGGAGGCGATGGAGGAGCGGCAGGTGACGATTCAAGGGGAAACGCACCGGCTCCCCGATCCGTTCTTCGTCATTGCGACCCAGAACCCGGTGGAATATGAAGGAACGTATCCGCTGCCGGAGGCGCAGCTCGACCGCTTCCTGTTCAAGCTGGTGCTGGACTATCCGAACGCGGAGCAGGAGACGGAAATATACAGAGCACACGGAGCCGGAGCGGGCATGTCGGACGGCAAGCTGGAGCCGGCGCTGACGCTCGACGATTTCCGCAAGCACCGCGATGCGCTGACCGGCGTCAAGGTTGAGGATGGCGTGATCGAATATATTACGGCGATCGCCCGGTTTACACGCACGAGCAAGAAGGTGCTGCTCGGAGCGAGCCCGCGCGCTGGCATCGCGATGCTGAATGCAAGCAAGGCGTGGGCGTATTTGGACGGCAGAGACTATGTGACGCCTGACGATGTGAAGCTGGTGGCACGCCCGGCGCTGAGGCACCGTCTTCTGCTCGCGCCGCAGGCGGAATTGGAGGGTGTGACGAGTGACGCAGTCGTCCAAGAAACACTTGCCGCGGTCCCGGTTCCGCGATAGGCTGCTCCCGGCGCTGCGCGTCGTGCCGACGGGCCGGCTGGCCGCGCTGCTGCTGGCGGGCGCGCCTTTGGCGGGCGGAGCGTATGCGCTGGATGCGGATTTGGGCGCCCTCGTCTTCTGGGCGTGGAACGGCACGCTCGCGGTGCTGAGCGCGCTCGATCTTGCGCTGCTGCCGGGGCCGAACCGGCTCACCGCCGAACGCGAGGCGCCGGACCGCGTCGACCTCGGCGGGTCGGTCGCTGTGCGCCTCGCGGTGCGGGCGGCCGGCGGCAGGCAGCCGGCGAAGGGGCAGGTCGTCGACGACCTGCCGGATACGTTCGCGGGGCCGGATGCTTGGCCCGCGCTGACGTTCCAAGGCCGCCGGGCGGAGGCCTTGTATGAAACCCGGCCGACGGAGCGCGGCCGGTACACGCTCGATACCGTCTTCGTACGGTATCGGGGCTCGCTTGGGCTCTGGCAGCGCCAAGCCCATATCCCGTGCACGCACGAAATCCGCGTGCTCCCGGACTTGAGCGGCGTGCGCGGCACGCTCGCTTCGATGCAGCGCAGCCTCGTGCTCGACGGCCGGCGCGTGTTCAGGCGTGCCCGTTCCGGCACGGACTTCCAGAGCATCCGCGATTACACGCCGGATGACGACCCGCGCACGATCAACTGGTCCGCCACCGCGCGGACGCTGCAACCGAAGGTGAACGTGTTCCAGCCCGAGCGCGGGAAAATCGTCACGCTGCTGATCGACTGCGGGCGGATGATGGGCACCGAGCTCGCCGGCAAGACGAAGCTGGACCGCTCGCTCGAGGCGGCGCTTACGCTTGCCGCCGTTGCGCTGCAGCGCGGCGATCAAGTGGCTGCGCTGGCATTCTCCGGCGGGCTCAAGGCGTACGTTCCGCCCGGCAAAGGGATGGAGCATGTCCAGACCATCATCGATGCGGTCTACGATTTGAAGAGCGACATGTCCGAGTCGAATTACGGCCTGGCGCTCACGCATCTTGCCAAAATACAGAAAAAGCGCAGCTTTATGGTGCTGTTCTCCGATATGGAGAGCTACTTGTTCGAGAACGAACTCGCTCCGTATTTGATCCGATTAAGAAGAACGCACTTGCTGCTGTTATTGTCCTTGCAGGATCCGCTGCTGCATGAGTGGGCCGGCATTCCGGTTCGCCGCGCGAAGGAAGCCTACATCAAAAGCACGGCCCTCAAAATGCAAGAAGACCGCCGTCGCTACGCCGCCCGCATGGCAGCCCTCGCGATCGAGGTGCTGGATGTGCCTGCGGACGAATTAGCGCTGGCGGCCGTCAATACGTATTTGGACTTGAAATCAAGAGACGCGCTGTAGCTGAAGCCGTTTCCTGCCGTATAAATAATAAAGGACGAGAGCGGCGAGAGTGAGCGCGGCGACGAAGTATTTCGCTTCGAGCGGGATGCACGCGGGCGTCACGTAGCCTTCGATGGTCCCGGCGACGACGAACAGCGGCACCGTGCCGAGCAGCAGCTGCACGGATTCGCGCACCGAAGTGAAGAAGCGGTACTTGCGCGTGTACGGGCCGGGCACCATCATGACGTACCCCATGTACAGCCCGGCTCCGCCCGCGATGAAAATCGCTGTCAGCTCGATCACCCCGTGCGGAAGGATGAACGCCCAGAAGGCGTAGCTTTCCCCCGCGCGGAAAAATACGGCCGCGAGCGCGCCGATCAACACACCGTTGTATACAAGCAAATACAATGTGCCGATGCCGAGGGTGATGCCGCTGACGAAGCAGAGCACCGCAACCCGGATATTGTTCGTCATAATGGCCGCCGAGTCGATCGACGACGTCAAATCGCCTCGGTCTTCCGCGATGCGGCTCGGATCGACGTCCGCGAATTGCGGCGGCGCGATCGCCGACAGCTGGTGAGGGTCGTTCATGACGACCGCAAAGCCGGAGATGAAGCCGGCGGCCATCAATATCGCGGCGAAAGCGATAAATGCCGCACGCTCCTTTAAGAGCGAGACGAAGCCGGTCGCGAAAAATCGCTTAAACCCTTCCGTGCTGCTCCAAGAATCGCGGTACAATACGTTGTGGGATCGCGATACGAGTTTATTCAAATAACCGGTTAGTTCATTACCGGGGTAATTGGAATTCATAAAGGACAAATGTGCCGACACCTGCTTATGCAGTGCGGTAAACCGGTCGACGTCGCCTGCGGTTAAGCGTGCCGCCCTTCGCTGCATCGAATCCGCCGCTCGTTCGAGCTCGGTCCACAGCGGTTTGTGTCTTTTGATAAACGACGTAAGTTCCATGCGGGCGCTCCTTTATCGTTTGTCGCTTGATTCGCGAATGGATAGTACTGCGTATTGATTATATCACCAATCGGATGAGAGGAGAGAGAAACAAATGCAAACGGCCTATGAGCCAAGCTGGAGCCGACGGCTCACCGTGACGACGCCGGAGCAGGTCGAGCTGCGGTTCGAAACCGCGGGAGTCGGCAGCCGAATCGGCGCGCAGCTCATTGATATGCTGATCGTCATGGCGGCCAATGCAGGCGTCGCGCTTGCCGGCTGGGCGGTGTATGCGGCGATCGGCGACGCGATGCCGGCGTGGGCGGCCGAATACGGCGTCGCGGCGCTAATTTTGTTCTATGCGGCGTTCACGTCGCTATACTTCATTATCTCGGAGTTTTCGACCGGAGGGCGCACTGTCGGCAAGAGGGCGATGGGCATCCGGGTCATCCAAGAGAACGGGCGGCCGCTCAGCTTTTTGTCCGCCGTCATCCGCAACCTGTTTCGCCTGATCGATATGCTGCCCGCGCTTTATTTTACCGGCATCCTATTTAGCTTCTTTCACTCCAAGGACAAACGGATCGGCGACTGGGCGGCGGGAACGGTGGTCGTGTTCGAGCAAGGCGGCAATAAACGGAAATCGAAACGGATCGACAAGCTGTTGAAGGATAAGGCGCCTTTCCTGCCGATCTTCACATTCGAGCCGTGGATGCGCGAGCGGATCACCGAACAAGAATGGACGCTGCTTTCCGCGTATGTCGACAGGCTCCATTGGTTGTCTTCCAAGAAAGCCGGCGAGCTGGGGGAAGGCATTGTCGGGCTGCTGGCGCCGAAGCTGGAGCTTGAAGCGCAATGGGTGGAGTTGATGCAGCCGGCCGAAGAAGGGACGCCGATGACCGCTGCGGAAGTGCATAAGAGGGCGAACCGGCGCAAGGAACGGGAGACGACTCCTGTTTATTGGGCGCTGGCCATGTATTCTGCACTGCGGGAAGATTGGGAGCTGCAAGCCGAAGGGCTGCGTGCCGATGGATAAATTTATAGAAATGGCGCATTCGGAACTGCTGCCTAACATCGATATCGAGAGCGAGGACCCGCACGACCCGATTGTCGTACGGTACGTGCCCGGTCGGTGGCGCGTCATCGGAGCGGGAAACTATGCCGCGGTGCTCGTCCACCCCGATTACCCGGACCGTGTGTTGAAGCTTTACGCGCCGGGGCGTCCCGGCTGGGAAGACGAGGTGGAGGTGTACCGCCGTCTCGGAAAACATCCGGCGTATGCGGAATGCTTTCACGCGAATGGGGAATACCGGTATTTAGTGCTTCGCAGATTGTACGGAACGACGTTCTACGACTGTATCAAGCAGGGCGTCCGCATTCCCGAACAAGCGATCCAAGATATAGACGAGGCGCTGGACTACGCAAGAGAGCGCGGTCTTCATCCGCACGACGTCCACGGGAAGAACGTGATGCTTGACCCGAACGGCCGCGGCATCGTCGTTGACGTCTCGGATTTTCTGAAGGATGAGCCTTGCACGATGTGGGACGATGTAAAGAAAGCTTATTACAAAATTTATCTTCCTTTCATGTACGATCATCCGCTGCCGGTTCCCGATTTCCTCATGAACAGCGTGCGGAAGGGCTACCGCTGGCTGCGCAAAGGAGATCTATGGGGGAGCGATTCGTGAATATGAATTTGCAGCTGCATTCAAGAGTGCCCTTCGGCACCTTGCGGCGGATGTCGAGGTGAGCAGCCGGAGATGAACATTGAAATCGGACTGGCCGGATGGGGCGATCATGAGTCGATTTACCCGCCCGGCACGCCGGCAAGCCGGAAGCTGCAGCTGTATTCGCGGCAGTTCCCGGTCGTTGAGGTGGACAGCTCGTTCTACGCGATCCCTCAGGCGGCTACGGTGCAGCGCTGGGCGGAGGACACCGCGGACGATTTCGGCTTTGTCGTGAAGGCGAATCAAGCGATGACGGGGCACGAGCGGGGAAGCGGGAGGAAGCTGCCGGCAACTGTCCGGCCCTCAGAAGCGACGGCGCCCGGCGAGGAAGACGCGGCGCTGTTCGGCGCGTTCCGGCAGGCGTTCGAGCCGATGCGCGCGTCCGGCAAGCTCCGCACCGTCCTGTTCCAATATCCGCCGTGGTTTGACTGTACCCGCGAGAACGTGGCCGTCCTGCGGCGCGCGAAGGAGCTGATGGACGGCTGGCCGGTCGCGCTTGAGTTTCGGCACCAAAGCTGGTTCGCTCCCGACATGCGCGAGCGGACGCTTAGGTTCATGGAGCGCGAAGGGTGGATGCACAGCGTGTGCGACGAGCCGCAAGCCGGCAGCGGCTCGGTGCCGACCGTGCCTGTGCCTACGCATCCGGAGCGAACGGTCGTCCGCTTTCACGGGCGGAATGCGGAAGGCTGGAATTCCGGCGGCAGCCCGAATTGGCGGAATGTGCGGTACCTGTACGACTACAGCGAGCGCGAGCTGGCCGAATGGATCGGCATCTTGGAGAAGATGTCCGTTTCGACGGGGCAAATATGCGTCATCTTCAATAACAACTCAGGCGGCCACGGCGCAGGCAATGCCAAGCGGTTCATGTCCATGCTCGGGCTTGAGCGCGGGGAACCGCCACCGGTCCAGTTGGACCTGTTTGAATAATCGGCACAAAGGCGAGGCGATGGAGCGATCCGTCGCTTTTTTGCGTTCCATCGCTTTTTCGCGTCCCGTCGATTCCACGCTTCTTGCCGCTCCGATTTACAAAGTCTTAATGAACATTTACATAAATGCCAAAGTGAGTTGACGGTTCGTTAACACTCGCCGCTTACGATGGAAAAAGCTTAGACGGGAGGACGGGAAAGGTTATGACCCAAAGAACGCCGGCAAGCCTGATGCGGTGGAAGGATCAAGCGGCGGGATACGCATTTTTGGCTCCATCGCTCATCGTATTCGGGATTTTCGTGTTTTATCCGCTGCTGCAGTCAGTGTATCTAAGCTTGCACATGACCGACCCGCAAGGGCGCATTGCAAAATATGTCGGTCTTCAAAATTACATGGACATGTTCGCATCGCCGCAATTTTACCAAGGGCTGAAAATAACGGGGCTGTTCATCGTTTATACGGTTCCCGTAACGATATTGTGGGCGCTGCTGCTGGCGGCGATGACGCACGGGAACAAGCGGGGGATGAAGCTGTTCCGGTTCGTGTTTTCGCTGCCGGTCGCGATTTCCGTCGGCACCTCTGCCGTCATCTGGCTGCTGCTGTTTCACCCGAGCGCCGGGATGCTCAATTATTTTCTGAGCTTAGCGGGCGTGAAACCGATCTTCTGGCTCTCGGACCCGCATTGGGCGCTCCTTTCGATCAGCATCATGACAGTGTGGATGAGCGTCGGCTTCGTATACATCGTGCTGTTGGGCGGATTGAACGGAATATCCCAAGATATATGGGACTCGCTCAGCCTGGACGGAGCGAATCCGATGCAAGCGTACTCGAAGGTTGTGCTGCCGCTGCTTTCGCCGTCGTTGTTTTTCGTAAGCATCGTTTCGGTGATCGGATCGTTTCAGGCCTTCGGGCAAATCCACATTTTGACCAAAGGCGGACCGATGAATCAAACGAATGTCATCGTGTATCAAATTTATCAGGAAGCGTTCATTAACTACCGTTTCGGAACGGGGAGCGCGCAGGCGCTGGTGCTGTTTGCGATCATCCTGATCCTGACGGCCGTCCAATTCCGCGTCGTGGAAAAGAAGGTGCATTACCAATGAGCGTGACGACGAACGTGGCCGCAAGGACGGCGGCATCCGCAGCCGGAGCCGGGATTTCGCGAAAGCCGCTGCGGTTTGGGGTTTGGACTGTCGTGCAATATGTCGTATTGGCGGTTATGGCCGTGCTGGTGCTGTACCCGATCGCATTCACGTTTCTGGCTGGTTTTATGACGGCTGAGGAAGCGGGGCGGTTTCCGCCGGCGCTTTTTCCGGAAAGCTTCTATACGGGCAATTTTGTGTCGGCGATGCAGCTGGTGCCGATTCCGACGTTCATTATGAACAGCTTCATTATTTCCGGAGCGGTTATGCTTGGGCAGCTGATTACGTGCAGTATGGCGGCTTATGCGTTCGCATTCGTCCGCTTTCGCGGGAAATCGTTCCTGTTTGCGGCGTTTCTTTCCACAATGATGATCCCTTGGGAAGTAACGGTCATCCCGAACTATTTGACGATCAAAGGCTGGGGCTGGATGGACAGCTATCAAGGGCTGATCGTTCCTTTCCTGGCGTCGGCCTTCGGGGTGTTTCTGCTCCGGCAGTCGTTCCTGCAGCTTCCGAGGGAATTGTTCGAGGCGGCGCGAATCGACGGCTGCGGCCATGTATGGACATTTGTACGGCTTGTTCTCCCGCTATCCCGGCCGGCGATCGCCACCCTTGGCGTGTATGTGTTCATCAACACTTGGAATATGTATTTGTGGCCGCTGCTGATTACGAACCGGGAACAGATGCGCACGGTGCAAATCGGCGTCAGCATGCTTCAGTGGGAAGAAATGATGGCGTGGAACTTGGTGCTGGCGGGTGTAACGATCGTGCTCTTGCCGTCGCTGCTGCTGCTGTTGTTCGGGCTGAAGCAGCTGGTGCGCGGCATAACGGCGGGCGCAGTGAAAGGGTAAGTTTTGTGCGTGTGCTTGGGGGTCGTCTGCGGGGCGTTTCGGTATGGGCGCTGACGCGGGTTCCATATATATACTTATAGAGGAGAAAGGGAGAAGAAGCCGAATGATGACAAAGGGTAAAACGATGCTCGCTATTCTTACCGTCATGGTCATGATGTTTTTGGCGGCATGCGGCGGCGCGGCGGAAACTGGGTCTTCGGAAGACGAGACAGTGCAAGGAGCTGGGGAACAAACAGCAGCGGAGGAGACGGCAGAAGAGCCTGCGGCTGACACGGAAACTCCAGCGGAGCCGGTTAAGGTTACATTCTGGCATTCCTTCGGCGGCGAGCTCGGCAAGGTTGCGGACAAGCTGGTTGCAGACTTCAACGCGTCGCACAAGGACGTTCAAGTGGAGGCCGTGTTCCAGGGCACCTACGATGAAAGCTTGAATAAGCTGAAAACGACGTTCGGTACCGACACCGGCCCTACCATGATACAAGTGTACGAAATCGGCAGCCGCTTCATGATCGATACGGGCGCGATTACGCCGGTTCAGAAGTTTATCGATGCGGATGGCTACGATGTGTCCGGGCTGGAGGAAAACATTCTCGGGTACTATACGTTCGACAATCAGTTGTATTCGATGCCGTTCAACACATCGAATCCGATTTTGTACTATAACAAGGATATGTTCAAAGCGGCCGGACTGGATCCGGAAAACCCGCCGAAAACATACGAAGAAGTGGCTGCAGCCGCTAAAGCGTTGACGCAGGACGGCCGGTACGGCGCATCCTTCGCGATTTACGGCTGGTTTATGGAACAGTTCCACGCGAACGCCGGAGTCGACTATTTGAACAACGGCAACGGCCGTACGGCGCTTGCAACGGAATCGCTCGTCGGCGGAGACGTCGGCGTGAAGACGATGGAATGGTGGAAGGGTATGATCGACGACGGCACGATGCTGAACTTGGGCCGCAAAACGGCGGATACGAAGACTGCTTTCGCTGCCGGGCAAGTGGGCATGATTCTCGATTCGACCGCGGGTCTTCGCGGGATCGTCGACGCCGTAGGCGGCAAATTTGAAGTCGGCACGGGCTTTCTTCCGAAGCCGGCGGATGCGCAGGAGGGCGGCGTTATTGTCGGCGGTGCGAGCTTATGGGTGATGAACAACCGACCGGAAGCCGAGCAGAAGGGCGCATGGGAATTCATGAAGTTTCTTGCTGCTCCGGAGCAGCAAGCTTACTGGCACGTGAACACGGGGTACTTCCCGATTACGAAGGCGGCTTATGACCAGGAGCTCGTCAAGCAAAACTTCGAGCAGTTCCCGCAGTTCCAGACGGCTGTTGACCAGCTGCACGCTACAAGGCTGACGACGGCAACGCAAGGCGCGGTTATGGGCGTGTTCCCGGAAGCGCGACAGATTGTGGAGACCGCGATGGAAGAGGCGATCAACGGCGCGAAATCGCCGAAGGACGCGCTTGGCGCGGCGGCTGCGGACATTTCGAAGAAGATCGCGGAGTATAACGCTACGGTACAGAAGTAAGTGAGGCGACAGAGCCCCTGACCGGTTTCGGTCAGGGGCTTGTTTGCATTGCGGCGGATATAGCGACCTGTAATGTTTATGAATTAGCAACACTACGAGTGGCTATCGGCCTGTTTTTTGCGCTGCGCTGAGAAATAGGCACACTACGAGTTGCTATTCGCTCCAAAACGCCCGGCAAGGAGGCCGAAAGCGGCAAATAGCAACTTCAGGTGTTGCTAACAAACAGCGCTTCCTGTTATACGGCAAATAGCAACCTGTAGTGTTGCTATGTTCGGCGGTTTATGAATTAGCAACACTACGAGTGGCTATCGGCCTGTTTTTTGCGCTGCGCTGAGAAATAGGCACACTACGAGTTGCTATTCGCTCCAAAACGCCCGGCAAGGAGGCCGAAAGCGGCAAATAGCAACTTCAGGTGTTGCTAACAAACAGCGCTTCCTGTTATACGGCAAATAGCAACCTGTAGTGTTGCTATGTTCGGCGGGATATGAATTAGCAACACTACGAGTGGCTATCGGCCTGTTTTTTGCGCTGCGCTGAGAAATAGGCACACTACGAGTTGCTATTCGCTCCAAAACGCCAGACGGGGAGGCCGAAAGCGGCAAATAGCAACTTCAGGTGTTGCTAACAAACCAGCGCCCCCTGTTATACGGCAAATAGCAACCTGTCGTGTTGCTATGTTCGGCGGGATATGAATTAGCAACACTACGAGTGGCTATCGGCCTGTTTTTTGCGCTGCGCTGAGAATTAGGCACACTACGAGTTGCTATTCGCTCCAAAACGCCCGGCCAGGAGGCCGAAAGCGGCAAATAGCAACTTCAGGTGTTGCTAACAAACCAGCGCCCCCTGTTATACGGCAAATAGCAACCTGTAGTGTTGCTATGTTCGGCGGCGTAACCAAGAACCCCGGTAAAAATACCGGGGTTCTTGAGGCTACACTCTGATGTCGAGCTTGCCGCCCAAATGAGGATGGACACTTTGCTCCATCGCCTTCACCAGCCCTTGAGCTTGTTGGACGGCGCTGTCTTTGGCCAGCTTTAACACGCTGATCCCGACAGCCTGGGCAAGACCGGATTGTGCCAAATTCGTCGACAAACTTGCGATATCCATGGTGCACCCCCTTGCAATTGGGCATCAATGTGTATATCGGTTCCGCGGAGATCATTGTTTAGTACACAAGGATGTATGTCCGTATTCTTGCTTGGCCGCTTGCGACCTTAAGTATTCCTTTATCTACGAGATGGTGAAGCAGTTTTCTCGCATAGTTGGGGCTCACCTTCAGATGAGCGCTTACCTCTTGCGGAGTAATCGGACGAAGGACCCGCCGGGCAAAGCGAACGACCTCACTCCCAAGCCAGTTCAGATCGTCCGGCACCGGCTGCTGGGATACGAACTTGCCGATAAAGGACAGCACAAGCTGCTGGCACAGCCGCGGGTTGTCGCGCACCAGATCGTAAGCGATAGGGAGCACGGTCCAACCGTCGAGCACCAAGTGGCAATGCCTCAGGCTTTCGTCCTTAAAGCGCCATCTGGGAATATCCCTTGCGTGAGGACCGTACCCCTGAACTTCTACGACGCCCTTCACGACTCCCGGCATATAAGCGATGTCCAAATAGCGGACGCCGTCTTTGTAATCGCGAATCTCCCATTCCGGAAAGACATGATCGAAATTTCCGACAGCCGGATACCAGATGTTTTTCAGAAAATCGGTCTCCCCGTGTCCTAACCCTTTCAACAAACGCGCTTTGCGGTCGCCTCTGCTTTCGGCAATATGCTTCAACATAAATTCGTTAAACGCGATATCTCCATCCATCAGCTAAATCCCCCCGTTAATTAATGAAAAAAATATTTCAACTTCCAACCACCCCCTCATTGACACAAAAAAACACGCCATACTCCGCGCTGTGCGAAGAAGGCGTGTGCTTCACGACGAAATTTTATGTTATAGCCCGATTATATCATCTCTCACTCCTCATACCAAGGATTCAGGTGTATCAGCACCTCGTCCACGTCGTTGTTCCGGTCCATAACCGACTTTTTGATTTGCCGCGAAATGTCGTGCCCTTCCTGAATGCTTAGCTCCGCCGGAATGCTGACTCTCACGTCGACGAGAATGTAATGACCGTGCTCCCTTGCCCGGAGGCGGTCAATCCGCTTAACGTGCGGCACGGCCATAATTTGCTGGGCGTATGCCCCCAGCTTGTCTTCTCCGACATTTTTCTCCATCAAAATGTCGATCGCCTCTTGCCCCATTTCGTAAGCAAGCTTCAATACGAGCAGCGAAACGATGACTCCTGCGGCTGGATCGCCGTACATGAAATAACGGATATCGTACAGCTCGCCGAGCATCGCCAGGCCGATCCCGATTACGGCCGCAAGAGAAGCGTAAACGTCCGCCAGATGATCGTAGGCAGTAGCGATTAACGCCTTGCTGCCTGCGACCTTCCCAAGCCGAATCGTGTACACGTACAATGCCTGTTTCCAAACGAGTGATATAACGGCTGCAATCAGTGCGACGACGCTTGCGTGGCCGGGCTCCTCGGTGAACGCGATTACGGCGTGATAGCCCATATAGATGGCGGCAAGTCCAAGGATAATGGCGACGAACGCCGAGCCGAGCACCTCCGCCTTGCCGTGGCCGTACGGATGATCCTTGTCGGCGGGACGCTTAGAGATCCGCATGGAGCTTAGAGCCGCCGCGGTTGCGATGACGTCGCCTGCGTTGTGTATGCCGTCGGCAACGAGCACCTGGCTTTGAAACAGCACGCCCACGACAATTTTGAGTACGGTTAAAATGACATTGCTGATTAAGCTGATCCAAACGGCGACGATGGACGAGTTGTTCTCCGAGCGCATAAATGATGACCTCCTGCAGAAAAGTTGCCGACGGGAAACAAAAACCCTTGACTTGTTTCAGTCAAGGGTTTGGTTTGTTATATAAGTATTTACAATTATGGCAGAATTCATAAAAGCATCACTTCCTATAAAGGTTCTGTAATCATATCACGAAACCGCGCCGCGATGCAATTATTGCCTTTCGCGGGCGTACATAATGTAATCCACGCCGACCGGCTCGAAGCCCGCGCCGCGCAAGGCCGCATTGATTTGGCCGCGGTGGTACGATCCATGCATCAAGACTTGAGTCAGCATATCCGCGACAGAGGTGCGGAACTCCGTTCCGGTGCTGTTGCGATATATTGCGAGCCGCTGAAGCTCCGCTTCGTCGAGACGTTCCGCAAGCCGTTCGAAACGCGCCGCATTGTCGCCCGCCGCCGCCGCGCATTCGGATAGCGAGAGCTCCGGCCAGATCGGCAATGCGGAAGCGTCTTCGCCGTGCAAGCGGGCAAGCCATACCTTCTCCGCTCCCAGTATATGCGACATCCAGCGAACGGCCCCGGCAGGAGCGTTGCCGCATTCGGACAATCGGCGAATGATGCGTTCGTTCGCCCATATCATATGCTTTATCATCGATTGAAACGGCGATGTCATTGTAATCTTCCTTCCCTATATATTGGCCACATTTTACCATTAACAAGCCTGCGGACGTGAACAATCTTTTTTTTGCGGGATATTAAAAAAGCCTTAGGAAGCGCAGCGGCTTCTTAAGGCTCTCGGTCAGTATTTACTTAAACAGCAGCACTTTCGCCGCGGAACGGTCGGACGCTTCGCCGACAACCCGGATTTTCAAGCCGTACGGCGTAATGTTCCGTCCGGCATCCGGCAGCTCCGGATTGGCATACGACTTGCTGTCCTCAAACAACGGATTGAACGTAGAGTTGTTGTCTCGAATCGTTGCGCCGTAGAGGGCCGTATAATCCAGCTCCATCGCATCGGCTTTTTTCAGGCTGAAGGCCGCGTCGTGCAGCTGGAACCGGGTGGACGCCACGAGGCGGTCGCTCCATTTTACGGCTTTCTGATCGGCGTCGACAACCCCGAGGAAGCCGTCGCCCGGATGAATGCCGGTCCAGTTGTTGTCGACCGAGCCGTCGAAGTACCATACAAGTAGTCCTTCGTCGTATGACATTAAGCTTGAGCCGCGCAAAATATGGGCGAGACCTCGGTCGGCTCCTCGATGGCTTCTCCACTCGAGCAAGTAGTAGTGCTCGGCCTGATAGGTGCCGGTATCCTTCGCAAAGCCGTCAAGCGCAAAGACGGGCTCTTCTTCTGCGTTGTCGAACAAGAGCGTTGCGCCGTCGGCTGTAACGGAAATGTCGTCTACATAGAAGCCCTTCTCGAACACCGCTACGTCCGTCCAGTAGTTGAAGCGAAGCTCGATGGTCTTGCCCGCGTAAGCAGACAGGTCAAAGCTTGCATCGACCCAGCCGCCGGAATCGCCGGTAATGCCGTTGCCGGGATTTTGGCCGTGCGGGTTTTCCGATGTCGTAATATTCCCCTGGATCGAAGTCCAGGAGCCGTCCGCTTCACGGACCTGAATCGAGGCGTAATCCCAATCCTTCTCGATTTGATACCAGGTTTTGAACGTTAGAGCCGCGCTCGCCGCCGACGTTAAATCCAGCGAAGCCGTCATCGATCGGTTCAGCTCATCGCCGCGGCCGCCGTAATATTCGTATTGGTCGCTGTAGGGCGTATTGACGACAACCGTCTTTTCCGGCAAATCAATACGGACGGCATCGTTTCCCGCCCCTTTGGTCACCGCTTCATCCAGTATGAATTCGACGCCGGAAGCGGGGATGTCGTTGACATGTATGGAAGAGCCGGTCAGCCAGTTGCCGCCGACGTTCGCCTGCAGAAACTCTTTGGCCCATGCGCTGAAGCCCGACGGCTCCGTTCCCGGGATGATGCCGGCCCAAGAACCGCTGGCCATGATGGACCAATAGCCGACCGCTTCGCCGGCGCCGGTATACATCGTATCGTATTCGTCCGGCAAGCCGAGGTCGTGGCCGAATTCGTGGGCGAACACGCCTGCCGCGCCGTCAGCCGGCTCGATCGTGTAATCGTAAGCGCCGAGCATGCCGTCCCAATACGGGACATCTGCGGACGTGCCCGGGAGCACCGCAACGCCGCCTAAGTTGGAACGGTGCGACCAGATCGCGTCGCCGCCGAGCGAGCCCCCGCCCGCTTCTTCGCCGACGGAGGAGTGAACGATCATCAGGTGATCGATCAGGCCGTCCGGCTCGCGGAAGTTGCCGTCGCCGTCCAAATCGTAACGGTCCTCCTGATCGAACTGCTTCAGATCGATCGAAGGATCGTTGGCAGCCGCAAGCAGCGCTTCTTTAACGAGGCCGCGCGCGTTCTTGTCGTTGCCGTCCGGAGCCGGAACGTTAGCGCCGTATTCCGCGGCGGGCTTGCTTGCCGTATACCATCCTGCAACCGTTCCTTCCACGGAATAGCTCCCGCCGGATTGCTCTTCGTAATATTGTTTCATGGACATCAGCGTTTCGCCGTTCGGTCCCGTATACCCGTTCGAGCCGAATATCATTTGCTCGTAGTGCTCTTTCGAATAATCCTGGTAGTACATGTCCGTTTCTTCGGGCTTGATGCCGTTATGCGGGAAATCAGGGTATTCAATGAGCAGCACGAGCACCTTGTCGACGCGCTTGCCGCCGTTCCACGGCTCAGCGGCCGCCGGCGGAACCGCGGTTGATTGGCCTAGCTTTTTGCCGCTGCCGTTCAACAATCCGCCTGCGTTCGCATTTTCCTTCATCGCTTCCGCGCGCTTCCGCTCTTGCTTGTAAAGCTCGCCATTGCTTTGGGCTGCCGCCGCATGGGACGCCTTGCCGTTCAAGTACGATTTCAGGGCTGCACGCGCCGTTTCGGGGGAAGCGTTCGCCGGAATCGTTCCGTTCCGCTTCAGCATGGCGATCAATTTATCGTCATTGACCACCCCCATATCGAACGTCCCGCCAGGTATGTAGGCGCGGGATAAGGATGCCGCATCGTTCGGCGCGAACGATGCGAAGGCGGGGGCGATGGCTGCGGAACCGACGGTGCCGATCCCGAGAGCCATTGCCATCGCAGCGGATAGAAGTTTCTTACTTTTCATAAGACGCCTCCTTCATGTAATGTCACTACAAGTTACATATATTTAACAAAAAAGTCAGTATTCCTGTGTATTTTTTTCGAAATCTAAAAAACAGGAGTAATTTCCTGGTAATGGAAGCGGTTACGAAGTCCTAATTTATATAAAGTTAAATATTACTAACGTTAAAGGTTAGAAAACATGACAAAAAAGCCTCACCCACAAAAGCTGCGAGCGAGGCGAACCGCATTATATCGCTTGATCGGAAACAGGGGCGGGGAGCTTTTTTCGCTCGCCGGCATAGAGGAGAAGCGCCGAGACGCACATGACGGCGAGAAACGCGCTGCCGCACCAGAACATGACGCTCACCGGGAGATTCCCGAAGCCCAGCGCGCCGAAGCCGGCAGAGCCGATGCAAAACACGGTGAACATCAGCATGTTTAACGAGAAAATTTTGCCCGTATTTTCCGGCTCGGATTCGGTTTGAATCGCTGTCGTCTGCGGGATGCCGATGACCGGACCGCCGAGACCCGCAATCGCGGAGCCGACATAGACGAGCCACAAGGAGGCGTGGCCGGCAGCGATGATGCCGTAGCCGGCGGCGAGCAGAAGCCACCCTGCAACGATGAAATAGATGGGTGTGCGCACCGGTATTCTGGTCATCAGCAGGCTGCCGATTAAGTTCCCTACGCCGTAACTGCCCACGATGACGCCAAGCTGCCCGCCGTTCGCCTCGCCTCCAGGCGACGCAACGGAGGAACCGGCCCCGGAGGCGACTTCCGCCGCCAAAACCGGAAACCCGACCGTCCAAAGCACTTGCCAAGCGATAAAGCCCATATTTCCGAATAACAGCGTGTACAGGAGGGAGCGTTTGCGGAGCAGTTCTTTCAATGCCGAGCGAATGTCCTCGGAAAACCGCCGGGCAATGGCGGCAACCGTTTCCTTCGCGCGCGGCGCTTCAATCGCCGGCGCGCCAAGCGGGTCGACCGGGCCGAGAGCGTTGGCTCCGCCGTAACGCGCGGCATGCCCGGCCTTATGATTCGCCGCAAGGATAAACACCGCGGATGCAACGTAAGAGATCGTGTTCACCAGCATCAGCCAATGCAGCGGGACGAAGGCGGCCAGAGCGCCGACCGCCAACGGGGCGGCGATGCGGACGGCGCGGAAGGTCGAGTCTTGGATCGCGTTCGCCTGCGCCAGCTGCTCCGGCGGCACGACCCGGCGCAACGCGACCGTTCGTGCGGGAAAAAACAGCGCAGCGAACATCCCGATGCCGAACTGCACGGCCATAAACGGCCCTAACGCACCGACATCGGAAAGCGCCAAGAAAAATACGACGGCGATCAGCGCGAACCGGGCAAGGTCGGCGCCGATCATGAGCCGCCTCGGCGAGTACCGATCGGCCGCGGCGCCGAAGACAATATAAAACAGCAGTCCGGCCGCCATCTCGGGAATCGTTAAGAGGCTCAGCGAAGAAGGGGAATCGACCTTCTGCAGCAAGTACCACAGCAGCGCTATGGAGTAAAATTGATCTCCTATATTAGAAGCGATTTGCGCCAGCCAAATCATGACATAGGGGCGGTTTTTCATTAGCGGGGAGTGCATCTGTATGAGTCCTCTTTTCAACGAAGGTTTGATCGCAATCGAACAATTATCTATTATAGTAGATTCAGTGATATTATGGAAATTGAAAGAGGACGGAACGGTCGTTTATCCTTGGGGGAAATGACGTTTGCGGCGGGACGGGTTTGAGATGGGGGAACATTTTGGTAAAATAATGGGTGAGACTGGATCAGAAGGGATGGAATCAACTATGCCAAAAGGACTCGCGGATACGACCACATTAAACAACGGCGTTGCCATGCCGTGGCTCGGACTGGGCGTGTGGCGCGTTGAGGAAGGCTCGCAGGTGGAGGACGCGGTTTCCGCGGCGCTGGCGCACGGCTATCGCAGCATCGACACGGCAGCCGTGTACGGCAATGAGGCGGGCGTCGGCAAGGCGATTCGTCAAAGCGGCGTGAAGCGGGAGGAGCTGTTCGTCACCACGAAGGTGTGGAACGCCGACCAAGGCTATGAAAGCACGCTCCGGGCTTACGAGGAAAGCTTGAAGAAGCTCGGCCTCGATTATGTGGACTTGTATTTGATTCACTGGCCGGTGAAAGGAAAATACGTAGAGACGTGGAGGGCGCTGCGGAAGCTGTATGAAGAGAAGCGCGTTCGGGCGATCGGAGTGAGCAATTTCCACGTTCATCATTTAAAAGACATTATGGCCGAAAGCGACATTGTCCCGGCTGTGAACCAGGTGGAATATCATCCGCTGCTGAATCAGCGCGAGCTGCTTTCCTTCTGCAAGGAAAAGGGGATTCAGATGGAAGCGTGGAGCCCGCTGATGCAGGGCAACAATCTCGACGACCCGACGCTTGTCGAGATCGCCCGAAAGCACGGAAAGTCGCCTGCGCAGGTCGTGCTTCGCTGGGATCTGCAGAGCGGCGTCGTGACGATTCCGAAGTCGATCCGCGCCGAGCGCATTAAGGAAAACGCGGACGTATTCAATTTCGAGCTTTCCGCGGAGGAAATGGACCGGATCAACGCTTTGAACCAAAACAAACGGTTCGGCGCGGACCCGGACAACTTCAACTTTTAATCGGCATGAGCTTGTCCGCCGCACCTTTGGGTGCGGCTTTTTCTTTTGCGTGTTAGGCCGTAGACCAAGCACAGCCGCATTAGCGGTCATAATATATCTCAGTCTTGATAAAGGAGGGAAAACAATGAGCGCATGCGCTGGCTTTGGTTTTGGTTCTACGACGGCGATTGTTTTGGTCCTTTATGTCTTGTTGGTAATTGTACTGAGGACGTTCGTCATTTAAGGAAAAATGAAGCGAAGGGGAGATCCGGTTTTCGGATGCCCCCTTCGTTGTTGTTAACGAGCTATATGAGCAAAGTAAGGACAAGGAGATCGTAGAGAGCAAGCGGCAAAATCACGCTGTAGTACGGGTTGTAGAACGGGCCGTAGAACGGGTAGAATGCGCGGGACATACCGGCTGAAACCTCTACGTCCAAATAGATGATGCCGCCGTCGATGCCGACGATGACGCCTTCGTGCACGTGACCGTCGATCGTTTGCACGCGTACGCGGCGATGCATGCAGGCCGGCACGGCCGAGTGCATTCTTTGTCTGATCGCTTGAAGCGTCCGAACCTCCTCAGGTTGGGCTTGATGAACAATTTGCTGCCCGGCAACGTTAGGGTTAGGTTGGTACATTAGCAGCCGATACCTCCAATACATATTGGTGGAGCTTACTAATGTCAACATATGCGGGCGCCTATCCCGGGGTGAAGCCGTTTTTGCTCAAATAGAGCCGATCCGGGTCAAAATGTTCGCGCAATTGCTCCCAAAACTGTTTGTACTTGTCTTCCTCGTACCAGTCCTCGTAACCGAGGGAGGCGTGGATGCGCGAGATGCCGAGCGCTTTCGTGCGTTTGCCGCCCGAGCCGTCGCCGAGGGCGAACGTGTCCACGGTGACGCGGTCCGTCACCGTCCTTAGCACGGCGGCGAAGTCCGCCGTGCAGGGCAGCAGCGGCGCGACCGCCGCTTGCGTGGGCACGCCGGCCTCCGCGAGGCGGCGCAGCGCTTTGAGCCGCGCCTGGATCGGCGGCGCGGCCGGGGCGAACGACCGCCGGATGTCCTCGCGGTCGGTTTCCACCGTGACGCTGACGCGGATTTGTCCTTCGGGGAACCGAAGGAACAAATCCGTATCCCGCGTCACGAGGGGGCTGCGCGTCTGCACGAACAGGAAGGCGGGCGGGTTCTCCGTCATAATCGTCAGCAGCGCGCGGGTGAGCTCCAGCCGGTACTCCGCCGGCTGGTAAGGGTCGGTGGCGCTCGACATGAAGATCGCCACCGGCCCTTTTCGCTTCGCGCGATGCAGCTCGCGGCGGAACGCGTCCGGGTCGAAGCGCTTGGCGTCGACCCACTCCCCCCACGGCTCGCCCCGGAATAGGGCGACCGGCATGCGCCGCACGTAGCAATACGTGCACGCGAAGGCGCATCCGCTGTACGGATTCAGCGTGTGGGTGTACCCCGACAGAAAGCCTCCCGTCGGGGTGAGCATGCTTTTCGGTTGTTTCTCGACCGGCTGCGGCGTCGGCATCGGGCTGCTCTCCTTTTCCGTTACGGTAATACATACCTAAACCTATTCTTATTCTTATACTACCAAATAGGGGAGATCAAATGTTGGCGCAAACCTTTCCGGGATGGGCGGTCAAGCGGCGGGAAAGTTCACGGTAGCAGGGTTAGCACCAAATGTTGGTGCTAAGTCGGACAAGCGGCGAAAAAAGTTGCGGTGTTAGTACCAAATGTTGGTGCTAAGTCGGTCAAGAGGCGGTGAGATTGCAGAGTTAGTACCACACTTTGGTGCTAAGTCGGACGAGCGGACGAGACCGGCCGATCATACGAAGTCGCTTCCCGTTGACACGTACCGCAAACAAATCTAAAATTAAATCTAAATTAGAATAATTATAAATAACAAGGGAAGGTGACCGCCGAATGAACGATCGCGAACGCATGCATGAGCCTACAACCGCCGCTACCATAGACCAAGCGCTGCTCCGGCTTAAGAGCATGAATGTGCGCTTATCGCCCGCTAGGCTGGCGATTCTAGAGGAGCTATGGAGCCGAAGCGGAACGGGCCGAAGCCGTCCGACCGTAGCGGAAAACAAGCGTACTCGCCCCGCGCTTCCCGCAGATGACCGCCACGACCGTCCGCAACGCGGTGCTTGTTTACGATCGTCTCGGACTGTCTCCGCCATCATGCGGCACTAAAGCCGGCTTAAAGGGTGACTTTCGTCAGATTCGCTTCTTTACTTAAGATACATGCGTCCCGACGGCGAAAACAGTAAAGTCAAAGTATATTCAACCGAAGCAGGGAGGTATCTTTGATGAGTAAAGTTGTGCCGGGCCGCTACACTGCACAGATGGAAGGGCCGTTCGCCGTATTCGCGATCGGCATGCGCATCAACCGAATATGGGCGGTGCACAAATGGCTGCCGGTGTTTTTGGCTATGGGGCCGATGATCAAAGAGCTGTACACGCACAGGGAGCTGGGATTTTACCATACGGAATATTTCGTTTCTTGGCGCCGAATCACCTTGCTGCAATACTGGCGCTCGTTCGAGGACATCGAGCGGTATGCCCGCGGAGGGCTGCACATGAAGGAGTGGAAGGATTTCAACCGGAAAGTCGGGAACGACGGAACGGTCGGCATTTTCCACGAATCGTATCTGATCGAGCCCGGCAAATATGAAAGCGTGTACGTCAATATGCCGGCGATCGGCCTTGGAAAAGCAGGTAACCATATTCCCGCCTCCGGCAAACGTGAGTCGGCAAGAAGCAGGCTGGAAGCGAGCGGCAAGTCCGAAGTGTAAGCCTGAGGCGCAGTCTGTTGATCAAGAGCAGCTTAGCGAGGTAAAACTTCGCTATTTCGCAAATATCGGTGCGGCCAAGTGAAATAGTGAGGTCAAACCTCCTTATTTGGGCGGTTCCATGATCATTTGGCGGTGTACGGGCGTCCGGTGCGACGAGCGCAGTTCCAACTCTAACGCGCAGGTCTAAATCGCAAGGCTCACGCGTACTGATGAATTGATGTGCTTCCCGGCTCGCGGTCCGGTTTTCTTGAAAGTACTTCGAAAAAAGGTTTTTTTATACAAAAAATATGTTGACACGGTTCATGGGGTCGTGATAACTTACGAACATGTAACCAATGGAAAATTCAATTCGGAAGGAGTGACATCGTCATGTTGGCAATCTTTGGAGTGCGCGATCGGATGAATATCGTAATGAATATGGTTCGGGTCGGCAAACATGACGTGATCTCTCGCTTCCGTGTTCGGACGCATTGACGCTGTTTTTGCAATAAGCGTCAATCAAGCGTACGCAGACGAATGAACGGCGCAGGTCACGGCAAACAATCGTGGCGTGCGCTTTTTATTTTCCGTATGGGAAACAAAGCACACTGCTGATACAATCGCGGTGTGCTTTTTTTGGTAAATAAGGAGGAGAGAAACAGGATGCTTTCGGTGTTAGGCAAGTTAGGCTGGTTTTTCCGAATCGAGTGGAAAAGGTACGCGATCGCGCTTCCGCTGCTTCTGCTCGCGGGACTCATCGAGGTCGTGCCGCCGAAGATCGTAGGGGACATGATCGACCGGATTCAGCAAGGGTCGCTCGACTGGGAAATCGTAACAAGCACGCTTTTGCTGCTCGGAGGATTGACGGCCGCCATTTATTTCATCACTTATATTTGGATGTACCGGCTGTTCGGCGGCGCCTTCGTGGTGGAACGGATGCTGAGGTCGCGGTTAATGCGGCATTTTTTGAAGATGACGCCTACCTTCTACGAGAAAAACCGCACCGGCGATCTCATGGCGCGGGCGACGAACGATTTGAAGGACGTGTCCATGACGGCGGGCTTCGGCATTTTGACGCTGATGGACTCCACCGTATGGATGTTGACGATTCTCGTTGTAATGACGACGCTCATTTCTTGGAAGCTGACGCTGGCGTCGATTATTCCGCTGCCGGTTTTGGCGCTCACGATGCAGCTGTACGGCAAGTGGATCCATCACCGTTTTAAAGAAGCGCAGGATGCGTTCGGCGATATGAACGACGGCGTTCTGGAGACGATTTCCGGTACGCGGGTCATTCGGGCGTTCGTTCAGGAGCGGGCCGCCGAGCGCAAATTCGCGGGCGTCACGCAAGACGTGCTGAACAAAAACATCGCCGTCGCCAGGATCGACGCGCTCTTCGAGCCGACGATCAAAATTATTGTCGGCGCCAGCTACTTGATCGGCCTCGTCTACGGCGCGTATCTCGTGTTTCATAACGAACTGACGGTCGGCCAGCTCGTCACGTTCAACGTATACCTTGGGATGCTCATTTGGCCGATGTTCGCCATCGGCGAGCTGATCAACATTATGCAGCGCGGCAACGCTTCGCTCGATCGGGTGAACGAGGTGCTGTCTTACCGGGCCGATGTGGAGGAGAAACCGGACGCTGCAAGCATCAAGGAACCCGGCGAAATCGCCTTCGACAGCGTGACGTTCCGCTATCCGACCTCGGAGCAGAGTAACCTCAGCGACGTGAGGATCCGGCTGGATCGCGGCCAAACGCTCGGCATCGTCGGACGCACGGGCAGCGGCAAGACGACGCTGATCAAGCAGCTGCTTCGCGAATACCCGAAAGGGGACGGCGAGCTGTCCATTTCCGGGAAGCCGATCGAGGAAATCGCCTTCGACGACTTGAAGGGGTGGATCGGCTACGTTCCGCAAAATCCGTTCTTATTCTCGCGGACGGTGCGGGAAAACATTTTGTTCGCCAAGGGTGAAGAAGCGGCCGGCAAGCTGGAAGAAGCGATCGAGCTGTCGGCATTTAAGAAAGACTTGGAGTTTTTGCCGAGCGGGCTTCAGACGCTCGTCGGCGAGAAGGGCGTGGCGCTCTCCGGAGGGCAGAAGCAGCGGGTGTCGATTGCGCGGGCGCTGATCGCCGATCCGGAAATATTAATACTCGACGACGCGCTCTCCGCAGTCGACGCCAAGACGGAGGCCGAAATCATTTCGAATATTCGCGTATCCCGCGCCGGGAAGACGACCTTGATCGTTACGCACCGGCTGTCCGCCGTGCAGCATGCGGACCGGATCGTCGTGCTGGATGACGGGCGGATCGTGGAGGAAGGCACGCACGAGGAGCTGGTGGCGCATGGAGGCTGGTACCGAGAGCAGTGGGACCGCCAGCAGGCGGAAGCGAAGCTGGAAGGCGAGTAACCGTAAAGGACGATTCGCATGTAGATAAACACTTGCTTCAGATAGAAGGGTGGAGAAACAAACAATGAACGGAGACATGGATTTTGAGCTTGACCGCGAAGCGGTGCGCAGAGCGCGGCCGGGCAAGCGGTTATGGCAGTATGCTATGTTATACAAAAAGACGATCCTGCTTGCACTGATCACGCTTGCGCTCGCGATCGGCACGGAGCTGACGGGACCATTCATCGCAAAGAAGCTGATCGACGATCACATTGCGGGCATCGAGAAAGCCTGGGTGCAGGTGCAGCCGGGAACCCCGGGCAGCGTGGAATACGCGGGGGAGAGCTGGAAACGCGGCGATCGCGTGCCGGAAAGCGACCGGGGGGCGGAAGCAAGGGTGCTTCAGGTCGGGCGCGAGTTTTACTTCGTGCCGGGCGGCATCGCGGAGGACGGGAACCGTACCGCAGAAGCGAGCGAAGACGGCAAGGCCGTTCTAACGGTAACGACGAAACAAGGCGAAACCGCCAGGTACGATGCGCAGCGTCTTACGAGCGGCCAATTGTTCGCGTTCTATCGGCCGGAATTTGCAGGGATCGCAAACTTGTCGTGGATTTACGTAGCCCTTACCTTCTTGTCGGCGATACTCAGCTACGGACAGCGGTATTGGCTGCAGTCGTCCGCCAACCGAATTATTCGCAAGATGCGCGACGATGTGTTTGCGCATATCAATAAGCTGCCGATCCGCTACTTCGACAATTTGCCGGCAGGCAAAGTCGTATCGCGGATTACGAACGACACCGAAGCGATCAAAGATATGTATGTGAACGTGCTTGCGAATTTTTTCTCCGGCACGCTGTACATCTTCTCCATCCTCGGAGCGATGTTCCTGCTCGACAGGCGGCTTGCGATGATCTGTACGCTCGTGATTCCGATTTTGGCCGTATGGATCGTCATTTACCGCAAATACGCGGCGAATTATAACCGCATCATCCGCTCGACGCTTTCCGAGATGAACGGCATGATCAACGAATCGATTCAAGGCATGCAGATCATTCAGGCGTTCCGCCGGGAGAAGAAGCAGGAAGAAGAATTCGAGCAGTACAACAATAAGTACTTCGATTTCCGCAACAAGCTGTTGAACTTGAACTCGCTCACTTCGCACAATCTGGTGGGCGTCATCCGAAACATCGCGTTCGTCGCATTGATCTGGTACTTTTCGGGCGTATCGCTCGGCACGATCGTAGGCGGCGTATCGCTCGGGGTGCTATACGCGTTCGTCGATCTGCTCAACCGGATGTTCCAGCCGATCGTCAACATCGTCAATCAGCTTCCGAACTTGGAGCAGGCGCTGGTCAGCGCGGAACGCGTCTTCGTGCTGCTTGACGAAGAAGGAGAAGACGTGTCCGACGAAAAAATGCCGCGTTACCAAGGCAACGTATCGTTCAAGGACGTTTGGTTTTCATATAAAGAAGGAGAACCGGTGCTGAAAGGGATTTCGTTCGAAGCGAAGCAAGGACAGACGGTGGCGCTCGTCGGGCATACCGGGTCGGGCAAAAGCTCGATTCTCAACCTGCTGTTCCGCTTCTACGACGTAGACTCCGGAAGCATTACGATTGACGGCAAGGATACTCGCGAGCTGCCCCGGCAGACGCTTCGGAACCATATGGGCATCGTTCTGCAGGATCCGTTCCTCTTCACGGGGACAATCGCCTCGAACGTGTCGCTCGACGACCCGTCGATTTCGAGAGAACGGGTTGAGAAGGCGCTTCGGGATGTAGGGGCGGATCGGCTGCTTGCACAGCTTCCGAAGGGAATCGAAGAGCCGGTCATCGAGAAGGGAAGCACGCTCTCGGCCGGACAGCGCCAGCTCATCTCGTTCGCCCGCGCGCTCGCCTTCGATCCCGCGATTCTCATCCTGGACGAAGCGACGTCGAACATCGACACCGAAACCGAAGCCGTCATTCAAGAAGCGCTGGACGTCGTAAAGAAGGGCCGTACGACGTTCGTGATTGCGCACCGCTTGTCGACCATTAAGAGCGCCGATCTGATTCTGGTGCTGGACCGCGGCGAAATCGTCGAGCGCGGCTCGCACGACGAACTGATGGCGCTCGGCGGGAAATATTATCAAATGTACGAACTGCAGCAAGGGAAAGGGGCTTCCGCTTCCCGACAGTCGTTCGGCTCCGGTGCGTTGGCGCCGACGCCGGCTGCCGCTGCGCCTAGCGCATAACTATAAAGGGGATATCCCGCAGCCGTCCTAACGGACCTGCAGGATATCCCCTTATTCCTTTACTTGCCTCGCTCATTCTCCATTTCTTTCCGAATCGCTGTAAGAATCGCTTCAATATAAGCGATCTTTTCGGCCGGCAAGGCGAAAATTTCGCTCGCAGCCGCTGCCCGCCTCGCATATTCCTCCTCGCTCATTCCTTCGGGAACGGGCGGAAACAACAACGCGGTTCCGTAGGTTCCGTTGCTGTCCTTCACAAGCTTGCCTTGGACGGAGCCGTAATCCGAGGATCTTCCGATCAGCCGGTCGACCGTGACGCCGAAAAATTCGGCGAGTTTAATCAGCGTTTCGTGATCGGGCTGCCGATTATTTTGTTCATACATCGCATAGGTTGTTCTGGCAATGCCGATTTGCCGGGAAATCTCTTCCTGCTTCAGCTTCCTGGCAAGCCTTAATTCCCGCAAGACGTCTCCGAGCAACTGTCCCACCATCCTCGAAGACATTATAAATGACGCGAAAATCGCTTGACATCGAAGTCACAATAAGTGTATTCATGCTTTTCATTTTCGCCAAAATATGGTAAATTAATACGTAATATACACAGAACGTGACACAATATATTTAATTTATAAGTAGTTAGGGGAGTAGCGATGAGCGTAAAAGAGTGGGTCCTCGGCGGTTTTTCCGGATGGTACTTTATCGTCGGGAGCATTGTTATTTCTTATATATTGGTTCGTCTTTCCGAAGCGAAGGGCAAAGACAAACCAAAGCAATAAGCATTCGACCGAGCCGCCGTTTTTTGTACGTTGTGTGACATTAGGCATTCAAGATTGCTTTCGGGTGCCTTTTTTCATTATGATGGGGGTAACATGCTCGAAAAGGAAGGATTTCCACTTATGGCACCGTCTAAAGAACGCAACTATACACCGCTTGTTGTCGTCCTCTCCATCGTAGTCAACGCGCTCGTAGCCGTTCTGTTCTTCCTGCCGAAGGCGGAAGGGCTCGACCATATCGACTTTACGATATTGCCGATGCTGAACGCGATTTTCAACAGCTTTACGTTTGTCTTTCTTGTGGCGGCCTTGTACTTTATCAAGAGGAAAAACATCAAGCTTCACCGGAATTTTATTTTCGCGGCGTTCACAACTACGATTTTGTTTCTAGTGTCGTATGTCACCTATCATTACGCGACCGAATCGACGCCGTACGGCGGGGAAGGCCCGATCCGCTACGTCTATTTCTTCATCCTGATCACTCACATTATTCTTGCGGCGGCCATCGTTCCGTTATCGCTCATAACGACCATCCGGGGCTTGACGAACAATGTGGAGAAGCACCGGAAAATCGCGCGCTGGACGATGCCGATTTGGCTTTATGTAAGCTTGACGGGTCCTATCGTATACTTAATGATATCGCCGTATTACGTATAAGCCGGGCGCGTGACGCGGCGCCGGTGCAATTCGAAGTTTCCGAAGATGTTAAAGTATGCTAAAATAAAGAAGATTGGCGTCAAGGATGGCACCGATTATTTGGAATTTATGATTTATGAATTCATGAAATAGACAACGGCAGAACCGGACCGAAGGATCGGTAGCGGAGGTCTTGCAGATTGTTTGTAAAAGAATATTTCAGGTAAATGAGCGAATTGTTCGAACGGATAACGTCCTTCATGGCCTGGCTTCTATATTTTTAGAGGTCAGGCCATTTTTCTTTACGAAAAAGGGACCTTATCCGAAAAAGAAGGTGCGCTATGCGTTGGATGGGAATCATACTATCAGGCTGTTTGGTTGTTCTTGCGGGCGAGGTACTATCGTTCACCGTATGGAAGCTGCCATGGACTGCGGCGTATTGGTATTGGATTGCGGAGGGCGGGTTGCTCGCCTCGGCATTGGGCTTGGGCGCCTGGCTCATTAGAGATGAGATTCCAGACTTTAACGAAAGCTTGTTCCATAATCATAGGGAAGCGGTAAGCCTCTATGACAGGAACGGCCGTTTGAAGAGGATGAATTCGACGGCAGAGCGGTTAAAGGGATATACGGAAACTGAAAGGATCGGTAAAACTTTCGAGCAGTTTTATCCTGCGGAGGAGAGGGAACGCGTCTTTGCAAAGTTTCGGAAGGCGGCGGACGGTGAACCGCAGCATTTCGAAACTCGATATATTAAGAAGGACGGCGCCGTCTTTGATGCCGAGGTCTCTTTCTTTCCGATCCATTCAGGCAGAAAGGTGAGAGGCGTATACGCGGTGCTTAAGGATATTACCGATCGGAAGCGCTATGATGAGATGCTGCTGCATTCGGAGAAGCTCGCCGTCGTCGGCGAGTTGGCTGCGGGCATAGCGCATGAGATCCGAAACCCGCTTGCAAGCCTGCGCGGGTTCATTCAATTGTCGCTGGAGAGCAAGACGCTCCAATACGGCGACATTATGCTCGACGAGCTGGATCGCATCCATACGATCACGAACGAGCTGCTGCTGCTCGGAAAGCCGAAAAAAATGTTTTTCGAAGAAAAAGAAATTATTCCGATGCTTGAATCGATTATGACGCTGGTGGGCACGCAGGCGATCATTCATAACGTCGAAATACGGCTGCAAGTGGAGCCGGGACTTTCGGAAGCCCGCATTCTGTGCGAGGAAACCCGAATCAAGCAGGTGTTTCTTAATATTTTAAAGAATGCGGTCGAGGCGATGCCCGGCGGCGGGACGGTTTCCGTGCTTGTCAGCCGCTTCGGCGAAGCTTTGTCGGTACGCATTGTCGACGAAGGCTGCGGCATTCCGAAAGAAATGCAGGAGAAAATCGGTCAGGCGTTCTTTTCCAGCAAGGAAAAGGGAACGGGTCTGGGCATGATGGTAAGCTTCAATATCGTTGAGCTGCACAAGGGCAAGCTTGTCATCGCCAGTGAAGAAGGGGTAGGAACGTCGGTGGACATCCGTCTGCCGCTCGTCTTGTAATTGGAATAATCGTCCAACCCGCAGCGCATAATGAAACTGCCGTATAGAGGCAAATAAGGCAAGGTCTTAAGGAGTCGGACGACACATGAACGCAGATCAAACACCCGTGATTCAAAATATATCGAGCTATATCGGCAAGCTGTTTCGCGAAAACTTCGGCAAAGGGCCGGAATCGGTTTTCGTTTCCGTAGGACTTACCTATATGACCGTGCACTTGCGCAATTTGCTCACTCCGGCCGAAAGAGTATTGATGGATCAGGACCAGACGGACATCATCGTGCAAATGAGGGATACGCTCATACAACGGCTCTTTCCTGAATTGAAAGGATATATTCAGCTGACGACAGGCGTCCAAGTGCAAGAAATGTATTATGACTGGAACTTGCATAACCGTTCGGGGATGATTACATTTATAGGGGAAAATCCGTTTCCGTTCGCGGAAAATGTGAATGACGCCTACCCTGGAAAGCCGATTATCGATCAAGAGATTGTAAACATCAGCGAGCAAGCGCAAAAAATTCCGGATGAAATTTATTCCTGCGAATTGAATTCCCGTACGATTTTAGTCGTGCGCAACGGCATTCTCGTGCGGATCGAGAAGGAGCTCATCCGCCTCGGCCACGGAGCGCTCCTAAAGCGGGTAAAGCGGAATCTGGAAAAGAGCTATCTTCACAATAACGGGCATTTCGAAGCGGCTTTGAACCGGAAAGTCATCGACGTGTTTGTCGATTGGGATTTTGAGAGGGATCGGAGCATCATGCTGCTTGTGACCGGGAAGTAAGCTGGGAGGGGTATTATGTCGAATGAGAGATGGATGCGGGAAGCGGTTCGTCTTGCGAAGGAGAATGTGTTAAGCGGTAAAGGCGGTCCGTTCGGAGCCGTCGTCGTGAAGGACGGCCGCATCGTCGCCTCCGGCGTTAACGAGGTGACGAGTTCGAACGATCCGACGGCGCACGCGGAGGTGCAGGCGATCCGGGCGGCCTGCAGGGAGCTCGGCGCGTTCCAGCTGTCGGATTGCGAAATTTATACGAGCTGCGAGCCTTGCCCGATGTGCATCGGAGCCATTTACTGGGCGCGTCCGAAAGCGGTGTATTACGCTTGCACGAAAGTAGAAGCCGCGGGCATCGGCTTTGACGATCATTTTATTTACGACGAGCTTGAGAAGCCGATCGAGTCGCGATCGATCGCGATGCAGCGTATGACTCCGGAAGGATATCATGCGCCGTTCGACGCATGGACCGCTTATAGCGGACGCGTAGATTATTAACTAGTGAGGTTCGCCCGAATTTTGGGATTTCGCTATGCCTAAAGATGGAAAAACCGGCGCTTTCGATGAAGAGGCGCCGGTTTTTTTGTTTTCCGTGGGATTTATTTCCTGAATCTTTCAGCACGGGCGGAGGCAATGTTTGGAAGATGAAAGTAGTCCTTTACGCTTGTTGCGGCCAACTGGAAAAATAATCATTTCGATGGATGGCGGGAACGATTGCATCGGGCGTACTATGAAGTCGTCAGGTTCAGACAAATTTCGCTGAATCTCGATAAAGGCAAAGCTGGCGAAAGCTAGCGGCGCAAAGCTAGAGGGGCTAAGGGAGTCGGAATAACGAATGGGATATTCCGGTTTCTATGCCAGCCAGTTACCGAAAGATCAGGGGAACTTGTTACGTGGAAGCATCATGGCGTAACCCTCCTTTCGGTACGTAAAGGCAGGGTTATTTGTTATGAGCGGAGGTGAAAAGTCATGGAGCTGTACAATCTTGAGAACGGCGTACGGGTCGCCGGGCGGGTCGAAGCCGCATCCACCTTCCTTCGAAGGTTCCGAGGGCTGATGCTGACGAAAGAGCTGCCGCAGGATTGCGCGCTTCATATCGTACCCTGCCGGTCCGTGCACACCTTTTTTATGCGTTACCCGATCGATGTACTTTATCTGGATGAAGCCGGCGTTGTCGTCGGAACGGATGAAGCACTTTCGCCGGGCCAAGTAGGCTCGATGGTAGCGGGAGCCCGTTCGGTGGTAGAGCTGCCTGCGGGAACGATTCGGGCGACGGAAACCCGAGTCGGACATAAGATGGGATTTATGAATCCCGAAACTAAAAAAACAAACAATCAAAAGGAGAATGAAAATGATGAACAAATGGATCGCGTTGGTTAAAGAAGAGCAAGGACAAGGCTTGACGGAGTACGGCTTGGTGCTCGGCATTATCGCGGTAGCGGTTGTAGGAATCATCGCAGCGTTCCGCCAAGAGCTCGTCAACATCTTCAACGATGCGCTCGGGAAAGTGCAAAACAGAGACCAGGTACCGGCAGCCGGCGGCAACTAAACATTCATTCGAAGCAAGGGTCTTTCGTGCAAACGTAAGGCCCTTCTTTATAGCTTAAGGAGTGTAAGATATGTGGTCGGACATTGTGTTGATCGCTGTGTTGATCATTTGCGTCGGCACCGATTTGCACCGCCGTAAAATTTACAACGCAGTAACCTTCCCCGCACTTGCGCTTGCATTGACTCTTCATTTTTGGTTCGGCGGCTGGTCCGGTCTCGGAGCTTCGCTCGCGGGCTTCGCAGCCGGTATCGGACTGCTGCTTATCCCCTACTTTATGGGCGGAATGGGAGCGGGAGATGTAAAGCTGCTCTCCGTAATCGGCGCTTTGAAGGGATCGTGGTTTGTCGTTACGGCTGCCGTATACATGGGGTTGATCGGTGCGGCGATGGCGGTCGTTACGCTGCTTTTGCGGAAAGATTCCAGAGCGTTTTTTAAGCAAGTCGTTTATTTCTTGTATGCATTCCGCTGCGGCACGCGCATGTCCTTCCCTAAGAATACGGGAGCGCTAACTGCTGTCATGCCCTACGGGGTGGCGATCGGCGGCGGTGCGCTGACGGCGATTCTCACGAGAGGAGACATTCCCATATGAGTCGTAGTTGGAAGCTGAGGAAGGATGAGCGCGGGCAAGCGTTGACGGAGTTCGCGATCATCGCGCCGGTCATGCTTCTGCTAGTGTTCGGCATTGTAGATCTGGGGCGTTATATGTACGGCTATTTGAACCTGCAGCTGGCGGCGCAAGAAACGGTGAGAAAAGGGAGCTTCGGTTATACGGACGCCGAGCTTGCGGCGTTTGCCAGATCGTACATGAAGGTTAAGGACCCGGCGCTGCTGGCGGTAACGGTTACGCCGGACGACCGCACGCGGGACTCCGGGGATTATGTCACGGTCACGCTGCAGGAGCCCTTTACTTTTGTAACGCCGATTGTAGGGGAGCTTTTGCCGGTAAGACCGAATATAAGGGCGTATTCGACCATACGGGTGGAATGAGGTGAATGACGGATGAAATCGGCGGATTGGTTAAAACATAGCGCATGGAAGCTGGTTACGGAGCAAAAAGGCAACGTTATAGCGGTAGCGGCGTTGTCCATGGTGGCGATGCTTGCGATTGGCGGATTAGTCGTTGACGGAGGAAGCCTATACGTAGCGCGTATGCAAATGCAGAAGGCGGCTAACGCAGCTGCGCTTTCGGGAGCACAGGAGCTGACAACCGACCAAACTTCGGTTGAAGCGGTAGCGCGTCATGTGCTTCACCAGCATAAGGAAGAAGAAGGCATCGATGTTTTGGATATTCGAATGAAAGATAGTGTTACCGTCGGACTGACACGGGAAGTGCCGCTCGGCTTCGCCGGCATATTCGGCATAAAGAGCACTCCGGTATCCGTCAGCGCGACCGCGCAGCTCGGTATTATGGGGGAGGCGAAAGGGGCCGCGCCGATCGGAATCGATGATCGGACGGAGTTAGTGTACAACCAAATCTATACGCTCAAGGTAGAGCCGGGCGGTCAGCAATCGGGTTTTTTCGGCATATTGGCGCTTGACGGGCCGGGTGCCAGCACGTACTCCGATAACCTTAGATATGGGTACAAAGGACTTGTGAAGCTTGATGACATTATCGACACCCAAACCGGAAATATTGCGGGAAAAACGCGTGAGGCTATCGAGGAGAGAATCAGAAACTGTCCGTACCCTGAAGGTGAAATGCATCATAGAGATTGCCCGAGGGTACTCTTGGTTCCTGTTTACAAGCCATACGACCAAAATTCGAATCAATTGAAGAAAGTGAGAATTACGGGATTTGCGTATTTTTATGTGATCGGCATGGAAAAGGATAACGATACGTACATCAAGGGCAAGTTTATCGAACGCGTGGGAACCGGAATCGTTGACCCGGGCGCGGCGGGCAAGGGAGCATTCTCGATCAGACTGACGGAATAGGCGGTTGACTACAATGAGAACAAAGATGGTGCTAATTTTAGCGATTGTTATGGGCGCGGTGACAACCGTGCTCTTCTACCAATACATGAACCGGTTCCAGCAGGAGGCTGCTGCGAGCGAGGTGTTCGTCGAGGTCGTGACCGCGAAGGAGCCGATTGCGAAAAACGAGATTATTACTGCCGCCAAGCTTACGATCGCCCGCGTACCCGAGCTCGGCGTGCACCCGAATGCGGTGACGACAATTAGCTCGGCGGAAGGGAAAATTGCGAACGCATCCATCGCGGCAGGCGAAGTGCTTCTGACGCACCGGTTTCAGGATACGAAGGAGGAGGCGCTGTTCGTATCCCGCAAGGTGAAGGAGGGCTATCGGGCAGTTTCCGTAGGGGTTGACTTCGTACGATCGGTATCGAACCTGATCGAGCCGGAAGATTATGTGGACGTTATATACAGCAAAGTAGACATGCAGACCAAGGAAGTCATAACGAAGCTGCTTCTGGAGAAGGTTCGCGTGCTGGCGGTGGGCAGAAGAATGGTGGAAAGTGAAACGGATACGCCGTACGTCGAATACAGCTCCGCAACGCTTGAGCTGAATAAGGATCAGACAGTTGTGCTGGTCAACGCAATCGAGAGCGGCACCATCCACCTGACTCTTCATACGAGAGTGTCTCAGCAGGAAACAGCGGACAAGGCGGAAAACAAGTAGGGTTTTCGGCTTTTTCGGCGATTTATAATACATGATTGAGAAAGGAGGAGCGGTCATGAACGGATCGGAGACGGCGAAGGGGAAAGGCTTCCGCGGCGAATTGATCGCCGTTTGCAGCGCGAAAGGCGGGGTCGGACGGACGGTGCTTGCGGTGAATCTGGCCGTGGCGCTGTCCAAGAGCAATGTGAAGATCGGGGTGCTCGACGGGAGCTTTCAATTCGGAGACGTGTGCCTTGCGCTTGACCTGCACCCGTCATTCAGCGTGAAGGATGTCGTGGAATCGATCGAGGATATGGACGCGTTCGGCTTATCAGGCTTTTATATGCACCACCCAAGCGGAGTCCGCGTGCTCGCTGCGCCGGATCGGCCCGAGTATGCGGATTTGGTGACCGGAGACATAATCGCCAAAGTATGCGACCTCATGCTCTCGCAGCATGATTACGTCATTGCCGATACGGGTGTCGGTCTTCAGGATAAAAATTTGCATATCGTCGAGAAGGCGGACCAAATATTCGTCATTACGAATTTGGAGATGGCGACGATGAAAAATACGAAGCTGATGCTGGATACGCTGGAGATGTTGGGAATGCAGCACAAGGTTCAGCTGATCGTGAACCGTTCCAATATGGAAAGCGTCATTAAAGCGCACGACGTTGCGGATATTTTAGGTGTTGAGGTAGGAATGTACATTCCTAATCAATTTCAGATCGTGTCGCAGTCGCTCAATGTCGGCATTCCGTTTGTGGTGAATCAAGGAAAATCCGATGTGGCCAAGGCGATGTTTCGGATGGCGGACCAGCTCGTCTCCAGACGGGACATTTCGCTCTTTAAACCGAAAGCTCCGTCGCTGTTTCAATCGATCTTTTCCAAACCGAAGACGCTGTAAGTCCATCCATTGTGAGACGAGGGAGGGGGCAAAAATTTGAGCTTACTTGAACGTATACAAGCGAAACGCGTGGAAGCGGGAATTTCGGACGAAGCGGAGCAGGATGCGGCCCAGGGCTCCGCAATACCGGAACAGGTTCGGGTGCCTAAGAAGGATCTGGTTGCGACGTTCCGGGAAATGCGCAAAGGCGACGCTCCCGCCAAGGCGAAGGAAGCAACTCCGAGGCTAAGCAAACATCAGGAGCTTAAAAACCGTTTACATAAACAAATTTTAGATGAAATGAAGGACGCGGAGGTGGAGGACATTGTTCCGAAGCTGGATGCGATGGCGATAGAAATTATTAAGGAGGACGAGACGTTCCGCGGATCCGTGGACCGCAAGAAGGTCGTAGAGGAGCTTATCAACGATTTGACCGGCTTTGGCCCGATCAACCCGCTGCTGATTGACCCCGATGTCAGCGAGGTCATGGTGAACGGTCCGAACCAGGTGTATGTGGAGAGGAACGGGAAGCTGGAGCTGTCCGGCGTGCAGTTTCGGGACAATGAGCACGTCATGGGCGTCATTGACCGGATTGTCGCTCCGATCGGCAGACGTATCGACGAATCGAGCCCGATGGTGGACGCGCGGCTGCCGGACGGTTCGCGGGTGAACGTCATTATACCGCCTCTTGCCTTGAACGGCCCGACGATCACGATCCGTAAGTTTTCCGAGGATCCTTTTACAATAGAAGACCTGATCCGGTTCGGCACGCTGACGGAGGAGATGGCGCTGTTTCTGGATGCGTGCGTTAAGGCGAGATTGAACATCTTTGTAAGCGGAGGAACCGGTTCGGGTAAAACGACCACATTAAACGTATTATCGGGCTGTATTCCAAGCGACGAGCGGATCGTGACGATCGAGGATGCGGCGGAGCTGAAGCTGTGGCAGGAGCACGTCGTATCGCTCGAGTCCCGCCCTGCGAATATTGAGGGCAAAGGCGCCATTACGATCCGCGATCTCGTCCGCAACTCACTGCGGATGCGCCCCGAGCGCGTCGTCATCGGGGAGGTGCGCGGCGGCGAAGCGCTCGATATGCTGCAGGCGATGAACACGGGCCATGACGGATCGCTGGCGACGGGCCACTCGAACTCGCCGAGGGATATGATTTCAAGGCTGGAGACGATGGTGCTGATGGCCGGAATCGACTTGCCGGTGAAGGCGATCCGCGAGCAAATCGCAGGCGCGCTGGACTTGATCATCCACCAGTCTAGGCTGAAGGACGGCTCGCGCAAAATCACCAACATCACCGAGGTCCAGGGGCTGGAAGGGGATACGGTTGTGCTGCAAGATATTTTCACGTTCGAGCAGAAGGGCGTCGATGAGGCCGGCCGGATTATCGGCCGATTGGTGCCGACCGGGGTCCGTCCGAAATTTTACGATCGCCTGGAAACCTCCGGCATTTACATACCGACGTCTGTGTTTATCGACCGGGAGGAGTGGTCGTAGTTGAAAGCTTTGATGATCGTATTTTTCGGGCTGACTATGTGTTTCTTGTTTTTGTTCTTGCTTCAAAATACGCTGTTTTCGGACAAGCGCTTGCAGAAGCGGATGAAGGCGTATTTGCAGCTCAGCGATGAGAAGAAGCGTCCTCTCGACCGAAAGAAGCTGGATATGTTCGTACAGCTTCAAGGCTATAAACGTGCGATTCGCGAGAAGGTGCTGACGAAGAAAAACAACGACCGTCTTGAGGAGGCGCTGCTGCGGGCCGGCATTCCGCTCACGCCGGAAGAGTTTGTGATGTTCCAATGGATTGCGATGGCGCTGGCGGCGGGATTTCTGTTCGTCATTTTGTCCCACTGGGTGTTTGTGCTGGTTGGATTGTTATTAGGGTGGGTAGCGCCGCGCTGGTTTCTTGGCAAGAAGCAGCGAGACCGTTTAAACGCGTTCAACGAAGGGCTTCCGGATATGCTTACGACGCTGGTTAGCTCGCTGCGCGCAGGCTTCAGCTTCGCTCAGTCGCTCAAGGCTGTCGTTGAGGAGGCGGACGAGCCGATTCGCAGCGAGATCGATATTGTGCTTAAGGAGATGCAATACGGAGCGACTATGGAGGCAGCGCTTCAATCGCTTAAGGAGCGGATGCCGAGCGAGGATTTGGAGCTGATGATTCAGGCGATTCTGATTCAGAAGCAGGTCGGGGGAAATTTGGCCACGGTGCTGGAAACGATCGTCGGCACGATTCGGGACCGCAACAAAATCCAGCGCCAGCTGCAGACGCTGACCGCGCAGGGAAGATTGTCGGGAGTCGTCATCGGCTTGCTGCCCGTAGCGATCGGCATTTTGATTTACATGATGGAGCCGAATCATATTAAGATATTGTTCCATCATCCCGTCGGGTTAGCTCTGTTTGGGGCGGGGTGCGTCTCCGGCACGATCGGATTTTTACTGATCCGCAAAGTTACTACGATCGAGGTGTAGCCTGGTGTTTATGCTATACGCGGCTTTTTTCATTACAATGACGCTGATCGGTTACAGCTTGTATGTGATTCCTAACGAGCGGAAGATGAGGATTAAGAAGCGGCTGAGCTTCATTCGTTCCGATGAGACGGCGGAGGCGGAAAGCGCGGCTTCCGCAGCGGCTAAGGAGGAAATTGCCGGCACGCCGCTATGGAAGCGGCTGTTCAAGGCCGTGCTGGTCCGGTTTCGCCGGAGATTTCGGAGAAAAACGGACGAGCGGGTTCAACAGAAGCTCGAAATGTTGATTCTGCAGGCGGGCCGGCCGTTCCAGATGACACCGTTCGAATTTCGCTTCGCTCAGCTCGCGCTGTTTCTGGTGCTGCCGCTAACGGGCGGGGCATATGCGCTTCTGCTGCTGAAAAGCTCATTCGGGACGCTGCTTCTGATCATAATGATTTGCCTGCTTGCCGCTTGGCGGCTGCCGTATTTGTTTCTCAGCGGCAAAGTGAAGAAACGAGCGAGACTGGCGCTGCGCGAGCTGCCCGACGTGCTCGATTTGCTGACGGTAAGCCTGGAGGCGGGGCTCGGCTTCGACTCTGCGCTTGGAAAGCTCGTTTCGAAGAAGGGCGGGGTGCTGACGGAGGAATTTCACCGCTGTCTGGAGGAAATACGTCTGGGGCGGACGCGGAAGGAATCGTTGATCGGCGTTCGGGACCGCTTGCAGCTGGATGAGATGCGCTCGCTGGTCAGCGCCATTCTGCAGGCGGAGAAGATGGGCATCGGCATGGTGCAGGTGCTGCGGGTCCAGTCGGCGGAAATGCGCGACCGGCGCAAGCAGCGCGCCGAGGAGCAGGCGATGAAGGCGCCGATCAAGATGCTGTTTCCGCTGGTCATCTTCGTATTCCCTTGCTTGTTTATCGTGCTGCTCGGACCCGTGCTCATACAATTTATGGATACGTTCTCGAACGGCGCGCCATAAACAAGGCCATCGGCCGGCGGAAAGCTTCGGCTCACAGCGTCGTCCGGCATGCTGCAGCATAAAAAAAGCCTCGGAACAACACCCGGTTCCAAGGCTTTTTTTGTTGTTTTACGTTCTGGAGGCTTGCAGAAGCTCGTCCTTCTCCGCGCATTCCGGCGAGCAATAGCCTTGATGCTCTTCCTCGCAATTGTCGCACACGATATGGTGGTTGTGGCAGAAATCGTACGTGCAGTTGATGTATTTTTCGGACGGAGTGCCGCAGTGGATGCACTTGCCGACGACGGTCGCCGTCTCTGTAAAGTTGACCGGCACGACGATTCGCTCGTCGAACACGTACATTTTGCCGTCGAACAGCTTTCCTTTCACTTCCGGGTCCTTGCTGTAGGTGGCGATGCCGCCGTCAAGCTGCGCAACGTCCTTGAAGCCTTCGCGGAGCAGGAAGCCCGACAGCTTCTCGCAGCGAATGCCGCCCGTGCAGTACGTTATAATTTTCTTGTCTTTGTATTGGCTCAGGTTTTCGCGGATCCATTCCGGGAATTCGCGGAACGATTCCACCTCGGGCCGAATCGCGTTGCGGAAATGGCCTACGTCGAATTCGTAATAATTGCGTCCGTCGAGAACGATGACATCCTCGTCTTCGAGCGCTTCGAGAAACTCCTTCGGCTTCAGCCGCTTGCCCGACAACTCGTTCGGATTAATATCTTCTTCAAGCCGGAACGTAACGAGCTCCGGACGCGGACGTACGAAAATTTTCTTGAATGCGTGCGCGTCGGCTTCGTCGATTTTGAATATCATGTCCTTGAACAACGGGTTATCGCGCATTGTTTTCATATAAATATCGGTTTGCTCGACGGTGCCGGACAAGGTGCCGTTAATGCCTTCATGCGCAACGAGGATGCGGCCCTTCACGCCCAGCTCCTTGCAGAACGCAAGATGCTCTTTGGCAAATTCCTCGTGGTTTTCAATCGGTACGTACTTATAGTAAAGAAGAATTCTGTAAGGTTTAGTTGCTCCTTCTGTCGTCATGTTCCTTCACCTGTTTACTTGATTTTAGTCATTCTTACCGCTGTTCCTCGATTGAGGCTTTATTTATTTTAGCATATCCGCGATTGAATTGAAAAAGCCGCCCGCGGACGAGTCCGGGAGCAGCCCTGAAGTTACTTGATATTTCGGACGATCGAAACTTCCACGCGGCGGTTTTTGGCTCGGCCTTCCTCCGTTTTATTCGAAGCGACCGGCTTGTATTCCCCGTAGCCGACGCTGCTGAACCGTTCGGGACCGACATTCTTGTTTTCCAATATGACCGCCAAGAGATTGAGGGCGCGTTCCGCGCTCAGGTGGAAGTTGGACGGGAACTGGGCCGTATTGATCGGTACGTTGTCCGTATGACCTGCGACTACAACTTCGTAATTTTTGTACTGCTCAAGCAGCTTTGAAATCGTGGCTGCGGTTTTTCGCGACTCGGGCTTGAGCTGAGCGCTGCCCGATGCGAATAAGGCGTTGTCGCTGATCGTAATCCGCAATTGCTCGTTGTCCAGGTGCGTCTGCAGCTGTGTGGTTAAGCCCGTGTCTTCAATAAAGCGGTCGATCTTCTTCTTCAGCTCAAGCAGCTCTTCCGTTTCTTTCGTGCGCTGCTTGTCTTCCTGCGATTGCTCTTTATCCTTGTCTTCCTTCGCTTTGCTGTCGATACCTACGTTTGTGCGCGAAGGAACCGGCGAATTGTTGTCGAAGAAGCTTTTTCCGCCACTGAGTGCCGCGACGAACGATTTCTTAATTTCTTCGAATTTCTTCTGGTCGATCTGGCTGGAGGCGAACAACACGATGAACAGAGCAAGCAGCAGCGTAAGCAGGTCGGAGTAAGGGATGAGCCATGTTTCGTCTATATGCTCTTCATGCTCATGCGGTTTGTGCTTTTTGTTCACCGGCTGCTTCCCCCTTCTGCTCGGCTAACCGCTCGGTTGGGGTCAAGTAAACGGACAGCTTCTGTTGAATGGCGATCGTGGATACCCCGGATTGGATCGAAAGGAGCCCTTCGGCCATCATCGTCTTCAGCAGCATTTCTTGCTTGGACATTCGCTTCAATTTGTTGGCAAGCGGGTGCCAAAGCACGTAACCGGTGAAAATACCGAGCAAGGTGGCGATGAAGGCCGCCGCAATGGAATGTCCGAGCTTCTCGATATCGGACAGGTTGCCCAGAGCGGCGATCAAACCGATAACGGCTCCCAAGACCCCGAGCGTCGGCGCATATGTACCGGCCTGCGTAAAGATCAGAGCGCCCGCTCTGTGTCTTTCTTCCGTGGCGTTGATCTCTTCCATCAATACGTCTTGCACCAAATCCTGATCGTTGCCGTCGATAATCATCCGCATTCCGTTGCGGAGGAACATATCCTCGATTTCGTCTACTTTGCTTTCCAGCGCGAGCAGCCCTTCGCGGCGCGTAATGGTCGCCCATTCCATGAACATACTGATAATTTCCGACTTTTGAGGCAGCTTTTGGCCGACAAACGCGATCTTCATCAGCTTCGGGAACTTCTTGAGCTCCGACATAGGGAAGCCGATAAACAACGAAGCTGCCGTACCGCCTAATATTATGAGATAAGCGGCGGAGCTGTCGAACAGAGCGCTAAGGTGCGCACCCTTCAGCACCATGCCGTAAAACACCGCTATAAGTCCCAAAACAAGACCGATTATTGTCGACTTTTCCATTCGAGCACTCTCCTCGTCTATCTGTAAGCACTAGTCTATAAGACTATATCGGCATAATGTCCGTTTCGTTGAAGTATTATTTCTATAGAAAATGTTTCATGCGCTACCGTTCCGGCCCGCCCCATACCATGCAGTAGGTCGTTGTAGTGCCGTGACTAGCCCGCAGCTCGTATGAGTCGGTGCGAACGAATCCGGCGCGTTCGTATGCGGCTATCGCTCTAAGGTTGTCAGCGGCGACTTCAAGATCCACGCTCCACCCCGGATAGAGCCCGAGTGCATAAAGGGCGGCCTCCCTCGCCAGGGCAGCGCCGATTCCGCGCCGCAGGCCGCACAGGTCGGGGCGCAGGCCAAGACCGAGCCGAATCGTTCCGGCAGCGTCGTCCCCGGAAAGCGGAAACAGCTGCACAAAGCCGGCAAGCTTGTCGCCGTCCAGCAATGCGCTGCGATACTGCTCGGTGCGGATGTGAGGATCGGCGAATTCTTTGCCGAGCGACGCCATCGTCTCCCACGGCTCCCAATTGTAACGGTCGTATGGCGGTTCGTATCGCCAGGAGCAGACCGCCATGGCGTGAGCTTCCGTCATCGGCTCTATCGTAAAGCGAAGATTGTCGGTGAATGCGGGCATATGCTCTGTTCCTTTGCGCGCTTAATTCGGCGAATCCGTAACATTTCGACAATATTATACAATACTTACGCCTCTTCTCACAGGTTTTGCGTTCTGTTATGCTAGGGGAAACCGGGACAACGAAAGGGTGAGGAACGAAACATGCGTCATTTAATAAGCCCAGAGCGTTTGTACTCGATGTTGCAGGAAGGAAGCGTCATCGTTATTGACTGCCGTTTCAATCTGGGGGAACCGATATCTGGAAGATCAGCCTATATGGAGGGGCATATTCCCGGGGCTTTCTATTTGGATTTGGAGCAAGACCTATCGTCCGCGAAGCGGGCCGACGGACACGGCGGGCGCCACCCGCTTCCGGATATCGCATCGCTTGCCGAGAAGCTTTCCCGCATCGGCGTTTCCGCGGGCAAACGGGTTATCGGCTACGACGATCAGGGCGGAGCGATGGCTTCACGCCTTTGGTGGCTGTTGATGTATATGGGTCATGACGAGGCTTGCGTGCTTAACGGAGGATTCGCCGGCTGGAAGGCTGCGGGGTATCCCGTAACCGCCGAATTGCCGGATACGCCGGTTTCGCCTGCCGGGTTCGTGCCGCGGCTAAGGGAAGAGCTGATGGTAACGGCCGATTATATTTTGGCGAACAAGCAGCGGACTGAGGCCGGCAAGGTTGTGCTCATCGACTCGAGGGAAGAGGCGAGGTATCGCGGAGCGACGGAGCCGATCGATAAGAAGGCGGGGCATATTCCGGGCGCGCAGCATTGGTTCTGGAAGGGGAACCTGGATGCGGAAGGCCGGTTTCGCCCGGTGAAGTCGCAGATGGAGCGGTTCGAGCGGCTGCAAGGCGCCGAGGAGATCATTGTTTATTGCGGCTCCGGCGTAACGGCTTGTCCGAACGTGCTTTCGCTGCGCGAGGCGGGCTTTAAGAACGTGAAGCTGTACGCCGGCAGCTGGAGCGACTGGATCAGCGATCCGGACCGGCCGATCGCGAAGAAGGAGTAGCAAGGACGCGTTTGCGGCACAACGACGAAGAAACCGTCAGGGAATGCACCCTGACGGTTTCTTTTATAACGGTATAGCATTTTTAGGTTAAATGGTAGATTGCCTTATTGCCTGTTCTTATTTTCTATAAATATACCGATGCCGTGCCAGAATGCGTTTATACATCGTTTTGTCGCTCAGTCTTTTAAACGAATTAAATTGGGGAGTCGTATTTGCTTCAATAATCCATATGCTACTTTTCTTGTCTACGCCGATATCGATGCCTAATTCGCGGACGCCGGGAAATTTCCGATCCATCCTCTTGGCAAGGGCAAAGCACAATGCGTCGATTTTTTTAATCATTTGCTTCGTATTATTCGGCCGGTTTTTATATATGGAGTTGAAAACATTCTCGATGGTTTGCGGCGAAGCTCCTTGACTGTAATTCGTTACGAATCGGCCGGGAGCGCCTACACGAACGATTCTTCCCGAAATAAACCATTTGGATTGAGGTTTTTGCATAAATATGCGGATGTCGAATTTGCGGTTTTTGTATTTTTCCAGCTCCAAACCTTGCTGAATCAAGTAAGTGCTGTTCGGCCGCAGCAATCGGCTTAATGTCCGAACCGCCTTGCCGCTAGGAACTTTGCGGTGACGTAATCCCCACGAGATCTGAACTTTATCGGAACTCAGCCTCCTGATCCTGATGATCCCTTTGCCTTGGCTGCCTTTATCCGGTTTTATGAAGACACTGCTATATTTACGGATCATTTTCAAAACCGTGGCCGGCTTGTACGGATATGTTTCTGGAAGGTGCTTCCGAAGTGTGCGATCGGATCTCATAGCATTGCCTTTTCGCAGCTTGCCGTATACTATGCGAACAGACATATGCATCCCCCATATCGATTAATGATTGTTGCATAACCGCAGCTCAATGGAGCTTTGATTTCATTGTTCATGCTAAACACGCTTCTTTTTCTTCCTTCGGGTTGCCGTTGCTTTTTTGCGTTTCATGATCCTTAAATACATGGATTTGTCTTTTAGCTTTCTGAATTGCGATAAGCCAGGAAATAAATTTGCTTCGAATATCCAAGCCTTTCCTTTCCGATCCAATCCGATGTCGACCCCGTAGATAGGGTGGTAGGGGAACAGCGCGCTTAGTCTTTTCGCGGACAGCTTCGCAGCGGCGTCGATTCTGGATTGCAATATGCGATGGGAAATACCGCGCAACGACGATCTTTTTAAGGCCGTTTCCACAGGAAGGACGGATCCGTTCCTGATCGTATTGGATACGAAGTAGCCGCTGCCCGTCACTTTTGCCAGCTTTCCGGTGACGTCCCACTGCTTCGTTCGCGGGTTGCGCTGCACGACGGCTCGAAAATCGAACGGTCGTCTCCCGATACTGGGTCTGGTTACGGCGCGTTGGATGATGTAGGCTTGGGAGCCGCATAATTTGCTTAAAAATTGATAGGCTTTTCTTTTCTCCGTGAATTTTCTTTTTCTAGTTCCAAAGTGCAATGCGTATTGGCTGTTTCCGAGTTTGGACACGGAAATTACGCCTCTGCCTTGTCTTCCGCCAATCGGTTTAACAACCGCGTGGGAATATTGATCGACCATGGACCACAAAGCGTGAGGCGTTAAGCGTTCGGTAACCGGGAGATAGGGTCGCAGCGGTTTGTAACTTCTCATGAATTTATATTTAACCCACTTGTTAATGCTAGGGGGAATCCTCACATAGTCTGACCTCGCTTTCTTTTCATTTAGTTATAAGTATGTACTTAGGGCGGCTTTGGACGGGGCGACTTTTCCCCATCAAATCGCACAATTGTGCAAGATGTACCATTCTCGTAATTGAGCTGGTTTTTCATTAAATAAGAGTTCGAGAGCTTAAGATTTAAAAGAAAGGTAAATGGAGGCGATTGCATGAGGAAACCGATATTTGCAGGTTGTTTCGTTCTTGCGGCCGGCATGGCGGGGTGGATCGTATGAGAGCGGCGGCAAGCCGCGGCTGTCGCAACAGATGCAAAAAGCGGAGGACTCTCGCCCTCCGCTTTGCTGACAGGTCTTTACTCGAAAGTATCCGCCATCTCCAATACGACGGGGCAATGGTCGCTCCCCAGGATGTGGAAATCGATTTGCGCATCCTTCAGATAAGGCGCCAGCCTTTCGGACGCCAGAAAATAGTCGATCCGCCACCCTACGTTCCGTGCGCGCACTCCCGGCATATTGGACCACCATGTATACACATCGGTCTTGTCCGGATAGAAGTGCCGGAAGGTGTCGATAAATCCGGCGTCCAGCAAGGAGGTCATTTTGCCGCGTTCCTCTTCGGTGAAGCCGGAGTTGCCGTGATTCGATTTGGCGTTCTTGATGTCGATTTCCCGATGGGCAACGTTCAGGTCGCCGCAAACGACGACAGGCTTGTCCTCATTCAGCTTTTTGAGGTAGCTCCGAAACCGTTCCTCCCATTCCAGTCGGTACGGCAGCCTTGATAAGTCCCGCTTGGCATTCGGCGTATACACGGTTACGACATAGAAAGAATCGAACTCCAGTGTAATGATTCGTCCCTCGGGCTCCGAATTTTGTTCCATGCCGTAGCGTACGGAAAGAGGTTTGATTCTAGTAAACACGGCGGTGCCTGAATATCCTTTTTTCTCGGCGTAATTCCAGTATTGCTCGTAGTCCCCGTAACCTTCCTCGGGCCCCATCGTAATTTGCCCTTCTTGCAGCTTTGTTTCCTGAATGCAGAAAATATCCGCGTCCGCTGCCTTGAAATAGTCATGAAACCCTTTGTTCACGCATGCCCTTAATCCGTTGACGTTCCAGGAAACCAGCTTCATCTGTAAAACTCCTTGCGATCGTTTTTACTATTAAATAGTGTAACACAAGGAGACGGCAGAGCCTATCAAACCCCGGCAATCCGGCTGACGAGCCAAAACAGTCCGAACGCGCCGATGAGGCACGAGGCGGCAAGCTGCATCCGGGAATACCAGCTGCGGCCGCCTATGGCGAACAACAGCGGCAATACGACGCACACCACGGCGAGCTGCCCCAACTCTACCCCTACATTAAATGTGACGAGCGCATACATTTCCTGGCTTTTCGGCAAACCGATTTCGCGAAGAGCCCCCGCAAAGCCGAAGCCGTGAATGAGTCCGAAGATGAAGGTAAGCACCCAGCGGTATTTGATAGGTTTGACGCGGAACACATTTTCGATCACTACATAAACGATGGACAGCGCAATAAATGCTTCTACGAACCGGGAAGGGAGCGACACGATATTCAATGCGGCGAGCGCCAGCGTGATGCTGTGGGCGACCGTGAACGAGGTGACGATGGCGATCGTCTGGCGGAAGCTTGCCCGAATCAAGAGAAGCGCAAACAGAAACAGCAGATGGTCGTAGCCGGTCAAAATATGCTCGATGCCGAGAAGCACAAATTGCACGACGGTCTCCGCCACTAAGGGGGCTTCGCCGAGTCGGCCGGTCCATACTTTGTTATCGCCGGAAAACAAGTGCTGGAAAGATTGTTCCTCACCGATACGGAACGCCGCAATATTCGTGTGGTCCGGAGCGACCTCAAAGAACGCATCGTAACCGATCGAAAGCTGCTCGATCGGCTGCTCCGACGGAAAATCGAACTCGAACCGAAGCACGTTCGGGTTCGGTAACTCTTGCTTGACGGCAACCATCGAGAGCGCTTCGCCGTTGTTGCTGACCGTGATCCTTTTAGACAGGTAGGGGTGGATGATCGATTCGTATCCGGTTTTCAACTCGTCCGCATCAATGACCCCGTCTCCGTTCCGGTCGGCTTCGGCGGCGACCTCCATAATTGTCTTCTCGTCAACGCGCAGCACCAGCCTGACGATATTCGGCTCGGGTGTCGAAAAGTCCGAAACCACGAAAGTTGCCGCATGTGCGAATACCCCGGGCGGGGAAACGGCCAGCAGCGTAAAAACCGCGGTCATACCGATCAAAAAGCTTCGTATGTTTTGTATTAAGCGATTTTGCGGCAAGGGCGGACCCTCCTAATATGATTTTTATAGAAGAAACCAATTTAAAGATAATAGAACATTTCGGGGTTGTAAATTACCGTTTAAAAAATATATCCATCCACGCAAAAAAATATGGCGGAAATATTTATTCCGTGATATAGTTCTGCATGCAAAGAAAAAATTTACAAAATCTTAACAATCTTAATCGTTCCGGATCAAGGGAGGTCGGATGTGAGGCAGTCATCTATTGCTAAAGCGCTTACAGCTATTCATTTTTTGGGGATGGCGGTCTTTTTTCAAGGCTGTTCGTTGCCGGGCTTCGCGCAGAAGGAGGTGGGCCCGATTCGATTCGCAGTGATGTCCGATATTCACGTGCAAGCGTGGGATAAGGAATCCCAAGACAAATTCAGAGCGGCGCTTGACGACTATCAAACGATGGAAAAGCAAGATCTGATGGTCATCAACGGCGACCTGACCGATGGCTTTGAAGAAGACTATCAAACGCTCAACGGTATTATGGGCGAATATGAGCTGCCGCCGGTTTACGCGACGATCGGAAATCACGAGTTCTACAAAATGTGGTACGACAAAGACCGCAACTGGAGCGCCGATACGTTCCCGAACGGGTGGACCTCCGAACAAGCGGTAGATCTGTTTAAAGCTTCCATGAAGCTGGAGCAGGTGTACAGAGACGCTTGGGTTAATGGATACCATTTCATCTTTTTAGGGGGTGAGCAATACAGGGATAAAGACCCGGAGTCGATGGAAGACGCGTATTTGTCGGAAGCCCAGTTAAGCTGGCTGGAGGATAAGCTGGCCGAGAAGCGGGACGCCGAACATCCGAAGCCGATCTTTGTATTTCTTCATCAGCAGCTTCCGGCAACGATTGCGGGCAGCTGGTACGACATGGGTGTCGTCCAGCATCAAGAGCTGAGACAGCTGCTTGAGAAATATCCGGAGGTCATTTATTTCTCGGGGCACACCCACTTCGAATTAATCAGCAAGGATCTATATAAGGAAGAGGGTTTCGCGATGGTCGGCTCATCCTCCGTCTTCCGGCCTTATAACGAAGCGAACCAGCCGATCGAAGGACCGAACAGCGAGAGCTTGTTCGTCGAGGTTGAAGGGGATATCGTAACGATCAAAGGACGGCGCCACGACACGAGGCAATGGGTGGAACAGGCCGAATTCGTTCGCGATACCTCTAAATTCAAAATTGAAAAGTAAAGGGATGAAGTCGATGCGCTCGAAATGGTTTGCCGCACTTGTAACGCTTTCTCTCTTATTATCGTTAACCGTTCCGGCATGGGCGGCCGGAGGGGCAGGCACAGCCGGCACGGCGTCCTCCGCAAATAACGCCAATGCGGCGGCGGCAAAGCCGGCGATTGCGTTCCCGGTCATCAGCGATATTCACATACAGAAGGGGGATGTCATTTCCGAACGGAAGTTCGCGGCTGCTCTGAAAGATCTGTATGCCATCAATCCGAAGTCGGATGCGCTCGTGATTAACGGCGATTTGACCGTTACCGGCAGAGAAGAGGACTATTTGTCCTATCAGAAAGTGCTGAAGGACAATCCTCATCCGGCCAAAGTGTACACTACGATCGGAAATCACGAATTTTATAAAGCTTGGTACGACAAATCCGGCCAAATGAACATGGACACCTTTCCGAACGGCGAAACGGAGCAAATGTCCATCGAACGCTTCTTTAAATATACCGGAAACAAGCGGTTGTACCACGATACTTGGATTAAAGGATATCACTTTATTTTCTTGGGCTCGGAGAAATACCGCCAAGACGATCCTACCCAAGGCGAAGACGCTTATTTATCCCAAGAACAGCTGGATTGGCTGAAGAAGACGGTCGCCATCAGCGCGTCGAACCATAAGCCGATCTTTATATTCCTGCATCAGCCGCTGCCGCAAACGTTCGCCGCGACCAACTCCGAAAGCAACAAGCGGCCGGTCGTGCAGTATAAAGAGCTTGCCGAAATTTTGAGCCCATATCCGCAAGTCGTCTTCTTCAGCGGGCATACCCACTGGAAGCTGAACATTGAGAATCAATTTATACGCGGCAAGTTTACGATGGCGGATTCCTCTTCCGTTCGCCAGCCGTACAACGCCGAAGACAAGCCGGCCGGAACGAAGCCGAGCGAAGGCTTGTATGTAGAGGTTTACAAGGACAAAGTGGTTATCAAGGGGCGCGATTTCAACAAGCAGGAATGGATCAAGGAAGCGCAGTATACGATTCAGTTCCCGATCGCAGCCGATCCGAACGCCACTGTTCCGAGCTACAACGATACTCCGGCGGAGGAGCCGAGGGCAGAAGCGCCGAAGGAGCTGCCGCAGCCGAATGTGCTTTATTATGATTTCGCAAGATCGGCTACGCTCGACCGGTCACCGGCGGACAATCAAGGCACGGCGGTGGGCCATCCGAAGGTGGCGTACGATGAGGCGTTCGGCAAGAACGTATTGGTGCTGGACGGAGAATCGTATATCAACATACCGGACAATCAGACGCAGCGCGTGAAGCAGGTTACGATGGAGGCTCAATTTTCCTTGGCCACGCTGGACGGCGTGCAGGACATTGTCGCCAAAAATCAATCGTCCGATTACGGGCTCGAGTACAATCCTGATACGAAGAAGCTGGAATCTTGGATCTACGTGAAAAACGGAGAGACAGGCGCCTATGTGGTCGTCGAGACGCCGGAGCTGCAGGCAAACAAGGTGTATCACGTGATTTCCGCCTTCGACGGGAAAGAAAGCGTCATGTACTTAAACGGGAAGAAGGTAGGGGCGAAGAAAGCGGAGGGCGAAATTTCCCAAGCGGGAGACCCGGTAGACCTTGCCATCGGCGCCGATCCGGAGCCGGAGCGTAAGGCGAGAAGTTTGATGAAGGGCAAGATCGGCTTCGTCAAAATATACGACAAAGCGCTTACGTCGATTGAAGCGGAATATGCATATAAAGGTCTATACGGTGCCGCCGATGTGATCGATTACGACTTCGCCGTTTCCGCAACCGAAGATTTTTCCGCGGCGAACAATACGGGAACGGCCGTCGGAACGCCGAAGGTGCAATATGATGAAGCGTTCGGCAAAAACGTGCTCGTGCTTGACGGCAACTCGTCCTATATCAACATTCCGGATAACGAGACGCAGCGGGTGAAGCATGTAACGATGGCGGCCCAGTTCTCTCTCTCGACGCTCGACGCGGTACAGGACATCGTTGCGAAAAATCAAAACTCCGACTACGGCTTGGAGTATAATCCGGGCACAAAGAAGCTCGAATCTTGGATTTACGTGAAGGGCGCAGGAGAAGGCGCTTATGTGGTCGTCAGCACGCCGGAGCTGAAGGCGAATCAGGTGTATCACGTCGTCGCAACGTTCGACGGCAAGGAGAGCGCCATTTATTTGAACGGGGAGAAGGTCGACTCCAAGAAAGCGGAAGGGGACATCTCCCGAGCGGGCGATCCTGTCGATCTGGCGATCGGAGCCGACCCGGAGCCGGAGCATCAAGGACGAAGCTTTCTGAACGGCAAAATATCGCTCGTCCAAATTTACAGCGAGGCGTTCACTCAAGAACAGGTAATCGCGCTTTACAGCGCACACAAGGTAAAGAAAGCGTCAAAATAAAACATAACCGAAAGGAAGAGGAAGCACTATGAAGGTGAAATCTTTACTATTGATCGCTATGGCCGCGACGCTGGCATTCTCCGCGCCGGCGCTTGCAGCGGGCACCACATCAACGAAAGGCGGGTCGACATCAACGACGAAAGCCAAAAAATCGGCGTTCAATCCGGATCTTATCAACTATACGTTCGAAGAATCCGCAACGAAGGATTCCTCCAAGGGAAAGAACGACGGGAAAGCGGTCGGCAAGCCGACGGTCGTGCAGGACAAAGCATTCAAGAAGAAAGTGCTTGTGCTTGACGGCAAATCGTATATCCGCATCAAAGACAAGGAAAGCTTGAGTCCGGCGAAAATTACGATCGCTTCCGTCTTCTCGTTAGGCACGTTGGACGGAACGCAGGACATCGTTGCGAAGACGCAGACTTCCGACTACGCGCTCGAATTCAACCCGGTTACCAAGAAGCTTGAGGGTTGGCTTTACATCGAGAGCGATGACGGCGAATCCGCGGAGTATGTCGTACTCGAGAGCAAGGAACTGAAGAAAGACACGATCTATCATGCGGCGCTTACGTTTGACGGCCACGAGGCGGTGCTGTACATGGACGGCAAGAAGGTCGCTTCCAAAGTGAAGGACGGCTCCATTGCCCAGGCGATGATCGTGGACTTGACCATCGGCGTCGACCCTGAGGTGGATGACGGCGCGCGCTCCTATATGACCGGCAAAATCGGCTATGTGAAAATTTGGAGCAAAGCTTTAAGAGCGGTGGACATTGAAAGTTTGTACAAAGAGTGGGGTAACCGAATCTACTAAAGTGAAAAGACCGGGCTGCCGAATTGACGGCGGTCCGGTTTTTTCGGTAAGGAAAAAGGAAACCCCGGAAGCGCTCGTCCGAGCGTCTTCCAGGGCCGCAGAGGTGCGTATTAATTCGATTGTGCAGAGGACATGATGGCGGCAAACGCACGCGCTAATGCAGCCGTTTCTTCGTCCTCGGATTCAAGCAGCGATTGCTCCGTATAAGCCGCAACCGGGTCTACCGCCGGGTCAACAATGACAGGCTCAGCCGTAGTCTCCGCCGCAGCCTTCGCTTCGGCTTGGGCCGGCTGCGCAGCTTCTTGCTTCGGCGCTTCCGTCGCGATATTGATGTAATTGTCGCCGCCTAAAATCCGTCTTGCGGTAACATAGCGCTTCGAATAGTACGCCTCGCTCAATTCGCTGATTTTCACACCATACTTGCTGGAGGAGTGCGCGAATTTGCCGTCGCCCATGTAAATGCCTACATGAGAAATCCCTTTGCCGTCCGTATTGAAGAATACGAGGTCCCCGGGACGCAGCTCGTCGCGTGCCACCTTAAATCCGGCATTCGCTTGATCTTTCGACGTGCGCGGAAGCTCGATTCCGAATTTCTCGAATACATACGAAGTAAATCCGGAGCAATCGAAGCCAGCCGTTGTCGTTCCGCCGTAGCGGTAGTCGATGCCCAGCAGTTTGTCGACCGCGGTTTCGAGCTTAGTCGCGGCCATAGCCGTACCGGCCATGGAGCCGAAAGCGATTCCGGCTGCAAGCAGTGCAATAGCAGTCTTTTTCAATTGGTAAACTCCTTCCGACGCCGACGAGGTTAGCTTAAGGGTTCGGTTGAAGGTTCCCTATGATCCCTCTGAAGCGAGATCAATTCACCCAAAAATTGGTTCCCCCGTAATTCGAGCCTCTGAATGCCCGAATATTTAGGCGCGCTTGTTAATGTCCAATACTAATCATTCGACATGATCCTACGAATTCCTCCTTCTACTAACAAATTATTCTCTGATAGATTGAAAGAAACGGCGCGTGGAAAAAAGAGGCGGATAACTCCATGATTGCTAGTATGATAGAGCCGGACTGGGAGGGACAAGGATGACAGCGATTTCAGGCCGACGCAACTTCGGCACATTTTCGAGCCGATTCGCGCAAGTTGTCGACGTGCCGCCGAACCGGTTCCGCTCCTGCGTGGAGGAATGCATTGCACAGCTTAGAGTTTACCATGCTCGGCGCCTTGCGCTAGCGGCAGAAGGACCAAAATTGCCGGAAGGGGCGCAAGGAACCGTGTCGATTGATGCCGGCTTCGAGTGGTATCATGCGCGGCCTTATTTCCTAAGCCGATTCCGCTCGGACGTTGTTCGGCGAAGGGGAGTTCCGGATCCCGCCGGCCCCCGACGGTTCGTACTATGTCTGTGCGCCGAATTTTTTTGGGATGTAACGGAGGAGGAGCTTTCTTTCCGGCATTGAGGGGGCCCCTGAGATTTTGAATTTTTTAGAGGGGTACCGGAGGTCGCAGGCGAACTGCGCAAACTAGGAGAAGCTTACTGCGATCGTTGTAGGTAAAATCTCATTGCGATAACCATTTTTTATATAGTTGAGGGAATGGGTGATGGGGAATGGGGAATGGTGTATGGGGAATGGTGTATGGAGATGCCGGTGCTATGATGGAATCGAAACTTTACGGGGAACTGTTAGGCTGGACGATCGAGCAATTTATGGGCGGGTATTGGATCATCCGAACGGGCGATACCGCAGCAACATCTTTCTCCGCGCAGCACTTTGACAAAAGTATGTTCATAAAGTGTTGCCTTCTTTCCATAATTCCGCTGAAATTCCGTTGGCTCCAAACATTATGGAAAAAGTGTGTTCATAATCGGCCATGGAAAGAACAGGTTTTGAACATAGATTTGCCATCCCGTCATTCGGCAAACCCAAATTCCTGAAAATATGACCAAATCGCGCCAGAACATAGACATCCTTTTGCCATAATAGTGGAGTCGGGTTATTGGGCAAATTGTGCAAAGCGAAGCGCGAAGGTAACATAATAAATGGACAAAACGTGATACACAAAACCATGGTGAAGGTGGAGACGCACATGATCCGCAAAATGACGTTACAAACCTCAAAGAGAGACGAAATGATCGATATTACGGCTGACGTGGCCGAGGTCGTTCGCCAAGAAAAAATAAGGCATGGATTGGCTGTGGTGTACTGTCCTCATACTACGGCAGGCATCACAATAAACGAAAACGCAGACCCCGACGTAGTCCGCGATATGCTCATGAGACTGGATGAAGTATATCCATGGCAGCATCCCAAATACCGTCATATGGAAGGGAACACCGCTTCCCATCTAAAAGCAAGTACAGTAGGCACCTCTCAAACCGTTATTATTCATGAGGGGAATCTCGTACTTGGCAGATGGCAGGGAATTTATTTCTGCGAGTTCGACGGCCCGAGGCATCGAACGTATTATGTGAAGTTGATGAATGAGTAAAGAAAGGCCGCCCGGTTATGGCGGCCTTGGTTGTGCAGCTTACTTCGAAGCCCACAGATGGTATTGCGAGGCGATGCCCCACAGCTTAAACAATGCTTTCACCAGCGGATACGCCTGATGAATCAGTACGGCAAGAAAGCCGGCCCACCATAGAGAGGCGGCGGCCGTAAGCAATCCGATGCCGCCCGTAATGCCGAAGACGATCAGCGCCACCCCTATAATCGGAAGCAAGCGGCGGAGAAACCCGCCGAGCGACGGCCATACCTTGTTTTCGGAGACGATGCCGAAGCCGGCGTGCATGAAAGCCAGCTCCAGAACGCTTTGGTAGGCAAGCCATCCGGCAGCGTAAGGAACAAGGGCGATCGCCATGCCTTGCAAATCCTTGGCGGCATTGACGGCGCCGATGGCATGGGGAACGAGCCAAAACAACGGAGCGAACGTCAATACGGTCTGGATCAAGTAGAGCAGCAGGAACGGCTTCGCGTATCGCTTCACGCCTTGAATGAAGGATGTGCGCGGCCTCGAGCCGGTGCCTTGGTGAAGCGTATTATAGATGCCTCCGTTAATGAGCGGCGTCAGCACCATCCGGGCGAGGACGAACAGCCCGAAAGCCCATACGAACGGCATAATTGCGTCGGTTTTGGTCAATTGAAACTGCGCTTCGAGCCAAAACAGCCGGTTCGCCGCCCCGGAGAGCTCTTCTCCGGGGTAGCGATGAAGCAGGGGAACGACGGTGTCCTTGACGTATTTGAACAATACGAAGCCCCATATATATTGGTAAATAAACAGCAGGAACAGCAGAAACCAGCTTTTGCGCGCGGCGTTCCAGCCGCTGCGTGCGAATGACCACATCGTACTCATCACCTCCGCTCCGATTACCACGCGAACGCCCCTACGATCGCTTCAATGAATTTGGACGCCCCCAGGTTGAACCTGGCTTCCGTTTTGTCGTTGACATCGGTTTTCATGAAATTGTTAATGCGCTTATGCTCCAGCACGGAATCGTAACCCGGGTCGACGGAAACCCATCGAAGCTTGGTGGCCGAAGGCGGGAGCGTAAATACGGTGCTTTTCTCGTCGCCCTTCCATTGTTGGTTTACGGTCGAGCCGTCCTCGAACCGGAAGCGGACGTTGACCGGGCCGTGCTTCCCGCTGAGGCTGGACACTTGAATGCGATATTCGTAGCCTGTTTTATCGCCGGTACGGACTTTCTTCTCGTCGATCCGGTCGACGGAGTAATCCACCATCAAGTCTCCGTAAACGAACTGGTCGAAGAACGAATCCCAGCTGCGCTTCGTGACATTTTCCAATACCTTCTGAAAATCGCCGGTCGACGGGTGGCGGAATTTCCAACGCTCGAAATACGTTTTCAGCACCCGCTTCATCTGCTTCGCGCCGATCTCCTTCTCGATGGCCAGCAATACCAGCTTTCCGCGGATATACACATTGTCCGCATAATGGTCGTGGTTTTTGTAATTCCACGCAAAGCTCGTTAACGAGGCCGGATTTGTCATATAGATTGCTTCGATCAACGTGTTCGGCTGCACGCCGTACTCGGCCTCCATCACTTTGTCTTCGGCATACGAGGTGAAGGCTTCGTCGAGCCACGCCTCCTCGAACTCGTTGCTCGCCACCATGCCGTACCAGTACTGGTGGCCGATTTCGTGAGCGATGACGCGCTCTAGCTCGAAGTCCATATCGGCCGAATCTGCGGCCCAAGTCGTAATCAGCGTCGGATACTCCATGCCGCCTGCGCCGCCTGCGCCTTCGGGAGGAACGACGACCGACAGCGTGCTGTATGGGTATTTTCCGTACCATGCGCTGTAGCTTTCGAGAGACTTTTTGACGGCGTACATATAGCGCTCTTTTAGATCGGTGTGCTTAGGGTCGAGATATAATTTGATTTTGATGCCGGGAACATTGGGCGCCGAGAACGAGTCCTCCGCATAGACGAAATCGGGCGAGGCCGCCCAAGCGAAGTCGTGAACGTCGTCGGCGTAAAACCGGTACGTCTTCATTCCGGACTTCTTGTCGATCGTTGCCGGCTTCGGCGGGAAGCCGGTGGCTGCGACGGTATATTGCGCCGGAACTTGAATTTTTACATTATAAATGCCGAAGTCCGAATAAAATTCGGAGTTTCCGTGATACTGATGCGCGTTCCAGCCCTCCTCCGTCCGGCCGCGAGTGCCGGAGGGCTCATAGACCGCGACCTTGGGGAACCACTGCCCGGCCATAATGAAGTTGCCGGAGTATCCCATGCGGGCGAACACTTGGGGGAGCTTTACTTCGAACCCCATTTTTAGCGTGACGGTGTCATTGGGCGAAACGGGCTTGGGGAGCCTTACCTTCACCAATGTGCGGTCGGTCTTGTTGCCGTCGTCCGGCTGCACGAATTGCATCCTGTGGGTGAGGTCTAAGCCTTCCGCCGTTTTGATGTAGACGACGTTCATGCTTCCGAAGCTGTCGCCGTTCGCCGAGTCGTTGCGCAGCTTGCCCCCCGATTCGCGATTAAACGTAGACTGCTTGGACTCGAACGCGTTCGGGTAAAGGTGGAAATAAAGCTCCTGCACAGACTGCCTGCCCGGGTTGCGCCAAGTGACGGTTTGATTCCCGACCAGCCGTTTATCCTCCGCGTTCAGCTGAACGCCGATATGATATTCGACGATGCGCTGGCTTAGAGGATCGGGCGCTTTGGGCTTCTCGGGAGCGGGGGGCTCCGGCGAGCCCTTGGGCTGGGAGGCTTGCGCTTGCGGCGACTTGGTCCTGGACACCGTCCCTTGCTTTGTTGCGGACTTGCCTCCTTTCCCCGGGGCGGAATCATCCGCCGCTGAGGAAGCGTCGAAGGCGGACGGAGCCTGCCCGCCCGTCCACACTGTAACTAGGACAGCCGAAACAAATAATAGAAGCAGCACTGATCGGCCGTACTTTAACCAGATACGATTCATCGTTTTCACCCCGTTGACAAGCTTCTAAGGCATGTATATGTCGGCTTGTCTAGGAATATTTCTATTCCTCGGCGGCGGTTTGGGGAAAACGTGGAATCGATTGTGCGGCATGCGAGTTTTAGCGGAAAAATAATTGTGATATGATGAAGCTATATGAAAAACGCCGAGAAAGTGCAGGTGCAGCGAGCTTGGAAATCGGAAAGAAAAAATTAACCGCACTCAACGTGGTGGGCAATAAAGGACATGAGAGCTTTGGAGCGGGTACCATCGATTTGAATAACGTTTCGGCCGTCATTATCGACGGGAATGAAGCTTATATCGATTTGGGAGCCCTGCATGCGAAGAGCAAGATCGAGCGCGGCATCAAATTTTCTACGAATAAAGAGGATGTGCCGAACGGACGGCGCTGCTGGATTGTGTGGGTCGCCGTCGACAAGAAGCCGGATGCCGGCGCGAGCTATGCGGGCGTGTCCGCGTGCGAGATGCTGATCGACACGGAGGCGCGCAGAGGATGGAAAATTCTCGCGGACCACGTCAACCGGATGGATTATGCGATGAAGCGCCGCGTCATGGTGGAAGGGCTCAACGATGAAGAAAAGTCGGTGCTGAGAAACTTCCTGCAAGCGTACAACGACGAGATGTGGGCGAACTCCAGCGAGCAGCTGAAGCAGGCGCTGGAGGCGTAAGCTCTTTGTCGGCAGGTTGATGCGTGCGTGGAAGAGCTGCGGCTCGCGGTAGCGCCAAACTTTGGTGCTTAGACGGTTGTGCGGTGGGAAAGTGGCAGGGTTAGTACCAAGTTTTGGTGCTAAGATGGTTGTGCGGCGGTAAAGTGGCAGGGTTAGCACCAAGTTTTGGAGCTAAGGCGGTCGTGCGGCGGGAAAGTGGTAGGGTTATTTCCAAGTTTATACGAAAATGTGGTTTAAGTGTGGGTTAGGCACGAATACGTTTTCGGCATAAAAAGACCTGCTTCCTCAAAAATATTGGTGCTAGCTCCGGCTGGGCCGGCTGCCCACGGGGCGTTTGCGCCAACTTTTGGTGTTAACGCCGGGGCGTCCCCCTTATCCGGTTTGCGCCGCCGGAGTTAACGGAACGAAATGTCCGCTAAAAACCGCCTCACCCCTAAAAGCTGCGATTTAACGGAACAAGTTGTCCGCTAATCGCCCGAAAACCGCCACTTTTCGGAGATTCAAGCGAATTAACGGACATTCGGTTCCGTTAATGAGCCCTTTTACCCGGTTTCGACAAAATTAGCGGACACCCGGTTCCGTTAGCGCCAAAGCGGTTAGCGTCAGTTTCGGAAGCAGTGGTAACCGGCGATACCGGCAGCATCGGCAGAACCGGAAGCTCTGGTATCACCGTCATCACAGCCCAAATCGATTCGACCTTTGACCTGCCATTCTCATCGTCGTAGAAAGATCCGTCTTTAAAACATACTTTACATTTTCATACCCGGTGGTGTCCGCATGGACATGAGAGTTTTTGGTGCTAAGGCGGTCATGCGGCGGTAAAGTGGCAGGGTTAGTACCAAGTTTTGGTGCTAAGATGGTTGTGCGGCGGGACAGCAGTAGGGTTAGTACCAAGTTTTGGTGCTAAGATGGTTGTGCGGCGGGAAAGCAGTAGGGTTAGTAACAAGTTTTGGTGCTAAGACGGTCGTGCGGCGGAAAACAGTGGAGTTAGCACCAAGTTTTGGAGCTAAGAATAAAAGGGTTATGCACCTGACTGAGAGCCAGGCGCACAACCCTTTTTTTGTTTAACTGTTCCACCAACGCTTCAAATCTTGCCACCAGTTCCGTTTCGTTTCGTCGGCGCCGCCTCCGCCCGGATCCAGCGGCTCGGAATCCCTGGAGTGGACGGTGCAATATTCCGTAGGCTCGGTGCCCTCGATGAACGATTCGAGCCGCGGATTCGGACAATCCGCCGTAGCGAGCATCCCTGTCTGCGGATCGATATACACGTTTACCACGCCTTCCGGCACTTGGAACAGCTTCGGCGGCACCGTTTCCAGCGCATGCTCCGTAAACTCGGCGAAAATCGGCGACGCGGAGTGCGCCTCCACCGTCGAGATCTCGCGCCCCTGATCGTGTCCGACCCATACGGCGGTCGCCAGCTCAGGCGTAAAGCCGACCATCCACGCGTCCGTATTCGTCGTACCGGTCTTGCCGGCGACAGGACGCTTAATCAGCTGCGCCACTCGGCTCCCGGTGCCGCCGTCGTCAAACACGCTCTCCATCAAATGAGTGAGCACATAAGCATACCGCGCGTCGACGGCGCGTTTGGACTGCATATGGTTTTCATATATCGTGCGCCCGTACGAATCCACGATTTTCAATATCGCCATCGGCTCCATGCGTACGCCGTGATTGGCGATCGTGCCGAAGGCGGACGCCATTTCGAACGGACTGACGGGAAACGTGCCGAGCGCCAAAGACGGCAGCGGCTCCATCGGACTGTCTATGCCCAGATTACGAGCGGTTTCGATAACCTTGTCGGCGCCGACCTGCATAATCGTGTTGACCGCATAAATATTGTCGGACCGGGAAATCGCATACCGCAAATCGACGTAATCGTTCGGGTACCGATTGCCGAAGTTTTGCGGCGCATACGTTTTGCGGCCCTCATCATAGGTAAAGACGGTCGGCTCGCTCTTAAACCGCGTCGTCGCCGTAAAGCCCTCTTGCTGAAGCGCCGTCAAATATAAAATCGGCTTGAAGGAGGAGCCGGGCTGGCGTGTCTTTGCAAAGACGCGGTTATATTGGTTTTCCTCATAATCGCGCCCCCCCACCATCGCCCGAATATGTCCGTTGCGCGGATCGATGGACACTAGCGCCGCTTGCAGGCCGTCTTTGCCGTCCAAATATTTGGCCATCGTCTCCTCCGCAATCCGCTGCGTCCGCAAATCAAGCGTCGTATAAACGGTAATGCCGCCCGAATCGTACAGCTTCTCGTCGATCCCCAGCTCGTTAACGGCGATCGATCTCACATAATCTCTGAAGTAGGGCGCCAATGAAGGCTTCCGATCCTCCAGCGGCTTGAGCGCGAGCTCGCGGGCATAGGCGGCTTCCGCCTCCGAAGCGCTAATAACGCCCTGCTCGGCCATAGCGTCCAAGATCAGCTTCTGCCTGGCCTTGCTTCGGTCGTAATCCATATAAGGAGAGTAATACTTCCAGCTTTTCATCACCCCGGCGAGCAGTGCGCTTTCTTCCAGCGACAAATTTTTGGCGTCCTTGCCGAAATACATTTGCGACGCGGCCTGAATACCGTAAGCGCCGTGTCCGAAATAAATTTCGTTCAAGTACATCGCCAAAATTTCACTCTTCGTATATTCCATCTCGAGCTGCAGCGCAAACAGGAGCTCCTTCACTTTTCTGGCAAAGGTGCGCTCATGGGACAAAAACAAGTTCCGGGCGAGCTGCTGCGTCAGCGTGCTGGCGCCTTGGTTAAACTTCATTGTCTTAATGTCGATCCATACCGCGCGAGCCAAGCCGATCGGGTCGAAGCCGAAATGCTGATAAAACCTTTTATCCTCGATCGCCAGCGTCGCTTGCACCATGTACGGCGAAATTTGATCCAGCTTGACAATATGCCGGTTTCGACCGCCGTGAAACGAGTCGATCAGCTCGCCGTTGGCGTCCAGTATCTGCGAGGACTGAGAGAAGGACATTTGCGGAAGCGGCTGCGTGCGCAAATAGAGCAAGAGACCGGCAAATCCGATCCCCGCACATAAAATAACGGCGACAAATAAGACCACGATACGCTTGATTCTCCGAATCAAACGCAGCAGGGGAATATCATCGGAGCCGTCCCGCACTCGCATATTCGGTTTTTGCAGCGGTTCTTCCATTTAGAGCCCTCCTGTACACCTGCATCATACTACCCATTATGGAAAAATGCGGCCCGCGATATACTCTAGGTTTTCCTCATTTGGTTGCATTTTCTTAGCAGTTCTCTATAATGACATTGTGCAAGAAGAAACGGCCGCGCCGTCCCTTGACGGTCGACCGTTTCTCGGTGAAATATAAGACAGGTATGGGTGTGAACTCATACTTTCTTATATTTTGAAATACGGTAACAACCGGATGGATGAAAGAGGGATGCGGATATGGAACTGTGGTTTACGGAAAAACAGACCGAAAATTTCGGCATAACGGCAAAAATTACGAGAACTTACGTGGATGAACAGACCGATTTTCAACATTTGGCGATGATCGATACGGTCGAATGGGGCCGTATGCTCGTCTTGGACGGCATGGTCATGACAACGGTACGCGACGAATTCGTATATCACGAAATGGTGGCGCATCCGGCGCTCGTGACGCACCCGAATCCGAAGCACGTGCTGATCGTTGGCGGCGGAGACGGCGGGGTTTTGCGCGAAGTGCTGAAGCACCCGAAGGTGGAGAAGGCCGTCCTCGTCGACATCGACGGCAAGGTCATCGAATATTCCAAGAAGTATTTGCCGGAAATCGCCGGCGAAATGGACAACCCGCGCGCCGAGGTGCTGGTGGACGACGGCTTCATGCACATCGCGAAGCACAAGAATGCTTACGATGTCATCATGGTGGACTCGACCGAGCCGGTCGGACCGGCCGTCGAGCTGTTCAGCAAAGGCTTTTATCAAGGCATCTACGAAGCGCTTAAGGATGAGGGCATCTTCGTCGCCCAGACGGACAATCCTTGGTTCAAAGCGGACTTGATCCGCAACGTGAACCGCGACGTTAAGGAAATTTTCCCGATCGTCCGCGTGTTCTGCGCCAACATTCCGACGTACCCGAGCGGTCTGTGGACGTTCACGATGGGCAGCAAGAAGCACGACCCGCTAGCCGTGGACGAGGCGTCCATTCCGGAATTCGAGACGAAGTACTACACTCCTCGGCTGCATAAAGCGGCGTTCGTGCTGCCGAAATTCGTCGAGGACCTTGTGAAATGAGACTCGACCAAGCGTATTCGGGCAACGTCTTTATTATGAGCTCGGACGATTACGCCGCATCGCAAGCCGTTATTTACGGCATGCCGATGGATTATACGGTCAGCTTCCGCCCGGGCTCCCGGTTCGGGCCGGCGCGCATCCGCGAATCGTCCGTCGGTCTTGAGGAATACAGTCCGTACTTGGACCGGCACCTCGAGGACATCCGGTATTTCGACGCGGGCGACCTGCTGCTGCCGTTCGGCAACGCGGCGCGCAGCTTGGACATTATCGGAGAATACGTGAGCAAGCTTCTGGCCGACGGCAAAATCCCGATCGGGCTCGGAGGGGAGCATCTGGTGTCGTGGCCGGTCATCCGCGAGGTGTACAAGAAATACCCGGAGCTGCGCCTCATTCATATCGACGCCCATGCGGATTTGCGCGAGCAGTATGAAGGCGAGCCGCTGTCGCACTCTACGCCGATCCGCAAGGCGGCCGAATTGATGGGCGGCAAGCGCGTGTACCAGTTCGGCATTCGTTCGGGCATGCGGGAAGAGTTCCAGTGGGCTCGCGATAACGTGAACTTCCACCCGTTCGACGTGCTCGAGCCGATCAAGAAGGTACTCCCGGAGCTTTCCGGAAAGCCGGTGTACGTGACGATCGACATCGACGTGCTCGATCCTTCGGCGGCGCCGGGCACCGGTACGGCGGAAGCGGGAGGCATTACCTCCAAGGAGCTGCTGGCTGCCGTACACGCGATTGCAGGCAGCGGCGCGAACGTGGTTGGGGCCGATCTGGTTGAAGTGGCGCCGATTTACGATCCGACGGAGCAAACGCCGATTGTCGCCGCGAAGCTCGTTCGAGAGATGCTGCTCGGTTTTTTGAAATAACGGCAAAAAGGACTGCTCTTACGGAAGGGGCGGTCCTTTTTTTGTTGTGCAGGAGAACTTGTTCCCTTTGTTGCAAAAGGCACGACCGTTGAGTACACTTGATTTCATGAATGAGATGAAACGCCAAGTGCAAATACGCCTGCATACGGCCCATGACGGGGAACGGCAAACCGTCAGAGCGAAGGGCCATGTATATTTAAAAGGACAGCATACCTACATCCGTTATGAAGAGCCCGCAACGGAGCAGCATGGCGCGGTTACGACAACGATTAAGATCGCGGACCGCTCCGTTACGGTCATCCGCCGCGGGGCGGTAACCTCCGAGCAGCGCTTCGTGCCGGGAATCGCTACAAGGGGATTCTATGAAACGCCGCAAGCGTCGTTTCCGCTGGAAACGAGCACGAAGACGCTGGATATTTCGCTGGCGGACGGGATCGGTTACGTGGAATGGACATATACGCTTCTCATCGGAGGGGCGCAGGCGGGACGTTTTCGCTTAAGATTGGTAGTTCAGGAGGATGAAGAAATCAGATGAGCGCACTAGAGCAGCAGAGGGAGAAAGTAAGAGCGGCCTTCGCGCAAGCGATCGGCAAGGCCGGGTTGCTGCCGGACGGACAGCAAGCGGAAATTACGCTGGAGGTGCCGAAGGAGAAGGCGCACGGCGATCTGGCGACGAACGTGGCGATGCAGCTGACCCGGCTGGCAAAGAAGCCGCCGCGCGCCATTGCGGAAGCGCTGCTTGCGGAGCTGGACCGTTCAGCCGCCGGCATCGAGCGGGCGGAAATCGCAGGTCCCGGGTTTATTAATCTGTTTTTGGACAAATCGTTCTTAAGAGAAATTGTGAAGGAAGCGATTGCGCAAGGAGAACGGTTCGGCAGAACGAACGCCGGAGGCGGCAGCAAGGTGCAGGTGGAGTTCGTCAGCGCCAACCCGACAGGCAGCCTGCATCTCGGCCACGCCCGCGGGGCGGCGGTCGGCGACGCGTTGTGCAACGTGCTCGATTTCGCGGGTTACGAGGTGCAGCGCGAATATTACATTAACGACGCCGGGAACCAAATCGCCAATTTGGCGAAGTCGATCGAGGCCCGATATGTCCAGGCGCTGGGCAAGGAAGCAGAGATGCCGGAAGACGGCTACTTCGGCGAAGACATTATCGGCTTCGGGCACGAGCTGGCGGAGGAGAAAGGCGATTCGCTTCTCTCCTTGCCGGACCATGAACGGTTCGCGTTCTTCCGCGCTTTCGGCTTGGAGCGCGAGCTTAACAAAATTAAGCGGGATTTGGAACGGTTCCGGGTTCGCTTCGACAGATGGTACAGCGAAACCTCTTTATATGAAACCGGCAAAATCGACGAAGCTCTGGACTTGCTGCGCAAGCACGGACACGTGTACGAGCAGGAAGGCGCGCTGTGGCTCCGCACGACGCCGATGGGCGACGATAAGGACCGCGTCTTGATTAAGAACGACGGCTCTTACACGTACTTGCTGCCGGACCTTGCCTATCATCTGGATAAATACCGCCGCGGCTTCGACCGCATGATCAATATTTGGGGCGCGGACCACCACGGATATGTACCGAGAATGAAAGCGGCCATGGAAGCGCTGGGAGAAGACCCCGGCAAGCTGACCGTGCTGATCTCCCAGATGGTCAGCCTGTATCAGGGCGGCGAGAAGGTGAAGATGTCCAAGAGAACCGGCAAAGCGGTTACGATGGAGGATCTCATAGACGAAGTCGGCGTCGACGCGACACGCTATTTCTTCACGATGCGGAGCACGGATACGCATCTCGATTTCGACATGGATCTTGCGGTATCGCAATCGAACGAAAACCCGGTGTATTACGTTCAGTATGCCCATGCCAGAATTTGCAGCATATTCCGCCAAGCGGCCGAGAACGGCGTTTCCGTTCCGTCCGGTGCGGAGGCCGATCTTTCGCCTCTCGCTTCCGAGGCGACCTACGATATCCTGCGGAAGATGGGCGAGTTTGCGGAGGCGGTGGCGGATGCCGCGCTGGCGCTGGCGCCGCACAAAATCGTCCGGTATGCCTACGAGCTTGCATCCGATTTCCACAGCTACTATAAAGCCGAAAGAATTCTTACGGATGATCCGAAGGAAACGCAGGCCAAGCTTTCGCTGCTGCTCGCCCTTCGGCATACGATCGCCAACGCGCTCCGCTTGATCGGCGTTTCCGCTCCGGAAAGAATGTAGTCCGCCCGGCTAGCTTACGAATTCATTTCCCGAAACGCCTTCAGCGCGTCGATACGGCCCGGTAACCGGGCCTTTTTTGTTTTGCCGGGCAGCGGCACTTGGGCCGCGGATACGATCCGCTTCAGCTCCGCAGGCGTCAGCTTCGGGTTGGCGGACAACAGCAATGCGACGATTCCGGTTACATGAGAGGTCGCCATCGAGGTGCCGTGCATTTCGTAATAGCGTCGGTTCGGCCAGGTGGACATAATCCGGGAACCGGGCGCATACACGTCGATCCGCTTACCTCTATTGCTGAACGGAGCAATGTTTCCGTTTCCGTCGATCGCTCCGACGCTGATCGTTTGAGGGAAGCGGGCCGGGTAGTCGACGAAGGCGCTTTTCCCGTCGTTGCCGGACGATGCGACGATAACGACGCCGTGGCGCGCGGCGTTGCGGACGGCTTCCAGCATCGCTTCGCTGCGTTTTTTCATGCCGAAGCTCATATTGATGACGTTCATGCCGTTCTGAACGCACCAATCGATGCCGGTAATGATGTCGGACACGTAAGCGGAGCCGTTATGGTCGAACGCCTTGACCGGATATAACGTCGCGCGGGGCGCTATGCCCGACATTCCCCATCGTCCCGAAGCGGCGATGGTGCCCGAAATATGCGTGCCGTGTCCGTTGTCGTCGAACGGCAGCGTATGCGGTGCGATCAAGTTGATGCCGCGTGCAAGCACGGGCTGAAGATCGGGATGCAAAAAATCGACCCCGGTATCGATGACGCCGATTTTTACGCGGTCGCCCATTGAACGGTTCCATACCGAAGGCACTCTCAGCTTGCGGATTCCGGTCGGAATAAACGGCTTGCGGAACCGGGGGCTCACTAGCGACTCAGGATCCTGGACGGCAATGGCGTGGACCGATATTTTGACATCTTCCTCAACCGTTACGCTGCCGGCGAACTTGCCCAGGAGCTGCGGGCTCGGCAATCCGGGGCAAACGAATGCGGAGATGAGCGGCAGCGGCTGTACATAACGCAAACGCTTATAGATTTTTTTGCTCTGCGTAATTGCCTTCTTTACGGCGCGGAAGAGAGACGGATCGTTCAACCGGATAATATGGCGTTTGGCCGACCTTTCGCTTGAGCGGGAGAGCAACCGGTTGAGCATCTTGGCGAATGCGAAAGCTTCCATGGGCAAACCCTCCCTTACACAGAATAGCTTGTCGGGATATTCGTCACATTGTATGTCTTGCCGTCTTAGGAGGCTTGAGCATTCGCCGTTTTCTTAATAATTGGGCACGTAAATGTGGCGAGCGGAAGCGAAGCTTCATAGTATAGCCTTAGGAGCGGTCGCTCTCGATCAAAGGGTGGCAAACAGGGATTTTGCCATCACTGGATACAGTCAAGGCGAAGGGGAAACCTTTCGCCCTCTCTTTTTATTTAAGGTGTTCCGCGTCCCGGTTGCATTTTTCTAGAAAATAGGTTTTACTAAAATGGGAAAATGGAAAGGGTAGTTGTATTACATACTTTCCTGTGCGGCTTGGCACAGGGAGCGAAAGGAAAGTGCCGAACGTGAGCGAATCGTATACGTTGAAGGTTAGCCCGGACCAAGCGCAAGAAATGCCGATGGTCGATTTGGCTTTTGAAATTTTAAAGGCTTCCAATACGCCGTTCTATTACCGGGATTTAATGAAGGAAATCGCCAAAATCAAAAACCTGTCCGATGAAGAGATGATGGACGTCATCGCTCAGGTGTATACCGAAATTAATATCGACGGCCGCTTTGCGTGCGTCGGCAGCAATCTTTGGGGACTAAAGCGCTGGTATCCGGTTGAGAAAGCCGATGACAGCGGTGTGGGCAACAACAAAAGACCGCGCATTATTAACGACGAAGATGACGATGATATCGACGAGGATATTTTCGGCGAAGAAGACGATGCATACGACGGCGACGGAGAAGTCGAAGACTTCGATTCGATCGATGAGGACCGCGACGAATTTTTCGCGGAGGAGGAAGAGGTCGAAGAGGAGATCGTCGACGAGGATGCGGAAGACGATGTGATCGACGAAGACGAAGAACTCGATGATGACGGCGGCGAGGATGCGGAAGAAGAGGAAGAACTGTTGGACGACGAAGAGGATGACGACCGTTAATCGGTTCGTCGGCCAACGATCGAATATCGGGTTGACATGCCCTGAAGGACAGAGTAAACTATCCTTTGGGCTTTAACAGAACGGAACAAAAAAAGTGCCCCGTCACCTGACGGGTGTCACTTTTTTTCTTTTAACGTCAAGAAGAAACGGCTGTGCCGTCCTCTGACGGTAAGACCGTTTCTCGGTGAAATATATCTGTGAACGGCTTCCATAGATGTTTCTCATTAAACAGGGAGGAAATTAAGCGCCATGACTAAGTATATTTTCGTGACCGGAGGCGTTGTGTCGTCCCTTGGCAAGGGGATTACGGCGGCATCCTTGGGCAGGCTTCTGAAAAATCGGGGCCTCAAAGTGACGATCCAGAAATTCGATCCGTATATTAATGTCGATCCCGGCACGATGAGCCCGTACCAGCACGGGGAAGTGTTCGTTACGGATGACGGCGCGGAGACCGACCTCGACCTGGGGCATTACGAGCGTTTCATCGACATTAACCTGAGCAAGAACAGCAACGTCACCACGGGGAAAATTTATTCCTCCGTCATTACGAAGGAACGCCGCGGCGAATATTTGGGCGGGACCGTTCAAGTCATTCCGCACATTACGAATGAGATTAAGGAGCGGATTCTGCGCGCCGGTCGGGAAACGCAGCCGGACGTCGTCATTACGGAGATCGGTGGAACCGTCGGCGATATCGAAAGTTTGCCGTTCCTTGAGGCGATCCGTCAAATGAAGAACGATATCGGCCGCCAGAACGTGATGTATATCCATGTAACGCTCATTCCGTTCCTGAACGCGGCCGGCGAAGCGAAGACGAAGCCGACGCAGCACAGCGTGAAGGAGCTGCGCAGCATCGGGATCCAGCCGCATCTGATCGTTTGCCGCACGGAGCAGGCGCTTGCGGACGACATGAAGCGGAAGATCGCTCAGTTTTGCGACGTGGATTCGGATGCGGTGATCGAATGCCGCGATGCGGAGACGCTGTACGAGGTGCCGCTGATGCTGCAAGCGCAGCATATGGACGACATCGTGCTGCGCCATCTGGGCATCGAAGCTGCGCCTGCGGATATGACCGAATGGCGGGATCTCGTTCGCCGCGTGAAGTCGCTCGAGCGCACGACGGAAATCGCCATCGTCGGCAAATACGTCGCGCTGCATGACGCATACCTCAGTATTGTGGAGGCGCTCGGCCATGCCGGCATCGTCAGCAATACGGAAGTTAACATTCGCTGGGTGAACGCGGAGGAAGTGTACGACCACAATGTGGACGAGCTGCTGAGCGGAGTACATGGCATTCTTGTGCCAGGCGGCTTCGGAGACCGGGGCATCGAGGGCAAAATCACCGCCATTCGTTATGCGCGCGAGAAGCGCATTCCGTTCTTCGGCATCTGCCTCGGCATGCAGGTTGCGGTTATTGAATATTCCCGCAACGTGCTCGGTTTGAACGGCGCGAACTCGTCCGAGATTAACCCGAATACGCCTCATCCGGTCATTGACCTGCTTCCGGAGCAGAAGGATATCGAAGATCTCGGGGGGACGATGCGTCTGGGGCTGTATCCGTGCAAGCTTGACGAACAAACGCTTGCTTACGAATGCTATAAAGACGAGCTGATTTACGAGCGCCACAGACACCGGTACGAATTTAACAATGCTTACCGCGAACAGATGGAAGCGGCAGGCATGAAAATTTCCGGCACGTCCCCGGACGGCCACCTGGTGGAAATGGTGGAGGTTCCGGATCATCCTTGGTTCTTGGCCGTGCAATTCCATCCGGAGTTCACTTCCCGGCCGAACCGTCCGCAGCCGCTGTTCCGCGAATTCGTGAAGGCGGCGCTGCTGCAACAATAAAATAAGTTGCCGTGCCCTTTCCTCCGGCGTGGGGAAAGGGCTTTTTCCATGCAAATATTTTACGGAAAAGGAGGATTATCCCCTTGTCTCTAGAAGCTATAAGGTAAAATGAAGGCGTTTTACTGTGGTAACTGAGATAGGAGGGATTCCTTTGGAAAAGAAAAAGGTGTTAATCGTGGATGATCAGAACGGGATCCGCGTGCTGCTGACCGAGGTGTTCAGCAGCGAGGGTTACCGTACATTTCAAGCCTCCAACGGCAAGCTTGCGCTTGATATCGTAAACAAGGAAGCGCCGGAGCTCGTGCTGCTGGATATGAAAATTCCGGGAATGGACGGTTTGGAAATATTGAAGCACATTAAGAAAATCAACCCGGAGATCAAGGTCATCATGATGACGGCCTACGGGGAGCTCGATATGATTAAGGAAGCGACGGAATCGGGGGCATTGATGCACTTTACGAAGCCGTTCGACATCGATGAGCTGAGATCGGCCGTTAACGCCGAGCTGAGAGGGCCTCGAAGCGCAGCCAGAACGTAAGCGGTCAACCGCGAATACCAATTGCGCTGCGTTTATGATATAATTTTTTCGATAAAGCGTCGGCGGATAGGGGTCTGCAGGACGTACACAGGAGGGAACAACATGCCGCTCGTATCAATGAACGAATTTTTGCCGAAGGCCAGACAAAATAAATTTGCCGTAGGCCAGTTCAACATGAACAATCTTGAATTTGCTCAAGCCATCGTTGAAGCGGCGATGGAAGAAAAGTCTCCGTTCATCTACGGTGTAAGCGAAGGCGCCCTGAAGTACATGGGGATCGAATTCACTGTCGCGATCGCCGAAGCCGCTGCAAAGCAATCCGGCTTGCCGATCGCTCTGCATCTTGATCACGGAAGCAGCTTTGAAGTAGCTATGAAGTGTATTCGGGCGGGCTTCTCGTCGGTTATGTTTGACGGATCTCACTATCCGTTCGAAGAGAACATCCGTTTGACGAAGGAAGTCGTACGAGCAGCTCATGCGATGGGCGTTTCCGTCGAAGGAGAGCTCGGCACGATCGGCGGTGTGGAAGACGACATCAGCGTGGACGAGGCGAATGCATCCTTGGCTAAGCCGGAAGAAGCGATCCGCTTCTACGAAGAGACCGGCGTTGACTGCGTTGCGATCGCGGTCGGCACGGCACACGGTATGTATAAAGGCGAAGTGAAAATTCATTACGATATTATTGAAGCCGTAGCTTCCAAGATTCCGGTTCCGGTCGTTCTGCACGGCGGTTCCGGGGTTCCGGACGATTCGATCCGCAAAGCGATTGCGGCGGGCGTAGGCAAGATCAACGTCAATACCGAGAACCAAGTCGCTTGTACCGATGCCATCCGCGAGGTGCTCGGCAAAAATTCCGAAGTGTATGATCCCCGCAAATATTTGACTCCGGCCAAGAAAGCAATGGTGGAGGTCGTCCGTTCGAAAATCCAGTTGTTCGGCAGCAGTAACCAAGCTTAAGCAGCAATAAGGGAAACTCATTCGCGCCCCAAAGCCGAATGGTTTCCCTCTCTTCTTTTTTCTTCATGGTGTCAGGAGGAACAGTTACGGATGTCTGAGAAGTTAATGATAGTCGGGGGTCGCCCGCTTCGCGGAACGATCGCCGTAAGCGGCGCCAAAAACAGCGCCGTTGCTTTGCTGCCCGCAGCGCTGCTGGCGGAAACGCCGGTCGTACTGGATAATTTGCCTGAAATCAGCGATGTTTTAATTTATTCGGAGCTGTTGCAAGAGCTTGGAGCAGGGGTACAGTATAAGGACGGCCAAATCCGGATCGATCCTTCCCAATTGACTTGGACGCCGCTGCCTAACGGCAATATCAAGAAGCTTAGAGCTTCGTACTATTTAATGGGGGCGTTGCTCGGGCGATTCGGGAAAGCGGTTATCGGCTTGCCGGGCGGCTGCAATTTCGAGCCTCGTCCGATCGATCAGCATATTAAGGGCTTTGAAGCGTTGGGAGCTCGTGTAACGAACGAGCACGGCGCCATTCATATTCATGCTAAAGAGCTGGTAGGCGCAAAGATTTATCTCGATGTAGCGAGTGTAGGGGCGACAATTAATATTATGCTCGCCGCTTCGCGCGCGAAAGGCGTTACGATTATCGAAAATGCGGCCAAAGAGCCTGAAATCATAGATGTTGCCACTTTGTTGAACAATATGGGCGCCCGGATCAAGGGCGGAGGAACCGATACGATTCGCATTGAAGGCGTCGACAGCATGAAAGGCTGCCGGCATTCGATTATACCCGACCGGATTCAGGCGGGGACTTACATGATCGCTGCCGCCGCTACGGGCGGCGACGTGACGGTCGACAATTTGATTCCGAAGCATATGGAGGCGCTGTCGGCCAAGCTGCAGGAAATGGGCGCGCATGTATACGAGATGGACGAATCGATTCGTGTCGTCGGACAGCCGGAATATTCGAACATCGACGTGAAAGCGCTGGTTTATCCGGGCTTTGCGACGGATCTTCAATCGCCGATGACAAGCTTGCTTACGAGAGCAAGCGGTACCAGCATATTGACGGATTACGTTTATAACAGCCGCTTCAAGCATGTGCCGGAACTGCAGCGCATGGGCGCGAAGATCCGCGTGGAAGGCCGCTCCGCTATTATCGAACAAAGCGAATTGAATGAAGCCAAGGTCCGGGCGACCGATTTGCGAGCCGGAGCCGCGCTCTTTATTGCGGGCCTCATGGTGAAGAGCGGCGGCGTTACCGAAATTTCCGGGTACGAATTCATTCGGCGGGGCTACGATCATTTGATTCCTAATCTTGCCGGGCTTGGCGCCGAAGTGTGGGCGGAGCCCGAATAAATCTAGCATTGTTCGTCAATGATGGTAGAGTAGCTATCTTTTGCGTGAATGCAAACTTACGCTTTTATTCTTAGAAATGTGGTGGTTAATTCAAATGGATCGCAACTTAGCCGAACTAGAGGCGCTGAAGTTGACGGAGCTCTATCAGCTTGCGAAATCCCATCAAATTCCGTATTACGGGCAAATGAAAAAGAAGGAACTCATCTTCTCGATTCTGAGGGCGCAGGCGGAGAAATCCGGACTCATGTTTATGGAAGGCGTACTCGACATTCTGCCTGAAGGCTTCGGCTTTTTAAGACCGATCAACTATTTGCCGAGCGCGGAGGATATTTATATTTCCGCGTCGCAAATTCGAAAATTCGATTTGCGGACGGGTGATTTGGTCTCCGGAAAGTGCAGGCCTCCTAAGGAGAATGAACGGTATTTCGGATTGCTGCACGTGGAAGCGGTTAATGGCGAAGATCCTGCAACCGCAGCCGAACGGCTGCATTTCCCCGCACTCACTCCTCTTTACCCGCAGAAGAAAATCGTTCTGGAAAGAACCCCAAGCGACCTGTCTACCCGATTGATGGATTTGTTCACTCCGGTAGGGCTTGGACAGCGCGGATTGATCGTCGCGCCGCCGAAGGCCGGCAAGACGCTCCTTCTCAAGAAGATCGCCAACAGCATTTCGAACAACTATCCGGACATCAAGCTGTTTATTTTGCTGATCGACGAACGTCCGGAGGAAGTAACCGATATGCAGCGCTCGGTTGATGCCGAGGTCGTCTCGTCTACGTTCGACGAGCTGCCCGAAAACCATATCAAGGTCGCGGAGCTGGTGCTGGAGCGCGCGCTGAGGCTCGTTGAGCATAAGAAAGACGTCGTGATCTTAATGGACAGCATCACGCGTCTGGCAAGAGCGTACAATCTTGTCATTCCGCCTTCGGGACGCACGCTTTCCGGCGGTATCGACCCAGCCGCCTTCCACCGCCCGAAGCGATTTTTCGGTGCGGCGCGGAATGTGGAAGAGGGCGGCAGCTTGACGATCTTGGCGACGGCGCTTGTGGAGACCGGCTCGCGCATGGACGATGTCATCTACGAAGAGTTCAAAGGCACAGGCAATATGGAGCTGCACCTCGACCGCAAGCTGGCCGAACGGCGCATCTTCCCGTCGGTGGACATTCGCAGGTCGGGAACGCGAAGGGAAGAAGTGCTGCTTACCAAGGAAGAGCTGGATAAAGTATGGGCGATCCGCAAATCGATGCAGGATTCGCATGAATATACGGAAGCGTTGTTGAAAAAATTAGCCGAGACGAAGACGAACGCGGAATTCCTCGCCACGATCGAAACGAAGGGCGGTCGGAGCGGGTCCTCGGCGGGCGCATCCTCCGGAACGGGCGCGGGTACGGCAAACGCGAGCTCCGGAACGGGTACGGGAACGGCCCGCAAGCCGGCTTCGGCATCTGCCGGGACTGTCTCCGGGGAAACCTCGACGGCTTCCGGCTCGAACACGACGGCGGCCGGAGCGGCCAGACGGACGAAGACGCCGGCCAGCTCCCCGTCGCGTACGTAACGGAACATTCGATAAAGGCTATGATTTGAGGTGGAAGAACCATGCGTCTGGTATATGCCGACGAAGCAGGCAACGTGTTTGATCATCCGGATTATGTCGGTCTCGGACGGAACGGTGATGTCGTCACCGAAATCATGGAGGACGAACTGATTCCGCTGCCGGAAGGCGCTACGCTCGTTTCCCTCCCGGGTACACGGCCGCTCGGAATCAACTTGGAGACCGATGCGATGGAGCGCGTCTCCGAAGAAGACGTTTACGCAGTCGGGGCGCTGCTGCCGCAAGGATTTACACGGCTCTTGCTGCCGGGCTACGTCAAGCGTCCCGGGGCCGAAGCGCTGCCGCTGTTCGGATACACCGCCGTCGTATGGAAAGACGGACAGTTTTATGCGGCCGCGAAGCAAACCGACGATCCGGAGAAGTGGAATCCCGCGAATTGCGACGTCGATGCGTTGGAGGAAGGGGTTAAGCGGCTGACGGCCGCTTATCCGGACAATCGGCTGTATCAGCACTTGTCGAACTGCGCCTTGGGCTACGAGTGCCTGACGGCCTCGAACACCTTTTTGCAGCGCTGGGAAGGGGCTGTCCCGGTTTCCTTCGCGTGCAACGCCGGATGCTTCGGCTGCATTTCCGAGCAGCCGGAGGACAGCGAATTTCCGGCGCCTCAAACCCGGCTGAAGTTCAGGCCGACAGTCGATGAGGTCGTCCAAATTATGCTGGAGCATCTTCGGACGCCCGAAAGCATTATTTCCTTCGGCCAAGGCTGCGAGGGCGAGCCTTCGACGCAGGCGGCCGTCATTGTGGAAGCGATCAAGCGGGTGCGCGAGCATACCGATACAGGTTACATCAATATAAACACCAACGCCGGCTTGACCGATCACATTCGTGCCATCGTCGATGCGGGGCTCGATTTGATGCGGGTCAGCACGATCAGTGCGCTGGACGAGCATTACAACGCGTATTACCGTCCGCGGGGATATACGCTCGAGAATGTGGCGAAATCTCTTGCTTATGCCGCGGACAAAGGGGTATACACGTCCATCAACTATTTGATCTTTCCCGGAGTGACGGACCGGGAGGAGGAGCTTGAGGCGATGATCGGTTTCGCCCGACGGACGAAGCTTCGGCTCATTCAGATGCGCAATCTGAATATCGACCCGGAAAGCTACCTCTCCTTAATACCGAAGCCGAAGGGCGAGCTGCTCGGCATGAAGCAAGCGATAGAAATTCTTCAATCCGAGCTGCCGGACGTTGTAATCGGATCGTACACGCATGTGCCTCCGGACAAACGCAGGCAAGGCGCAACGAAATAAATAAATGCAATAACGATTGACAGATACCATATATTGATATAAAGTTGTAACGACATTCTATATATTGTTCAAACGGGTGCGCGTTTGTCGTCACAGGCAAACACGCTTAATAGGGAAGTCCGGTGAGAAACCGGCGCGGTCCCGCCACTGTAAGAGAGGAGTATCAGTCCAACCAGCCACTGGCATTGTCGATAGGACAAGCCGGGAAGGCGGACTGAGCACGTTGATCCTCGAGCCAGGAGACCTGCCCGTTTGTTTGACACAAAACCTGCGGAGAACAGGAAGGTGTCCGCGTAGCCCTTGACGCAAGTAACGCTTATTTAACTTGCATAGCCATCGGCGCATTCGGCCCTTTATGGAGCCGGATGCGTCTTTTTGTTTTGCGCGGCTCTTCGCGGGTATGGGAGAAGGGGATGAACGTTTTGTTAATCGTCTACGATTCTAGGACGGGTAATGTACGCCGGTTTGTCGAAAAACTGAATGCGCCGGCGCTGCAAATCGAAGACAGCATCATTGTGGACGAGCCGTTCGTGCTTGTCACCTACACGACCGGCTTCGGGCATGTTCCCGAGAAGGTCGCATCCTTTCTGAGGAGGAACCATCAATGGCTGGCAGGCGTGTCGGCAAGCGGAAATCGTAACTGGGGGCACAACTTTGCGGGAAGCGCAGACCGGATTGCACGCGAATACGGCGTGCCGGTGCTAGGAAAATTCGAGCTTGCGGGCACAGCCCGGGACGTCGAACGGTTTAAGCAGGAGGTGAGCTTGGTTGCGGCATATTGAGCTTAACAATTTATTGATGAGACGAGGCGCCGACGGGTTCTTTCAGCTTGATAAGGACAAGGAAGCGGTCGGGGCGTTTATGGAAGAGGTATATCGAAAGAGCGTTCGCTTTTCCGATACAGAAGCGAAGGTCCGCTACATGATTGATAATGATTACTATGAGAATGTTTATGAGCGGTACGCTCGGGCCGAGGTGGAGGAAATATTCGAGCTGACGCATAGCTACGGCTTTGAATTTTCCTCGTACATGGCGGCATCGAAGTTTTATGCGGACTACGCAATGAAAAGCGACGACCGCTCACTATACATGGAGCATTATCCGGATCGGGTCGCGATCGCGGCTTTGTATTTGGGGCGCGGCGATGCGGCTGCGGCGCGGGCGCTGGCCGCGGCGATGATGGAGCAGCGATTGCAGCCGGCAACGCCGACATTTCTCAATGCAGGCAAGAGCAGGCGCGGCGAAATGGTGTCCTGTTTCCTGCTCGAAGCGGACGATTCGCTCAACTCGATTAACTACATACTCGGCGTCTGCATGCAGCTTTCAAAGATCGGGGGCGGCGTCGCCGTTAACTTGTCCAAGCTGCGCGGACGCGGGGAACCGATCAAGGGCGTCGAAGGAGCGGCCAAAGGCATTATGCCGGTGCTCAAGCTGATGGAGGACGCATTCTCCTACGCGGATCAGATGGGACAGCGCAAAGGGTCCGGAGCGGCATATTACAACATTTTCGGCTGGGATGTCATGGAGTTTCTGGACAGCAAGAAGATTAACGCCGATGAGAAATCGCGGCTGAAGACGCTGTCGATCGGCCTGATCGTCCCGGACAGGTTTTACCGGCTGGCCGAAGAAAATAAGCCGCTTAACGTGTTCGCGCCGTACAGCGTGCTGCAGGCCTACGGAACGCATTTGGACGACATGGATATGGACGAAATGTACGACACGCTAATGGCAGACGAGCGAGTGCGCAAGAAAGCGGTAATGAGCGCGCGGGACATGCTGGTCAAAATCGCCGCGGTCCAGCTTGAATCGGGTTATCCGTACATCATGAACAAGAGCAACGCCAACCGCGCCCATGCGCTTAAAGGTGTCGGCACGGTCAAGATGTCCAATCTGTGTACGGAAATATTCCAATTGCAGGAGACGTCGGAAATAGGGGATTACGGCCAGCCCGACCGCATTCGCAAAGATATTAGCTGTAACCTGGCTTCCCTGAACATTGTCAATGTGATGGAGCGCAAGAAGGTGAGGGAATCCGTGCACGAGGGGATGATCGCATTGACGTCGGTCAGCGATATGACGCACGTCGCCAACGCGCCGGGAGTCGCGAAAGCGAATCGCGAGCTGCATTCGGTCGGGCTCGGAGCGATGAATTTGCACGGTTACTTGGCCAAAAACAAAATCGCCTATGAGAGTGAAGAAGCGAAAGATTTCGTTCGGACTTTTTTTATGATGATGAATTACTACTCTCTGGAAAAAAGCATGGACATCGCCAGAACGCGTGGAGTCGCGTTCGAAGGCTTCGAGCGGTCGGCATATGCAAGCGGCTCGTATTTCGGCAAATACGAGGAAACCGATTACCGTCCGGTTACCGATAAAGTGAAATCGTTGTTCGCGGGCATCGCGATTCCGTCCCCGGAGGACTGGGGCAGACTGAAGGAGGACGTCCGGCGCCACGGGCTGTATCATGCCTACCGGCTGGCCGTTGCGCCTACGCAGAGCATATCGTACATACAGAACGCAACGTCCAGCGTCATGCCGATCGTAGAGACGATCGAAACCCGTACCTATGCGAACTCGACCACTTATTATCCGATGCCCTATTTAAGCCCTGATAATTTTTTTTACTATAAGTCCGCTTATCAAATGGATCAATTCAAGGTGCTCGACTTGATTGCGGAAATTCAAGAGCATGTGGATCAAGGGATATCGACCGTTCTGCATGTCAACAGCGACGTAACGACGAGACAGCTTGCCCGCTATTATATTTACGCCGCCCGGAAAGGCTTGAAGTCGCTCTATTATACCCGGACGAACCGGCTGTCCGTCGAGGAGTGCGTCAGCTGCTCCGTATAATGCGCAAGAAAATATTGGGATGAGGGAACGGAGAGTGACCGGGGATGAACGCTTGGAAAGCGGTGAATTGGAACCGCCCGGACGACGATTATTCGATCGCGTTTTGGAATCAAAATATTATGCAGTTTTGGACGGATGAAGAAATTCCGCTATCCGACGACAAAATGTCGTGGCTGACGCTGAATGAGCATGAACGGGATTTGTATATGAAGGTGCTCGGCGGGTTGACCTTGCTCGATACGGTCCAAGGAGGGGTCGGCATGCCGAAAATTATGGAGCATGCCGAGGGGCTGCAGCGTAAAGCGGTGCTCGGCTTTATGGGCATGATGGAACAAATTCACGCCAAATCGTACAGCAGCATCTTCACCACGCTGGCAACGGGCGAGGAGATCGACCGCGTGTTCGCGTGGGTCGAAAGCAACAGCCGCCTTCAAATTAAGGCGGAGACGATTTCGAAATATTATAACGGCATTCATACGCGGCAGGATTTGTATTTGGCGATGGCCGCATCGGTTATGCTTGAAAGCTACTTGTTTTACAGCGGATTTTTTTACCCGTTGTACTTGGCTGGACAAGGCAAAATGACGAGCAGCGGAGAAATTATCGACCTGATTTTGCGCGACGAGAGTATCCACGGATTGTACGTAGGCATGCTGGCGCAGGAAGTGTCCGCAGCGTTGGAGCCGAGCGAACGGGAAGCGGCCGTAGAGACGGTCCGCGGGCTGCTTCAATATTTGCACGCCAATGAAGAGCGGTACACAGACGAGCTTTACGCCAATGTGGGGCTTGCCTGCGATGTGAAAGCGTTTTTGCGTTACAATGCCAACAAGGCAATGATGAATTTGGGGCTGGATCCTTTATTTCCCGAAGAGGAAATTAACCCGATCGTATATAATGGTATCAGCACAAGGACGAAGCAGCACGATTTCTTTTCGAAGAAAGGAAACGGGTATATTCGCACCATTTACGTGGAGCCGTTGACGGACAGCGATTTTCTTTTTTGAGACGTGCAATAGTTGGAAGTTGCATTTTGGCTGTGATGCATGTTACAATTACGGTCGCATGTATTTTACTCTGGATCGACAGGAGTAACTCAAGATCCAGGGCGGAAAGAGGTGAATCCACGTGAAACAAGACATTCAACCGAAATATCACGTGACCACGGTTACTTGCGCTTGCGGCAACTCGTTCGAGACGGGATCCGTTAAGCCGAGCCTTCGTGTCGAAATTTGTTCCGTTTGCCATCCGTTCTTTACCGGCAAACAGAAATTCATCGATGCCGGCGGACGTGTGGATAAATTCAAGAAAAAATACGGTATCTAAGATTTTCCAAGCATGGCATGACACCTTTTGCGGAGATAATATCCGTGGGAGGTGTCTTTTTCTTATGAACATCCGCAGCTTCATAACGATCGGATGCTTGGCGGTTTCCATATTTGCGCTATCCGGCTGTACGGCCGGCAACAATGTACAGCAGCATTATACGCAGGACGGATATATGGGGCTAAGCAATTCAAACCCGAATTTGCGCACTCATCCGTCGCATCATTCGTACCGGAAGGACCGGCAGCTAATGCGCCAGGCGCTTCGGGAGATGGCGCTCGACAAGAGATCGTATATCGCCATTAACGGCGCAACGGCCATTATTACGATCAATGTGGACGACGACATTTCCCCGCAGGAGGCGGAGGCGATTCGGTCCGACGTATATTCGCTGCTCAAGGGGAACAATCCGAGATACGATTACGAAATTCGATTCGATTAAACCGCCGAAATTGCCAATTTCCGGAGCCGCTTGAACTTCGTCCGGCAATCGGTTATACTAAGGTTCGGTCGGGTCCCTCGCAATGGGTGCCTATGAACCCGGTCAGGTCCGGAAGGAAGCAGCCGTAAGTAGGAAGTCTCATGTGCCGGGGGGTAACCTGGCCTTTTTTATTTTACATACCGTTTCTCCAAACACTTTGTCCCTTGCGGGCAAAGTGTTTTGTCGTATTAGAAGGAATTGGCACGTTATGAAGCGAATGCTAATTATTCATAAACCAACGAGAAGGACGCCGATTTTATCGAAGGTGGTGCTTTTCTTGCCTGAGACGACGAATGAGTGGAAGCTGCATATCACATGCGGTTCGTTCGAAAAGCAACTGGAACGTTTTTACCGATGCACCTCGCTGTTTGTCGCTTCCGACGGTACGATTCTAAAGGTTCAGCCGGAACTCGCGGCTTCGCTCGGTTACGAAGCTGCGGAACTGGAGGGCTCCTCGATTTCGGTTCTATTTCGTTCGGCGGCTGCCCTGGAAAAGCTGATCGTCGGCAATGCGCCCGAGAAGGTGGGTATTACCGACATCTACGGCGTAGAGCATTATTGGGATTATTCATTGATTCGGGTGTTTGAAGCGGATCGCGAATTCGGTATTTTGCTGACGATCGACGATCTTGACGGCGGCGGCCGAGTCAACCTGCTGCAGCGGTTTGCCGGCTCCTTCATTCAAGATATTAATTTGGGCGTCATTCTGATCGACGCGGACTTCAAGCTGGTCGACATCAGCGATATGGCGTGCCGGGTTCTTGGGGTGGAACGGGAGCGGGTGCTCAACCAGCCGATGGACAAAGTGTTTGCGGGCGTTCCGTACGAGCATCGGCTCGTCCAGCGATCCCTCTTGGACGGGGCGGTCGTGAAAAATTACGCCGTGTCTTGGACGAATAACCGCGAGCGGTTCGAGCTGCTGCTGGATTCGAGCCTGCTGAAGGACCGGCTGGGCCGAACGGTCGGCGCTTACGTGATGTTTAAGGACGTAACCAACCTCAGATCGCTTGAACAGCAAGTACAGCGAAGCGACCGGCTCGCCATGATCGGGCAAATCGCCGCAGGCACCGCCCATGAAATTAGAAATCCGCTCACATCGATCAAGGGCTTTCTGCAAGTCTTAAAAAATACGCTAAGGGACAACGGGATGGAAAAGGAGCACGGATATTCGGAAATTATGCTGGGGGAGATCGACCGCATCAATGAGCTCGTCAACGAATTTTTGCTGCTCAGCAAGCCGCGCAACGTGTCCTTGACGAAAGTAAACGTGGCGTCCGTCATCCGTGAAATTTTGCCGATTATTAACAATGAGGCGATATTGCACAACGTGATGGTCCAATACGCCTCCTCCCTCGACATGCCGTATATTGTCGCCGACAGCGAGCTGCTCAAGCAGGTGTTTATTAATATTTGCAAGAACGGGATCGAAGCGATGACAGACGGCGGCACATTAACGATTACGGAGAAGCTGGACGAAGAGGATCAAAGGGTGAATATTTTAATCCAGGATACCGGCCCGGGAATTCCGGCGTTTCTGATCGATAAAATATTCGATCCTTTCTTTACGACGAAGGAGGAGGGCACCGGGCTCGGGTTATCCGTATGTCAGCGAATTATTCACGACATCGGCGGAACGATCCGGGTTTCCTCCAAAGGCTATGGAACCGCCTTTATCGTATCGGTTCCTTATACGAGGTAAATGGAAGAAGCGTTTGCTCGAATCGAGGGCAAACGCTTTTTCGTTCGGTTCGGAACTGCTATAATACGGTTACACGGCTTTGTGTAACTTAATTGCAAGCCGAACATTAGAAAGCATATGAGGGGATTTTATGGCCCGCATGGCCTTGTACCGCGCTTGGCGGTCTCAGACGTTCGAGGACGTGGTCGGACAAAGGCATATTACACAGACGCTGCAAAATTCTCTCCGGGAAGGACGGCTTTCGCACGCTTATTTATTTACGGGACCGAGAGGCACCGGGAAAACGAGCACGGCGAAAATTCTCGCCAAAGCCGTAAACTGCGAGCGGGGACCGGCGGCGGAGCCGTGCAACGAATGCGGCGCCTGCAAACGGATTACATCCGGCGCCTGCATCGACGTGAATGAATTCGATGCAGCCTCCAACCGCGGAGTGGAGGAAATTCGCGATATTCGCGATAAGGTGAAATATGCTCCGACGGAAGTGAAATATAAGGTATATATCATAGACGAAGTTCACATGCTCACGACGGAAGCGTTCAATGCGCTGCTGAAGACGCTGGAGGAGCCTCCGGAGCACGTGCTCTTTATTCTGGCGACCACCGAACCGCACAAGGTGCCGGCCACCATCCATTCCCGGTGCCAGCGGTTCGATTTTCGCCGGGTAAGCCCGTCGGAGCAGGCGGCGCATATGAAGCGGATCTGTAACGAAGAGGGTATCGAGATCGAGGATGAGGCGCTCGCCCTGATCGCCCGGCTGTCGGACGGCGGGATGCGGGATGCGCTCAGCGTGCTCGATCAAGCCGTTTCGTTCACGGGCAACAAGGTGACGTACAACGGCGTAGTGGAGATGACCGGCGGCGTGGCGTTCGACCAGTACGGCTCGCTCGCGGAAGCCGTTCGCGACCGGGACGTCGTCTTCGTGCTTACGTTCGTAGACCGGATGATGAGAGAAGGAAAGAGTGCGGACAAGTGTCTCGAAGGGTTTCTGTCTTTCCTTCGGGATTTGCTGCTCGTCAAGCTCGTTCCCGACTCGCCTGTCGTTAGCGAACGGCTTTCGGAGACGGAGGCGCGGCGGCTGCGCGGCATCTGCGACAGCATCGGGCACGATCGGCTGTTTCGGATGATCGACGCCGTGAACGGCTACCTCGGCGAAATGCGCTATGCCGCACAGCCGCAGATGATGCTGGAGGTTGCCTTGCTCAAGCTTTGCACCCTGGAAGAAGGCGCAAGCGGTGCCGCAACGGCGCAAGCGTCCGCCGCGGCTGCTCCGGGAGCGAGCCAAGCGAACGCGGGGCTCGCAGTGGAGATCCGCGCTCTGGCGGCGCGCCTCGAGCGGCTGGAAGCGCGCGGCGTCGCTGCGCCGGGAGCCGGCGCAGCCGAAAGCGCCGCGGCCGCTCCGGCTCCTGCCAGGCCGCAGGCGGCGCCCCGCGTCACGGTGAAAAACCCGGCGGCGCTCGTTCCGTATTTGGAGGCGAAGGACTCGGCGGAGTTCAAGAAAGTCGCCGCCGAGTGGGCGGACGTCCTGAGCCGCGTCAAGGAACGCAAAATTACGGTTCACGCTTGGCTGGTTGACGGGGAGCCCGTATCCGTTGCGGGAGATACCGTGCTTGTCGCGTTCAAAAACACGATCCACCGCGAAACAACGGAGAAGCCGGCCAACAGAGAGCTGATCGAAGGCGTGATGAGCGAGCTGCTGGGCAAGCATTACAGGCTCTCCACGCTGATGCTTTCCGAATGGCAGGCGGCGGCGGAAACCGCGGCGGGGAAATCGGGAGCCGCGGCTGCCGATGCGGAGGCGTTCGAGCTCATCCCTGAGCAGGATCAGGATGAAGGTAAAGCCTACAAGGAAGAATGGATCAACGAGGCGATTGAGCTGTTCGGCGAAAATATCGTCGTTGTGAAAGAGTAACATTTTACCTAAAAAATAATCGATTGGGGTGCATTTGGCATGATGCGTGGCGGTATGGGCGGCAATATGAACCAGATGATGAAGCAAGTAAAGAAGATGCAGGAGCAAATGATGAAAGCTCAGGAGGAGCTGGAGAACAAGACCGTCGAAGGAACGGCCGGCGGCGGTGTCGTCACGGTGCAAATGAGCGGCCACAAGAAGCTTCTGGACGTTAAGATCAAACCGGAAGCGGTCGATCCGGAGGACGTGGAAATGCTGCAGGATCTCGTACTGACGGCCGTGAACGATGCGCTTGCGAAAGCGGATGAGCTTGCAAATCAAGATTTGGGACGATTCACCGGCGGCATGAACATCCCGGGTCTGTTCTAAGGGGCGTTCGCCATTGTTTTATCCGGAACCGATAGCCAAACTGATTGATTCCTTCTCTCGTCTGCCCGGCGTCGGTCCGAAAACGGCCGCTCGGCTGGCATTCTACGTGCTGCGAATGAAAGAAGACGACGTGATCGATTTCGCCAAAGCGCTGGTGAACGTGAAGCGGAACCTCCATTACTGCTCCGTCTGCTGCAATATTACGGATACGGACCCTTGCCGGATTTGCTCCGACCGCACCCGCGACCGTTCCGTCATATGCGTCGTCCAGGAGCCGCGGGATTTGGCGGCAATGGAGCGGACGAAGGAGTTTAACGGCATGTATCACGTGCTGCAAGGCGCCATTTCCCCTATGGAGGGAATCGGACCCGACGAGATCAAAGTCGCCGAGCTGCTGAAGCGCCTTGCGAACGACGAGGTGCAGGAGCTGATTCTGGCGACGAACCCGAATATCGAGGGGGAAGCGACGTCCATGTATATATCGCGGCTCGTCAAGCCGTTCGGCCTGAAGGTGACGCGTATCGCCCACGGCTTGCCGGTCGGCGGCGATTTGGAATACGCGGACGAGATTACGTTGTCGAAGGCGCTTGAAGGACGCAGAGAATTAAGTTGATGCGCGATGTTGACGGGAGCCTCCGGGCTCCTTTTTTTTCTACGACGGCATGTTTAACGAACAATCATTGTTCCAAA